>CAZNAW010000061.1:0-17113 GCA_964571165.1 uncultured Occallatibacter sp. | reverse complement strand
GCAAGGAGTACAACCAGGGGGTGGGCTACCTGGACGACGGCACCATGGTGGTGGTGGATCATGCGCGCAAGCTGATTGGCAAGGCGGTGGAGATTTCCGTGACCAGCGTGCTGCAAACCGCCAGCGGCAAAATGATCTTCGGCAAGATGGAAGAGAGCCCCAAGAGCGGCGATGCTCCGCGGCCGGGCCCGGTGGAACTGGCCCATTAAGCCGTTGACCGCAGGACGGTCGCTTGCCGTGGCCGCCGGTGGGTTTCCATGCCTGGCCGAATGGCACCCTCGGGGCTGCTACTGAGAAATCCTGATTTCGCCGATCTGGACGACCGGTTCGATATCGGTGTAGTTGGGGATATCCCCCTGCAACTGAACGTAGTGGGGCATAACCGCTTGCGTAAAGGCCTGCACGGACTCGAAGGTGAATGTGGCAATGGCTGCGTAGGGCGGCGCCGAACCCGGCATTGCGGCGCTGACTCCGATTTCTGCCGACACGCCCTTCAGGGCCGATCCCAGCAGGCGGATCGCGAGCGGCATGTGTTCGTTGATGTAGTAATCGGCGTTAAAGCGGCTGCCGGGCTTGTTCGGATAAAGAAAGGTGACCCTGATCATGGTTCCTCCTTGGCCGCTTCCAGCGGACCCTCAGTACTTCTGCACCTTGGGGTCGATTTCGTCGCTCCAGGCTAAAATGCCGCCTGCGAGGTTGACAACCCTGGGGTAGCCGGCCTGCTTCAGAAACTCCGCGATGCGCTGGCTGCGGACGCCGGAGCGGCAGTGCACGATGACCTCGCGGTCGCGGTCGATCTCGGCCAGGCGGTTCGGCACGTCGTTTTGCGGAATCAGCTTTCCGCCGATCTGGGCGATCTGGTACTCGTAGGGCTCGCGGACATCAATGAGGTATGGATCCTCGCCGGCATCCATCCGCCGCTTCAGCTCCTTCACCGTGATCTGCGGGATTCCGTTCTTCATTGTCTTGTCCTCCGGGGTTTCGGGCACGATGCCGCAGAAATGCTGGTAGTCGATCAGTTCGGTTACGGTGGGGTTCTGACCGCAGACCGGACATTCGGGATTCTTGCGCAGCCTGAGCTCGCGGAAACGCATGTTGAGTGCGTCCACCAGCAGCAGGCGGCCGATGAGCGGTTGGCCCTTGCCGAGGATGAGCTTGATGACCTCAGTGGCCTGAATGACGCCGACCAGGCCGGGAAGAATGCCCAGCACTCCGCCCTCGGCGCAACTGGGCACCAGGCCCGGCGGCGGCGGCTCCGGATAGAGGCAGCGGTAGCACGGCCCCTGCTCGGTGGCAAAGACGCTGGCCTGGCCTTCAAATCGGAAGATGGAGCCGTAGGCGTTGGGCTTGCCCAGCAGAACGCAGGCGTCGTTAACCAGGTAGCGCGTGGGGAAGTTATCAGTGCCGTCGGCCACGATGTCGTAATCCTTGATGATCTCAAGGGCATTGGCGCTGGAAAGCATGGTGTCATGCTTGACGATGTTGATCGAGGGATTGAGGGCCTTGAGCTTCTCCTCGGCCGAATCGAGTTTCTTGCGCCCGATGTCCTTGGTCGAGTGAATGATCTGGCGCTGCAGATTGCTGGCGTCAACGACGTCGAAATCCACAAGCCCGAGAGTGCCGATGCCCGCTGCGGTCAGGTACAAAGCGAGAGGCGAACCGAGCCCGCCGGTGCCCACGCAGAGCACGCGCGCGGCTTTCAGTTTCTGCTGGCCCTCCATGCCCACTTCGGGCAGGATCAGGTGGCGCGAGTAGCGGCTCAGGTCGTCGGTAGTGAGTTCGGGCAGCGGGAGCGGTTCAGTGATGGTCGCCATGGTTTCCAATTCTCATGTTGAAGATGCAGTTCGGTTGCCTGTAGGTCTTGCGCCGGGCCATTCGTCGCAGTGAACCTGGGCGGCTAGCCACCGGCGATGGAGGGAATAATCGAGAGCGTGTCCGACGGCGTAACCTTCGTGGCCTCTTTGGCGGGGAGGTAGCGCACATCCTCGTCATTCAAGTACAGGTTAACAAATGCCCGCAGGCCGCCCTCGGCGGTAAACAGGTGCTTGCGCAGATCGGGATGGGCCCGCGTGAGCGATTCGAGGGCAGCGGCCACGGTGCCCGCTTCCACTTCGACGGCATCCTGGCCTCCCGCGTAAGGGCGCAACGGAGTGGGGACAAAAATGGTCATGTGGGTTGGTTCCTCGCCTACAGTCTTTAGATTATCGTGGGCACCGGTTGGATGAAATCTATCCGGCATCCTTCCGGGCAAGGACCGGAGAGAGCAACGGCTCCGGAGATGCCGGAGCCGTTGCTGAAATGCCCAGAGTCGAGCAGTCAGAAGTGCGGAGAGGTAAATTACGGCGTTTTCTTTTCTTCCGCTGCGGGCTTGGCGGCGGGCGCCGGGGACCGGGGCTTCCAGAACTCAGGGTCGGCCTTGATCCACTCCTCGCTCACGTAGCTCTGGTGCGGATTGATGGAGAACAGCTCTGAGTGGGAGGAATCCACCGTCGCCCCGTAGAGCTCAGAGAGGCTCTTCATGCCGTCTTCGCCCAGCGCATCGCGGAACTTCTTGTCTTCATCGTATCCGGTATCGATATCGGCCAGGGACTTGTCAGCGCTGAGCGCGATGTAGGTGCCGTCGTCGGCTCCATAAGCCACTTCGAACATGGCCCAGTGCGCGCTGGTTCCAGCCTTGTCGTGCGCATCTCTGACTATTTTGCCTAATTTGCGCCAATCGTCCCGGTGGCCGAGGCGGACGTGGAAGACCGAGATCTCCATATAACGCGCGTGCGACAGGTCTGGATGCGGCTTGTAGCTCAGCTCCTCGTCGTAGGTGTAGACCAGGGAGTCAACGGAATCCAGCAGTTCGCCATCGGCTATGCCTGCGCGCTCAAACTCGGCCGAGAGAGCCTTGTTCTTGTCAACCAAATCGTTGGCCTTGCCCCAGGCATCAAACGAGTCATACGGGGTGAGGAACAGGGCTCGCGCCTTGCCTGAGAGCGAATTCAAAGCGATGTAGTGCACGGGGAATTTGGCGCGTGCCGCCGCCTGGACGAAGGCGCTCTCCGTCTTGTCATGCGCAGCGCCGCCCTTGTAGGGCTTTACGAACTCACGGGTGATCTGCAGGACCTTGGGCATCGATGCCATTTCCTGCGCTGCGGCCAGCGAACTGCCAACAACCGCGAGAGACAATCCCAACAGAATGGGGTTGAGCTTATTCATGGACACGTCCTCCTTGATTTGCTCAGAGATCACGCACTTGGGGAAGGGGGAAAATGGGGAATGGCGGACGCTCTAAGTCAGAGCAATTATGCGGGCAGGAATAGTGCATGTGTAAAGAAGAATTTAAGTTATTTGCAAAATTAACCCAGACTTTGCATCCTGCTTTGCCGGTCACCTGCCCATTTAGCCGAGCGTGGCGGGTGACACAGGATTAAGGCCAATTGGCTTCCGGTCCGGCGTGGGATCGTCGACCAGAATCGTATCCTGCTCGAAGCGTTTGTTTTCCTCGCTGTCTCCGGCCAGGCGGAAAGAGTTGGTGACCTTGGCCTTGCCTTTGGCGACGGCGGTGATGACATAGGAACAGCCCAGCCAGTGGGCTTCCAACAAGTCAGTCAGCGACCAATGCGCGGGATGGTCGGGGTGGGAGTGGTAAAAGCCGGCGATGCCCAAGCCCTGACGGCGCGCCTCGCGCTCAATCTTTACCAACTCGGCCGGGGCGATTTGGTAGCGGTTATGGGCAGAGTCGGCGCGCGTGTTCCCGGCGGGTACAGCGGCTTCAATCAGCCAGCCGTCCGACTTCTTTCCGCTCCCTGCGGTGGAGCGGCCCAGCAGGGCGCCACAGCACTCGTGAGGATAAGTCTGCTCGCCGTGGGCGCGGATTGCGTTGTAAACCGCGCGGGTGAGGCGAAGGACGCTCATGCTTCCTCCCAGAATCGTTCGCTCAGGTACCTGTCCGCCCCGTCCGGCAGCACGGTGACGATAACCGCCGGCCGGCCGGCGGCTGCCTCTTCCCGCGCGATCTCCACGCAGGCTACGACGGCCGCGGCCGCCGAGATGCCCACCAGCAGACCTTCCTGGCGCGCCAACTGTTTGGCCATGGCGTAGGCCGCTTCCGTCTCCACTTCCACCGCGCGGTCGGCCAGATGAGGGTTGTAGATGGCCGGGACCATGGTGGTGCCCATGTGCTTCAGACCCTCAAGGCCGTGGAAGGGCGAGTCCGGCTGAAAGCTGATGGCCTGAATGGCGGGGTTGAACTCCTTGAGGCGGCGGGTTGTGCCCATGAAGGTGCCGCTGGTTCCCACGCCGGCCACAAAGTGGGTGACCCGGCCGCAAGTCTGCTGCCAGATTTCCGGCCCGGTTGTACGGTAATGAGCCAGCCAGTTGGCATCGTTCGAGTACTGGTCCACGTAGCAGAAGCGATCCGGATCGTTGCCCGCCAGTTCGCGGGCGCGGCGAATGGCTCCATCCGAACCCTGGTCCGGGTCGGTCCAGTCCGCCTGGGCGCCGTAGGCGCGGAGAATCCGCTTCCGTTCCGGCGAGACATTGGCGGGCATGGCCAGCAGGACGGGAAAGCCGAGCGCCGCGCCCAGCATGGCGAAGGCGATGCCGGTGTTGCCGCTGGAGGCGTCGAGCAGGATTTTGC
The DNA here is from genome assembly GCA_964571165.1 of uncultured Occallatibacter sp. Taxonomy (GTDB): domain Bacteria; phylum Acidobacteriota; class Terriglobia; order Terriglobales; family Acidobacteriaceae; genus Telmatobacter. The sequence goes on along the minus strand of CAZNAW010000061.1, from coordinate 12,486 downwards.
CGGGCGTGAGCAGGCCGCGAGCACGGGCATCCTGAATGATGGAAGCGGCGGCACGGTCCTTGACGCTGCCTCCGGGATTGGCCCACTCCGCTTTGCCCAGCAACGTGACGCCGTCGAGGCCGCGGACCGGTCCGTCTAGCCGTATGAGCGGCGTGGAGCCGATGCGCTCGGGGAGCGAGGAGCCGGGTATCGCGAGTGCTTTATTCATTTCCATTCGAAATTGCAGCCTGTGTTCCGGATATGCGAGATTGGGTATGCGAGATTGAAGTTGCAAGAAGACGCAGCCGAATCCTCTGTCAACATCCTCGCAGACTGGAAAGCGAACATGGTCCGAAAATCCCGCAATCCGAACTTTGATCAGACGCTGGAGATCCTGCGTGCCCATTCGTTTGATGTTCAACCCTTCGCCGGAGTCGCAGGCGGGGTGCTGGTGAGCAAGCATGGAGCCGGGGCGGTTCTGGTTCCCGTCCAACCCTCCGCGGATGAGGCTGGAGAAGTGGCAGTGGCCTTTGCCGAGCGTCCCGGAGAGATGGTCAACGGCGAAGTGGGGCGGTTGTTGGACCGTGGCTACCAGAAATTCATTAAGACTTCTCAATTTGAGCTTCCGGCATCGGCCAGCCAATTGCAGGCGATTCACCGGTTCAGTGAAGAACTGAAGCAACTGACCGGCGCCATCAGTCTCTATAACGAGTCGCTTGGAACCACCAGCGACCTGTATCAATATGACCGCTTGAAGGGCCGTGAGGGGGCAGCATCTGTGCCCTCGAGCCCTTGGGAGCCGGCCGGAGGACATTGATTCCTGCCTGGATTCTGGCAGAGCCGGGCATCGGAGTGGGCGCAATGGGGGAGTTGGTTTCTGGCCGGAAGACGGATCGCCGCCAATACGCCCGGTATGAGGTGGATACCTCAGCCGTGATCTATCTCATCAATGTTGGGTCTACGCTGCGCGGGCGCATTGTGGACTTGAGCGTGGGCGGCTGCCGCATTCGCACCGACGCACCGTTTCCGGTTGGCATCTACACGCGAGTCGAGACGGAGTTCTATCTGGAAGGGCTGACTTTTAAGCTGGGTGGCGTGATTCAGTCCGTTCACGACCGGGACCGGCACCTGGTAGGTATCCGCTTTCTCGATATGAGCGACCGCAAGCGGCAGCAGGTGGTGCAGTTGATCGAAGAGATAGAGGCAATGGGGGCGACCCGGAAGGCCGGAAAGCCGCAAGATTCAGCCGAGGCCCCGCCGGCGGGTTAGCGCCACCAAACGCTCATCGGGCGCCGCCGGCCCTACCAATTCCAATGGCTCCGGAATCTCGCGACGCCGCTGAAGCGCCGGCTCCGGTCTCAGACTTGCTTGAGGGTAGCCGCGACATTTTTCTGTCCCAAGGCTTGAAATTCTTGCCGCGAGATGTACAAAATTGCACAGAGCGTTCTCTCGCGGGGCGCCATGCCAGGCATGAACTGACTGTGTATGCGCTTCGAGTGCCGAATGGGCTCGCTACCCGGCGGTGCAATAGCCTCCGATTCCCATCGATGAGATCCGAATTGGGCGACAGCTCCGCCGCAAGCTTGAGAGCAAAACGGTAGCGCGGTTGTTGCTGGTTTCATGCGCCAAAACCGCATCCGGAGAAAAGGCTGTCAAGATGGTTGAGCTGGAAAAGCCTGCTTTTGATGCCGCTGCGTTTTTGACGAACGCCGGGCTGGGGCGAAGAATTGTCCAACTGGCGCCCAAGATGGCCTTCTTTTCGCAGGGAGACGCGGCCGATGCTGTCTTCTATCTCCAAAAAGGCCGCGCACGCGTTTCGGTCGTTTCTCAGGCCGGCAAGGAAGCCACTATCACGCTTCTCTCCGATGGTGACTTTGTGGGAGAGGAGTCACTGGCGGCTCCAGGTGGGCTGCGCTTGTCCACAGCTACCGCCATTACCGCCTGCACGGCGCTCAAAATCCGGCGAGACGAGATGGTCCGCGTGATGCACGAGGACCACGCGTTTTCCGACCTTTTTCTGAAGTTTCTGCTGGAGCGCAGCATGCGCATCCAGGCCGATCTGGTGGATCAGCTTTTCAACTCGAGTGAAAAGCGGCTGGCGCGCATTTTGCTGCTGATGGCCGAGTTTGGCAAGCCCGGCGAACCGGAGCCGCTGATTCCCAAGATCTCGCAGGAAACGCTGGCGGAGATGATCGGAACCACACGGTCAAGGGTGAGCTTCTTCATGAATCGCTTCCGCAAGCTCGGCTTTATCGATTACAACGGCCGCATCCGGGTCCACAAGTCGCTGCTGAACGTGATTCTGCACGATCACTTACCCGACGATAATGCTGAAAAGCCGCCTATCTCGGGTATTCCAGGGGAGTAACTCGACCTCGTGCGCAGCTTACTGGGACCGCCGCGCGCGTTCCCGCTGAAGTTCGCGATAGAGTTCGCTCTTTGACCGTCCTAACTCCCGCGCCAGCCTCTTGAGAGCTTCCTTCTCGTCCAAGCCGCTCTCGGCCTGCAGCCGCGCAACCCGGACGGCGATCTTATCCGGTGCGGCGCTTGCGGCCTGCGCGGCGGCCGAAGGCAGAGCCTCGACAAGCAGAGTGATCTCACCCCGGATGCGATCGCGGCCTGCCAGTTCCCGCCGCACATCGGCGACGGTTCCGCGCAGAAACTCCTCATGAATCTTGGTCAACTCGCGGGCCAACACTACGCGCAACTCCGGCCCCCATACGGTTTCAAGATCAGCCAGCGTGTCAAGAATCCGGTGCGGGGCTTCGTAAAAGATCAGAGTCCGCGGCGCCTGCCCGGCTTCGGCGGCCAGCGTTTCCAGCCGGCTGCGACGGGCTCCGGCCTTCTCCGGCAGAAATCCGATGAAGTGGAACTCGCCGGTTGGCAAGCCGGAGGCTACCAGGGCACTGAGGGCCGCGTTGGCGCCGGGAATGGGAATCACCGCGACCCCGGCGGCGATGGCTTCGGCGGCCAGCCAGGTTCCGGGGTCGCTGATGCCCGGCATTCCGGCATCGGAAACGAGCGCGATGCGTCCGCCCGCAAGGAGCGTGTCCATCAGTTCGGCCGCGCGCTGGCGCTCGTTGTGCTGGTGGCAGCTGACGGTGGGGGTTGCGATCTCGAAGTGGTTGAGCAGCTTTTGCGTCTGGCGGGTGTCTTCGCAGGCGATGCGGTCCACGCGTTTGAGCACGTCAAGGGCGCGCAGGGTGATATCGCCCAGGTTGCCGATGGGAGTGGCCACCAGGTAAAGGCCGGGCGCGAGCCTGTCCGGTTCGTCCGCCATGTGAAGCTAGTCTCCGGATTCCTGGCGCTCGATGCGGCGCTGCTCGGCCAGCAGCGACATGGAGCTCATCAGGTTCTGGACGCTTACAATGCCCACCACACGCCCGCTCTCGGTGACCGGAATCAGCGCGAGGCCGCGGCCGGCGGTGAGTCGGCGGATGGTGGTTCCCAGCGTGTCTTCAGGCCGCGCCACCTGGAAAGCGCGCGACATGACCGACTGCACGTAACCGTTGCCGTCGTTGCGCAGCGCGTCCACGATGCGCTGGCGGGAGACGATGCCCACCAGTTGCGGACCGCGGACGACGGGAAAATCCTCCTGCAGGGAGTGGACGCAGCGGACCAGCGCATCGGCCAGGGTGTCTGACGGCGAGAGGGTGGCGAAATCGGTAAGCATCACCTCACGCATCTGCACGGTGTCAACCACGGACTGGAAAAACACGCCCTGGTCTTCAATCTGCGCGCCGATCATGATGAAAAAGCCGGCAATGATGAGCCATGGACTATGGAGCAGCATGCCGCCGATCATGGCAGCGAGGGCGAGAATCTGGCCGATGCCGGCGGCGGCGCGTCCGGCCGGAGCGAAGCCGTGTTTGCGGGCAAAGCTGCCGCGGATCAACCGGCCAAAGTCCAGCGGGTAGGCCGGCAACAGGTGAACCAGCGCCATGCCGGCCTGCATCCACACCATGCTGCGCACCAGGTAGGCGGAGGTGATGAAGGGCTGGTCGAAGAGCCTGACATCGCCGCCTGCGCCCAGGAACATGGCGGCCAGCACCAGTGCCGTGGCCCCGTTGGCCAGTGGACCGGTCAGCGCCATGGCGAACTGTCCGGCGCCCTGGTTGGCATTTTCCTGGCTCTCGGGATTGGCGTAGGCGAACATTCCGCCGATGGGCAGCAGCAGAATGGCGCGCAGGCGCAGACCCAGCCATGCAGCCACGATCAGCCGCGCGGTCTCCCGCACCATCACCGCAGCCACCAGCACAAAGAACAGACCCAGGCCACGCGCCACGCCGTCTGCGGCGCTGATGCCCAGGCAGACGAGTGCCAGGATCGGGAAAAAGGCGTGGACGCGCAATTCGACGCCCAACCAACGGCCCAGCGGGATTGACCAGCCTCGCATAGGAGAATTGTAGTGGGTCGCGGTCCGGTATGCTGATTTGCGATGCGTATCATTGCTGGAGAGTTCCGTTCACGCACGCTCGAGGCACCGCGTGGCTTGGCCACCAGGCCCACCAGCGACCGCCTGCGTGAGACGCTTTTCAACGTGCTGGCGCCGCAAATAAAGGGCGCGGCGTTTCTTGATCTGTATGCCGGGTCGGGCGCAGTGGGGATGGAAGCGCTGAGCCGTGGCGCCGCGAGCGTGGTCTTCGTCGAGCGCGCTCCGGCGGCGCTTTCCGTCCTGCGCGGCAACCTGGCCAGGCTGGGGCTGACGGTTGGATTCCGGATTCAAGCCGGCAGCGTGGGGGCGGTTCTGCGGCGAATGAAGGCTGGCTTGGGTGCGGGGACCAGCTTCGATCTGGTTTTTCTCGATCCACCCTACGACGCAGCCGAAGAGTATGCGGCCACGTTGGAGCTTTTGGGCGGTGCTGCAAGCGGGTTGCTTGCTCCCGGCGCGCAGGTCATCGCTGAACATCGGCGGAAGGAGCGGCTCGAAGAACGGTACGGCAGCCTCGAACGAACGCGGCTGCTGGAACAAGGGGACGCGGCTTTGAGTTTTTATGGGTCCGGCTGCGGTACACAGACAAGGCAAGAATGCTCCACAGGTGTGCGGAGCGAGGAAGGAAGGCAATGAAGATACGAAAGAGACTTGTACTGGCCACGTTGCTGCTTTGCGCGGCCGGGTTGCAGGCGCAGAATGCGCAGACGTGGGAGATTGGCCCTTTTACGCGGCCGGCGAGCGGCAATCCGGTGATTCAGCCGCGACCAGAATCCACATTTATTGACCCCGTGCTGAAGGCGCCCGCGCATTGGGAGGCGTTGCATACCTTCAACCCGGCGGCGATTGTGCGCAACGGCAAGGTCTGCGTGCTTTACCGCGCCGAAGACGATTCCGGACCGATGCAGATTGGCATGCACACCTCGCGGCTGGGCCTGGCAGAGAGCGAGGATGGCATCCACTTCACGCGGCGCGCCGATCCGGTGTTCTTTCCGGCGGAAGACAGCCAGCAGGCCCGCGAATGGCCCGGCGGCGTGGAAGACCCGCGCATTGTCGAATCGGAAGACGGAACGTATGTTCTGACGTACACGCAGTGGAACCGCAAGACCGTTTCGGTGGGGATTGCCACCTCGCCCGACCTGACCCACTGGACCAAGTACGGGCCGGCCTTTTTAGCGGCGGCGGGCGGGAAGTATGCGCAGTTGAATTACAAGTCGGCGGGGATTGTGACGCGCCTCGACAAGAGCAAGGGCCGCTTGATTGCGGCGAAGATCGACGGCAAATACTGGATGTACTGGGGCGAGGGCGCAATTCACCTGGCTACGTCGTCCGATCTGATTCATTGGAGCCCCGTCGAAGATGCGCAAGGCGCTCCCATCGAGTTGCTGCGGCCGCGCCCCGGACACTTCGACAGCACATTTCCTGAGGACGGTCCGCCGCCGGTCGCGACCAGCGCGGGGATTGTCGTCCTTTACAACGGCAAGAACGCGGTCAACGATCATGCGGTGGGCGCGGGCGATCCCGATTTAGGCCCCAATGCCTACGCGGCTGGCGAAGCGCTCTTCGACTTGAAGGATCCCACGCACCTGATCGCCCAAGCGGAGCACCCGGTTCTGAAGCCCGAAATGGCCTACGAGAAAACCGGACAATACGTTGCCGGAACCACCTTTGCCGAAGGACTGGTGTATTTCCACGGTCAATGGTTCCTTTATTACGGCTGCGCCGACTCTCTGGTTTCCGTCGTTATAGCGCCGGGAAATTAGAGCATTTTCGGAATACACGTAGACGTTTTGAGAGCAGTACAAGGTGGCTTTTACTTTCACCCCTGCGACGAAGACCTGTCGCCGGGGACCCCGGAGAGGAAAAAGCCACTTTGCCTCGTGCTCTCGGTCTACACCAATTCCGAAAATGCTATAGGAAATGGGACAGAAGGCCGAACCCCCAACCCATAGGAATGTTCAACCGGAACTGACCTTTCAGTTTGCATCCCGATTGAAGATTGCTAACTCTTGCACTGCGGAAACGCAGTGATGCGAAGCTTTGCGGCCGCATATGGGATGAGCGTAAGGGTCTCGTCCGGTTGATCGCTGGCAACGGGGCTCTGGGGCAGCGGGTTGGCGGCGCCGTCCTCCGCCCGCCACTCATTGAGCTTGCGCGCATGCACGCTGAGCCGGACCGGGGCGTGGCGGCGGGTGAAGGGAGCTTCGCCAACCTCGCTCTCCGCGACGCGGATGCTCTTTTCGGGCGAGGCGGCATCGACATTCAAGGCATAGTTCCACGGCGTGGTCGGGAAGACCTGCCAATCGGCGGTCATGCCGCGATCGCGGAGCTTGACCCAGCTTTCGCCGATGCCATAGGAGAAGACAAGCGGCCCGCGCTCGATGGCCACTGAATCATGGAACCAGCGGGAGACGCGCGGCTGCATGGGAAAGACGATCTCGACGTGGTCACCGGATTTCCACACGCGCTCGATACGGGCGAAGGAGCCGGGCGTGGGTGCTCCTCCCAGGGCAGGCTGGCCGTTGACGCGTATGGTTGTGCCCGCGGCCCAGCCGGGAATGCGCAACTGGAGCGGAAAGCTCAAGGGCGAAGCTGGATTGATGACCAGCAGGACCGTGCCATGGAAAGGATATCCGGTCTCTTCGACCACTTGGACAGGCGTGCCGCGCAGGATGGTCCGCACCTCGCAGGGAGCGTAAACAGCCGCAACCAACCCATCCTGTGTGGCCGTCTGTTGCGCGCCGGAAAGCATGAAAAGCGAAGCCGCAAACTTGGGCCAGCCCTGGTGGAAGTTGGCCGTGCAGCAGCCGAAGTTGGGTTCCAGGCCAAAGAGATTCGATTCCGGCCCGTCGGTGGTCCACGGTTTGTGATGCAGGCTGCACTCCACCTGGTTGGGCTCCTGGTTGTACTGGTGCGCCCACATGTCGTCAGTGAGCGTGCCCGGGAGTGCGTTGAATGCCAGCCGTTCGAGCCGGTCGCCGAGCGAGGGATCTCCCAGAATGGCCAGCGACTGCTCCAGGGAAAACATGGATTCAACCACGGTGCAGAGCTCAGAGCCCTGCGACGGATCAAGACCCGCCAGATGTTCGTCGCAGGAGAACATGCCGTTGGGCAGGCCGTGATACTTGTCGAGTTCCTTCATCATGCTGAGGACAGCCGACCGGTCAGCCTGCGATGCGGAGACAAGCGACCACACGGGGCCGGTCTTGATGGCCTGGCCGTTGTTCACGCCATGGGTCGAGAGCGCAAGATCCGCGAGCCCGTTGCCCTCCCCGAGCTTCAGGAATTCGGCAGTGATGCGCTGGGTGTATTGGAAGTTGGCATACTGGGCCGTCCAGTCGTGGCCCTGCTGGTGCAACAGCCGCGCCAGATCAAGCAGATATCCCGAGCCGGTGCGGTTATAGAGCCAGAGAACGCTGAGCACCTCATCCTGCCAGCGGAATTTTCCCCAGTCGCGCAGCGGGCGCCGGGGCAGCTCGGCGAGTTGATATTGGAAGTACCTCTCCATGACCGGGATTACGCGCGGGTCGCCGCTGAACTCCTGGTATTGGGTGAGGGCCTTGAGCATGACGATGCGCGGCCACCAGTCGTTGTTCGACGATGGGCCGATCATGCCGCTGGCCGCCTGGTGATCGAGGGTCCAGTCGAGATACTTCTGCGCTTTGGCCTTGAGACGCGCATCGTCGAGCAGCCAGGCGAGCGGCACAAGTCCGTCGAGAAAATAGGGGCCGCGCTCCCAGGATTCGCCGTTTCCGCCCAGCCAGCCGCTGTTGGGGCCAACGTCCGCCCAGGTCTCGTCCAGATGCCCGCTCAGCCCATTGGCCTGGATCTGAAGCTGCTGCTTCAGCCAGCCGAGGGGGCGCACGGAACCCAGGGGCAGCGAGTAAAACGCGCCGGGAGCCAGTGGTGCGCGATTCCTGACGGGCGGCGAAGCCGCGGAAGGCGACATCGAGGCCGCGCCGACCGGACTGCCGGAGGAAAACAGAAGACGGCCGGCCGGCAATGTGGACGCCAGGCCGAACAGGCCCAGACGGTTGAGAAACCGGCGGCGGGATGTATACGTTTCACTGAGCCGGGGCATGCACCCCTCCTGAGCAAAGCCAGCAGAATGGTAAATCATCCGCCGCGACCGGTGTGCGCATCAAACGGCTGCTGCGGGAATCTGCGTGCCGGAGAACTCGACCGTGACCACGGTGATGTCATCCGACTGTCCGAAGGCGCGGGCTGCCTCGGCGATGGCCGCCGCAGGCTGGAGGCTGATTTGGCGGGTGCGTTCGAAGCCAAAGAGTTCATTCGATTTGAATAGGGATTTGGCCGAGGATTTTGACCGGGCTTCGACCACGCCGTCCGAGACGAAGGTGAGCCGGTCGCCGGGAGACAGTTGCACTGTGGTGCATTCGTAGCGGGCGGGGGAAACGATGCCCAGGGGAAGCGAGCCGGGAACGTCGATCTCGTTCCCATTGAGATAGGGCGGCAGGTGACCGGCGTTGGCCACGGTGAGCAGGCCGTCAACGGTGAGATGCGCCGCCAGGCAGGTGGTAAAGCCGCCCTGCGACCGGCCCATCATGCGCTCGTTGAGCGAGGCCAGCAGGCTGGCTGGATCGGCCCCGTGGGCTGCCTCGGAGCGGATGGCGCCCACCAGCACAGAGACCATCATGGCGGCAGGCAGGCCCTTGCCGCTCACGTCCCCGACCACGATCAACATGCCGCATTGCCCGTCGCCAATCTGCTGGAAGAAATCGCCACCCACCTGGTCGGCGGGCTGGTAGATGCACTCCACCGCGAAGGCTGGGCACTGGTCCAGCTTGTCTGGCAGCATCACCTGCTGTATCTGGCGGGCGGCCTCGAACTCGCCGGCCAGCCACACCTCCCGGCGCCGCGCCCGCGTGAACCGGAATATGAGGAAGACCAACATTGCCAGCAGGAAGAAAAGATGGAGCAGAATGCCGGTTTGCATGGTGAAAGGCGGCAAAGGGAGCGGTACTTCCAGCACATGCGGCAGACGGGTCCATCCGGCCTGGGCAAGCACGATGGCCACGTTGTCTGCCATGTAAAAGCCCACATCCAGAAGGGTTGGCAGCAGCAGCAGGCGGGCATCGAGGTTGCCGCGCAAGGCGCGCTCGATCAGCACCCAGAAGATCCACACTGCGGCCGGCAACAGGAAGGCCAGTTGCATTGCGGCAGAGGCGGGCACCGAGAACCAGCCGGGCCAGTAAAAGACGGCCGGGAATGGGCTCAAGGCCACCAGAATGAGAAAGATGCGGCCCAACACCCCGGCGCGGACCTTGAGAACTCTCGAAAAGAAGCAAAACGACGCGAAGATGTCCAGGGCGGCCCACGCGGCGTCCAGGAGGTCATTTACCGGTACCGGCAGCCATGAGTAGATCTGCTGCCCGACGAACAGGACATTGTCGGCGGCCTGCGCCAGCAGCATGACAGCAAACCAAAGGTACTCGCGCTCCGTGGGCCGGATGAGAAACAGGCAGAGGATGGCGAACCCGATCAACGCGGCAGCAATACTGTAGGAATAGCTATCGACATATTGCACATTGCGGACCAGTTGATGATGCTGCTGTTCAGAAACCAACAACTCCGTTTCGCCGGCCAGGTGTCCTGCCAGAAAGGGCCCGCCCCCTACATAGCTAGCCCAAATGGGGGCATGCCACACGCGGATAGCCACCTGAACGGTGCGCGCGGAACTGCCGCCGGCTTCGGTGAGAGGAAAAAGGTGATAGCTGAATTGGGTTGAGGGAATCAGCGTGGGCGGCATCTCTCCAGAGCCGCCGGCATACTTGCCGTCCACGTAGACTTGGTACGAAGTGACGATGGGCGCCAGCAGCAGGGATGAGGGCTTTTGCCCGGCAGGAACCCTGACCGTGAACCGGTACCATCCGTAGCCGCTCATGGCCGCATAGCCCTGCGCGGACCAGGATTTGCCGCTTTCAAGCAGCGGCCATGCGGAATCGTCGAAACCGGGCGAGGCCCATGCGGGCTCTTGAGAATCCTTTGCTTGAGCGCCCGGCTGCAGAGGCGAATCGCCGGGATGGAAACGCCAGAGTCCATCGAGAGTGACGACCGGCTCCCGGCCGCGATCCAGGTCGAATGACTGCGCAGGAAGCCAGGCCGCACAGGCTACCACGGCGAAGGAAGCCAATCGGGGAAGAATCGAACCAAAGCGCATGAGCACGTTTCCTGAAGGCGAAGCGTTGGTGAAACGTGGATTGATGCTATCGCAGCCGGGACGTTTTGCACAGCGATTCGCGACGAAACCCGAGTGCGGCCAACCGTTTAGAGTGTTGTGCATGAAGATTTTGCGATTTCTCCCCTTGGTTGGCCTGCTGGCTTGGATGATTACCGGATTGCCCGGCGCGAGTGGGCAGCCCGCTCCCGCTGCCCGGCAGCTTGCGGCGAGTCCTCAACTCGCCATCCTCGACACTGACATCGGCGACGACATTGACGATGCTTTTGCGCTGGCCCTGGCCTTGCGCAGCCCGGAGCTGCACATTCTGGGAGTCACTTCGGCCTTTGGCGACACGCAGTTGCGGGCGCGCCTCCTGGACCGCTATCTGCGCGCGGTGGGCCGCGAAGACATCCCCGTCGCTGCCGGGGTTCCCACCCCGAACAGCAACACATTGAGCCAGGCCGCGTACGCCCGCCAGGCGCCTGATCGCAAGTATCCCGATGGGGTTGCATTTCTGCTGAGCCAGATTCGCGCCCATCCGGGCCAGATCACCCTCATTGCCATCGGTCCGCTGTTTAATGTGCAGGCGGCTATCGAGCGCGATCCGGCCACCTTTCGCAAGCTCAAACGGGTGGTGCTCATGGGCGGCAGCGTTTACCGGGGCTACGGCGGGCAAGCCGGGGCCCCCACGCCGCCCAGCGCCGAGTGGAACATCAACCGCGATCCGGCCGGAGCAAGGGCGCTGCTGGCTTCAGGAGTCCCGGTCTTCATGATGCCGCTCGATTCGACCCAAATTCACCTGGAAACGCCGGCGCAAGCGGCGATCTTCTTCCACGGTTCCCCGCTCACTGACCAGTTGACGCTGCTTTACCACCAGTGGACCGGCGCCAGCGAATGGCACACCCCTACCCTTTTTGACCCTGTGGCGGTGGCCTATGCCATTCGTCCCGATCTATGCCCGGCGACCCCGATGCGCATCGATGTGGACGACAAGGGCTTTACCCTGCCTGTCTCGGGACCCCCCAATGTCCAGGTTTGTCTCCAATCGGACGAAAAGGGCTTTTTGGAGTTCCTGCTGGGCCGGATCACAAGCGATAAGGCGCAGTGAACCATCCGGCGCATGGAACAGATCCGGCTTCCCGCTCCCTGATCGGGCCTGGAAGCCGCCCTTAATCGGGTAGGAACGAAAAATCTTGGAGCGGACGGGCGGGAATTCGTTGACCCCACCCGCGTTTCTTGCTATTGTAAGAAGGTTCCGCAAGAACGCACCCGTTCGTGTGTCTTAACGGCGAGTGCGTATGGGAAACCCGGTCCGGCAACAAGGTTCGGGTACTGATCCCCAAGGCCAGGCGCAGTCTACCGGCCAGACAGGTCCTCGAAATCGCTCTTATCTTGCGGAGGGCAGGGACAAAGAAGTTTTCACGTTGGATGTAAGCCGAAGCGAATGAAGTCAAGGGTTGTTTTTTAAGAAAACAACACTTGGCTAGATTTCAGAAAGGCCACCGAAAACGTGAAAACTCAGAAATCGCTACGGTGCTCGCGCGTTCTCCGCCTTGGAGGGCTATGCGGGCCGGAACCGGCGAAACGGAGCTGGCTTTCACTGCGCAAGCGGATGAAACGCGCGGCCACCGTCCCGGTTCTCGTCTGAGTTTGGAACGAAGACAGACGCGAAGCAGCAACGTTAGGGCTTCTGTGCGCGTGCGCGACATGGTTTTGTCGCGTCATCCCGCCGGGAATCCCACGGTTCTGTGCGCGGCTGGTGAACTTGAAGGGTTACGGTTTTTTGGGGTAAGGAGTTTCAGTTTGCCGACATTCAATCAGTTGGTTCGCAAGGGGCGCACGGCCCCGCGGTACAAGACGGCGTCCCCGGCATTGCAGGCCTCGCCGCAGCGGC
>CAZNAW010000060.1:0-17600 GCA_964571165.1 uncultured Occallatibacter sp. | reverse complement strand
TCGTAGCTCAGTTGGTTAGAGCGCGTCCCTGATAAGGACGAGGTCACAAGTTCGAATCTTGTCGGGCCCACTGAAGTAAAACCTGCCGAACGCGTTACTTGCGTACCTGCCCGCGTCGGGCATGGCGGCTCAGGAATCCGAGCCAAAACGGTATATACCGTTTTGGCTCTCTTCCGGGAGTCGCAAATGCCAAAGCTTAAGTTCGCGTTACCGTCGTATCGTCACCACAAGGTTTCAGGGCACGCCATCGTCACGTTGAACGGCAAGGACCACTACTTGGGGCCGTGGCAGTCCGAGTCGAGCAAGACTGAATACCAGCGACTGCTTGCCGAGTGGATCGCCGCGGGAAAAACGACGACGGCAAAGGATGTCGAATCGCGGAACGGCATCATCGTGGCGGAGCTGCTCACGGCGTACTTGGTCGAAGCCGAAGTGGCGTACATGAAGAACGGCCAGCCCACCAGCCACCTGCACAACATCAAGGACGCCTTGATTCCGCTGCGGGAGTTGTACGCCAAGGAAGCCGTCGCCACATTCAGTCCGCTCAAGCTGAAAGCCGTGCGCGAAGCGATGGTCAAACGCGGGCTTTGTCGCAGCACGGTCAACAAGCACATCGGCACGATCAAGCGGATATTCAAGTGGGGAACGGAAAACGAACTGGTGCCGGCGACGGTCTTCCACGCGCTGCAAGCGGTCAGCGGGCTGCGGCGCGGACGCTCCGCCGCCAAGGAGAGCGTTCCTGTCAAACCGGTGCCCGAGGCATACGTTGAGGCCGCACTTGTTCATGTGTCGGCGCAGGTGGCGGCCATGGTGCGGTTGCAGCAGCTTACAGGAATGCGGCCCGGTGAAGTGACCATCATGCGCGGCTGCGACCTCGACATGAGCGGCAAGGTCTGGACGTACACGCCTTCAACCCACAAGACCGAACACCATGGAATTGAACGGCCGATTTATCTTGGACCCAAAGCCCAGGACACCATCAAACCGTTCCTCAAGTCTGACCTCGCGGCCCACCTCTTCGATCCGCGGGACGCGATGGATGCCTTGCACGCGAAGCGGCGTCTGAAGCGCAAGACGCCGATGACGCCGAGTCAAGCGAAGCGCACGAAAAAGTCTCGCCCCAAGGTGACGCCGTTGGATCACTACACGACGGAGTCATACCGGCGGGCGATCGCCCGCGCCTGTGAGGCGGCGGACAAGGTTGCTCGCCAAGAGCATCCCGACGCCAAGCCGGAAGACGAGTTCGTGCCCGCGTGGCATCCGCATCAGCTCCGTCACAACGCGGCTACGCGGCTGCGGAAAGAATTTGGCATCGAGGCGGCGCGCGTGGTGCTCGGCCATCGCACCGCTGCGGTGACAGAAGTCTATGCGGAAATGGATCAAGCCAAGGCGAGTAGCATTATGGGGCGGGTTGGGTAAGATCCGCCGATCTGGTACCGGCGAGTCTTTCGCCGTGCGGCCCCGCTGATCGGTGACGGTTGGCGGGGCCGAACGTTTTTGGGTTTCGGGGAATACCTGGCGTAGTCAACTTGGCGCAATGGACTTTTCTAGGGCCACTGCGTAGTATTTTGCCGATAATGTACCTTATAAAGGCTCTTAATGAAAAGCAAAACCACGGATGAATGGTCGACCGAAGTGGGAGCACAGCTTCGCCAATTGCGCCTGCGGAAGCAGATAGATCAAAAGCAACTGTCTGAAATGGCGGGAGTCGCGCTCAACGCGGTGAAGAACCTGGAGTCGGGCAAGGGAGCGACCTTGTCGTCGCTGATTAAGGTTCTTCGCGCGCTCGGCCGGGCGGATTGGCTTCAATCGCTGGCGCCGCCGGTGTCAATCAGTCCCCTTCAATTATTGAAGGCGAAGCAACCGCGACAACGCGCGGGGAGACGCTCCAAACATGTTTAAGCCGGTCAACGTCATTGAGGTGCGTGTGTGGGGACGCAAGGTGGGCGCGGTGGCCCTGGACCCAAACCTGGGATTTTATGCCTTTGAGTATGATCCGAAGTTTGTCGCTTCAGGCATCGAACTTGCGCCGGTGAAGATGCCGTTGTCACAGGCCGGTGAACCGTTTGTGTTCACCGACCTTCCGGACCGCAGTTTCAAGCGTCTGCCCGCAATGCTGTCCGACGCTCTCCCCGACGACTTCGGCAACAACCTGATCGATGCGTGGATGGCGCGCCAGGGCGTCGCCAAGCAGGAGATTACGGCGCTGGACCGACTGGCCTATATGGGCAAGCGCGGGATGGGGGCGCTGGAGTTCAAGCCGGCGCGCGGCAGCCACGGCGCAAGCACGACGGCGATTAAGCTGTCGAAGCTGGTGGAATCCGCCCGCGCGGCCGTTCACGGTGAAATCGAAACCGACGAATTGGCCAAATCGGCATTGAGCCAGATCATCCAGGTCGGAACCTCGGCTGGGGGAGCCCGCGCGAAGGCGGCCATCGCGTGGAACCCGCAAACCAACGAGATTCGCGCCGGGCAGTTCGAGGTCGAACCGGGATACGAACATTGGCTGCTCAAGTTCGACGGGATGGGGCCGGATCGGGAACTGGGCGGAACGCAGGATTATGGCCGCATCGAATACGCATATTTTCTGATGGCCCGTGACGCGGGGATCGCCATGTCTGATTGCAGGTTGCTGGAAGAAAACGGTCGCGCGCACTTCATGACCCGTCGGTTTGACCGGGACGGGAACATCAAGCACCACACGCAAACCCTCTGCGCGATGGCGCACCTCGATTACCGTCAGAAGGCCACGCACGATTACAGCCAGTTATTCTTGACGATCGAACAACTGGGGCTGGATTATGCCGCCAAGGAAGAGGCCTTTTGCCGGATGGTCTTCAATGTGATGGCAGCCAATTGCGACGATCACACGAAGAACACGTCGTTCATTCTGCGCGAAGGCTCGGCATGGGAACTCGCGCCCGCTTACGACATCACGCACGCGTACAACCCCAAAGGCGAATGGACGAACCAGCATTTAACAGGCGTCAATGGAAAGTTCGCCGGAATTACGAGGGATGACCTCCTGACTGTCGCCGAACGATTCGGTATTGGCACCGCGCCGAGGGTCATGAAGCGCGTCAGCGATGCGATCGACGGCTGGAAACAATACGCCGAACAGGCGGGACTGAGCTCAAGCGAAGCAGAGAGAATCCGCCAGGATCATCATTCTGGGTCGTAGCCCATGAACGCGGGTTCCGTTTTGCTCCGAATGCCCGGCGCAAACAATGCCGCGAACGGAATGCCATCGGTTGTCGCAATGCCACGGTGTATTCGCCCAAGGGTACGACCGACAGGTTGCCAGATGGCAATTCGCCAACAGGCAAATTGGCCCATATTCTTCGGTTCAACCCCCTCCTTCGTCGGCAGGCGCCTTCTCCATGCGTTGTAGGGCTCTTTGTCGAGCACGGCCCCTCGACCCGTAGAGAAATCCGTCAAGACGTTGCAACGCACTATCGATTTGCCGTTCCCTGCCGGCGGTCTTCGGCTTGGCGGCTTGAAAAGGCTCCGTCGGTTGCGCGGCAAAGCGCTGTAGTGCTTCGCGGCTCGTGTATGTCGTGCCACCGACGCGGATCACCTCCAAGCGGGTTCCGCGCACTCCCCGCTGTGCCCAACGGTAGACGGCGCTGATGTGGATGCGCTTGCCGTTGCCGCGCGTGGGCAAAAGTCGCGGAACTTCGTGGAGCGGCACGAGTTGTTCGTTTCCAATGTCAATCACGGCGGAAATCCACATGGGTCAGCGGCCCAAACCTCACAGATTTGGATCGCCGCGAGTTAGTGTATTGTTCGGTATCGTCAAAGTCAATGGTTTATTTGCCTTTATCCGACAACTCGTGACTTCGCGCGAGGGCTGGCCGTCCTGGTCGATTAGCTCGCCAGCGGTCGGGGAGGCGGACGGGTGGAGGAATGCCCCGATAGAACTGCGCTCTGTTATAATTCAAACCTTGCATACCGATCGAATTAAAGATAAGCTGCTTGGCATGGCAAGAGGAAAACCCATTGCGAAAACTGCGATAAAGCCCAGAACCGTCCAGCGGACGTATCGCTTCGACACAAAGCTGTTCGAGGCTTTCGAGGACGACTGCGCACGGCACCTTTCCAACCCCAAGCGAGTGATCGAGGCAATGATTCTTCATTGGCTGGACGCCGACCCGAACGCGCGCGCGGCAATGGCGCAAGTACACCGGGAGCGCGTCTCGTATGGTCCGCAGGATGAATGAGATCTACTTTCTCAACCGGCCATGAGCCGATCCTGATCCCAGTTTCAACGGGGAAAACGCCGCATCGGATTCCACAAGGTCGGCGACTGCAAATCGTTTTGATCCTCCCATTGCTCCAAACGCCGGCCCAATCCCGGACGCAAGGCACGCCACGCCGCTTGAAGTTCGGCGCTCGGACTTCCCGCTAATCTCACCATCCTCCGTGATTTACGCCGAGATGCTGTCCGGCCTTGACCTGTCATTTCAGCCAAACCGAACAAAATGCGAACTTTGTGCTTGACTCCGTTGTTCGGCTTGTGTACGGTATTGTCCATACCGATGAAGTCATTGAAGTGTTCAATGCCATTCGGTAGTGGATGTGAAAGGAGCAGATACATGAAAACCCGAATTCTGAGTCGATCATCGCTGTTGGTTCCGGCCCTTGTTGGCATCGTTTCCGCCGCAATTCCCAACACGGCCCGCGCCGCCGCCGCCAACGGCGGCCAGCCCCTCCCCTGGGAAGGCCCGCTCAATCAGGTGTTGGCGAGTTTCACGGGGCCGGTGGCCAAGGCGCTGTGCATTCTGGCCATCGTGGTCATCGGATTTGGCTTCGCGTTCAGCGAAGGCGGCGGACTGCGGCGCATCCTGGGCCTGTTGCTGGGCGTGTCCATCGCTGTCACCGCCACCAGCTTCGGCGTGACGTTCTTCGGCTTTGACGGTGGCGCGGGCTGGTAACGGTTCGACAAACTCACCACAGGACGGTTCGACAAACTCACCACAGGACGGTTCGAGAAGCTCAACGCGGTTGAACCTCGTGCAGGAGAATGACCATGCCCCGACCCGAAGAAATCGAAGGCTTTGAAGTGCCGCTCCATGTCGCACTGACGCAGCCGATCCTCATGGGCGGCGCGCCGCGGACGTTCGCGATCCTCAATGGCACGCTCGCTCTGGTCATCGGCATGGGCCTGCACCTCTGGTGGCTGGGATTCCCAGCCGGGGCGGTGTTGCACACCGCGGCGGTGGTGATGAGCAAGCGCGATCCGCACTGGTTTGACATTTTCCGCCGTCACGTCCGCCAGCCAACGCATTTGGATTCCTGACTTCTGGCCTCATTGGAGAGACGCCCATGCGGAACCTTGGTGAATACCGCAAACATCCGCAGCGACTGGCCGATCATCTGCCCTGGGCGACACTGATCGCCCCTGGCGTGGTGCTGAACAAGGATGGCAGCCTGCAGAAGACCGTCGCCTTCCGCGGCCCGGACCTGGATAGCTCAACGCCGTATGAGTTGGTCGCCGCCCGAGCGCGGATGAACAACGTCCTTCGCCGGCTCGGTTCCCACTGGTGCGTGCATGTGGAGGCATCGCGGAGACTCGCGCACGTCTATGCGGCCAGTGAGTTTCCCAACGCGGTCGCGGCGATGGTGGATCAGGAGCGCCGGGATTCCTTCACGGCCGACGCCGTGCATTTTGAAAGCCAGTGCTTCATCACCTTCACTTATCTGCCGCCGGCCGAAGGAATGACCCGGCTCGGCGATTTCTTCATCGACCGGCCGAACAGCAACGGCAATGGACGGGTCTCGTATCGCGCCCATTTCGATCACTTCCTCGGGCAGGTGGATCAGATCGTCAACCTGATGGCCTCGTTCATGCCCGAAGTCCAGCCATTGGACGACGGCCAAACGCTGACGTACCTGCATTCCTGCATCTCCGATCGGCGGCTGAACGTCGCGGCGCCGGATATGCCGTTCTATCTGGACGAAATGATCACCGACCGACCCCTGGCCGGCGGATTATCGCCGCGTCTCGGACGGCTGTTCCTCAAGACAGTCTCGATCCGGGCCTATGTCAACCGCACGCTCCCTTGCCTTCTTGACCGCCTGAACGAACTGCCGATTGAGTACCGCTGGATCGGCCGCTATCTCCCGATGGATAAGACCGATGCCACACGTCAACTGAACAAGCTGCGCCGCCAGTGGTTCGCCAAGCGCAAGGGGATGGTGACCCTGCTGAAAGAAGCCATCACCAAACAGGAATCCAAGCTGGAAGACTCCGACAGCCTGAACAAATCGGAGGACGTGGACGATGCCCTGCAGGAGCTTGGCGGCGATCACTGCTCGTTCGGAGACTTTACCCTGACCATCACGGTATGGGATGAAGACGAACAAACCGCCACGGAAAAGGCGCGGGCCGTGCAGCAAGTCGTGGACGGCGTCGGCCTGGTTTCCGAAATCGAGGATTTCAACGCGGTTCAGGCGTGGATGGGAAGCCTGCCGGGTCACGCCTATGCCGATGTGCGCCGGCCGCTGATGTCTTCCCTGAACGTGTGCGACCTGGTTCCACTCAGCGCCGTCTGGTCAGGACCGGCACGGTGCGCCCATTTGAATGGGCCGCCGCTGCTGGTGACGCGAACCAAGGGCTCGACGCCATTCCGATTGTCTTTGCATCAGGGCGATGTCGGCCACACGATCATTGCCGGTCCCACCGGCGCCGGCAAATCGACGCTTCTGAACCTCTTGGCCTGCCAATGGCTGCGTTATCCCGGCGCCCGCGTCTATATCTTCGACAAGGGCGCAAGCTGCCGGGCGATGACGCTGGCGATGGGCGGGGATTTCTACGACCTGGGCGGCGAAGGAGAGGAAATCTGCTTTCAGCCGCTGGCCGGGATCGACGACGAATCGGAGTTGGCCTGGGCGCAGGAATGGGCGGCGGACCTCCTGCACCGCGAAAAGGCCGAGGTGACGCCAACGACCAAGCAAGAGCTTTGGGCGGCGCTGTCCAACCTGGCCTCCATGCCGCGCCCCCAGCGCACCCTCAGCACGTTGCTGGGCCTGGTTCAAGATGCCGATGTGCGCCAGGCCTTGCGAAGCTATACGCTCGACGGTCCGCATGGCCGGCTTCTGGACGCGAATCAGGACACGCTCACGGACGGCGATGGTGCTGGGGGCGAAGGTGCTGCGCGCTGGCAGGCATTCGAGATGGAACACCTGATGCACTCGCGCAGCGCGCTGCTGCCCGTGCTGACCTATCTGTTCCACCGGTTGGAGAAGCGATTCGATGGCAGCGAGGGGGGGCCGACGTTGATGATTCTGGATGAGGCGTGGCTGTACCTGACCGAATCGCTCTTTGCCGCCAAGATCCGCGAATGGCTCAAGGTGCTTCGGAAGAAGAACGTGGCCGTCATTTTCGCCACGCAAAGCTTGTCGGATATCGCCGACAGCGCCATCGCCCCGGCGATCATCGAGAACTGCCCAACGCGCATTTTCCTGCCCAATGGCAATGCGCTGGAGGAGCGCACGCGCAAGGTCTACGAATCGTTTGGGCTGAACGAGCGGCAATTGCAAATCCTCCAGCAGTCGATTCCCAAGCGGGATTACTACTACCAGAGCCGCGAGGGCAACCGGCTCTTTGAGTTGGGCCTGGGTGAACTGGCGCTGGCGTTCTGCGCCGCCGGTTCACCACAGGACCAAGCGCGAATCAGCCATGTGCTGAATGGGAATGACCGGAAGGATTTTGCGCGTGCATACCTGAACGAACGGGGCCTTGGCCATTGGGCCGAGCGATTGAAGACCCTCAACCCCCTGAACACCCTCAACATCGAAAGGACCGATCATGAGCAACTTACCCTTGAATTCGACGGCGAACCGGACGGTTCCCAAGCATCGGCTGCGGCGACGTAAGGTTGTGGCGGCCGTGCTCCTCGCGACCGGCGCCGCGCTGGTGCTGGTTCCGGCACGTCGGGCCGACGCCTTCCTGTTCGATATCGTCTTGGACCCCTCCAACCTGGTCGAGCATGTCATGCAGGTGGCGCAGCTTGGCGAGCAAATCGCCGCGGTGGTCCAGCAGGTGGAGAACCAAGTGAAGGAACTGGCGCATCTCAATCTTAACGCCGTGCCAAACATCGCCGGAATCGTCTCTGGTGTCGAAGGGCAACTGGAGTCCAGCGTCTACAGCACGCCGAATCCGGCCAGCCAACTCGACGCGCGCTATCCGGCGGATATGAGCAGCGCCAGTTGGGCACAGTACCAGTCGGATGAATCCACCTGGACCGATGACCAGCGTCAAGCGTTGGCGGAGAACCGGCAATTGCAGAATCAGGTTTATCGCGACATGGATACGACCACACAGCAGGTACAGGGAATCGTCGATGCTTCCAACTCGGCGTCCGGCGAAACCTCGGCAATTCAGGCCCACAATGATCTGCTGGCGGTGGCATCGGGCGAACTGGCCAAGCTGCAAGCCCTGAAACTCGCTCGTTCCCGGCTCAAAACCGAGAAACTCGCCCAACAACAATCGGAATCATCGTTTGCGGAGGCGGAACGGGCGCGGGTTCGCGATGGCTGGGACAACCCGCCGCCATCGACCGAGACAGTCGTCGATCCGTTCCAAAATTGATCGACAAGAGCAATCGAACATCGAAAAGATTTGAAGACAGGAGATTTGCCATGACACGTTTGAAGAAACGAATTTTGATCGCCGGTGCCGTTGCGCTGCTGGCCATACCCGCCGCCGCATTCGCCGACATCGTCTTTGACCCTTCGAACTTCGCCGAAGCGGTGCTCCAGGTCACGGATGACATCCAGCTTGTCGAGCAATTCCAGCAGGAGGTCCAAAACGGGCTGGCCATGGTGAAAAGCTGGAACTTCACGCAGTTGCCTGGAATCCTGCAAAGCATGAACGTCTGGCAGCAGGTCTTCGGCCAAGCGGGCACGACCTACTCATCCACCGATCCCGGCAACATGCTGAACAGCCAGTATCCATCCGATCCGGGCAATTACGCCAACATGACCGATGCCAGCTACCAGTCGATGCGGAGCGGTTGGGACCAGGAACAGCGAAGCGTCCTGATCGAAAACCGTACCGTCCAGAACCAGACGTATCTGAACCTGCAACCGACCGCGCAGCGGATTCAATCCTACGTCGAGCATTCCAATTCCGCGTCCGGCGCCACCTCCGCCATGCAGGCGGGCAATGAAGAAGTGGCGACACTGGTGGCCCAAGTTCAGGCGCTTCAAGCGCAGGAAATCACCGATGCCCGCGCCGAAGTCCAGCGCGACGCGCAGGATCAGGCCGAACAAGCCTACGCCGAGCAGCAGCGGCAGTCGGTCCGCGGAGATTGGACGAACCCGCAGCAGCCGACGTCGTCAATGGTGAACGCATTCCCGGCGGCGGATCAATAAAAGCAAGCGGCTGATCCGTTTGGTGACCTCAAAGGAGGTGAACGCAATGGCAATGTACATTTTAGCCCTGGATTACGGCCCCGATCTCATCAATGACGTGGCCAACAAATACATCAATGCGATCAACAGCGGCTTTGGCCTCATCAAGGGCGATGTCACCTGGCTTCTGAACGTCCTCATCATCCTGAGCATCCTGTGGTCGGCGGCGCTGTGGGCGCTGAGCGATGACCATGTGATTGCTCACTTTGCCCGGAAGATCGTCTATATCGGTCTGTTCGCCTGGATCATCCAGAACTGGCAGACGTTGACCGACAAGCTGGCGCGATCTTTCATGGACTTGGGTCTCAAGGCCGGCGGCTTTGATGGCGCGACTTACTACACCGCACAACCGGGAAACATCGCGTACCTGGGTTACACCACGGCGCAGCCGCTCATGGATCAGATTGCCCGTCTCACGGGGCCGGTTGCCTTTTTCAAAAACATTGTCGAGATCACGTTCCTGTTCCTCGCCATTTGCGCCATCGTGGCGGCCTTCTGCATCATCACGATTCAGGTCGTGGTTGCACTGCTCACGTTCAAGTTCGGCAGTTTGGCGGCGTTCGTACTGGTGCCGTTTGCCGTCTTATCCAAGACGGCGTTCATCGCGGAGCGCCCGCTGGGATGGGTGGTCGGTTCGGGCGTGCGGCTGATGGTGCTGACGCTCGTGCTCGGGGTGGGAAACAACATCTTCCAAGAGTTGAAGGTGCCGGCCGGCCAGACCGTGACAACCTATCAAGCCTTTTGCATCGCCCTGGCGGCGCTGCTGCTGATGGTTCTGTCGCTGGTCGCCTCGCGCTTGGCCACCGACATGATTATTGGCGGTCCAAGCCTGGGCGTGGGCACGTCCATCAACACGATGGCCGCGGCGTACAACACCAGCATCAAAGGCGCTACTTCTCGGCCGGCGGTGATTGCGGTCAAAGCCGCCGCCGCCGTTCCGACCAAAGGCGCTGCCGTCGCCAGTTGGGCGGGCAAGGCGGCGTATGGCGGCATTCGCAAAGCATTGGGTGTCGGCGCCGCCGCAACCGCCTCTTCGGTTCCCGCGTCATCGGGCGATTCCAAGCAATCTTCGGCGTCGCCGGCAACGAGCGTCGCCAGCCGGCTGCCCGGTTCAACCAAAGCACCGCCCGGCAGCGGCGGTTCTTCCAACGATGGAGGGAATAAGGCATGAGCTATCCCACGACCAATACAAGTTATGGACACAGCGCCGCCAACGCCGACGATCATAATCCGTATGCCCGCGCTGCGGCGGCATGGGACGAGCGGATCGGATCGGCGCGGGTGCAGGCCCGCAACTGGCGCTACATCGCGTTCGCTTCCATGGCGCTGGCGCTGATCTCCACGACCGGCGCCGTCATCCTCGGCGTCAAGAAACAAGTCGCCACCTATGTCGTGGAAGTGGACAAGGCGGGGATGCCAGGCCGGATCACGCTGGCCAGCGAGCCATATCGGCCGGCGACGGCGCAGGTGGGCTACTTCGTCGGCGAAGTGGTGCGGCTGGTGCGCGAGCGCCCGCTCGATCCCGTGGTCATGCGCCAGCAGTGGACCAAGGCGTACCAGTTCCTCGCCGGCCAGGCCGTCAACGGAATGAACGCCTATGCCGCCATGGACACGGGGATGAAGACGCTGCCCGGCGAGGGCGCGACTGCCCGCACGGTGGAAATCAGCAGCATCCTTCAGAAAGCCAACGACACCTATCAGGTGCGTTGGGTCGAAACGACCTACGCCAACGGCATGCGCCGGTCGCGCGAAGAGTACACCGGACTATTCCAGGTGAAGGTGATGCCGCCGCGCGATGAGGCGGATTCCTTCAAGAACCCGATCGGCGTTTACATCACGAACTTCACATGGAGCCGGGAGTTTTCGGGGGCGGTCATGCGTGACGACAGTTTGCGCAGCGCCCCCAATCCGGCGGCTCTCAATCCCAACAATTCTGACAATGGAGGCAGGCCATGAATTACCCCAACACAAATCACCACCGCCGCTTGTTGCTGTGCGGCCTATTCATTACCGCCCTGGCGGTTGGCGGGTGCGAATCGTGCGAAAGACCAACGGTGCCGGTCATGCCGGACCCGCGGCTGAAACCGGCGGCGTTGATGATCGACGACCTTGGGACCGGGCCCAGAATCGTCGAAGTCAAAGTGCCGGTGCCCAGCCCGCAACTTCGATCAACCGCGGCGGCCAACCAGACGCCGGGGACCATGACCGGCGCTGCGGCCATCGCCGCCGCCAAAGCCGGCGCGACGACACAGCCGACGACGGATGGGTTCCTGAACGCCATTCAGTATTACGACTACGCGCCAGGCGTCGTCTTCACCGCCGTCACGTCGCCCGGCTATGTCACGACGATTGCCCTGCGCCCGGGCGAAAAGCTCATCACCGCCGCCGCCGGCGATACCACGCGCTGGATCGTGGAGAGCGTGCAATCGGGTTCCGGCGAATCGGCGCAGACGCTTTTGCTGGTCAAGCCGCGCAAGGCCGGGCTGCAAACCAACCTGCTCATCACCACCGACCAGCGGGTGTACACGCTGGACCTGACCAGCATCGACTCGGGCACTTACCACACGATGATCGCCTGGAACTATCCATTCGGCGACGTGGTGATGATCCGCAATCAGGTGGCGGCGCAACAAGCCGCGGCACAGGCGACGGTGGCGACAGGCCTGGAGCTGTCCAAGGCCAACTTCAATTACCTGGTCCTGCGGCAGAAGCATTCGGCAACGCCGCCCTGGTGCCCGCTGCGGGCCTTTGATGATGGTCAAAGGACTTTCATCCAGTTCCCGCCGAAAGTGACCGTGACCGAAGCGCCGCCATTGTTCGTGCTTGGTCGCAATGGCGATGCGCAGCTCGTGAACTACCGGGTCAAAGGCGACTGGTACGTCGTGGATCGACTGTTTGACAAGGCGGAATTGCGCCTCGGCCAAGCGCCGCAGACGATTGTGGCGATTGTCCGCGCCGATGCGAAAGACTGATAGAGGAGAAGAACCATGATTCAGGGCAATACTTCGAACGTGGGACAGGCCTCGCAACCCCCGAGCGGCGGCGACGAGCGGCTGGACATTCACGGCACGCGGCAGGCGGTGACGAAAGTCAGTCGTCGAGCGGTGCTGCTGGCCGGCGTCTTCGGCGCGTCGCTGGGCCTGGTCGTCCTGATGCTCGGTTTTGGGGACCACACTGCCCCCCGAAAGGATGGCCCGGCCGATGAGAACGCCATCCGTCCAAACGGGCCGGTTGAGTCGGTGAAAGACCTGCCGCAGGATTATTCGTTCGATGTGAATCACCTTGCCGCCGGCTATGACGGTCTGGGAAGACCGAACGCAATGCCGGCGACTCGTCCGGCGGGACCGTCCGCCCAGGATCAGGCCCTGGCCCAAATGATGCGCGACTTAGCCGAACAGCGGCGAAAGCTGCTGGAACAGCAGCAGAAGGAACAACAAGCGGCCCTTGATTCGCCGCTGGTGTTTGGCGGAACCAAGTCGATCGCATCATCCACCGGCGCTGTGCCGGGTCCAACCTCGATGCCGACCGTGGTGATGCTCGGTCCCGATGGCCGTTACATTGCGACGATGGGCACTGGGGGCGGAACCCAGAACGCTGGCGCAAGCGATACCGGGCTCTCCGGCGCCGTGATACCAAACCACCAGCAGGACAAGGAAACATTCTTAACCCAAGCCGCGG
The DNA here is from genome assembly GCA_964571165.1 of uncultured Occallatibacter sp. GTDB lineage: Bacteria > Acidobacteriota > Terriglobia > Terriglobales > Acidobacteriaceae > Telmatobacter. Next base: position 4,505 of record CAZNAW010000060.1, on the reverse strand, counting down.
CGGTCGAGCCCTATCTGTCCAAGCCGCTGCTCAATCCGATCTCCAAATACGAGCTCAAGGCGGGCAGCGTTATTCCGGGCGCGCTGTTGACCGCGATCAACACCGACCTTCCCGGTGAAGTGATCGGTCAGGTGACGGAGAACGTCTATGACACCGTCACCGGCAATTACCTGCTGATTCCTCAAGGATCGAAGCTGCTGGGCAAATACCAAAGTCTGGTCAGCAACGGCCAGAATCGCGCGCTGGTCGTCTGGCAACGGCTCATCTATCCCAACGGCAATTCGATCGTATTGGACGGGATGCCCGGCACCGATGAAGCCGGCATGGCGGGATTGCAGGACAAGGTGGATTATCACCTGGACAAGCTGGCGGAAGCGACGGCACTGACCACGGCGCTGGCTTATGCCGGGAATCTCGCCCGCAATCCCAACAGCAGCAGCGGCAACAACGGCCAGGATGTGGTTGGCGACACCGTGGCCCAGCAGGCCAATCGCATCGGCGAAAAAGTTATTGACAAGGAACTGGACGTGCAGCCGACGATCACGATCCGTCAGGGCTGGCCCCTGCGCGTGCTGGTCAACAAGGACATGGTGCTGGCGCCCTACAACCCCGCATCGAATTGAAGACGAAAAGGAGAATCCCATGCCGGAAATCGCACTCCCCGCATTCCATGAAACCACGCCGGTCGAGCTGGTGCTGAAGCTCAGCCCGGACGTGGCACGCGACCTGGACCGCTACAAGGCGTTCTACAAACAGGCTTACGGCGTTGATGTGCCTGAAGCGGACCTGGTCCGCGAAATGGCCCGGCGGTTCATGGAGGCTGACCGGGAATTCCAGATGGTCAAGAGCGGATTGGTCGCGCGCTCGCGCAGCCGGCGGCGTCCGGCGACCGCGCCATCGCCGCAGGGGGTCGCCCAATGATCTCGGCAACCGCTACGTTCGCCGTCCTCAAGCATGAGCCTTCGGTCGGCATCGTACGCGTCTTGACGGTATTGACTGATCTGGCGGACATACGGCCATACGATGCGACCGCGCCGGCATTGCCCACATACGCCGAGGCGGTGCGGATCGTGACCGAACGCGGTTTGGCGCGCACGCCGCGTATCGGGTTTCTCAAGCAGTTCGGCGTCGCCGAATTCGTTCCGGTCTGCGAGCGCGTCGTCCTTGACTCCGCTGAGGAACTGGACGCACTGGCAGCGGCGATGGTCTGAACAACACAAAATTGAATCGAGAGGTGAGCAATGGCGCAGACAACCAACCAGACCGGAAAATCCGACAAAGCGGCGAATCGTCCGGTCCACACTATCCGCTACGGCGCGCTCCGCGCCGCGATTTGGAAGCGCGAGGTGGACCTGGGGAACCACAGCCGGCCCATGTACAGCGTAACCTTCACCCGCTCGTACAAGGACGGTAATGACTGGAAAGACAGTTCCAGCTTTGGCTTCGACGATCTTCTGACTCTCGCCAAGATGGCTGACGAAGCTCACAGCTTCATTCGTCAGCAACCTAAGGAACCCCCGCACGCCGGCGGATAAGACCATCAGCTCTCTATTAAAATTGCCTACCTGATGTGGGAAGCACCCGCATCCCGCATTGGGTAAACACTGGGAGGTTCATACTGACCAGCCACCCGCACTCGTTGTGACACATTGAGGCGATCACGATGATTCGCATTCGCTTAACGGCGTTTCTCGGCGGCTTTTCGGACGGCTTCCACGCTCGTCTTGCCCGTTTCCTTGCGCATGGTCCCGAGCGTTGCATTGGGCGAGAATTGCGGAATGGGCTTCGGCAAGTTCTTGTTGAGCGTGTCGCTGCGTTTCTGCTGAATCTCACCGGCCTTTGGAAGCGATTGGTCGCGATGACGATTATCGAGTCCTGGTTCTTTCATGGTTTTCCTTTCTGATTGGAGGCTAACGCGATTGAAGATTTGTGGCAAGTTCTGTAGTCGGTCAGCCTCGGGAATACGTCGGGATAGTCAAGCCGTTAACACCAATCGATACGCCCTCGCCGCACGAAGAAGTGGCTACCGCATCCTTTCTGACGCCAAACGGATGGCGTGATGCTGACCGTTCCATCTTCGTGCGCCTGGACCTGCCAGCACGGCCTCACTTGGGGCAAAAGGTTCAATTGAATTACTTCACCGCATCCACAAGGGCAGAGCATCGACGCTGCCCAAGGGTGACTAGGTTCACTCGCAACATAGATAGCCCGTGGGCGAAGTGAATCTGGGAATTCATCGACAAACAGCGTGCGGAACGGTTTCGGCTGCCGCGAACGCAGCCATACGATAAGTCCGATCACCGCGACCAAGCCAAGCAGCACAAATATCCAAGTCATGCTTGCAACTCCGGTTCGCTTAACTCAGGCATCGACAGGAGAGGACGTACATCGCCGCGCCCTAGCACCGAAGCGAATGTTCCAGACGCAGCGCCATCAGCTTCGCGGTAGCAGTGTCCCTGAATAAAACTCATCCGTACGACGGCCGAGTCAGCATTATCATCGTGACGGTAGGGATGAAAACGGGCGAGAAATTCATTGATGGCTATACTGGCCATCTGCATGTTAATGCTTATGACCGCTGGCCGATCCTCTGGAACATTTCGGATATAGCCGGCCTTAACCTGCTGGCGGTAAGCCACAGGATCAGTTCGTCGTAAGCCAGCGGCTTTGAGTTGATCATACGTGTAAAGTTTCCGATCCAACAAACTCGCGCCGTCTGGTTTCAGATAGTGGACGGCTCCGCAGGCCTCGTCAATACCGCCCTTACCATCCCCATCCAGTCCAACACCAACATCAAAGTATGGGATCAAATAGCATGTGCAGAGTCGGTTGAGCAAGTGTCTTCCTTCAACACCGTCCATGCAGCCGAATACAACATCACACTCAGCGACCGCTTTGACAGCGGCGGGCGTCGCGAGGTCTTGGGCAAGAATTTCGACCTCGGTGCCAAACCCCATGCGTGCGATTGCTCGTGCCATCACTTCAACTTTTGGTCGATGGAGGTAGGCATCCTCACGGGAGGCATTTAGAATGCGGTTGAGATTCTTGTCTTCCACATGATCCGGATCAACAAGGACGAAACGCCCGACCCCGAGCCTTGCAAGTTGCTCGATAAGCGGGCTGCCGGTTCCAGAGCAACCCACTACTGCGACAGCAAGTTCACGAAGACGCTGAGTCGTGCCAGCACCAAAGATTTGAGCGTGGCGCTGCACGAAACCGGGCAACCTGGCGCGGGAATTGCCCGACCAAAAACAAAGATCGTCACCAGGCACGAGAATAGAATCCAGCGGACAAAAAGTTCCATCGGGAAGAATCCCGCGCCCAAACATAACGCCATCGGGAAGCATCACCGCACTTGCATGGGGAAAGCTGCTATCCGTCCAACCAAATATCGAACTGAACAAATCTGCGTCAGATTCGTCGTCCACCGTTGAAAACTGGCTGTACCCACCTGGGTGGCTATGGATTTTGAGAATTGCCAAATCCCGTTTAGCCGCCTCTTCCAGAAGTGGCAGTAATCGGCGAGTTGACCAAGTAATCCGGTCAGGCGTCCGAAGCCTGCACTCGTCATAAGGAATCGGTTCAAGCTTGTATACCGTGAGGCAGTGAGCGAGGTCGCCCCGGCGACGGCCGCATAGAGCGACGGCAACAGACTCAAGGCCATCGCCGGGAAGAAGGTGCTGGCGAAGTTGAGCGTGGTGCGTTGTCGTGAGCCTTAGTTTCAACCGTCTCATGCTGCCTTTCTTAGCTCCCGTTCTAGCCAGCTTCTTATTAGCAGCAAGTGGGTACAGAGGTTATGGTGCCCTGGCTCCCACGTGTAATGGCGAGACCATTGCTGATACTGCTTGCTTTCCAAAGGATGAGGGGTCAGCTTGGCAATGGCCCGACCATCTAGCAGCGACAGCCCTGGAAAGAAATACACCATGTCCAGTCCACCGTCAGGATACGATGGTGGAATGCGGATCGCCGCGTCGGCGGCCACAACGTTGAAGCCTGCCGGGATGGAATAACCGCGAAGAATAATCCACTTGACGTTGTTCTCGACGATTGCATCCCAGGCACATCCTTGTGCATCCAAACATAACACGTCATCCTCGGAAAGTTGAAAATCACGTCGCACCAAAGCCTCCTTCGGTTGGTTCCAGCTTGAGCGTTTGAAAGCGTTCAATGGCGTGTTTGTGGAATTCGACAACATCATCCGCACCGATCGGCAACACCTGCCCACCGTGCAGCTTTTCCGAGAGTAGGTACGTCTCCGGTGTCTTGTGGACGAGTTCCAGGATTTGACGCCCGGTCATTGAGTGAACGTGAACGACAATGTACTCCTTGTCGATCCTGATGCGGTAGCCCCTGGCGCGGCGGGGGTGGCGCTTGTGCTTCGCGTATTCTTCGAGGTCAATGATCTCTTCGAGGATTTCTACTTCCTCTTCGAGAATTTTGACTTCCTCTGCTAGTGTAGTGTCTCATAAATACAATATTTTAATGCAATAAATTGCGTGACTTGT
>CAZNAW010000059.1:0-17917 GCA_964571165.1 uncultured Occallatibacter sp. | reverse complement strand
GAGATCCGCAACGTAGCTGTAGTGGGGCATGCGCACTGCGGCAAAACCACCTTGATTGCCGCTCTGCTGCATGCCGCGAAGATGACCCCAACCCAGGGCAGCGTGGTCGACGGTTCCGCCGTGACCGCCTATGACGAGGAAGAAGTGGCCCGCGGCGTTACCATGCAAAACGCCGTCGCCTATGCCGAGTGGCAGGGCGTGAAGATCAACCTCGTCGACACCCCCGGCTTTCACATGTTCATCCACGAAGCCCGTGCCGCGCTGCTTCCGGTAGAAACCGCCGTCGTCCTCGTCAACGCCCAGAATGGCGTTGAACCGGTTACGGAACGCGTTTGGAAGTATGCCGAAGAAGCCAACATCCCCCGTATCGTTGTAGTAAACCAGATGGACCACCCCAAAGCCGGCGGTGGTGGAGGCCTGAACGCCCTCATCGAGGACATTCATGAGCGCTGGGGACGCAACTGTGTTCCCGTCCAGTTGCCGATTTCTGATGCCCAGGGTTTTCACGGAGTCGTGGACCTTGTGACCATGGAGGCTTACTACTACACGCCCGGCGGCGACGGCCGCGGCAAGATTGGCGAGCTTCCGGCCGGCCTGGCCGCCGACGCGAAGGCGCGGCATGAGGCGCTGGTCGAGCTGGTGGCCGAGGGCAAAGACGAGCTGATGGAGGAGTACTTCGAGAAGGGCACCATCCCTGAGGAGCATCTGGTCGCCGCGCTGCATGAAGCCATCCGCGAAGACCGTATCTTCCCAATGCTGTTTACGAGCGGTCTGGCCAATATGGGCAATGACCACCTGCTCGATTTTCTCAAGGCCTACGCTCCCTCGCCCATTGAGCGCGCGCCTTTTGCCGTGCATGCCCCGTCGCTGCAGGCTGTGGCCACCAACGGAGACGCATCCGTGGAAGCGGGCGCAGGCATCGCCTTTCGCAAAGTGGACGACAAAGAGCCTGTCGGCCTGGTGGTCTTCAAGACCATGACGGATCCATTCTCAGGGCGCATTACCTTCTTCAAGGTGATCAGCGGCGTTATCAAGAACGACGCTACGGTGGAGAACTATACCCGCCGCAGCCAGGAGCGTCTCTCCCATCTAAGCGTGATGCAGGGGCGCAAAGCTGCAGAGGTGCCTGAATTGCACGCCGGCGACCTGGGCGCCGTGGCCAAGCTCCGCGACACCCTCACCGGAGACACGCTGGGGCAGAAGGGCGCCGAGATTCAGGTGGATCTGGCCGCATTCCCCGAGCCGGCCATGACATATGCCATTGAGCCCAAGAGCCGCGCCGATGAGGACAAGCTCGCGCCGGCTATCCACAAGCTCATGGAGGAGGATCGCCTGATCCGTTTCTTCCGCGACCCCATGACCAATGAATTCCTCATCGCCGGGGCGGGTCAGCCGCACATTGAGACGATCGTCAGCCGGCTCAAGAAGCGGTATCACGCGGAAGTGACCCTCAAAGCGCCCAAGGTGCCCTATCGCGAAACCATCCGCGGCAAGGCTGAAGCCCAGGGCCGCCACAAGAAGCAGACCGGCGGCCATGGACAGTTCGGGGATTGCAGGATCAGGATGGAGCCTTTGCCTCGCGGCGGCGGTTTCGAGTTTGGCAACGAAGTCTTCGGCGGCGCCATTCCCCGGAATTTCATACCTGCGGTCGAAAAGGGCATCGTGGAGTCAGCGGCGCGCGGGTACCTGGCCGGGTTCCCGGTGGTGGACTTCAAGGCGACGGTCTACGACGGCAGCTACCACGACGTGGACTCCAATGAAATGTCGTTCAAAATGGCGGGAAGGCTGGCCTTCCGCAAGTGCATGGAATCGTGCAAGCCCTGCTTGCTGGAGCCTGTCATGAAGGTCGAGATCGAGGCGCCGGAGGAGTTTGCCGGGGCGCTGATGGGCGACCTGAACGGCCGCCGCGGGCGCGTGCAAGGCATGAATTCCAAGGGACGCACGACGATCATCAACGCAGAAGTTCCGATGGCCGAGATGCTTACCTATGGGACGATTTTGACCTCGATGACACAGGGCAAAGGCAGCTACCGGATGGAAATGGACCACTACGACATCGTGCCGCAACTGGTGGCCGAGAAGATTCTGGCCAACGCCAAGCGCCCGGTGGAGGAAGAGGAAGAATAATCCGCCATCCGCTGCAGCGAATGCGAACTGGAAGTCCCAGGTTTCAAAATCGGGATCTGGGGCTTCCAGCACTTGGCTTTCGCGCCGTTCTGCAAGCTGCTATTCCGATACAAACTGCGCAATGCGCTGGGCAACCAGCTCGGGAACCAGGCGCATAGCCATGTGGCTTTGTCCATGCAGGGTAGAGACCCGCACATGGGGCAAGGTCTGCTGGAGCGCGCGGGTTGTGGACTGGAACGGGTATTTCGGGCTTTCGCTGCCCCTCAGCAGCAGAGTGGGAGTGGTGAACTGGCGATAGGCTGAAAAATCGGCTCCGAGTGCGTCCATGGCCTCCAACTCGCGGGTCCAGCTGGTTACAAGTCCGCGCATATGCGGCCAGGCTTTTGAAGTGCGGGTTGCGGCCACCACCGATGCCGGCAGGCCGATAAACTTCTCCATGCCGATAGCCAGCGCCAGATCAAGGTCTCCGTTGGCCAGCGCCTGCTTGAACGGAAGCAGATTGGCTCCGGCCACCAGCCTGCCGACGGGATACGGCGGCTCATAGAGCACCAGCCGCCGCACGGTCGAGAGCGCCGCGCCGCCCAGGGCGCAGACGGATCCGAAGGAATGGGCCACCAGGCAGACGTCCGGTCCCACGCTCTCAAGAATGGCGGCAACGTCTTCGTACTCATTTTGGATGGAGTACGCGGAACTGAGATTGCGGCTGCGGCCCCGTCCGCGACGGTCCATCAGGATGCAGGTGTAGTGCGCAGCGAGGATGCGCGCGACTTTCTTCCAGTCGCGGTGGTCGGAGATGCTGCCGTGCACAAAAACGAGCGTGGGTCCGGACCCTACCCGGAAAAATCCAATGGGAGTGCCGTCTTTCGATAGAACAGAGCCCTCAACCACTGCGCTCTGCACACTCTTGCTGGCTGTAATCATCATGGTCTTCCTTTATGGTAAAACTCTTCCACCCGTGCATGCGAGCCGGTTGGGCCGGCTGCGGGAGCCCTCAGGCTCTCAAAAGCAAGCTTTGTCCGGGCTACGGCCGGACCGCAGATGGCTGAAGGCGGGTTGGGGAATGCTGGTTTCCCTGCAGCTTGAAAGAGCTGTAAAAGACCGAAAAGCTATCGCGCGTTTTTCAAGAATTGCTCATCGGATGTTGGCCGCTATCCTTCCAGGGCTATAGCATTTTCGGAATTGGTGTAGACCGAAGGCACGAGGCAAAGTGGTTTTTCCTTTCCGGGGTCCCCGGCGACAGGTCTTCGTCGCAGGGGTGGAAGCAAAAACCACCTTTCCCTGCTCTCAAAAAGTCTACGTGTATTCCGAAAATGCTCTGATGCAACTGAAACACACCGATTGAGATGTACAGGTGTTAGTTCTAAAAGCATTGTTAGTTTGGGGACATGAGGTTCTATCTATCTATAGCCAATCCAAGGATGCAATCGCATTTACTCTTGCTTTGTAGTCGAACGATCCTCGCTCTTCTTGATGCGACGCTCTTCGCGGTGACGAATCTTCTCGGCTTGGCGAAGGCTCAAACCCATGAGCAAGCCTACGTACTTCCGCTCAAAGCAGGTACGGCACCGGACGGGATATTTGAGAAGGAGCAGGCGAACGATATCCTTCGTTCGCAGTCTTGAAGTCCGAAAATTCGTTGATCCGCAATGAGCACATCTCATGGTTGGGGCAGACTCCAATGCAAAAAGAAATGCCGAAGGTCTGGTCAGGAAAGAAGCGAAACCCTCCCTCCTCCTCTCGTGAAGGTCAAACAGTAGCTATAAAGTAGCACGGAACCAGCCTGCCGGTTGCGCATTCGGTATAGAGAAGCCTGAGAAAGAAAGCGATGGATTTCACGCAGAATCTAGGACGGGAAGAGGAAGCCGCTCGGGTCAGACAGTGCGCTCTGGCGGGGCCGGCGGCGCGGCGGACGAGGAACCGGCGAGTCGAGTAGATCGGCAATCTCTCGAAGTTCGGTACGAGCGTGGAGGATTGCCGCAGTAACAGCCTCCTGACGCTGGGTGGAGTCGGATGCCGGACGCGGCAGGCGCGACTGGGAATCGCCTTGGGCATCTTGCTGGGGGGCTTCCTGAGGGTCGGGGTGTCGGCGGTTTGCCTGCTCGAGAGCCTGGCGTGCGCCGGCAAGGGTGTATCCCTGTGTGTGAACCAGCCGCTTGATCTCGAGAGCCAGCTCGACGTCGCGGCGCCGGTATAGCCGCTGGCCGGTTCCGCTCTTGTTGGGTTTGAGTTGGGGAAACTGTGTCTCCCAAAAACGCAGAACGTAGGTCTCAAGGTTGCAGATGCGTGCGACATCGCCAATCTTGAAGTAGAGGCGGTCCGGGATTGAGGTCGAGTGAAGGGCGCGCTTCTGGGAAAGTTGCGTGGCCATGGGGACGATGAGCAGGAGCACCGGAGAACGTGACGGAAACCTCGCTCTAAACGCAGTATAGGCCACAAATTGCACTGTTTGTGAAGCAAAATGTGGGGGTTGGCCCCACTTTGCAGTGAAAAGCTGCGCGGGAAAGCGGGATCAGCTCTGCCCCGCGCTCTATCCATTGCTTTCGGGCAGGGTGACGGGAGTGCGCGCGGGGGAGTGGCGAGGTGCGGCACGCAGGTACTGGGGCGGCCAACTGGCAGACAGGCCGAGCGCAGCTGCGGCATGGAGGGGCCAGTAGGGATCGCGGAGGAATTCGCGAGCCAGAAGAACGAGATCGGCTTCGCCCTGAGCCACGATGGCATTGGCCTGCAGGGGATCGGTGATCATGCCCACGGCTGCGGTTGGAATTTCGGCCTCGCGGCGGATTCTGGCGGCAAACCCTACCTGATAACCGGGGGCCAGGGGAATCTGCGCATTGGGAACCTGTCCGCCGGAGGAGACGTCGACCAGATCGACTCCATGTTCAGGGAAGAGGCGGGCGAGTTGAACGGATTCGTCGACGGTCCAGCCGCCCTCGGCCCAGTCGGTGGCGGAGATGCGGACGAAGAGGGGCAGATGAGCTGGCAACTCGGCGCGCACGGCGTCGACCACTTCGAGAATCAGCCGGGTACGGTTGTGAAAGCTGCCGCCATAGGCATCGGCACGGTGGTTGGCGAGAGGCGAGAGAAACTGGTGGAGGAGGTAGCCGTGAGCGGCGTGAATCTCGACGAAGTCGAATCCTGCGGTGAAGGCGCGCCGCGTGGCATTGCGAAACGCCTCGATTACGGCGTCAATGCCGGCCTGATCGAGGGCTTGGGGGACAGCATAGGTGGGGGAAAAGGCGAGGGCGCTGGGGGCGACCGGCTGCCAACCACCATCGGCGGGGAGCAGGAGGCGCTCACCGGTGAAAGCCGGGGTCATGCTGGCTTTGCGGCCAGCGTGGGCAAGTTGAATGCCGGCACGGGCGCCCTGGGAGTGGACAAAGGTTGCGATCCGCTCGAGAGCGGGGATATGGGCGTCCTTCCAAATGCCGAGATCTCCTGAGGAGATGCGCCCTTCGGGGACGACGGCAGAAGCTTCCAGAATGACTAGGCCGGCGCCGCCCTGGGCGCGGCTGCCCAGGTGGACAAGATGCCAATCGGTGGCAAAGCCGTCCTGAGAGGAGTACTGGCACATGGGCGAGACGCCGATGCGGTTGGGAAAGACGATGGAGCGGAGTTGAAAGGGGGAAAAGAGAGGATGGCTCATGGTTTTATGGATGAGTGGGACAGGGTGGGGGATGCAAAGCAGTGTCCAGTCGCAAGGTTTTAGCAGCCGCCTTGTTCGTGCAGGAACGAGTTTTTGCTGCAATTCTCTACTGCTTTTTGAGGACGGCGGTGCCTTTCTCGTCGGAGAGAATGGCGCTTTCCAGCTTGCGGAAAGAAGCTGACTTGTCCGCAGAAATTTCAACCTGGCGGACGACGTATTCGCGGTCGTAGTGGAGCAGGTTGCCTTTGGCGGATACAGAGGAGTGATAGCTGGCGAAGTCAAGGTCAATGTCGACAGGGTCAGGGGCCTCGTCGACGACGTAGCCGGGGGGCAGTGCGATGTCGTAGATATCATGCCAGCGGCCGGGGTGCCCGAGTTCTATGGAGTAGCGGCGGGGTTTGCCCTCCATGACATCCGGCACGGTTCGGGCGTGGCTTCCAAGAACGCGGGGGCGGAACAGAAGCAAGGATCCAGCGGGGTGGGCGTAACCAGTCGCGCTGAGATGGAGATCTAAGTCGAGCGGTTTGTCGAGATCGGCTGTGCCGCGGAACTCGAAGCCTTTGAAGACGAGGCCGGGCAGATCGGAGCCAATACCGTTTTCAAGTTTTTCGTGGAGTTGCTTGGAATCGTTGTCCTTGATGAACCAGCGCTCATTGCTGGCGTCATCGCCCTTAAAGGTTTCGGTGATATCGCCGGTGAGCGCACCGTCGGCGGTAAGAGTGAAGGAGCCTTTGCGGGTTAGACCGGCGGATTCAGGGGGCAGAACGGGCATTTGGAGGACCTGACTGCTCGTGCCATGAATGATGTTGGCGAATGCGCCCTGGAGGTCGGCATCAATCAGGCCAACGGGGGTTTCTTCGTCGGTGGGATCAAAGATGAGGAGGGTCTTGCCGTTGGCTGCCTTGACGCGGGCTAGTAGGCGGGGATCCTTTTCGCCATCAGGCAACTCGATGGCGGTAATCATGTGATTGCCGGCAAGGGACGGGGCATCGGGGTCAATGATGCCGCGGCGGCTGTCGACGTGAAGATAATAAGCGGGGATGCCGATGGCCTGGAGCATGGAGATGAGCAAGGTGGTTTTGTCTTTGCAGTCGCCGTATCGGTTGCGATAGATGTCGGCGGCATAGTGCGCCTGCCAGCCGCCAATGCCTCTGGCAACAATAAAGTAGCGGATGTTTTTCTGGATGTAATTGGTGATGCGGCTGAGTTTGGTGTAGAAATCGGGGACGCCGGCGGTCAGTTCCTGGGCTTTGGCGACGATCTCAGGGGTGGGATCGGGGCGATGCTCCTCCAACTGCTCTTGCCATAGACCGATGGCGCGCCATTGGTTGTCAGCACCTTTGACGGCTGCATCGCCCCACTTGACGGACATGCGGGCGGCCAGCGCCCCCCATGCGGGAGTGGCGTGGATGTTTTCGAGATCCAGGGCGGGCATGTCCTTAATCTCCCAGCGGAGATGGTTCGAAGTGACTTCCACGGGTTTGACCGGGGCGAAATTGGCCCAGGACTCGGCGTAATGACCGCCGGGCGGAAGGACTATGTCCAAGGCCTCAGAGACCACGGGGATTGAAGACTGGATCTCCCAACTCTCTTCGTTCATGTAGGGGCGGAGGTGTTCCTCGGTTTCACAGACGACGACGGAGCCGGGGTCGCTGGCGGGGGGATTGACAGTGCGGATGCGTTCAGTGAACTGGAGGGTGGGCGCGGCATAGGCACCGCTGTCAAGGAAGTCCGATTCCATGGCCTGGAACTGGCGGCCGTCTGGGGTGATGGTCCAGGAGCGGAAGTAGTTGAGCTTCTCGTCGATGTCGTAGCCGATGGAGCAGTGAGTGTAGCCGCGTCCCTGGGGCTCGAGGATGCGGATGGCTTCGCGCTCGCGTTCCACGGCGTGATTATGCTCATCGACGGTAATGACGTATTCGTCGAAGAGGATAACGGCGGAGGCATCTTTGGCGGTGGAGGGCGTGGGCGTTTTGGCGGCATCGACAGCCCATTGGGGTGCGGGTTCAGGCTTGTTCTTGGCCTCTGCGGCGGTTGGGCCGAGCACGGCGAGGCAGCAAAAGGCTCCAACGGCAAGAAGCGGAAGATTCCGGAGACGCGCGATCATCAATTGCCTTTCGTTGCCGGGGGTGCGGTAAGAACCAGTTGTTGCTGGTCGACGGCATCGATCTTCTGATAGTAGCCGCGAAGTTCCTGGTATTCCTCCGGCTTGGCGAAGGTGAATGCACGCGCAAGTTGACGCGTTACGGTGACCAGGTCGGAACGCGTTACGCATTGAGTCATGAAACTCGCATGGCCCTCCCATGGAATATCTTCATCCTGCGGCGCGCCTTCCACCGTCATGTCAGGAGGCAGGTAATAGTTGACGTTGTCGGATACCTGTTCGGGATAGTGCATATCCACTGGTTCCTGCCGCTTGTCTTCTTTGACAAAGGGATGAGAACTATTGGTGGCAAAGAAGAAAGCGGGAAGCAGCAGCCGCCTGGAGGTGACGGAGCCGAGAGTGCCGGTCACCTTGATGTCGGCCACGAGGCTTACGTCGGAATCGTCGAGCGCCTGGAAAGAATCAACGTGGGCATCGACACCCGCGGGAACCATGGACTTGAGCCAATCGTCGAAGCGCTTCTTGACCTCGTCCTGATCGTTTTGAAGAGCCAGTTGACGCCAGTAGAGCGCTTCCTGGCCAGCCATCACGAAGCGAAGATTGCCAGTGACAGCGCCGTGATCGTCAACCCTGACGCCGCCGGTGCGGTCGAGTGTGTTGTCCGTGTAGACCTGGAGCGGACTGTTGCCTGCGGACTGGCCATCCTTTGTCTGCAAGAGACCGCCGGCGCCGGTGTGCTTCCAGTGCACCATCCCGAAGGGACACATCTTTTCGCCGGGGTCGAGGATGGTGTCTTCGCCGCCGCTTGTCAGGATGATGATGTAGTCGTCAAGCTGATCAAGGCTGAGGTAGCCGAGAGCGAACATGCCTTCGTCGCGATCAACCACCTTCATGGCGTATGCATTGAGGCCTGCGGCGCGCAGCATGGCTAAATAAAGCAGAGCGATATCCTGGCTGGAGCCGCTTTTCTGGGACCAGGTGTCCTCGGCGCGCTTGGCTGCCTTCAGGTGGAGCTGCTTGAGTTCGGATTTCTCTTTCCTACGGGAAAAGTCAGTGTTATCGAGGGCCTGTACAGCTTTGTAGAGCTTCTTCGCCTTTACTACATCGTTGTCTCCGCGAGCAATCAAGCCGGAGACGGCATCATGAATGGGCTTGGAGGGTTCGGCGAAATGATCCACGTCCTTTGACCAGAGTTTGGCTTCGTCCATCCAGAAGGTATTGCTGCTCCGAGCGTTCTTGTAATAAAAGTAGACTTTGTAAATCAGGCTGCGAATGGGCGGTATCCACTCTTCGTCGGGAATGGGCTGAACGTCCTTCACGTCGACGGTAAAACCTCTGCTGACTATTTTCTTGACCTCCACGCCCGGAGGAAGTACGTACCACCAGAGAAGGTTATTGGCCACATTGCCATGCTCATCCACCAGATAGCTGCTGGTGAAGTTTTGGTTCCCGTCCAGGAACGCTTTGAAGGGGGTAAAGGCATAGTGTGCCTTGTGAACGAAGTAGCTCCGTTGAATCTCCCAGAAGGGAGAGGAGACATGATTTTCAGGATATTGAAACTGATAGTGATATTCAAGGATGCTGCCGACTTCGACGCTGGGCAAAGTGAATACCTTGCGCCCGTACTCCCTGTCTCCGCTCTTTGAGATCAACAAGTCTTCGGGCTTGCCGGTGAGCGGAACGATGGTTCCGTCGGAGTGGATGGTGCGCGCATTGATGTTCTCGACCTTGAAGTTACTTTCTTCGTAGGGAATCTCGACGGTGGCGAGTTCCTTACCCTTCTCCGCGAGCACTTTGATCCGCGCATAAAAGCTGTGATAGTGGAGCGAATCGTCGGTGATCTCTTCGATGTTCAGATAAACCGCAGCGGCTCCCGGGGCCTTGGGATCGGCGGTCATTTTGAGCTCTTCATCTGTGGGCTTTTGGAATTGCGCGCAAAGCAAAGCCGGTGAGGCTATGCCGAGCAGCAGAAGGACATTGCACATGAAAATGGCTTTTCGCATGAGATTTTCCTTTGCTTGGAGGCAACAGGAAGTCTACCGCAGGAGGGCGTAACCAGAATTGAATTCTTGTAACTATTTTGGCGGGAATAGGCGCCCACGCAAGAACCGGAGTCAGGAAACCATCGCAATGTCACACAAGGATGTTTTAAGAACGGGAGGTGTATCTTGGCGCTTTATTCCTGAAATAATAACTTCCTGGTTACTGGTGCAAAGAAAGTCTGGCGACAGCCGGGAAGCGCCCCGAATGCTTGCAACCGGGTGTCCAGCAGAGCGTGGACTGGACCTGGGTCTCGACTTTTTTGATCAGTTATCGGAGCCGGTTAGCATTTCCGCTTTGCGCGGTTGGCGAGTAGCAAATGGGTGGGTTCAGCGGCGGTCGACGGCTTCCAGGAGGGTGGAGACGAGGGCGATAGGAAGTCCGACGACGTTGAAGTAATCCCCTTCGATCCGTGGGATCCAGCGAGCGGCACGGCCCTGGATGGCGTAGGCACCGGCTTTGTCCATGGGCTCGCCGGTGGCGATGTAGGCGGCGATTTCTTCGTCGGAGAGGGTGAGAAATTTGACAGCGGTGGCTTCGGCGGCTACCTCGGTGCGTTCCGCGGTGACGACGGCGACGCCGGTGATGACGCGGTGGGTGCGTCCGGAGAGCAGACGCAACATGCGGGCGGCGTCGGCGGGGTCTGAGGGTTTGCCGAGGATGTGGTTGTCAAGGGTGACGGTGGTGTCGGCGCCAAGGACGGTGAGGGTTTCTGGAAACATTCCCTCAGGGGCTAAAGTCTCGCCTTCATTGCTGCGCATTTGCGGCACGACTGAAGTCATGCCCTGACACGGGGTCAGTTCGCTGAAGACGGCCTGAGCCTTCGCGCGGGCGAGACGGACGACGTAGGCGATGGGGTCTTCGTTGGGGTTGGGGTCTTCGGGGATTTGGGCGGGGTGGACCTGGAACGAGAAGCCGGCCTGGGCGAGAAGCTCACGTCGGCGGGGAGATGCGGAAGCCAGAACAAGCATAGATTGATTATGCCGTGAGCCCGGTCTGCAGGCCGCTCGCGGTGGCCAGGCCCCAGGCCATGGCAGGGGTGTTGTGGGCCAGGCCGAAGCGGCCGTCGGGGCCGAGGAGGATAATGCCGCCGTGGCCGCCGAGACGGTTGTAGAGGTAGGAAATGGCTTCGCGGGCGGCGATCTCTGGAGCCGTGCCGTCGGCCACGCGGTCGGTTGCCCATTTGCCAAGCACCAACTTCATGATGGGCTCGCCCCAGCCGGTGAGAGAGACGGCGGCGGAAAGATTGTCAGCGTAGCAGCCGCAACCGATGAGCGAGGAGTCGCCGACACGGCCGGGAGTCTTGTTGAGGGTGCCGCCGGTGGAGGTGGCGGCGGCGAGGTTGCCTTGGCAGTCGAGAGCTACAGCGCCCACGGTGTCGTGCGACTCAAAGCCGGAGCCAGGGTCCGCGGCAAAGGCGGTTTCCGGGCTCTTGTCATCTTGCAGGATCTCGCCGGAGAAGGTTTCGTCGGCGAGACCGGCGGACTGGCGAGCCTGGGCTCGGATCAGGCGCTGGCGCTCGCGGTCGAGTACCAGGTCGGCATTGTCAATGAGGATCATGCCGTGGGCGTGGGCAAACTGCTCTGCGCCGGGGCCGACAAAGTAGACATGGGGGCTTTGCTCCAGAACGAGGCGGGCAGCCTGGATCGGGTTGCGCAGACGCTCGACGCAGGCTACGCCGCCGGCCTTCATGCGGCCGCCGTCCATGAGCAGGGCGTCAAGCTGGACGCGGCCGTCGGAGGTGAGGAAGCTGCCGCGGCCGGCGTCGAAGGTGGTGTCGTCCTCGAGGACGGTAACCGCGGCTTCGACAGCGTCGAGGGCGGAGCCACCCAGGGAAAGGACATCGTAGCCAACTTCAAGGGCGTTGCGCACGCCTCGTTCGTGGGCGGCCGCTGCGTCGGCGGGGATGGCCCAGGCACCGCCATGGACGAGGAGGGTGGGATCGTGTGTGGCAGGGAACGTCACCGGGATATGGTAGAGCATTTTGCGGGTGCGACGCCGGAGCCATCTGGGGAGTCATTGTGCCTTGGTTGGCCTGGTGTCAAAGAAACCGAGCCGGCACAGTATGGTTAAGTATTTGAAAACAAGCGAGAAGAACAGAGCCGGCGGGTTGCATGGAATTCCAGGGTAATTCGTTAAGCTAAGAATATTCAGACCAAACGATTCGAAAAGGGGAAAGCGCAGGAGGCATTCCCAATCTTCTTCGGGCCATCTCCGCGGGTTCGCAGGCGCAGGAAAGAAGAAGAGGCAACGGCATTTCTGAAAGAGCGATGGGGGGTGATTCCGAAGGGAATTGCCCCCTTTTTCGTTTTACGGGGAGAGCGAATCACCGTGGAAGGATGGGCCGGAAATGGCGGACAGATGGCAGGGGCAAGACGGAAGCAGGCGGTACTGGGGAAGGCAAATGCGGGCGAACGCTTCAAAAAGGCGAAAAAACTTAATAAAGAGGCGCTTAAGCTGGTTGACGAGAAGGCCGCCGAGATTGCCAAGTCGCTTTATGACAGCACTCTCGATGGCCACGTGCTGAGCGCCCGGTTGCTGGTCGAACTCGCAGAGGGAAACGTGGATGCTGAGGAAGCCATGACCCTGCGGCCACTTCGCAGCCTGGCGTCGGATCTGGCGGCAGAGCCGCAATGGCCGCGCGAGGAGCTGGAGGCGGTCGAGGAAACAGGAGCTGGAAGCCGGGAACCGCAAGGGGCCTGAGTTTTTCGCTTGGCGGGGAATGTGGCAGAAACGCAAGGGGATGTGAGCCCCATTGCAGCCTGCCGCATTCCCAAAGAAGGAAGACAAACGAATGATGCGCACGAGGGACGAGTGGTTCGGCGCCCGCAGGTGGATGGGGCTGTGCCTGATGGGAATGGCGTTGGGGTTGATGGCCAATGCGCAGGCGGTCAGCACGACAACCGTTCAGGGGACGGTGTATCTGGCGAACGGGCAGGTTGGCGCAGGAACGCTGAACGTAAGCTGGCCGTCGTTTGCGACGGCCGGCGGGCAGGCGATTGCCGCGGGTCAGATGATGGTGACCATCGCGCCGGATGGCTTTGTGAGCGTGAATCTGGCTCCGAACCAGGGCGCCACGCCGGCAGGGCTGTATTACACGGTGGTTTACCAGATGAGCGACGGCACGACGAGCACCCAGTATTGGGTAGTGCCCGCCGTGGCGCAGGCGACCCTGGCTCAGGTGCAGGCGCAACTGATGCCGGCGGCGCAGGCCGTGCAGACGGTGAGCAAGGCCTATGTGGACCAGTCGATCGCCGAGATGGCAGCGAGTGAACTGTCATTGACAGGCGGGACGCTGAGTGGTCCGCTGCTCCTGAACTCCGACCCGACACAGGCTTTGCAGGCAGCGGACAAGCACTATGTGGATTCGACGCTTGGCCAGGCGGTTCCGCAGTCGGGCGGAAGCATGACCGGAGCGTTGACTGATTCCTCTGGCTTCATCGGACCTCTGACTGGCAATGTCACCGGCAATGTTTCAGGCTCCTCCTCCAGCGTAACCGGAGTGGTGCAACCGGGAAACGGGGGCACGGGGGCCTCCACCGCAGCCGGCGCGCTTGCCAACCTGGGCGGCGCAGCTCTCGCGGGTTCGACGTTTACCGGCGCGGTCAATGCTCCCGCGATCAACGGAGCGTTCAACGTTGCTTCTTACGCCAACACGCAGACCGCGGTTACATCGAATTCGGCCGCGGGCGTAACCCCTTTCTGGATTCCCGCGACTTATACGACAAGCGACCCCGAGATATGCCAAATCGAGGGCGCGTTTTCGGTGGTTACCGGCTATGGCTGCTCCTGGATGGTTCCTTCCAACGCACAGATTCAGGACTACCGCTATGGCGACTATCAGACAGGCGTGAACATTGTGGGCGATCAACCCACGTCCAACGCGAATTCGTGGCATAACTGGAGAGCCGTCTACTCAACCAGCACGGGCGTAGGTGGCCTGCATCAAATCAACTTCAACCCATCCGCTCTCTATCTGGGCGGCGGCGTCAACATCAATGAGAACGGCTACACCAACATTCCCTGGCAGTCTCTCGAAGAGCAACATCTCTACTCCTACACACCAGGTAACGCCTTCGGCGTTGTGCAACGGCTCAATAAGTACTCGAATGGCGACATGCTTTCGCTCTATCCCATCCAAACCTGCTATGGCGGACGATCCGCTGGCAGCGCGGAAGGTTGCGAGGGCATCAACATGCAGGCCAACCAGGGCACCGTTGAATATACGGCGACGGCCAGCTCGACGACATCCTGGTCGTCTTCGACCACCACGGTGCCTCTGACACCAACCGCCGGAGACGGTACGCAGGGAGCGGGACGCTTTCTAGTGGATATAACGAAGGCGTATTCGACTGGAACCATCAACTCGATCACAAATGGGAACGGAACCGTTCCAACCACAGTCACGTTTACCGGATCGGGTTTCCCGGTGAGCACGGTCAACACGACGCTGGGCACGGCGTTCACCGCGCCCGGGACATTCACCTGCACTCCGGCGTCCATGACCAATATCTCCGCGGGCACAGTTCTCACCATCTCGGACGGCAGGGCGTTCGAGCATGTTGCCGTGACCAGCACTACGGGATCAACATTTACAGCCACTTTCCGCTATCCGCACCCGGCGACTGCCATTGTGGCGGCTGGAGGGATGAGCGGTTATTACTTCGACCCGGCCATCGACGATGCAACACCGGCGCTTTACGGTGTGACGAACACGCTGCATTATGTAATTCCCGTAATTCGGTCGACTTCCGCCACAAGTATCGACATAGCTCTCGAAATGCCGAACCTCGGCTATCAAGGATATAACGGCCAGTGGGCAAGCGGAAGAACATCAATCTATAATCTGTACCCCGGCGCGGAAGTGGTCTCTGTCCAATCTCCCGTGAACGCGCAGCAACTATCCAGCACTCTGACCCTTGAGCCATACGCCTTTGCCTGGACCGCTGGAGATGTAGCAGCACAGCCGCACTACTACGATATCTTCGCGAATGTCGGCATCCAGGCGGCAACCAATTACTTTCCGCTGCTGAATGGCGGCAACCCTTCCTTCGGCGAGTGGTGGTCTTTCAGCGGAGCCTATGGCACAAATACAGCCTTTGTATTCAGCAATAACACCCCGTCCGCTGTAACAGCTAACATCGGAAGTCCGAACCTCTTTTACCCGCAATACTCGTGGGGGACATGGTTCAAGTCTGCGACGGCTCCCACTACGGCGGCAATCTGGATGAATCAATCCACAACGAACTGGTCTTTGCTGAATCAGGCTTTGCCCAGTGGCGAGGGAAGCGCGCTCATTGAGATAGAACCGACCACCTGCATGGCACAGTGGCAAGCGGTCTCCGGTACGGGCACGGGCAGTATGACTTTCAACTTCTGCAACGGCACACTTGCCACGAATGGCCAATTCAGCGGGCCGGGAACAGGACTGACCGGTACCGCGGCAAGCTTGAATATTGGCGGTACAGCGGCTGGACTTAGCGGGACTCCTGCTCTGCCCAATGGCACAACGGCAACAACACAGAACGCCGGGGATAACAGCGCGAAGATAGCTACCACGGCTTACGTGTATACAGCGGTAGGCGCGGCCACCGCTCCAACCTTCAAGTTGCCGTCGCCCCCGATTGCCAACACCGGATCGACCACGAAAAACTATGTAGGCACCATCACCATCCCAGCCGGGACGATGGGCACCGCCAGCCAGTTGCATCTCCAGGTAAGAGTGGGCGCTTGCACCGCTACATCCGGAGTGCCGACATCTGTGTGCACAGGCACGGCCAACACGGGCACCTGCTCGCCCTATGCCTATTTCTCCAACACATCCGGCTCCGGCGGCGTCACTTCCTCCATCATCAACGGCGGCTACTTCCAGGCAGCTAAGCCCGGTGTAGTGGATGCGATGATAGCCAACACCAGTGCCACCACTCAGGTGATTGACTCGTCTTTTTTGGGAACCTTCGCTGGAAGCGGCGGCCCGAGTTTTTCCGGCACGGTGAACACGGCCAATGCGACTTACATCAACCTTTTCATGCAGAACGCGGTGAGCGGCGACGAGTGCTTTATTGATTCGGCGTTCGCACAGTTGATACCGTAGTCCATCTTGCCCGCCCCACGGACGATCCGCTGTCTGTGGGGCGAGAAGCTTGCGGTGAAATGGGGCGTTGATGGCGGAAACAGGCAGAGGGCTGGTGGCTGGAACACGGGAGAGGGAGCTCTGCCTGGAGAATCTGGACAGGGAGGAACTGGAGAGGTTCGGAAGAATTCTGGACCAGCGCCCGGCAAGCCTTCGGGGCCGGACGGTGGGGATGACGCTGGCTGAAAAGCTGCTGCTGGTAAGAACGCGGGAGGGATGGACGGCGCCGCTGAAGGCGAACGCGGTGCAGCGGACCTTCGAGCGGCGGCGGGGTGAACGGAACATTGTGCTGAAGGCGCGGCAGATGGGGCTGACAACCTGGGCGGCGGCGCGGTTTTTCCTGAAGACCATTACCCAACCGGGAACGCTCACATTGCAAGTGGCCCACACGCAGGAGGCTGCGGAGGAGATCTTCCGGATCGTGCACCGGTTCTTTGACTGGCTGCCGGAAGAGTTGCGGGAGGGTCCGCTGAAAACCTCGCGGGCCAATGTGCGGCAGATCGCGTTTCCAGAGATCGATTCCCAATACATGGTGGTTTCGGCGGGAGACCGGAACGCGGGTCGAGGATTGACGGTGCAGAATTTGCACTGCTCGGAGCTGGCGCGCTGGCCCGGTGATCCTGCCGAAACGCTGGCGGGGCTCCGCGCGGCAATGGCGCCGAAGGCGGAGCTGATTCTGGAGTCGACGCCGGACGGGGTGGGCGGGTGCTTTCACGAAGAGTGGCAGAAGGCTGGCGAGACGGGGATGGTACGGCACTTCTTTCCCTGGTGGATGGAGCGGCGCTACCGGGCCGTGGCGGTGGATGCAGCCACTCTGACCGGGGAAGAGCGCGATCTGATGGTGCGGAAGCGCCTGGACCTGGAGCAGATTGGATACCGGCGGCAGATCCGGGCAGATTTTCGCGGGCTTGCGCGGCAGGAGTATGCCGAGGACGAGGAGAGCTGCTTTCTGGCCAGCGGAAATTCGGTATTTGAGCTGGAGGCGATCGAGGCGCGGCTGGCGGCGGTGCCGGAGCCGATGGAGCTGCGGCGGAACGGAGAGTTGGAGGTGTGGTTGCCACCGCTCAAGGGCAAGGAGTACCTGGTGGCCGTGGATCCGGCCGGAGGCGGCAGCGAAGGCGACTACTCGGCGGCCCAGGTACTGGAGCTGGAGACAGGCCTGCAGTGCGCGGAGTTTGCCGGCCATGCGAGCGGGCTGGAACTGGCGAAGCTGGTGACGAGACTGGCGGCAGTGTATAACGACGCGTGGCTTGTGGTGGAGCGGAATAACCACGGCAGCGGGGTGCTGGCGTTTGTAGAGACCTCGTGCAAATGCAAGCGGGTTTATCGGCAAGGAGGTCAGCCGGGGTGGTTGACCACGTCCGTGAGCCGTCCCGCGGTGCTGGGGCGGCTGGGCGCGGCGCTGGTGGAGGATCCGGGACGGTTCCAGAGCCGTCGGCTGCTGGGCGAGTGCAGGAGTTTCGTAAGGCTTCCGAACGGCAAGTCGGGAGCGCGGGCAGGGACGCATGACGATCGGGTGATGGCCATGGCCATCGGGCTGGGTGCGAGGGCGGAACTGCTGGAAAAGCGAGGAAACAGGGAATAGGGTCAGGGATCAGAGGTCAGTTTCCGGCGCTCGCTTTTGGCGTTCAGATAGGCCCGTTGTGGCCGACAGGCGGCATACCGCAAAGGTCGAATGGAGTTCCTTGCACTGCCGGCCTGATCTCTGATTTCTGTCCGCTGCTTTTGCAGAGAATTTCAGGCGAAGCGCATAGAATTCGATAAGAATCAGGAAAAGGCGGGTAGACAGGCTTGGCGGTTCTGGCGGTGCAGCATATCCGGCGGATGCGGGGCGGTGCGCAGGGCCAGTTGATGCTGGGCGCGGACGGCC
>CAZNAW010000058.1:0-18848 GCA_964571165.1 uncultured Occallatibacter sp. | reverse complement strand
AGGCGGTCATCTCGCGGCCGGCCATGAAGAACTCTTCGCTGGTGTTCGACCTGCCTTTGAGGTAGAAGCCGATCCATAAGACCATCGCGAAGTAGATGGCGATCACGGCGATGTCGAGCGAGCTCAAATGCGCCAGAGGTTCTGCGCTGAAAGCCAGGAGGGCCGGATGCGGAGAGAAGAAGCCGGCTGCGGTGAAAGCTGGGACCAATCCGAACATTGCGTCACCTGAAAAGGGGTGAATTCGTCCGTAAAGCGCGCGGACGTCCGCCCCTAAGTAAATGGGTTTACTCGCACGATTGTCAAGCGGCAAACCGCGCCATCGGAAAAATATCCGGCCGTCCGCCCACCATCTTTCGCGAAACAGAAAGCGAGAAAATCGAGAACGCAACCAGAGTTCAGTAAGCGTTTACCGGACGAAGTGTACCATATCCGACCCATCTTCTAATATCTGTGGGAAATCTTCTTGTCATCCTTACGCTGGTGAAGGTACGTTGAGACATGGGATCCCCTTTCCCGTGCATCCACATCCCTGGCATCCCGGCAACCGCGGTTCTCGCGGGCGTACAGCAATCTATGCAGACCATGACCACCTCTGTCCCAAGGAGCCTCGCCCATGCATTCTTCTGTTGACCCCACAGGTTGTAGCGGCTTCTCCCGCCGTGCTTTCTTCCGTTTTGCTGCCGGCGCATCCGCCCTAGCCAGCCTGCCCATCATGACGGAAGCCCGCCTCGCTCTTGCTGAGCGTCCCAAGTTCGCCGATCCCAACAAGGGCATTCATATTGACGCCAACGAGAACCCGCTCGGGCCTTCGGAATCGGCGCGCCAAGCGATCGCAGACATAATTCCCAAGGGCGGCCGCTACGAGTTCGACATGCAGGAGGACCTAGCCGCGACGTTCGCCAGGATTGAAGGCCTCGATCCGGAGTCTGTGCTGCCCTTTGCCGGCTCCAGCGATCCGCTGCACTTCACGGTGCTTGCCTTTACCGGCAAGAGCAAGCCTCTGGTGATCGCCGACCCTGGTTACGAGGCTCCCATATGGGCTGCGCATGCTTCGGGTGCTCCGGTCATCAGGATTCCGCTGGCCGATCCCAAAGGCGCAGCCGAGCACGACATCAAGGCAATGGTTGCTGCCTCCTCCGCGCCGGGTGTGATCTACATTTGCAACCCCAACAACCCCACCGGAACCCCCACCCCCCGCGCCGACATCGAGTACGCCGTGGCCAATACCCCCAAGGGCGCCATCCTGCTGATCGATGAAGCCTACATCCATCTTTCCGACGTCACGTCTTCGCTGGATTTTGTGAAAGAGGGCAGGGACGTCATTGTCCTGCGCACCTTTTCCAAACTCTATGGAATGGCCGGGATCCGCATGGGTTTTGCCATCGGGCGGCCCGATCTGCTCAAGAAGTACGAGGTTTTCGGGATGAACTCGTTGCCCATCACCGCGCTGGCCGCGGCCAAGGCCAGTTTGCTGGAAAAGGACCTTGTTCCCACTCGCAAGCGGATCATCGCCGACATCCGCACCGACACGCTTGCGTGGCTCAAGTCGAACGGCTATGCCTGCACTCCTTCGGTGAGCAACTGCTTCATGCTCGACGTGCGCCGCCCTGGCAAGGAAGTGCTTGCGGCCATGGCAGACAAGGAGATTTACATCGGCCGCATCTGGCCATCCTGGCCCACCTGTGTGCGCATCACCGTCGGAACACATGACGAGATGCTCGCCTTCCGCAAGGCATTCACTGAAGTCATGGCTGGCTCGACCGCTGGCCTGGCGCCGTTGCCTCTGCCGCGCAAACTGGCCGAGCGGCCCTTCACCCACCTGTCGTAAAGGCGGCTTCCAGCTTTTGGCTGCGTCGAATGGATCTCATGGTGATCTAAATCACTTCTGCGGGTGCGCGCTGGCACATCTCCTGTTTTTCTTCAGTGCCACGCTGTCGTGTACGAGGTGAATGCCATGCCCGATTCCGCGAGGGATTGCTGGACTCATCCGGCCGTGATCCTCGTTGCCACCGATCTGAGCGACCTCGATCGGCTGATGCCGTTTGCGCTTGAACAGGCAGCCGAGACAAGGGCGCGGCTGATTCTCCTCCATGTGGTTGCGTCCGGCGCGGCTCTGGCGTCGGATGCCATTGGCATGCCCTACTACGATCCGGCTGGCGCGTTGGAGTTTGCAACCAGGGCGCTGGAACCGTGGTGCCAGTTAGCGCACCGGCAGAGTATCAGTTGCGATGCGCTGGTGCGCGAGGGACATGCCGCCCAGCAGATTGCCGCCGCGCTTCGCCAGTTTCATGTAGATCGAGTCCTTCTCGGCACCCGGAGCCGCAGCAAGCTCAACAAGCTGCTCCTGGGTTCCGTGGCGGAACAAGTGCTGCGCTCGGTCAACCTCCCGGTCGTGACCGTGGGACCCGAGGCTCATCTCCCGGTGGAGAAGCACGAACGCGTCGTGCTCCATGCCACCACACTTAGAGAGACCTCCCGCCCGAGCGCAGCGCTTGCTTGCCAGATGGCGGCCAATCAGGGAGCAAAACTGGTTTTGCTCCATGTGCTTCCACCCGTAGATGAAATGGAGCGCAAGGGCCTGCCGACGGGTCTCGACTCGGTCGCCCTGCGTGAGCTGCAGATTCTTGCGCAGGAGACGGGAAACGTCAAATCGGGCGCCGATTCCTGCACCGTCATCGAGCCGCATGTTGTGCATGGCAACCCATCCATCGAAATTCTGGCTGAGGCTTCTGAGACCCATGCCGACCTCATCGTTCTGGGAGCCACCGAGCGTTCGGTCTTCGAGAATCTCACCCGCGACCGCACCATTTACCGGGTTTTGGCCCACGCGCGCTGTCCAGTGCTCACGCTGCGGGAGCCGCTTGCCGCTGTGACCCACGCCGAGGCGCAGGTGAGCGCCATGCACCTGTGACAGAGGGAGAGTTTTGGACCTCGCCGGAGGAGCGAAACGAATCTCCTTTTTCGTCATTAGGTGGGCAGCCGGTAGGGGCGTCCACGGTACATGCCCACCTGCTCGACCGAGCGTATGCGGATGACCTGCGCGGTGGTGTTGTCTCCGCCATCGAGTTCCACGGCGCGGGCCACCAGTTCGCGGGCGACTTCATCGATATTCTTGTTTTGGGAAACGATTTCTGCCAACAGCGGCTCAGGCATCTCGTCATGCAAGCCGTCGGTGCACAATACCAGCACGTCCCCGGCCTGCACGGTGAGGGCGGTGGTGTCCGCGGAGACGAACATCTCCGGCCCCAGCGAACGAGTGAGCACGTGCCGCGATTCGGAATCGGCCATCTCGCTTGAAGAGATCAAGCCCATCTTTCTCTGCTCGTTGACCCATGTGTGATCCTGAGTGACCTGTTTGGCGTGCCCATTGCGAACTAGGTAACACCGGGAGTCGCCCACGTGTGAGACGATGGCCTGATCGTGGCGGAGCGCGCAGGCCACAACCGTGGTGGCCATATTCTTGCCGCGATATTGGGGCGCCAGGGTGCAATCGTGGACGGCGGCATTGGCGTTCTGGATGAGGCGCGGCAGCAGGCTGATGAGCATGGTGCCTGCCTGGGCCTTGGGAAACTCCCCGGTGATGACTGATATGGCTGTGGCCGAGGCAACCTCGCCCAGGTCAAGGCCTCCTACTCCGTCGGCTACGGCGAACAGATAGCCGTGGGACCGGGCCTGATGGCGCGAGGTGGGGATGAAGGACCCCATGGCATCCTCGTTGTTGGTACGAACCTTGCCGAAGTCGCTTGCCTGGCCGAACTGAACATCCAACATGGGCGCTGCCGCCTCATGCATCCTCCGCATGGGCGCAGGGAAGATGCCTTTTTAGAGATTGTGAAACATCGACTTCAAAAAGGCCACTGGGTGGTTCTCTGATCCGCGTCTCTCCAGAAGAAGAGATCGAGATCAGAGGCCACCCAGCGGTAGGGGTTAGGTTGCGATGCCCGTGAAGTCTACTTGGCTTCGAGCAGGATTGACTTGCCCTTCTTCTTTGAAGAGCGAAGGAAATAAATAGCTCCGTAGATGCCCCATATGGTTGAGATACCCAGCGCCAGGAGCGGCTCCTTGAAGGTACCCAGGCCGAACACGGGACTGATCAGGTAAAAGGCCATGCAAACCAGGTTGGCGAGCAGGCCGAATCCGGGAATGAGCAGGTGCAGGACCACGTTGTAGTCGGAGCGCCCTTGGAAGGCCACAATGCACAGGAAGCAACTGAGCGCGTAAAGAATGAAGGTGCCGAAGTTGGAGGTGAGGGTGATGGTGAGCAACGAGTTGGGCAGCGCCGCCATCTGGTCGTGCGAGCCGTAGCCGAAGCTGGAGAAGATGCCGTGGGGCAGTGCGGCAATGGTGGCGTCTGTGGGGGCGCCGGCATCGGCGAAGACCAGCGAGACGGCGACAACGCCGATGATCGCGGAGATGACGGCCAGCGTCCAGATGGCGCGCCGCGGTGACAGGGACTCGGCGTGAAGTATTCCGAAGTGCTCCGGAGCCTCATCGTCCTTGCCCATGGCGTAGGTTACGCGAGCGCCGGTGTTCATGCAGCTCAGCGTGGTGCCGATCAGCGCCAGAAAGACGGTGAACGCCTCGGCCAGCATGAAGTACTTGCCGTGGCCCTGGCCCAGCAATCCGTCGCCGACAATAATCATCATGTCGCCGATGGGCGCGGCGGAACCTGCCGCGCTCTGCATTGTGTAGCCGGAGTTGAGAAAGTAGTTGGCGGCGAAATACTCAAACAGGTAACAGATGACGCCCTGGATGAGTAGCGAGGCAATGACGGCGATGGGAATGTGCTTGGTGGGATTTTTGGCCTCGCCTCCCATCGAGGTAACTGACTCAAAGCCGACCAGGATGAGAATGGCGACCGTGGCCTGGATAAACATGAAGCTGAACTTATGCGGCGCAATCACTGACGCGGCAGACTTATGAGTGAGAAAGTTTCCGCTTGCGTCCTGATCGGGATAGTCGATGGTGAAGGGGACAGGCTTGCCTGCCGAATCCAGCAGGGGCAGCGGCGCACCGCTGGCGTCGCGAATCGTCGAGCCGTCCTTGGGGTTGGTGGCGAACTGGTAAGTATAAGTGGAAAGGCTCTGCCCATCGTACTGGAAGCCGGGCGCGCCGGCCGGATGGCTGACGCGATAGCCTAGCGCCAGCACGCTGAAGACCACAAGCGCGGAGATCTGCACGATATTGATCGCCAGATTGACGGCCGTCGAGGCGCCCGCGCCCTTCGAGGCGATCCAGGCCACAAAGAACGAGAAGACCACCGCAATCAGCGCCATGAAGATGGGACCAGGGTTCGAACCGCTGAGGAAGTTGGGATAGAGGAAGCCGACCACATAGCCCACGAAGATGCCGGTGGTGGCCACCATCACGCCGGGATAGACCCAGTAGTAAAGGTGCGAGCCCCAGCCGACGATGAACTTGGCCACGCGGGCGTACTTGAAGGCTTTGTCTTTCGACAGCAGCGCCTGCTCCGCGTAGTAGTAGCTGGAGCCTGTGCCGGGATAGAGCTTCGAAATCTCGGCGTAGGCCACGGCAGTGGCCAGACACAGCAGCAGCGCGGCAAAGATGCCCAGCCACATGGCTGGCGCCGTGGTGCCGGTGGTGGCCTGGATGTAGAAGGTGAGCCAAAGAAAGGCGCCGGGGGCGATGAGGGCCATTGCATTGCTTGTGAGCCCGGTAAGGCCCAGGGTGGCTTGCATCTGAGGTGCTTTTTGGTCTGCCATGAGCAATCTCCTAGGGTTCGAGGTTCCTATGCTTGCTCCCGGCGGCTGGCCCCCGGGATATTCGTGAAACTCGCCCGTAATCCAGGTTCCAATCCGGGCCCAAGACGGTGAGATCAAAGGTTAAGTTGAATACTAGAGTCGGCGAGATAAAGGTGAAATGAGGAATCTGAAAATGAGAAGCAGGCTGTTTCCCCATAGCGAACGGGAATACCTGCACGAAATTGGCTATGCAATCCCGGCCTGGATCATCCTCAGCCCGGCCGGGATTGCGGGTACGTGTTGCTTAGCGCTTGGGCCCGAAGAAGGCCACGAACCCTGCCGTTACAGTGGATTGCGCGTCCACCATATTGGTATTGCCTTTGTGGAAGAAGGGCTGGTTTGACCAGTCGCGCCGGTACTCAAGCCGCGCCAGCAGACCCTCGACCCACTTGTATTCATAGGTTCCTGTGAACTCCTTCACATCCTGACCGATGCCCGTGGCGGTCTCGAATCCTTGCGGATCGGCGAAATATTCGAACCGGCCCGCCAGCGCGGTCTTGGCGGTCACCTGTTCACGAGCCGCCAAAGCGCCGCCCTGCCAATGGTTCAGCTTGTTGTCCCCATAGCTGTAACTGCCCTCGCCGGTTCCCACGGTGACAATGGCATCGCGGTTCTGGCCATAGTCATAGTTGAGGTAGGCATTGAATTTGGCGTTGGGCGTCAGCAGCAGGGTGGTGTCGATCAGGTTGCGATAGCCCTTCTGTGTGTTGGAATTCTCGGGGCCCGTGTAGTAGTTCAGATTCCAGGTGTACTTGGGCTTTGCGTAGGCGCTGGTGAGGCCCACTGTAACGCCGCCGTTGGACTTGGTGACATTATTCCAGCCATTCACCACCTGCAGGCCGATCGTCTCAGTCTTTGAGACTGGCAGGGAACTGCGCGCGCCAAAGTGAAAGTACGGAATAGCCCATGCAAACAGCAGGGAACGGGAGTAGTTCCAGTTATCTTTTGACTCGATCACTTCCGCGCCCGCCGAAGTAACAAATTTACCAAAGTCCAGTTCGAATCCCTTGGCTTTTGGCGGCTTCAAACTGAGAAATGCCTGCTCGATATAGTTAAGCTGATCGGAGGAGCCGCCGTTGGTCGCTGCTGCATTAATCAGCGAGTTGGTGCGGCCGTAAAGGAAATCGATATGCGCGCCGATCGGATCGGGGTCGTGGTTCAATGTCAGCTTGGCTGCGCTCAGGTTGAACTGGTCGGTTTTGTCGTTGAAGTTATAGAGGTCATTGATCTGGCCGTTGGCTGTATCGCTTGGACGGTTAGCGTTATAGCTGTAGTAACCGTCGATGAAACCGCTGATGTCCATGGGGCCAACGCTCCAGGTGGGTGCGGCCGGAGCCGCCGGAGTCTGGTCGGCCGGAGCGGGGGTTGAAGCGGGAGCCGCTGCCGGTGCGGGCGCGGGCGCGGATGCTGGTGCTGGCGAAGCCGGTGTCTGCGCGCCAGCCATCATGGCGATTGCCATGGCTGCTCCGGCCATCGATTGCAGTATGCGGTTTGGATTCATGTACATCGGCACTGTTCCTCCCAGGAAAAGATGTTTGGTGTATGACACGGAATAAATTCAGCCAAAAAATGGAGGCAAATGTCGGCAACGTGTCCGGCGCAATCTCTTTATCAATCAGTCAAGCCTTCAGAGCTACACGGACAAACTGAGTGCGTGGATTCCAAAGAGAGGAGTCTCATGTACCTCGAGTTATCCGGTCGTGCGAAGTATCTCTAGGTTTGCAAAGAGGACATAAAGAAGTCGTGAGGATTCAAAAAAGAACTTTTCACGCTTTCTTTGTGTTCCCCTTATCGCGATTCGAGCCTGGGACGCACTGAGGAAACCCGCTGCCGGCAATTCGGTAATGCGGATACATACGGGATGCGCCGTGAGAATTCCATCAGGGGCCTGTTAAAATTCCTCTACGCCTTCCTGGTGCGGACTCAGAAAATCAACTCCTATTGGGATGGTGACCCAGGCTGCGGGCAGTTTCGTGGCATGGAAAGGGCACTGCTTAGGCCGCGCTTTCTCCATGCGGATGGATGCACTCCTCCGGCAGGACTTTCTTGAATCCCGCTGGGATTGAGAGGTTGGTGACAGATTGGCAGGAACTTACATTCCCGTGCGTTCGGGCTTCGGCGCGAAGTTCTCGCGCCGCTCCGGACCGCGTCTGCTCTTGTCCACGTTGGAGTGTGCCCTGGGGATTGTGGCGGTGATTCTGGCCGCGGCCCTGGCGCACTGGTCGGGATGGCTGCTTCCAGTCGCTGTGCTGTTGTACCTGCTGATTGTGATTCCCATTGCGTTGCTGTGCGGTTTCTGGCAGGCGGTCATCGTATCGCTCACGGCTGTTGTGGTGCACAGTTACTTCACTACGCGTCAACCGCAACTCAATCCGGCAGTCGATCCGGTCAACTCAGTTACGCTGCTGGCATTCGTGCTGGTCGCGCTTGTGGTGAGCCGGCTCTCGGCGCGCATCACCGGGCATGCACGAGAAGCTGAGTCCTGGGGCGGCCAGATGCATGATCTTTATGAGTTCACCCGGCGGACACTGCAGTTGAATCTGCACGTGGAGCCGGGCTCCCAGTTGGTGGAGTTGGTCCACGAGATCTTCGCGCTGGAGGCGGTGGCTGTCTTTGACGCAGACCTGCATGAGGTGTATCAAGCCGGGCTATGGAGTATAGACCCGCTGGAGTTGGCGCAGAACGTCTACTACTTCGAAACCTCGGACGACGATCCCGTCACTGGAATTGGACGCCGTGTGGTGCGGCTGGGGACGGTGCCGGTGGGCAGCCTGGTGGTGCGCGGCGAAACCAGCCCATTAACCAACAACGCCATTGCCTCGCTCATTGCAATTACCTTTGACCGCTATCGGGCCTTCGCCAACGAGAGTCGCATCGAGACGGAGCGGAGGACCGAGCAGCTTCGCGCCACGGTGCTGGACAGCCTGGCGCACGCCTACAAGACGCCGCTGACGGCAATCCGCGCGGCCAGTACGGGCTTGGGAGAGATGGGGCATTTGTCACCGGGACAAACGGATCTGGTGGCACTGATCGATGAACAGGCCGGTCTGTTGAGCGACTTGACCACGCGCCTGCTCACCACCGCCCGGCTGGATGCCGGCGAAGTGACCGTTCATGCCACGCCTGTGGGCGTGGGACCGCTCATTGAAGAAGTTGTGGCCAGCCTCAGAGACCGTTTGGCCACCATGAAGGTTTCCATCGATCTGCCGGACGACGACCTGGTGCTGTGCTGCGACCGTCAGTTGATGGTCATGCTGCTGACGCAGTACATCGACAACGCATGCAAATATTCCATTTTCGGCACCACCATCACCATCCGCGTGGTCCATGCCAATGCGGAGGCGATTTTTTCGGTGCATAGCTACGGTCCCGTGATTCCCATGGCCGACCGGGAGCGCATCTTCAATCGCTACTATCGTTCTTCCACTTACTCCAACCGGGCCGCCGGCACCGGAATCGGCCTCTCAGTGGCCAAACGTGTCGCCATGA
This sequence comes from uncultured Occallatibacter sp., assembly GCA_964571165.1. Taxonomy (GTDB): domain Bacteria; phylum Acidobacteriota; class Terriglobia; order Terriglobales; family Acidobacteriaceae; genus Telmatobacter. The sequence goes on along the minus strand of CAZNAW010000058.1, from coordinate 9,597 downwards.
TTCATGGCGGTTATGTTTGGGTCACCAGCGATGAAATTGAGGGGACCACATTTTTTGCGGCCATTCCAGCCCCTGTGCAGAAGAGGTGTTCTTGATGAGCCAGCCTTCCATTCGTATTCTTGTGGTCGACGATGAATCAGCCATCCGCAGAGCGCTGCGTCCTCCACTGCTTGAACTCGGCTTTCAGGTGGCCGAAGCCTCGCGCGGCGAAGAGGCGCTGCTCGTGCTGCGCGCCGGGGCCTACGATGTAGTTTTGCTTGATGTGAATATGCCGGGCATTGGCGGCATTGAGACCCTGCGCCGCATTCGCGCTTTCGCTCCCCGGCTGCCCATCCTCATGCTCACCGTTCGCGACCAGGAAGAGGAAAAGGTGGCGGCGCTGGACTTGGGCGCGGACGACTATGTTACCAAGCCCTTCAGCACCCGCGAGCTCATTGCGCGCATCCGCGCGGCGGTGCGCCGCGTCCGGGCTCCCGTCCGCGCTGAAGATGCGCCCATCGAGATCGGCGAGATTCGTCTCGACCCTGCAAAGCGCACAGTAACCAAGCGCGGCCAGCCGGTGCACCTCACCCGCAAGGAATTCGATATTCTGCACTGCCTGATGAGCCGTGCCGGCCGGGTGGTAACTTACGCCAGGCTGCTGACAGCGGTGTGGGGCGCAGATTGTCGCGAAGAGGTCGAGTACCTGCGCACCTTTGTCCGCCAATTGCGCAAGAAGATTGAAGACGATCCTTCCAATCCGCTCTATCTGCTGACGGATGTCTACGTCGGATACCGCTTCGCGGACGCCCAGATGTTCCAGGACGCTGCTGCGAGCGCGGCCTCGGCAGCAGCGGAAGATGGTGGTGCGCCCCAGCCGGACGCGCAGCATGACGCGCCCGAGGAAGCATCCTGAGGCATCGTCCGAATGCGGGCGAAAGAGCCTGGGTCAGCTACTCGTCGTAGTGCAGCAGGCTGAAGACGTCGTAGTCCGTGAATCGTTGGCGGCCCTTCAGAAAGTCCAGCTCGATGGCAAAGGCCAGCCCGGCGATCTCTCCGCCCAGTTGCTTCACCAGTTTGACCGTCGCTTCCATGGTGCCTCCAGTGGCCAGCAGATCGTCCACCAGCACCACGCGCTGGCCGGGCGCAATGGCGTCCAGGTGAATCTCCAAGCTGTCTGACCCGTACTCCAGGTCATAGGTGACCCTCGCCACGGGAGCGGGCAATTTACGCGGCTTGCGCACGGGCACAAATCCGGCATTCAGCCGGTAAGCCAGCGCCGGGCCAAAAATAAATCCCCGCGCCTCGATGCCCAGCACCAGGTCGATCTTGCGCGCGATGTAATGCGCCGCCAGCGCATCGATCAGTTGTGCAAAGCCGGTTTTGTCCTTCAGCAGAGTGGTAATGTCGTAGAACAGAATCCCTGGTTTGGGAAAATCGGGCACCGTGCGCACCAGTGCCTTCAAGGCTTCCACATTAATCGGCTTCACCGGCTTGATTTCTTCGGGCATGCGTGCATCCCTTCCTGAATGATGCTTGGATGAATTCGCGGGAAGGGAACAGTCGGATGCGGTTCGTCTTCCCTACAGATTATAAAGGGCAGGGAGCGGGAATCAGGAAATAGGAAATAGGGAATAGGGAATAGGGAATAGGGAATAGGGAATAGACGAATGCTTGGCCCCCCTCAGCGGTTGTCAAGAGGTTCCTGCTCCTTGCTCACACAGGAACACGGATTTTTCACATAATTCTGTCCTGACAGGAGACATTCTGTCCTGACAGGAGACCTTCTACTCCCTACTCCCTACTCCCTATTCCCTGCCACTACCACGCCCCCTCGATCCGGAACGAACTGAGTTCGTCGGCTTCGCTCTCATCCAGGTAGTGCTCGATCAGGTGGTCGACGCGGCTTCCGCGCGGCCCGCGGCGAAGGCTGGCCCTCAGCTCGGCCAGATCGGCCTCTGTGCCGGACGCCACCACCTCAACTTCGCCGTCCTCGGTGTTGCGCACCCATCCGCGCAGGTCAAGCTCGCTGGCCTCCCGGTGCACATACCACCGGAAGCCTACCCCCTGCACGCGTCCTTGAATCAGAAAATGAAGAACCATCGTTGGCAACCATGGCCAGTTTTGCAGATGCGCCGCCGCTGTGCAACCGGTGAGCAGACAAAGTTCACCGGCCTACGCGCTACACTGGACTTCACCATGGTCTTTGTCCTCGACAACTACGATTCGTTCACCTACAACCTTGTCCAATACCTCGGAGAATTGGGCGCGGAGGTCGAGGTCCATCGCAACGACGAACTGACGGTGGAGCAGGTTGAGGCGCTCAAGCCGGAGCGCATCCTGCTCTCACCCGGTCCCTGCACCCCGCGCGAGGCAGGCATCTTGGTCCCGCTCATCCGGCATATGGCCGGAAAGGCGCCCATGCTCGGCGTCTGCCTGGGGCACCAGGCCATCGGCGAGGCATTTGGCGGCCAGGTGGTGCGCGCGCAGCACCTGATGCACGGCAAAACCAGCCCGGTGGAGCACGACGGCAAGGGCATCTTCGCCGGCCTGCCCACCCCGCTCACCTGTACCCGCTACCACTCGCTGATCGTGCAGGAGGACTCCCTGCCTGATGAACTCATGGTTACGGCGCGCACATCGGCTTCCGGCAGCGGCTCCGTGATCATGGGCCTGCGCCATCGCACCCTGCCCATTGAGGGCGTGCAATTCCATCCCGAGAGCGTCCTGACCGAGGGTGGCCACCAGATGATCCGCAACTTCCTGGAAATGTAGCCGCTATGCAAGCGCCGATGCGAGTATGGACGGGCCGCAAATGTTCGAGCGCTGCGGAGAACATGCGCGCTTTCAAAGCGACCGCCCTTTGGGTACTTGAGGGCTCGTCCGCCGCTCAAAGCGTTGGCCTTGTTCTCGTGCTGGTGGCGGCTTTGGTCTCTGCGCCATTGCTGGTGGCACAGGACGCTCCAGCGGCAAGCGCTGTGCCGCCGCCGATTGCGGCTCCCGATGCCGCGCCAGGATCGGCCGGCCCCATCGCAATCGTTCCCTTGGACGGCAAGAATCCCGACGCCGCGGCGAAAGTTACCGGTGCGCTCGAAGTCTTCCAGGGGAAGGCCATCATCGCCGCCAGCGGCACCATCACCTCCGGCTCCCTGACCACCCAGGTCACCTTGCCCCATCGCGGAGTGCTGCGCGTCTGCGCCTCGACCACCGTCAAGCTGGCCGCCGACGCAAGCGTTCCCGCCGGCGAGATTCCGGGCCTGCTGATGGCCATGGACCATGGAGCTGTCGAGGCCAGTTTCGCCACAGGCCGCAACTCTGACATTCTGCTCACCCCGGACTTTCGCATTCTCATCGGCGGTCCCGGCGCGGCTGAGGTGAAGGTTCGCCTGGGCCAGCACGGAGACACCTGCGTGGATAATGCCGGGGCCAACGCGCCTTACGTACTGGTTTCCAGCGTCTTTGAAGGCGGAGCCTATCGTGTGCAACCCGGCCAGCGCGTGATGTTTCAGCACGGCAGCCTGCACGAGGTGGTGGACCAGGAAAAGGAGCCCTGCGGCTGCCCGCCGCCTGCGCCCAAAGGGAACGAATTTCCGCTGGCGCAGAGCGAGGGCCTTGCGCCGTTGGCCGCGCCGGCTCCTAGTCCCGCAGCGAAGCCCGGCGTTGCGCCGCAGACCACCGAGACCTTGGCCTACAACAGCGCGGACCACGCGCCCCAGCCCATCGCGGACGCGCAACCGGCTGCGGCGTCAGCCAGCGCAACCCAGAATCCAGCCGCAAGCCCGCCCGCGCCCAGGAAAAAGTCTGGATTCTTCAGCAGCATTGGCCACTTCTTCCGCCGCATCTTCGGCGCAGAGTGAAGCAGTTTTAAAGATAGGCCAACCGCTGGGAGACGGGCGGTGCATTGAGTGAACGCACAAACGGGTGAAGAAACCGGTCAGCGCACCTTGAATACCAGCCAAGCGTGGAAATACTGCGCCTTGCCATCCTGTATGAGCGGTCGGAAATTCCATTGAGAGACAGCACCGTAGATTGCCATGAAGGGCAGGCCTAGCCCGTCTGGATTGCCCACCCCGGCGAGTTTCCCTTGCTCGTTCACCGCGATGCTCACACGCAACTCCTGACCTGGCTTAACCGACCCTGGTGCGAAGGACGGTTCGACGATATGACTGGCAAGCTTGCGAACCTCGGCATCGGAAAGCTCAGGTAGCGGAATGCCTATTTTTGTCTCAAACGGCATCGTCCAATGTGTAGAGACGGCGATTGGCAGGCCATTCAAAAGATAAGGCGTAAACTGCCAGTTCCTGATCTGCTGCCGGGCAAAGTCTTCTATCTCGCCGTTGTCGCTGCCTTCCGGCCAGACTTCTCGTACCCTTCCGTCCGGACCAACCCCCAAGAAAACCCTCACATTTCCTTTTATATTTCCGCCTCGGACGAGAGGCCAAGACAGGTGTGCGTCGGATTTGAGCAGAGCCTGCTCGACAGTCTGGGCGACGACAGCCGTCATAAGTGGCGTTGGATTAGGGGCGAGCGGAGCAGAAGGGACTGAACCCCTCAGATCGGAAAGGTCAGTAATCGTGAGTTGCAGAGTTGTCCCGCTTTCAGGATTCGAGATCAACTTTCGCGCAATCCACTTCTGATGGAATGGTTGATAATCATGAAATTCAATTCCGCCAGGATCGGAACTCACGAAATCGAAAGCGCCATGTTCGCCCTCGATACAAATTTGCAGATTGCCCGGAAGATTTCGCATGCAGCTGCTTGAGTGGGACCCTTCGGTCACGCGAAAGGGCTGCTGGATTTGCTCCAGCTGCTTGGGGTTCGGTATTGGGTCAGTAATTCCACTCAGCAATTCTCTCAGCCAGAAAGCGGCATAATCCCCTGAATACTCATCCTGTAGCATGCCGTCGCGTACCTCCTGCGTCCATGAAAGCCCCGGAGCCGTAACGGTCCGCCGCCAGTTCCTTTCTGACTGAAAGAATTCCTCAATCTCAGCTCGATATTCCGACTTCGGATTGGTTGTTTCAACGACACTCGCCTTTAGGTGGTAAGAGGGAGTATTTTTTGAATGCAGAGCAACCGCTTTTTCAGCATGTGACACCACGTCGCCGAAAGATTTTACGGTCACGGTAGGAGGGCTGCTCTGTGCAATGACAATTGATGCAGAAACTAGTAGAAATGCCAGGACAAACGGCGGGACCATCGCTCGAATCATGGTAAGTAATCATAACTCACGTAGCTCGGAAAATAAGCAGCGTCCATTAACAAGTGATTACATCTCCCGAGCCCGCTCAATCGCCCGAATCACCGCCTGCGCCTTGTTGATCGATTCCTGATACTCCGATTCCGGCACTGAGTCGGCCACGATTCCCGCGCCGGCCTGTACGTAGCCCTTGCCGCCGGCAGCAAGCATGGACCGAATGGCAATACAAGAATCGAGATTGCCTGAGAAGTCAGCGTAGAGCACCGCACCGCCGTAGGTTCCGCGCCGCGCCGGTTCCAACTCCTCGATAATCTCCATGGCCCGCACCTTGGGCGCGCCGCTCAGTGTGCCGGCGGGAAAGCAGGCGCGCAAGGCATCGACGGCGGTCAACTCCGGCTTGAGCCGGCCTTCGATCGCGCTCACAATGTGCATCACGTGCGAGTAGCGCTCGACGAACATCAGCCGGTCCACCTTGACTGAGCCGAACTCGCTCACCCGGCCCACGTCGTTGCGCCCCAGGTCCACCAGCATCACATGCTCGGCGCGCTCCTTCTCGTCATGGATCATCTCCTCGGCCAACGCCTCGTCTTCCTTCTCATCGGCCCCGCGCGGGCGCGTCCCGGCGATGGGACGGTACTCCACCTTGCCTTGGTGTACGCGCACCAGCAACTCCGGCGACGAACCCGCCAGCTCAACGGTCTGCACCGCGACTGTGGGCTGTTTTTTCTTTTTGGACGAGTGCCCCGGCTTATCGGGCGACCCGCCCAGCGGCCCCTCCGGCGCAAAGCGCAGAAAGTACATATAGGGGCTGGGGTTCACGGTGCGCAGTGCCCGATAGACCTGGAAGCTGTCGGCTCCCGGCTCCACGTCGAAGCGCTGCGACAGAACTGCCTGAAAAATGTCGCCGGCGGCGATGTATTCCTTGGTGCGGTCCACGGCGGCCAGGAAATCCTTCTTCGCCGTGCGGTGCTTCACCTTCAGCTTGCCTTTCCCTTGTGGCGCCGCCAATTTGGGCAGAGGCTGGGCCAGGCGTTTTTCCAGCTTCTCCAGCCGCTCCACGGCTTTTTCGTAGGCATGGGCGGGAGCGTCCGCAGATTTGCCGCGCGTCACGTCAGCCGTCACCACCAGCCAGATCTCCTTGCGCACGTGGTCGAAGGCCAGCACTTCGTCGAAAAACAGCAGACAGGCGTCGGGAACGCCCAACTCGTCGGCTGCCAGTTCGGGCAAACGCTCGATCTGGCGCACCGCGTCATACGAGAAGAAGCCCACGGCCCCGGCGGTAAACGGCGGCAGCCCCGGCAGCCGCGCCGGTTTATGCCCGCCCAGTGCCCGCCGTAGCACGGCAAAGATGTCATCCTCGACCTGGACTACCTTTTTGCCCTCGGTGATGGTGATCTCACGCCCGCGCGCCACAATCCGCTTGAATGGAGCCAGCCCGATGAACGTGTAGCGCCCCACCTGCTCGCCGTTTTCCACTGACTCCAGCAGAAAGCACTCCCGTTCCGGCCACGCCGCCCGCAGGAACGCCGAAACCGGCGTTTCCAGGTCGGCCGTCAACGTGCGGCAAACGGGAACAAGGGTGTGCTCTTTGGCGAGCGCGAGAAACTCTTTGCGGCTGGGCTGGACGAGATGGGCTGAGGCTTTCACTTCAGACCAGTGTAATTGTGCGGGCTCCGGTCGCGGCTTTGACCATCCTTGCGCTTCGGTTGCCCTTCCCGCAGGCCGCAATCCCGCATCCACCTTGGTCGATGCGGCCACTTGCATGTTGCCACGGGAGATTCCTCACGATTTTGAACGAAGTTTTCCGTCTCAGGGCCGATACTGGAGTGGGCAAGTCAATCCGGGAGGGAGTTCGCAGGCGGATACCGGGTGGCTTGACTGCGCTCACTGGCGGGCCTAGACTCACTGGGGTTTGGGCTTGCAGGGGTTCGATCCGCATGCCCAATTGGCCGGCGGGTAACACCGCATGAGGGGCCGGATAGGGGAATGCTCCGTGCGAACGGAGAAATCCCAGCCGCGCTATCACTTGCGGATGGCATTTGCAGACGGGCTCGTTCCCCCGGGCTCGTTGCCCGGCGGCAGACAAGTGGAAATTGGAGAGGTGTATGGCAGGAGCAATCCCGACACTCACATTGGACCAGGAGATCAACCCCTGGGAGGCACAAAGCGCGCGGTTTGAATTTGCGGCACGCAAGCTGAATCTGGAGGAGGGTCTGTGGAAGATGCTCAGCACCCCCTCGCGCGAAATCATCGTGCATTTCCCCGTAACGCTGGATAACGGCCGGATTGAGATGTTCACCGGCTTCCGTGTGCAGCACAATATCGCCCGCGGCCCTGCCAAGGGCGGCATTCGCTACTCGCCGGACGTAACACTGGACGAAGTGCGTGCGCTGGCCAGTTGGATGACCTGGAAGTGCGCGGTGGTCAACATCCCTTTCGGCGGCGCCAAAGGCGGCGTCATCTGCGACCCCAGGAAAATGAGCCAGGGCGAGCTCGAACGGCTCACCCGCCGCTATACATCAGAGATCATTGACTTTATCGGGCCGGAGAAGGATGTTCCCGCGCCGGATGTGAATACCAACGAGCAGACCATGGCATGGATCATGGACACCTACTCGATGCACATGGGGCATACGGTCACCAGTGTGGTCACTGGCAAGCCGCTCAACGTCGGTGGCTCGCGCGGCCGGCTTGAAGCCACCGGGCGGGGCGTGCTGGTGGTTTGCGACGAGAGCGTGCGCTATCTCAACATCCCCATCGACGGCTGCCGGGTCGTGATTCAGGGATTTGGCAATGTGGGCTCGAATGCAGCCCGGCTGATGATGGAGCGTGGTTACAAGATTGTGGGCGTAGCTGAGAAGGACGGCGGCCTGTGCAATCCCAACGGCATCGACATCCACCAGCTGATTGAGTACAAGTACCGCAACGGCACCACCCTGGGCTTCCGCGGAGCTGAGGCGACGCCCAGCGAAGAGTTGCTGGTTTCAGACTGCGAAATTCTCATTCCTGCTGCCACTGAGAACGTGATTACCAGCCGCAACGCCGACGGAATCAAGGCGCGCATCGTCGTCGAAGGCGCCAACGGCCCAACCACCGCCGTGGCGGATGAAATTCTGGCTGAGAAGCGTGTCTTCATCGTGCCTGACATTCTGGCCAACGCCGGCGGTGTTACCGCCAGCTACTTCGAGTGGGTGCAGGACCGCCAGGGTTACTTCTGGAAAGAAGCCATCGTCAACGAGCAACTGGAGACTATCCTCCGCGACAGCTTCGACGATGTGGTGCGCTACGCCGAGGCCCACAACGTAAACAACCGTATCGCCGCGTACATGCTGGCCATCGACCGTGTAGCTTTCACCATCAAGCAGCGTGGCATCTACGCATAACTCCTCCGAGGGGTTGAAGCCGGAGGTGATAACAACGAGAGCGGGACGGGTTCAAAGCCCATTCCGCTCTTTTACTTCGACGGGATGGAACTATCTCTTGAGCGTTGCTGTCTGTTAGACAGGGCGAATCGCCCGTCTGGAGAAGAGCTATGAAAATCGCTCTCATCGCGTTGCTTTTCGCGGCATCCGCATATGCCCAGCAGTCGTCCGCCGGTGTGGCATCGGCCTGCGGTCCCAAGGATGTCAGCTTCGATGTGAAGCTGGACCACTCGCAACACACACTGGCGCAGCCCGAACCGGGAAAGGCGCGGGTTTACTTCATTCAGGAAACTGGTATAAAGGTCACCTTTGGCGTATATCCAACAACGAGCCTCGGAATTGACGGAGCATGGGTGGGCGCATACAAGAACGATTCCTATATCTCCGTGTCCGTGGACCCAGGGGAGCATCATGTGTGTGCGAGCCTACAGGCCCTTGCGACCGGACATCAAGTGGAACTCGCGCATTTCACAGCGGAGGCAGGGAAGATTTATTACTACCGTACGCGACTCATCCTTTCACAAGGTCAGGAGTATTTCGAACTTATTCCGGTCGACAGTGACGAGGCCAGGTATCTCGTTGCCTCATTTCCCCTGAGCGTTTCACACCCTAAGAAATGAAGTAGAGAGGGTTGCAGCACACGCGTCGCAAGGACGCTCACCAGCCCGCTTCGGCATTGGCGAGTCGTGCGCGGCGGTGGGATGATGCCGCACCCCTTCCGCAGTGCAATAATGAAGCTGAGCCGGAGATGCCTCTTCCGGCATCGCAACCGCGTGAACCTGCCCAACTCCATCACGATGAGCCGGATCGTCATGATCCCGCTGCTGCTGTGGATTCTGACGCCGCACTTTCCCTGGCACCAGCATGGGGCGCAGGAGATTACGGCGTCGGTGCTGTTTGTGCTGGCGTCGATCACCGACGGGCTGGATGGCTACCTGGCCCGCAAGCGCAAGCAGATCACCACCATGGGCATGTTGCTGGACCCCATCGCCGACA
>CAZNAW010000057.1:0-19004 GCA_964571165.1 uncultured Occallatibacter sp. | reverse complement strand
CTGACGTCGCCGAGGACGATGGCGGTGCGATTGGGGCCGTAGTCGATGAAGTCGTAGAGGTCACCGCCGATGGTGCGGGCAGGGAGAAAACGGACGGCCATTTCGGCGTGGGGGTGTTGGGGCGCGGCGGGCGGCAAGAGGCGGAGCTGGACTTCGCGGGCCATGGAAATGTCGCGCTCAAGTTGCGCCTCCTGGCGACGGACAGCCTGGTAGAGGCGGGCGTTTTCAATAGCAATGGCCACCTGGGCGGCGAGCGTGGTCAACATGCGCTCGTGCTCTTCGTGAAAGAAATGAGTGCGTGTGTGTTCGAGATCGAGTACGCCGATGATGCGGCCCTTATAGAAAAGAGGGACGATCAGTTCGGAGCGGGTTTCAGGGTTCATGGGGATGTAGCGAGGGTCTTTGCGGACATCGGGAACATTGACGGGGCGCCACTCGCGTACGGCGGCGCCGACCAGGCCGCTGGTAATGGAAATGCGGCGCGATGGCGCATGAGCATAGCCGAAGCGCCATGCGTAGCGCGTGATGAGCTCTTCGCCCTTGTCGTCCAGGAGCATGATGGTGAACATCTGGTAGTCGATCAGGCGGCGAAGTAGCTGGCCTACGCGTTCGAGCAAGGCGTCGAGGTCGAGGATGGAGGCGAGTTCGACGGCGATCTCGTTGAGGACTTCGAGGGTTTGCGCCTGGCGGGAAACGCGAGCATAGAGACGGGCGTTCTCAATGGCTTGGGCGATGCGGGAAGCAGTGAGGGTGAGGACGTGGAGGTGCTCCGGACGGAAGTATCCGGCCTGCTCGCTTTCAATGTCCATGACGCCGATGAGGCGGTTCTTGGCAATGAGGGGCACGGCCAACTCGGAGCGAACAGCGGGATTGACGGAAATGTAGTGTTCGTAAGCAGAAACATCATTGAGGAGGATCGGTTTGCGAGTCAGCGCGACCTGGCCGACAACACCCTTTCCGAGCGGAATGCGGGTGCGCTCGACCTGCGGGGTGTGGCCGATCTGGAACCTCATGCGGAGGTCGTGGGTGCGGTCGTTGAGAAGGAGAATGGCGAAGATGCGGTATTGAATGACAGTGCGAACGAGTTCAGAGGTGCGGTTGAGGAGGGTTTGCAGGTCAAGCGTGGTGTTGAGGGCGTCTGCCAACTGCACCAGATAGGTGAGATCCGCCGGCTCGATGCGTATGTTGATGGGGTCAAGATGAGCCCAGGGACTGGCTGCGGCGGCGGGGCGGTAGTCGCCTTCCAGCTCGTGTGGTTCAGGCGGAGATGGGGGAGTTGTTGCCATATGTGTCGAAGGGAATGATAGCGCATGAGGAGGGTAAACAATATGGAATAGCGGGTCTGCCAGTCAGCAAAGCGCCGATGCGGGAGATCAGCGGCAGTGTGCAGGCGACCTTGTTCATCCACAGAAGCAAGATGTTCAGCGCGCCTCCCTCTTCACTTCCCTGCCCCTTAGTCTTACTCCGCTCCCAGCTCGCGGACGATGGCCACGGAGGCGGAGGCGCCGATGCGGTTGGCGCCGGCTTCGAGAAGGGCGCGAACGTCCGCAAGGGTGCGGATGCCACCCGCAGCTTTGACGCCGGAACGCGCGCCGGCTACGCCGCGGAGCAAGGCCACGTCGGCAGGTGTTGCGCCGCCGGTGGAGAATCCCGTGGAAGTCTTGAGGAAGTCCGCGCCGGCCTGGATGGCGATCTCGGCGCTGCGCAGCTTCTCTTCGACGGTGAGCAGAGCGGTTTCAAGGATGACTTTGAGCAGGGCACCGTGATGATGGGCAACCACAGCGACGGCGTGGATGGTGTGGTGGACGGCATGGTGGTTGCCGCTCTTGAGCTGACCGATGGGAATGACCATGTCCACCTCGCCGGCACCGAGCCGGGTGACTGCTGCAGCTTCCTGGCGGAGCGTGGAGACCAACGAGCCGCCCAGAGGAAAGCCGATAGCGGCACCCACGGGAATACCCGTGCCGGAGAGGACGCCGACCGCGGTGGGTACCCAGACGGGGTTAACCATGGCGCAGGCAAAGCGGTAGCGAATGGCCTCGTCGCAGAGGCTCTCGACCTGGTCGCGGGTGGCGTCGGGCTTGAGCAGGGTATGGTCTATGACTGCGGCTAGTGACTGCCAGCTCGACAGCGCTTGTGCGGCAAAGGCAGCAGAATCGAAGCTGCCGTTGTCGAATTCGAGGTCCGCTTCGCGGATGGGTGTGATCGCAGCCATGAAAAATGCTCCTTGCCGGTGAAATACCGCTGCAGATCGGCCCGCCGGCAGTGTACGGGAGATGAGTATAGAGCCTTGCCCGGGGCCGGGCCAAATGAATGGACGCGGATGGAGCGGAACAAGTTGCAGACTGCGCCGATCGCCGGGCCGGGAAGCCTCGATGGGGCGATCGGCAGGCGCCGCTGAATCGCTTTGCCGGCTTAGCCGGGCAACTACTCCGGATGGTCGGGAGTCATGAGGCAAATGTCAGGGAGATTGCGGTAGCGTTCGGCGTAGTCCATTCCGTACCCGATGACGAAGAGGTTGGGAATGGAGAAGCCCACGTAGTCAGCCTCGATTTTTTCCAGGCGCCGCGAAGGTTTGTCGAGCAGGGTCGCGATGCGCAGGGTCTTGGGATGCTGCTGGAGGAAGAGCTTGCGCAGATACGAGAGGGTAAGGCCGGTGTCGAGAATATCCTCAACAATCAGCACGTTCTTGCCCTCGATGGGCTCGTCCAGGTCCTTGATCAGTTTGACCGCGCCGGAAGAACGCTGCCCTTTGCCGTAGCTGGTAACGGCGACGAAGTCGAAGGTGGCGTCGGCCTGCACGGCGCGTGACAGGTCGGCGAGAAAGGGCGCAGCTCCCTTGAGTACACCCACCATGACGAGCCTTTCCCCGTTCATGTCCCGGGTAATCTGCGCGCCCATCTCGGCAACGCGGTCGGCAATCTGCTGGCGTGTATAGAGAACTTCGAGGCCCTTGTAGGTCGTTGTAGCCATGAAGACAGTATCGGGGAATGTGAGTCGCGCGGGCAAGCGCGCCTGTGCAAATCGCGTCGCGGGCTGAGGAACGGCCTTTTGGCGGCGCCAGCGTCTATACTTCAAGAGAAGATGCAGCCTTTTATTCACATCTGGCACCTGAGTGTGCCAACTTTCGGTCTCATGCTATGGGTTGCCATTGTGGCAGCCGCTTTTGTGATGGACCGGGGCTTTCGCCGCGCGCACATCACTGCCGACGCAGTGGGAATGGTGGCGATTGCCGCGCTGCTGGGCATTGTGGGCGCCAAGCTGTGGCACGTGATCGATACGCCGGTGGAGTTTCGCGATTACGGCTGGCGGGTGCTGTGGGACACAGCGGGGTTTGCGTGGTTCGGCGGACTGATTTTTGGCATCTCCGCGCTGGTGTTTCAGGGGTGGTGGGCAAAGATCGGTGGCCTGCGGACCCTGGATCTTGCCGCTCCTGCGGCGGCCATCGGCTATGGGATAGGGCGCATCGGCTGCTTTCTCTCGGGCGACGGCTGCTACGGGTTGCCAACTACCCTCCCTTGGGGCATGAGTTTTCCTAACGGAATTGAACCGACACTGGTGAGGGTGCACCCGACACCGCTTTACGAGCTGGCAGCCGGGTTGCTGATCGGCTGGTGGCTGTGGTGGCGCGGTGGGAAAAAACATGGGACGGGCGCAATTGTGGGCGAATACCTGGCGCTTACCGGAATTGCTCGCTTTCTGGTTGAATTTGTGCGGCGCAACCCCAAGGTTCTTTGGGGGTTATCCAATGCGCAACTGGCCAGCGCGGGGTCGGTGATTGCCGGCATTTTGCTGATCTGGTGGGCCGCGCGGCGACCGATCATCGCGCCGGAAGAGGCTGCGACAGCGGTGGAAAAAGCGGCTTAGGATCGATCGCCTGGGTGGAATCCCCAGTCAAACTTGAGAGCCGCCTGGCTCCAGCGAGTGGCCTGCCAGCGATCCATCCAGAGCCTGTCGCAACAGTGTGACACGATAGCGGTCGAATTCGTAGCTTTCGGCTGCCGGGATGTCCGAAGCGGATTCCCGAAAGCTGGCCACGCGCTCCCACGGTGGAATCTGGCTCGCTACAGCCGCTTGATAAATGCCAGCGCTTCTTTGAGTTGGGGGAAGAGGGCTTCCTCGGCTTTGAACTCCTGGGAGTGGACGCAGCGTCGGATGCCACGCATCTTGACGGGGTGCTTGAGGTGAAGCATCTCGTGGTAAAGCAGGTATTCGATGGCGTAGCGGGGACTGGAAGGGCGGTCGAAGACCTGGCTCACGACGATGGTGTTGTGACTGGCATCGTAATGACCGAGTGACCGCTTGGCCATGTGCTCGCTCCAGGTGAGCTCGGGACGACCAAGAAGACCGCCGAAAAAGCGCTCGTTGAGTGAGTCGAAGACTTCCTCAAGATGGTAGAAACGGCCCTCGGGACCGCTGAAGCGCTTGCTGCCGCGGGCGTGGCGGATGAGCTCGGTTTGGTGTGTGACTGCGGCCGAGGAAGCGAAGCGCTTGTAACGCAGGTTCTGGACGGGGTCGATGGGCTTCTTGTAGAGCTTGGCGAGAAGAATGTGCGAGATGGCGCGGAGTACGGACTCGGGCGCGCCTTCGAGGAGATCGGAAAGGCTGACGTGAATCTGGCCTTCGCGCAGACGGATGGTTGTGTTGAGAGAGGTAAAGCGGCGGAATCGGACAGCGATGAGGGGCATGGGAGCCCTGGGACGCAAGGCCCGGTACTGCTCCTGAAAGATTGGAATGAGGTCGGGAGGCACCAACATGGAGGGTAGCACACCGAGGGGGGCAGGAAGCACGGAACAGGGATTTGCGAGCAGGGCAATCGCATTTGAAAGTGCTTACGGTTGGATTTTGCTTGCGCGGCACGGCGAAGGTGGAAAAGGAGACCACAGGCAGCTCGAAATGTGGCAGGGGCTAAAGCCCGACCTCTTTTTGGGGAGCGTTTTGCGGCATGACTGAAGTCATGCCCTGTTACAAAGCTCGCTTTGATGGAGTCTTTGCGGCGTTTTGCGGCTCCCATGATCCCCATCGCGCTCGGGCTGTTACAAAGCTCGCTTCGATGGAGTCCTTGCGGCAGCCTGGGACATTCGCTTGCCATGAAAGTTCAAATGCGATTGCCCTGGATTAGCGAGAGCGGAGGGCGTGGAAGAATTGCGACTATCCAGAAGCCGGGGCGACAATCGCCTTGGCTCGTCTGGCCCTGTTCGCGATTCCCTTTTTCGCACGAGTCACTTCGGTTCAGCGCGGTCCTGGCCTTTCTCGTCTTTGTGGAGGTTGAAGTAGTCAGTCTGCTCGGTGAGTAGGCGCTTGGCCTGATCGGCCAAATCCTCACCGCTCTCGATGGCTTCCTTGCGAGCCAGGTCGAATTCCGGCTCCCCGGCCAGAGCGCGGAGATTGCCGAGCCAGCGCGGGGTGGCTTCAGTCAGCTGCTTCAGCGATTTGCGGATATCGGCGTGGCGGTCGGAGTAGACGTCGAGATTCGAGCCAAGCTCGTCCATCAACGCGCTAAAATCCTGGAGTTCCTCGTCGAGGCGGCGTGCGCGGGCGGCGGACTTGGCACGGTTGGTCAGTCCCTTGATGACATCCGCATGCTCATTGAGGAACTTGGTGTAGAGGTAGACGCGCTCGTCGGGATCGATGCCGGCTTCGCGGATTTGCTCGATCTGGGCTTCTGTCAATGGCTCACGCTTCTCCTTTTGCCCGAGCAGAGGCGCGGACAGGAGCAGACAGACCAGAACTGCGGAAAAACAGCGCATGAGGCCACCGGTACTCAGGATAAAGACCGTAGATCGGGCGTCAGCCGTGCCATCCTCGACGGCCCGAGCAGCAACCAGATTGGGTTTGTTATAGCACGTATTTTGCCGGGGTTGAAACGTCGCGCCGCCATCCGTCGCGCGTTAAACAAAGTTCTTCCACAGACTGTGGGGACCGTAGGCGTGAACGCGTCTGGATGGTGGGTGATTATTTGCGAAAGACCTGCATCATGGCTTCATTCTCGGCCTGATTCACCTGAGCCAGGGTCTGTTCCACCAGGGGACGGTCTTCATAGCTGCTGTTGTGGAGCATCTCGGTAAGGCGAAAGGCGGTGTGACGCAGGAGCATTTCGGCGTTCTTGAGCCGCTTGTTGTCATCGGCCATAGAGAGGTGAATCTTGTTCGTCAGTTGCTGAATTTGCTTAAGCAGGCTGGCGGCCTGTACCGCATCGCCGGCGGCGTATCGACGCAAGCTGAACTCGGTCATCTGATGCACCAGTTCGGCGTAAAGGAAGCACTGCTCACGGGGGTTGGCCTGGCTGGCCTTGGCTGCCAAGGCATCGATGCTTTGCTGATTGAATAACTTGTCATCGAGCCCTGAGGCGCAGGCCGGGATGGTGCAGGCAGTGAGGAGGACGAGAACTGCCGACGCAACCCGAGACGGCATGATGCACCTCCGCGGAAGCGGTACAACCCGACGCCCCGACTATAGGAGCTTTTTATGAGAACGCGCAAGGGGAAAGATTCACGGTCTCATTGGCTCGATTGCCGCGGCGTCCTGAGGGGGTGCACCGCTTCCATTGTCGGCATGTTCACCGGTCTCAAGGCTTCTTTTCGAGCAAGAGGAGACGCTGGCGAGCCTGCCATTCCTGATCAGGAAACTTCCCGGCGGATGAATCCAAAAAGTGATGGTAGTACGTTGCAGCCGCCGCCTTTTGCTGAAGCTTATCGTATGCGGTGGCCCAAAGAAAGTAGGTAGAGGGTATTTCGGGAAGGTACTTTGACCGCATTGTAAGAGCGTGCAGTGTGATCGATGGCTGGTTGGTCCGCGACGCCGCAAAGGCCAACCCGCTCCATCCGTCGGCGTCGGCTGGGTCCAACTGAGTGGCCTTGTCGAAGACCGCGAAGGCTTCAGCGTAGTGGAGCTGACGGATGAGGTTCTGGCCATGGGCGATGAGGAGGGCTGGATCGTTGGGACTTGCCGCGAGCAGTCCGACGTAGAGGCGGTCGGAGCCGGCAGGATCACCGGCGTCGGCAAGGACCGCAGCCAACATGCGAGTGATTGCGGCGTCATTGGGGTGGGTGTCGTGGAGCTTTTGGACGAGCGGGAGGGCCTCGGCCTTGTCCTGCTCGGCGAGCACCGTAGCCAACTGCGCGGTGAGTGCCGGATCGTCGGGGGAGTGCTCGAGCGCGGCGCGGAGGAGGGTTTCCGCCTCGGGATACTGCTTGCGGGCAATGAGGAGATGGGCCAGGCCGGCATTGGCGGGTGCGGATTTGGGGTCTTTGGCCAGGATGCGGCGGTAGGCGGCTTCGGCGGCTTCGTACTGGCCGGCCTGGTCAGCAAGGGTGGCTGCCAAGAGCGTGTCGGCCGGGGTCTCGGGGGTAAGCTTGAGGGCTTGCAGAAGGTCATTGGAAGCTTCGGTGGTGTCGGTGGTGCGATCAATTTGGGCCAGGGCGCGCCAGGCGCGGGCTTTCAAGGCTGGTCCGGCGTCTCCGGGGTCGAGTTGAGTGGCGGCGGCCAGTTCCAGACGGGCGCCGACGAACTTTTCCTGACGGGCCAGCAACAGCCCCAGCGAGAGATGTGCCTCAAACGATTGGGGATTGGCATCGACGGCGCGACGGTAGAGGCTGGCGGCATCGTCGAGACGATTCTGGGCGTCGGCCACGTAGCCGGCGTCGAAAAGAGCGCGCGCGTCGGCAGGATGGTCGGCGAGCCAAGGCGTCAGTTTGGCTTCAGCGGTCTTCCAGTCGGCTTTGACGATAGCGGCTTCGGCGTCGGACACCGGACCAGGTACGGGCTGAGGCGGAGCGGGCGCAACAGGAACCTGCTTTTCCGGGCTTTGCGCAGAGTTCTGGCCGAACCCGGCGACCGAGGCGAAGAGCAGGACAAGAAGGGCAGGACGAAACACGGAATACCTCACTCCCCAGTTTAATGGGAAGGCCTGAGAACTCCATTGGTTAAGCTTTTGGAAATTGAGCGACGAGAGTCGAAACTGTATTCTCAGCGTGTCCTGGAGTCCACCCGACCTATCACCATGCTATGCCGAATTGGGCGCAATTTCGTGAGGGTATCAAGGCGGGTCTGCCGAAGGCGGAACTGCTGAAGCAGTTGCGCATCCTAGAGGGCTGGCAGAAACTCGCACCCGGCGAGGCGCTATCTGCGCTGAATGAAGAGTTGAAGAACTGCGCCCCTGCGTTGCTTTACCGCAGCATGGTGGATCTGAACCTGACGATTCATCGTGAAGCAGATATACCGGCAGGCGCCGAATCCGGACCGGCTCTCAAGCAACTGTTCACTGAAGTTCAACAGGGAATAGCGTCAGATGAAAGGAAGAAGGTGGCCGCACGGCTATCCGTTCTGTGGAATTGAATTGTTTGGCACTCTGCTGAAAGAGTAGCCACGCTGAACCTGCAGTGGCTAAACTGAGCCTTCTCCAAACGTTCACGTGCAAAAACATGCCGAATTAGAAGAGAATGGAGTAGGACGATTTTCTTGAGCTTGAATGAGGAACGCTTGACACCTACTCAGATAGAAAACCCGAAGTGGACCGCCCCGCAGTTTGAGCAGCTGGTTCTCAGTAGCAATCCAAAGGTCGCAGTTTTTGATTGTGATGGAACCCTTTGGAGCGGCGACTCGGGCTATGGCTTCCTGCTCTGGTCTCTCGAACAGGGTTTGGTCTCGCGCTCGACCAGCGACTGGATCGATACCCGCTACCGAGCTTACCGGGCGGGACAAGTGAGCGAAGTGGCGATCTGCGGCGAGGTGGTACAGATCTATGCCGGCCTGCGTGAGCAGGAATTGCGCGCCGCCGCAGCCCAGTATATGCAGGAGTTTTTGCCCAGCCGCGTGTTTCCTGAGATGGCATCGCTGCTGGCCGCGCTGCGCCAGGCCGGCGTCGAGCTTTGGGCAGTGAGTTCCACCAACCGTTGGGTGGTTGCCGAAGGTGCGCGCGAATTCAGCATCCCGGAGGAGCGTGTGCTGGCCGCGGAAGTCCGCGTTGTTGCGGGCATTATATCCAGCGAGATTCTGGACGTGCCCACCGACGAGGGCAAGGCCGAAGCGCTCAAGCGCGTGGGGCTGACCGTCCCCGACGCGGTCTTCGGCAACTCGATCCACGACCTGGCCATGCTCGAAATCGCACGCAACGCATTCCCCGTCAATCCCTCCCCTGCCTTGCTTAAGGTGACGGCAAAGAAAGGCTGGGGCTATTTTCGCCCCGAGGCTACCGAGGGTGCTGAGGCGGCAGTTGCGGGTGAATAGAGCCATTCCGTCACCCGGACTTGCTTTGAACGGTGCGACCTTCCAGGCTGACGGAAATGGCTAAATCGCCGACGAATTTCCCAAAGAACGTACCGGATGACCTGAAGGCGCTGTTGATTTTTGTTGGCATTCCGGGTTGGGATTAAAACCCCTGGTTCAGTGCCAGGATGTAGCGGTTCCGGCCTATTGGCAGATCGATTTTTACATGTCTGTGAAGCAACCCAGAACAAGCAGTACGCTATCCGGTTCTGCAACCCTTTTGGTGCGAATACAATAGAGGTGTGGAAGAAACGCAGCCGAAGTCCGATTCTCGGTCTGCTGGCCCCGCCCTTCGTTTTGTGGCGGCGGCACTGATCGTGCGCGGCGGCGAAGTCCTGATCGGTCAACGCCGTCCAGACCAACCCATGGCCTTGCAGTGGGAGTTCCCCGGCGGCAAGATCGAGGCCGGCGAGAGCCCTGAGCAGGCACTGGCCCGCGAGCTGGACGAGGAACTGGGCATCAAGGCCACGATCGGCCCCCGCGTGACCCACATCCGCCATAATTATCGCCACGGCGGCGCGGTGGATCTCCTCTTCTTTGCGGTGCACGAGTTTTCCGGGGAGATCGAAAACCGCATCTACAACCAGTTTCGCTGGGTACGGCTTGAGGACCTGCCCGGTTACGAGTTTCTGGCTGCCGACCGCGGGCTGATTCGCGATCTGGCCGCCGGCAAGCTGCTTTAGGGTTGCGCTTCCTGCGCGCCTCTTGATCAGATTTCCACAGCGTTGCGATTGACAGCTTGCTTGTTCCTATGCGGACCGCGCCTGGAAATCCTTCCTTTTGAGCAGGTTCGGTATAGCTCTACCATTTCATAAGGAAATAGAACGCAAAAAAGCATTTGACCCCACAAACTTTTGGAAGGGGGGAGGGGGGGTGCCTGCGGGGGGATAGACCAGGCAAATCCCTGGCCGGTTGGCGCTTCGCCCACTCCTGTTCTATCTGCCAGTGTGCAACAACAGAGGGTTATTTTCGGCAAACCGCCGCGGAAAGCACGGACCTAAAGAACTTCCATTGATCCGTTCTTTCCAGGGACCTGAAGACCTCTGCTCCCTCCGGCAGGAAGGAGAATCCCGCCGGCATCCGGCTCTGTGCTTCATGAATGAGCGCAGTCCTCAATGTCCTGGGATCATGCCCCACAGCATTACCAGCGTCATCCCGATCACGATGATGCTGGTGCCCCAGGCGATGACATTCCACAAGCGAGAGTTCTTGTGTTCGCCCATCAGGTCCGTTCGGTTGATAAGCATCAACATGAGGATGATCACCACCGGCAGCAGAACGCCGTTGAGCACCTGGGAAAGGATGGCCACATTGATCAGTTGCGCATCCGGCAGCAGGAGCACGGTGGCGGCGCCGCCCACGATCAGCAGCGAATAGAGCCAGTAGAAGAACGGCGCCTCTTTGAAGTTCTTGTCGACACCGGATTCGACGCCCAGGCCCTCGCAGACCGTGTAAGCGGTGGAGATGGGCAGAATGGAGGCCGCGAACAGCGAGGCATTGAAAAGCCCGAACGCGAAGAGAATGAAGGCGTAGTCGCCGGCCAGGGGACGCATCGCCTCGGCGGCGTCCGAAGCCACCTGGATGGCTCCCATGCCATGAACAAAGAGCGTGGCCGCGCAAGCCACGATAATGAACCAGGCAACAATGTCAGTGAAGAGGCTGCCGACGATCACGTCGAGCCGCGAGGCCGCGTAGTCCTTGACGCGAATACCCTTCTCCACGATCGACGATTGCAGATAGAACTGCATCCACGGGGCAATGGTGGTGCCCACCACGCCGATGGCCATGTACATGTAGGCCTTGTCACTCCACACCGACTTTGCCGGAAGCTGAACCGTGGCCAGCAGCGCATCGTGCCAACTGGGTTGCGAGAGCACGCCGGCGAAGATGTAGCAGATATAGACCAAAGAGGCGATGATGAAGATCTTCTCAGTGCTCTTGTAGCTGCCCCGCACCACCATGTACCAGACCAGCCCGGCGCAAAAGGGCACGGAGAAGAACTTGGAAACGTGGAACAGGTGCATCGACCCGGCAATGCCAATAAACTCGGTGACCACATTGGTGTAGTTGACCACCACCAGCAGCACCATCAACACAAAGGTGAGGCGCAGGCCGAACTCTTCGCGGATCAGGTCGCTCAGGCCCTTGCCGGTAACCACGCCCATGCGGGCGCACATCTCCTGCACCACGATCAGCGCTATGGTGATGGGAATGATGGTCCACAGCAGGGTATAGCCGTACTGCGCGCCAGCCTGGGAGTAGGTGAGGATACCGCCGGAATCATTGTCGACATTGGCGGTAATGAATCCGGGACCGAGAACGGCCAGAAACAAAAGGATCCGGATTCGCCAGCGCTTCCACATGACGCAGGTTCCTAAGATGGATTCATAAAAGTTTCCTCACTGACCTTAACAGGCCGGGGCGCCGTGAGGCCAACCGGCGTGGAAAGCCCGCAAGTGGTTTTTGGGTTACCGCGCCCGCCATGGCAGCGCGAACAGCCGGGTGGGCACGCAATGGCCGTTGCGCCGCATCCCTGCCAACAATCCCTATGATAGAATCCCTTTTCGCAAAACAACTCCCTGAACATAAGGCCCTAAAAGAGAGGTCGTCATGGAAGCTGATACCAATCTTGCAGAAAACGAATTGAACCGACGCGAATTCATGCGGCTCGCCTTGTTGAGCTCCGCGATGCTGATGAGTTCAAGCCGTGAGATGCACGGGGCTGAGCCGGACTCAGCGACGGTTTCTTATGCCGCATTGCACGCCCTG
Organism: uncultured Occallatibacter sp.; assembly: GCA_964571165.1. Taxonomy (GTDB): domain Bacteria; phylum Acidobacteriota; class Terriglobia; order Terriglobales; family Acidobacteriaceae; genus Telmatobacter. The sequence continues at coordinate 6,968 of CAZNAW010000057.1, read as the reverse complement.
CCGCCGGGCGCCGTCGAACCGCAAGGATGGCTTCGAGGATACCTGCAAAAGCAGGCGTCGCAGCTCGGCTCCAAGCTGCCGCAAATCTCGTGGCCATTTACAGGGAAGTATTGGGCCGGCGAAGAAGAGGCGGAATCCTGGTGGCCGTGGGAACAGAAGGCCTATTGGATTGATGGAGCAACCCGCCTGGCTATTGTGCTTCAAGATGAACACCTCATGGCGCAGGTACGGGCATCGATCGACTATACGCTGACGCACGCTGCAGCCGACGGTTATCTGGGTCCAAAAAACTTTCAAGATCCCAAGGGCGATTATCATCGCTGGCCGCAGAACATCCTCTTCCGCGGACTGGCGGCGCTTTGGGATGCGCAGGCCCCGCCAGGTGGAGCAGACAGCACGGACATTGCCGAGGCGCTGAGGAAACACTATCTCTCAGACAAAGCTTCCTATGGTACGCCGGTCAGGAATGTTACTAACATCGAAGCCATCCTCTGGTGTTATGGGCGCACCGGCGATCCCCGTCTGCTTGCCCTGGCGGAGAATGCATGGCAGGAATACGCGAAGGTGGCCGCGGACCCGGAACATGGCGATTTGTCGGCGCTGCGCGTCTTTGCCGCAACCCCCATCAATTGCCACGGCTGCACTTATGCCGAGACCATGAAACTGCCGGCCATTCTTTATCTCTACACGGGCAAGGATCAGTATCTCAAGTTCGCGCTCGCGGCCGAGCGGCGCATCTTCGACCACCATATGCTGATCGACGGCATCCCTTCCACCACAGAGTTTTACCGCACGCGGACATCTCTTGATTCCCACGAGACATGCGACATATCGGACCACACGTGGTCATGGGGCTACATGCTGATGGCCACCGGAGAAGCCATCTGGGCCGATCGCGTGGAGCGCGCCTGCTTCAATGCCGCGCCGGGAGCCATCAAGAACGACTGGAAAGCGCTGCAATACTTCTCCTGCCCCAACCAATTTCTGTCCACGCTGAACTCAGACCACAATGTGATGGAGCACGGCGGCCGCAAGATGGCCTATCAACCCAATCCCGGACAAGCCACCGCCTGTTGCGGCGCCAACGTCCATCGTATTCTGCCCAACTATGCGCTCCGCATGTGGATGAAGACCAACGATGGCGGATTGGCTGCGGTTCTTTACGGACCATCAAAGGTGAAAGCCACCGTGGGCGCGGACAAGCAACCGGTGGAGATTGTGCAGACGACAAACTATCCCTTCGAGGAACAGATTCACTTCAGGATCCATGTAGACCGCGCGGTGACATTCCCTCTTTCCTTGCGCATTCCCGCATGGTGTGACGAGCCGCTCCTGGCGTTGAATGGAGCGCCGGTTGCCGCGTCGCGGACGAGCAAAGGTTTCCTGCTACTGCATCGCAGTTTCAAACCGGGCGACGAGGTGACCCTGTCTCTGCCGATGAAATTGGCAATTACAGAGTGGCCGCAGAACGGGATGGGAATCGAACACGGCCCGCTCGTGTATGCTTTGCCGATCAAGGAGAACTGGACCACGCGCGTGGAGCCGAAGTACACAACCGCCGACTTTCCCAGCTGGGAAGCAACGCCAGCCAGCGCGTGGAACTACGCCATCGCGCTTGATCCGGCAAAGTTGAACAGCGAAGTTGAATTCAAGAGAAAGCAGGTGGCACAGAACCAGGAGCTTGACCCCTGGGAGAATCCTCCCACAAAACTGATCGTTCCAGTAAGAAGGGTCGAAGACTGGGAGCTGCAATCCAATCCGGACGATGCGAGCCAGAAATTCACTCCGCCTCTGCCGGATTTGAGCAGCAGCAAGGTCAGTGAGACCGTGGAGCGGGTAACTCTGGTTCCCTACGGTTCTACACAGTTGCGGGTTACCATTTTTCCGGCAACGCGCAGCTAAAGACCGTCAGTCGATGGCTGGCGCAATTCACCAGAGCGGAAACAACAACAGGATTGAATTCTGCGGCGCGGGCACATTGCCGCGAACCGCCAGTTAAGGAGAAGACACACATGCACCCATCCGATTCAAATGAAAGTTTACCCGCGCGGCGCAAACTGCTTGGCACGATGGTTTCAGCCGCAGCGCTGCTGGGGTTGAATGCCGCGGGAGCGGCGGCCAGCACTACCAAGAAGGCATCTGCGCCCGCCTCACCCGCTGAACCGGAGCCGGTGGCGCCGGAAGAACTCTTCGCGCAGGCGCGCCTGCGCAGCTACAAGCCTCGCCGTTCCTCAAGCTGGGATCGGACAGGGGGCAATGCCGATGCGGTCCCGGTTGAGCCAGGACAGACGGCAACACTGCTGGATGTGACGGGTGCCGGAGTGGTCACTCACATCTGGTTCACTATAGCTTCGCCGGACCCAATGCACCTGAAAAACCTTGTCCTGCGCGCCTGGTGGGACGGCGAAACGACACCCTCGATCGAGGTGCCCGTCGGCGACTTTTTCGCCCTGGGACTGGGCGAATATTTTGTGTACCAATCGGCGCTCACGGCCGTGGCGCCCATCAAGGCGCTCAACGCCTACTTCCAGATGCCGTTTTCCAGCTCCGCGCGCCTGACGCTGACCAACGAAGGCAAGGTTCGCACCAATGCCCTTTACTTCGCTATCGACTACGTGACGCTGCCCAGCCTTCCCGGCGATTTGGGCCGCTTCCACGCGCAGTACCGGCAGGCCGCTCCTTGCAGGGTTCGTCCGGGCTTCAACGACGGCAAGAACCTGAGCGGCGCGGACAACTACGTCTTCCTGGAGGCTACGGGCAAGGGGCATTTTGTGGGTGTGACCCAATCCATCGTGCAGAACCAGGACGGTTGGTTCGGCGAGGGCGACGACATGATCTTCGTGGATGGCGATGCGATGCCCACCATCAACGGAACTGGGACCGAGGACTACTACAACGGAGCCTGGGACTTTGGCGGCGAAGCTTTTGCCAATATGCACCAGGGCGCGCCTTACATCGTGGACCCCGAACGGCTGGGAGGCCGCTACTGCCTCTACCGGTGGCACATCGAGAGCCCCATTGCTTTTGAGAAGTCGATTCGCGTGACCATCGAGCACGGCACCGCCAATGATCGCTCCGATAGCTTCTATACGACGGCCTACTGGTACCAGACCGAGCCGCACGCGGCCTTCCCTGCCCTGCCTGCGCCGGCAGATCGTGTTCCGAAGGTGTTCGACGTAGGTGGAAGGACCGGAGCCGCGCCCGTGCCGAAGAGTTAAGCCATGGCGAGTGCCGGGTCGGCTTCCAGGGCCGGCTCGGCGATCGCCTCGCTTCCGCTCAACAGCGACTCAACGACTTCAGCGGCGCTGTAGGTCTCGCGACCGGGAGCCAGAAACTGTGCAACCGTATTCAGGTCGTCGCCCACGGTGACCAAGGCCGGCTCCACTTCCTCGTCCTTGCGCGTCTGCGCATGGCCGATGTTCGCCAGGAGCGCATTGCACAGGCATTTTCTTCCAACCGTATCCTCAATCTTGCCGCCTTTGGATACATAAGCAGCCGCAGGCTCGGCGGAGCAGCGATAGCCGATGGTGCCGCCCGGCGCGGCGTACGGCTCCCGCAAATAGCCAAGATCGCAGACCCGCTTCCGCTCTTCGTAAACGCGCAGCTCGGATGAGGTGCCTTCGAGCAACGCCACCTTGAACGGAAACCCCGTGGGTGAGGCCAGCGGATCAGTAAATACTTCGCCAGAGCCGGTGACCGCCTGCGCCAGAAGCTTTTTCTTCAGGTCAGGACGCAAACCGGATTCTTCAGAGAATGCAAACGCGGTTCCCACCTGCACGCCCGCCGCACCCTGATCGAGAGCCTCGCGGAGCTTCTCGCCGTTCCCATATCCGCCCGCCAGCCAGAAAGGAACACCCAGCGCACGGAGTTCCTGAATGTTGACGCGATCCCGCTCGCCGTAGACCGGTTCACCGGCGGCATTGAGCTGGAGCTTTCCGCGCGGCGGCGCATTATGTCCGCCCGCCGTCGGAGTTTCGATCACGAATCCGTCGACGCGGCCACTGGCGCGCCTGAGCATGGTGGTCGCCAGCGTGTTGGAGGAAACGATGGCCAGGAACCTTGGCCGCTGCAGGACTGGAAGAGGGCCTTCGGCGTAGTCGGCCGGGTCGAGTTGCATCTGCGTATCCTGCCCCGCCACCGCACCTGTAACCATCAACTTGTACTCGGCCGCCTGATGCAAAGCAAAAGCGTCCAGCACGCCGGGAATGTGCAGGGGAATGCCCGCGCCCATGAGCACATAGCCAACACCGGCCAGCATGGCTCCGTAGATCGAAGGCAGGTGAGGCAGCTGCACCTTCTCAAGGAAATTGATTCCTACGGGATTCTTGTGGCCTTCCCGCGCCAGAAAAACCTCGACAAAGTTACTGACCATGCACAGCTCGACGAGTTTGCGCGGGTCCCGCCGCTGGTGCATCGGCACAGCCGGATATGGCGCTGTGCTGGGCTTGCCACCAGGAACGAAGTACTCCTGCCAGATGCGCTTGGCCATCTCAGGAAAGGGAAAAGCGTCCAGTCCCCTGCGCATGTGGCCGTCCTGGTCACCATCGGCGAGCCGGCGCACAAAGAGCTGATCGAGCGCTGTGCCCGAAACCACGCCAAGCTGGCCGAGTTTAGAGACAGCCTGAGCGAGGCGCCAATTGGAAACGCCCACACCCATGCCGCCCTGAATAATTTGTGGAAACTGGACCATCTTTAAATTCTTTCACAGATCTGGGTAAATCCGGATACTTTCTCTCAGATTAAGCGCAGGTCGTGAGCAAACGTGTACTCTTTTGCTCAACCAGATACAACTTAAGTACTACTTCCAGTGCCGTTTGACCGTCTTAGAGCTTCTCTCGCAGGAGGCTGATCACATGGTCGGCCTGCACCACGCCCACCATCCGATTCTGCGGGCCGACCACCGGCAGGGCGTGCAGATTGTATTTATCGAAGAGCTCGGCCAGTTCGTCCTGATGCAGATCGGCCGGACAGGAGAGCACGCGGGGCTCAGCCAACACGGCCAGCCGCGTCTCGGGCTGCGCCATGACCAGCCGCGCCAGCGAGACTGCGCCGCGCAGAACCCGCTTCTCATCAAGCAGGTAGACTTCGGTTACGCTCTCCGGGTCGCCGTCGAAGCTGCGCAGGGCTTGCACTGCCTGGGCTACGGTGGATTCCATTCCAAGATAGACAAAGTCGGTGGTCATGCAGCCAGCGGCCGAGTTCTCGTCGAACTCGAGCAGTTCCGACACCTCCTGCCGCTCTTCCGGTTCCATCTCTTCCAGAATGGCGTCGGATTGGTCCTCGGGCAGTTCGGCCAGCAGATCGGCGGCCGCACCAGGGTCCATCTCTTCAACGATATCGGCGATCTTCTCTTCGTCCAGCTTCTCAAGCAGAGCTTTCTGGAGCTTGGGTTCAACCTCCTCCAGCGCATCGGCGGCCACCTCTTCGTCCAGCGAGGTAAATACCGCTTCGCGCTCGGCCGGCGCCAGATCTTCAAGAATTTCAGCCAGCTCGGAGGGATGCATCTCGGCTAACCGCTCGTATTCAATGCGCAGCTTGACCCGCCGCGCCGGATCGACCTCAATCACGTCGACAAATTGCCAGGGAATACCGTGCGCGCCCAGTTTGCGGGAGAGCGCATCGAGAGTTGCACGCGGCAAAAGCCCTTTGAAGACCCTGCGAAAGGCCCCGCGGAGTCCTACTTCGACCTCAGCCACACGCAAAAGATGCGCCGCGCCCCGTCCCAGCCACTCCAGATCCACGTCGTTGACGCGGACCACCTTGCGGCCGTGAATATCGATGATCTGGCGGTCTACCAGGTCCTGTTGCAGATAGAGGTAGTTGCCTTCTTCCTTGAGCGGAACCATGGCGCCGGAGGAGCGCAATTCAAGCGTACCGGCGGGGGTCTCCATCACGTCCTGAGAAGGAACAATGCACAGCCCGGTGCGGGTCTTGAGCACCAGTCCCGCCACCTTGCCCGCATCCGGACCGGTGGCCACGGCAATATCCTTGAGCCTGCCGCGCAGGTGACCCTGCGAATCGGTCACCGGTGTTCCGAGCAGCGCGGTCAGGCTCACGCGGGCTGTGGTGCGAGGCTGCATGAGGTGAGTGTATCCCTTCGCGCCGGTTTGTACCCAGGGCGCATCCAGTTGGACAACGCAACGATCCGAGTGAATGCGCTGGGACGGGATTGGAGGGTTTTCCTTCTCTCCCCGGCTTGCTTTCGGATGAGATCTGGTGACTGCCATAACTCCCGCTTGACACAATCGCTTTTAGCCATGAAACTGCGAGCAAGGTTCCTGAGGCGCGGAAGGGCGATGCGTCCCGTCCCATGCCGGAAAGGGTGGATACAGACCCGGTGAGCGGACCTAAGGCAGGACGGATGAGTTTTTCGCTGAGTTCCACGATGGACAGCGTCAGCGAGGTGGAGGCTGTCGCGGACAAGTTGGCCGGAGAGGCGGGCCTGGACGAGGATGTGCGCTTCCATGTGACCATGGCAGTGCGCGAGGCCGCCGTAAACGCCGTGCTGCACGGTAATGACTACGACCCCACCAAGCGGATCACAGTCAGCTGTGAAAACACCGGCTCGGCGCTCGTATTCACCATCGCCGACCAAGGCAAGGACTTCGATCCGGCGACGCTTCCCGACCCCCTGGCGCCGGAAAATCTCTTGCGCGGCACCGGCCGGGGCATCTTCCTCATCCGTTCGTTCATGGATGAGGTACACTTTCGACAACTGCATCCCGGAACCGAGTTGACGCTGATCAAACATCTGGCGCCGGCTGGCGAAAAAACATAGAGCACTCACGCAAGGGGCGGAGAGGGAGACCATTCCCTGCCGGCGGGTGACAGGCTGGGAGGTTCCCGCCACTGCTCACTGCGAAAGTGCTATAACCGTAATAACAACAAGGAGGAAATCCCGTGGCACTTACTATTGCTTCCCGTGAAGTGGACGGCGTCACCGTTCTGGACCTTAGCGGGCGGATCAC
>CAZNAW010000056.1:0-20497 GCA_964571165.1 uncultured Occallatibacter sp. | reverse complement strand
ATTGGTCACGCCGCTTGTCCAAGGATTATGAGCTACTCCATACCACCGCAGAAACTATGATCCTCATTGCCTTCGCGCATCTGCTGCTGCGACGATATGCCTAGTTTTTAAACAGGTTCTAAGATTTCGTCCGTCTAAGGGTGCGCTTTTATTCCATCCATTCTGAATGAGATCAGTGTGTTTGGTCGCGCGCGCACAGAACTTTCATGCGGCTCAGTCGCACCTTTGTTTTTCAGTTCAACTGCAATTGCCGGCAGGGTCAGTTCACAGCCAATCGAGGCGTAGCCCATTCGCTTTCCCGATGAGGCCTTTGCAATAGGGCAACCACCATCGCATGGCGCAGACGCACGATCCAGGGCAGCGCGAAGCGCAGGATAATGGTGGACAGAGATGGAAACATGGCAATTCCGCGTTCCATTGTGCTAACCCGTACTGCTTCTCCCGACGAACTGTGACAATTTGCCGCACCATGGCGGCCACTTACCTTTGACATCATGTTGAGTGGGACGGCTGCGCTTTTTCGCGTTGGCTGGTTCCTACCAAAATCAATACTGTCGCGGAGCGGTGGATTGTGTGTCGCACGCTAGGTTCTTATGGAACGAAGCGCGGCTTTTTCAGTCTGTCTTTGCACAAGTAATCGAAGAGGAAAGCAAATGCGAACTAGACTTTGGATGGCAATTGCGGCAATCTGTTGCCTGTTTGCGTGGGCACATTTCATTCATGCGCAACAATTGGCTATGTTGACCTCAACTTCGACCGGCACCGTCGCCGGGGTACTCAAGGATCCTTCCGGGGCCGTAATTCGCGGCGCGCGCGTAGACTTACGCTCCACCACCGCGAACTTTCACCAAACCCAGATCTCCGATCATCTCGGCCATTATTCTTTTGTCTCTGTTCCAGTTGGCAGCTATGAGCTCACCGTCACCGCTTCAGGTTTTGCCAACCAGGTTCTTCGCCCACTCACTGTTGTCGCCGGTGTGGAACTTCCTGCAAGCCTTTCGCTCAAAATTGCCGAAGTGGCGGAAACAGTTCAGGTTGAAGGGCAGGATGCCAGTTCCATTGCCGCTTCGGCTCTCAGGGTGCAAGCCTCGAATCATAACAGCGCCGATGCGCTGGCCGAAGCGCCCGGTGTCAGCCTGCATGGTAACGGCGAACTGGCCACGATTCCGTTCCTGCACGGGCTGGGCGACGAGCGCGCCAAGATCGTGGTGGATGGCATGACGATCTCCAGCGCCTGTCCGAACCATATGAATCCGACGCTCAGCTATGTTGCCCCGGCTCAAGCCGCGCAGGTAACGGTGCTGGCAGGGATCACGCCGGTCAGCCTGGGTGGAGACAGCCTAGGCGGCACGATCTCGGTGGAGTCTCCAGCGCCTGCCTTTGCCGAGCCCGGAAGCAGAGTGCGCGAGGATGGTACTTTCACTGGCTACTACCGCTCCAACGGCAATAACTGGGGCGGATCGCTCAATGAAGGGATCGCCAGCGAGCACTTCAGCCTCGGTTATGTCGGCTCCTTCACCACCACCGAAGATTACTCCGACGGCACCGGTCACAAGGTCACGTCCACTTACGCGCAGAGCACGGACCATGCGCTCACTCTTGCGGCGCAGAGCGGTCACAACTTCTTTGAGGCAACCGGAAGCTTCCATCACACGCCCTTTGAGGGCTTTGTGAACGCCTACATGGACCTGACTCACAACAACGCTACTTCAGTCAATGTGCGTTATCGCCGCACGCTGGCGACAGGTTCGGTGGATGCCCGTTTCTACTGGCAGAACACCTTTCACGAAATGAACTTCCTAGAGGACAAGGTCGCCGTAGACGGTGCTGGTTCAACCATGCCGATGAACACCCACGGCCGTGACCTCGGCTATCTGGTGCGCTACGAATCTGCGCTTTCCACGCGCCATACCTTCCGCGCCGGCAACGAACTGCACCACTTCCGCCTTGACGACTGGTGGCCGCCGGTTGCCGGAATGGCTCCCATGATGGGACCCGACACCTTCATCAATATCAATGACGGTCGCCGCATTCGTCTGGGAACTTACACGGAATTATTCAGCCACTGGAATACGCGCTGGTCCACTCTTTTGGGTCTGCGCAATGACACGGTGTGGTCAGATGCGGGCAATGTGCAGGGGTACTCCATGATGTACGCCACTGATGCCGCGGCCTTCAACGCCGAAAGCCACGCTCGCACTGACGTCAACTTCGACTTGACTGCGTTGGCTCGCTTCGACGCCAATGAGCACGTCACCTTTGAATTCGGTTACGCGCGCAAGAATCGCTCACCGAATCTTTACGAGCGATACACATGGTCGACCAACATGATGGCGGCCAGTATGATCGGCTGGTTCGGCGACGGCAACATGTATTACGGCAACGTAGCACTGAAGCCAGAGACCGGCAACGTGGTCAGCGGGACCCTGCTTTTGCACGGGCAGACGCCTAAGCCCTGGGAAGTGAAGCTAACGCCACATTTGAATTCCATCCAGGACTTCATTGACGTGGATGTGGCCTCAATGGGCATGATGGGAATGGGACTGCCGCTGCTGCGCTTTGCCAACCACGATGCCCGCATCTATGGCGGCGATCTTTCGGGCTTCGCCACGCTGTGGAGCACGAACGCCTCCGGCACGGGCAGACTGAGCGCCGTGGGAGCCTGGCTGCATGGCACGCGCACCGACGGCAACACCCCGCTTTACCAGATGATGCCGCTGAACTTGCGCCTAGCCTTCGACGAGGAGGTCAAGGGACTCAGTGCCGGTGTCGGTTCGGAGATGGTGGACCGCAAGTCGCGCCTCGATCCCAACCGAATGGAGCTGCTAACCCCAGGGTATTCGCTTTTCAATGTTCACGCCGTTTACAAGACCAAGTATGTGCAGGGGGGCTTCCGCGTGGACAACCTCTTCAACCGTCTCTATGAGCTGCCGCTTGGCGGCAACAATCTTGACATCTACAACGCCACAGGCAGCATGACCCCGGTCACCGGTCGGGGTCGCTCGGCGTCCATTAACCTAACCGCCACATTTTGATGTGAGTTCGATGGTCTCTGCTCAGGCTGGCCACCCAGCCTGAACAGGAGCCGTTGAGCCTGCTCGTCTAGGTCGGCGCAGAACTTCAAGCGATAATCAAGGTGTTGATCGGGCTGAGAAATGCGTTGTATCAAGCGGTGAATGAGGGGTTGGCATCATCACGACAGTTCCCCAAGCTCGCGGCGAATTCTTTCCAAGCGCTGCGCATCCACCGCAGCGACCGCCGGCGGCGGCGTGGGACCGGCTGCCATCGTGCGCGGGTGTATTGCAGGCCGAAGGACCAAGCCGACGAGGAAAAGGCCAAGCGCAAGGGCAACTGCGGGAACAGCAACAACGATCGTGCCAGCCGCGCCGTCGGGAGTCACCAGAATGGTTTCTCCGTATTTTGTCTTGTAATAGGCGATGATTTCTTTTTCGGACTTGCCAGCTACAACCATCTGAGTGACTTTTTCACGCATCTGCTCGGCCACTTCGCTCTGGTGTTCGCGGATGGTCTTGCACTGAACGCTGGAGCCAATCCCATTAATAACAATCAATCTCTCACGCCTCAAAGCGTGCTCGCTGTTGCATTGGAGAGGTTGAAATCAATTTAGAAATGACGCCGCCAAGTCCGCTGAGAGGCAGAGATCACCATAGAACACCTCACCCCCACACTTGCTAAGCACCGAGCGTTCGCATCTAGTGCGCGGCTGCCGCCGGAGTGATCAGCAACTTCACCGTCGCGGAATTGGCACCGCTCAACTGCAAGTCTGCCAGCATCGCTTCGGGTACGTGAAAGACGACGGTCTTGAGAATGACCGCGCACCCGGTCTGCATCTCAAAACTTGGAGAAGCGAGCAGGTGGCGCGCTCCCACCATGTCGATCCAGACAAATTGGTCCGCAGAGACGCGCCAGTCTCCTTTAGGCAGAACGCCCAAAGAGAGCAAACCAGCGCGGCGATCGGGTCCGGTATGGTTCTGTGCGGGCGGCAGAATAAAGTGGACGTTTGACTGTGGCAACAACGTAACTTCGAGCGCCTGAGAGGCCGGTACCCCTGGTGTTTCTGCAGCCGCAGATGCAGCCGTCACCCCCAAGGACGGCGCCGCCATCAGATGCATCTCAGATTTCAGGTCGACTGCATAGTGGTCGCATCCGCCATGCATCTGGTCCATCGGCCGGCTCTGAGCCATGGACTGCACAGTGGACGGCGCAATTGTGAGAAAGAAGATGCTGAGGATCAATCCTGGTTTCACGCACGCACCTCGGAGGAGAGCCCAACTCTGCGATTGCAGGCGAGCCACTCAAACCTATAGTGACACATACTGCAAAGTGCGATCATCCAGCGCAGGAACTTGCTGGAAGTGTACGGGGAATGGAAGCGGGCAGATTAGGACCGCCGTCACTGCTTGTGACTGATCGTCCAGGCTGCCGGGTTCCCGCCGGAGAAGCCTATCGGCCGCTACGCTGCTAGCGGTTCGCGGAGCCCGAGCCACCGACGCAGCCCAGGAATGCGGCGCAGAATGAATCGCTCCGTCAGCCCGACTAGGATCATCGAGCCTCCGAGCAGCGGAAAGTAAATGCCAAACGCCACCATAGCTGCCACCAGTCCAAACGAGAATCGCAATCGCCCCAGCGGCTGTGGAGCTCCCAGCGCTCCCTCCGGCCGGCGCCGCCACCACATCACTACGCCGCTTACTACAAGCGTCACGAGGCCAACCGCCGTGAACAACCCCAACAATTGATTGAACAGTCCGAAGTGCTGCCCTTCGTGGATCGCGATCGCCGTCCCGATCACCCGGTCCAGCCAGGGCCGCGTGCTGAAGTCCTGGCGCGACAGGATTGCGCCCGTCTTCCCATCGAGCACCAGATTGACTCGCAGAGGCCGGTTGCGCGCATCAGATTTTGCTGTCCAGTTACCGCCCATGCGCATTGGCGGTGCGACTTCGACGGGATAGGCCAGACCCAATGGCGCTACGGTCGCCACCATCTTGTCGAGAGCCACATAAGCGTTCGGCCCCATCTTCATCGCCATTGAGTGGTGCATGTGCGCGTGTTCCGAGCTCATGTCCATGGCATCGCCGTTCCTGGTCAGCCTTGTAGCCTTCTCTTCACTGGTGCTCGTAGTCCAGTCCTGCTGCACTACCATGCCGCTGGCCGTGTGCCGAATCAACTTCAGATAGCTGCCCCAGCTCTTGGCCCACGGCAGTCCCGTGAATAACTGAAAGAGTACGAGGCAGGAGATATAAACTCCGGTGACAGAGTGGATGTCACGCCAGAAGACTCGCCCGCCCGCGCCCAGTCGCGGATACAGCAGTCCGCCGAGGCCTTTCGCATCGCGCGGCCACCATAGCACCAGACCGGTCACAATCATAATCACCGCCCACGAGGCAGCCAGCTCGACGATATACGAGCCCGTATTGCCGATCATCAGCTCTCCATGCATCCGGAAGACGAGGTTCATCAGCCGCCGGTCCTCGTCGTCGATCTTCAGCACGGCAAGCGTCTGCGGATGAATATAGACGCGGTACTCATTGTCCCCCTTGTCGACTACCACTTGCGCCGCCGACTGCGCATCCTCAGGAAGCTGATAAAAGTGCAGCATTGATCCGGGGACAGCCGCCAGCGCTGCCTGCGCCTGGAGGTTTGCACTCGCCGGAGCGGTGACCGTCAGGTGTTCATAGGGGCGATCAATCCAGCGCTGAATCTGCGGGTGGAACAGGAAGATCGAGCCCGTGCACGCCAGCCAAATCACAAACGGAATGCAAAACAGCCCGGCATAGAAGTGCCACCGCCAAACGGCGCGGTAATCGAGGCCGCGCCGTGCGTCGGGCGCAGCCATCTGCGATGCAACAGACATATTCTGTCCTTGAACAATGTGCGGGCGGCGGCATCGCTCTGCCGCCGCCGCATAAATTTAGAACTTAATGCGGAAGCCGCCGATCGAGAGCCGCGGCGCGCCGGCATAAATAGAGCCTGTGCCGGTTTGGGCAAGCGACGTGGAACTTCCATGACCGGGGTTCTCGACACCTACTCCGCCGACGTTGGTGATGGTGTCATTAATGTTGCTGGCCGAACCCACGAAAGTATGGTTGGCCAGATTCTGCAGGTCGAAGTAGAAGTGCATTCGCGACCAGAAGGCGTGGCCCGCTGCCGGATCGTAGTGCAAATCGAAGTTCATTACCGTGGACGAAGGGGCGGCGAGGAGGTTGGCGTTGTCGAGCCAGAAGGCGGAGCGGTAATTGGTTTCGAGATACGTGCCGAAGCTGCCGTTGCGGATGGATGGGACGTCGTAGATGACGCGGGCACTAAGATTGTTGGGAATGACACCGGGGATGCGGTTGCCCTGTCGATTGAAGGTGGCGGATACGGCGCTTGAACCAGAGCCGGTGGCGAGGGTCTCGGAGTAGATTCGGTAGACCTGAGCGTCAAGCTGGTAGGCGGAGCGGAAACGAAGTCCGCTGGCGAGTGTTGGGAAAGGATGCCAGTCGAGACCGACCACCGAGCCGCGGTGCGCGGAGGATGGTGCGTTGAAGGTGTAGCTCAGCAGGCCAGCGCCCGCTGACTGGGAGACGTTCTCATTGGCGAATCGCTCGTAAAAGCCGGTGGCACTGAGCGAAATGTTGCGGGCGATGAGCCAGTCGGCACCGACGTCGATGCCCCAATTGGTTTGCGCCTGGAGGCTTGTGTTGTTCCCGTAGACGCCCTGCGGAGTGATGAAGAAGGAGCTGTTGGTGGGCGTGCCGTAGCCGGTGCCAAAGCGCGAATGGATGCGGAGCGAGTCCTTGACGCGGAAAGTAATGGCAGCCTCAGGCGCGAAGTTGTTGTAGCTGCGGTTGGCACTATAAGTGGCCGTGGTTGGCGCTGCCGTGGAGGTGTAGGTATAGAGCGTCTCCGTGTCGGTAAGCGCGGTGTGCTCATAGCCGATGCCGCCGACGATGGTGGCGCGCTCGCCGAGTGACAGCTCTTCGCGGAAGTGGAAGCCGGAGCCAACGATAGTGCCAAAGGCCGCTGACGTGTAAGCGCCGAGTGCGCCATTGGGCTGGAGGTTATAACCGTTGGAGTTGGTATCTTCATACTTGAAGAACGCTCCGCCATACGTGGTGGACTGATGGCCCCAGAGCAGACCCTTGCGCGTGCCGTCGCTCAGGAAAATGAACGACGGCGTTGAGCCGCGGGCCGTGGTTGCGCCTGTGGGCTGTGAAATGTCTTTGACGTCCCATACGCCCTGTGTGCGCCATGTCGTGTTGTCGGTAATGTCGTGCTCCCAACGCGCGCCGGTGACGGTGCGGCGATCATGGCGGCCATTCTGGGCCACGTCGGGCGTGACATAAACCTGGCTGCCGGCGATGCCGTTCACATACACGTGATCCGTAGAACAATTGTTGGTGTTCGCGCTGGGGTTTTCGTAGCCCACGCAACCTTGCTGGAACGGGTTGGCGAGATATTGATTCAGCGAGAGGCGAACGGGAAGCGCTGTGTCGAGATCGTTATTGATGAACTTGATAGTGAGCCGGTCTTGCGGGCGGAGCGAGAATTTGACCAGAATGTTGGCGGTTGCGGTGTTGAATTCAAAGTTGGGAACATAGCTCTGCTTGCCGCGCGTATTGCTTAGGAAAGCGGAGTAATCGTAATTGTCGCCCGCATTGCCGATGGTGACGTAGTTGTTGAAGAACTGATAACTGCCCACGTCGGTGCCAAAGTCCACGCCGCCCACAGATGCGCCTGGCCGGGTGTGAAAGAAGATCGCTCCGTCGTTCGCGTTGTTGCCGTACATGGCCGACGATGGTCCCTGTACGGCGTCGATCGACTCATAGGCATGCGGATCGGTCAGGTCGGCGCGACCGAGGCCGTCTGGCTGCGTCACCTGGAAGCCATCCTCGAACAGCAGCGCATTGCGGATGCCGTAGCTCTGCCGGTCATTTGATCCGCGCAGAGAGATGCTGATGTCGCGTGGGCCGTTGCCTGTAATCGTCGTAACGCCCGGCACCATCGTGAGACTCTCTTGGATGGTGAAGTCCGGCGAATCTTTTGTGTCCTCTCGATCGACGGAGGTGATGGTCTGCGCCACGGGCGATTCCGTCACTGCCGCCATCTGGGCGCTTACGGTTACACTCTGCGTGACGACATTGACGCTAAGGGCCAGGTCAACTTCAGTGGTCTGGCCGGCGGTGAGGTGCACGGTCTTGTAGACCTTGTTGAAGCCGAGCTGCTCGGCTGTGACGACGTATGAGCCGGCTACAAGCCCGGAGAGCGTGAACTCGCCGTCATGCGCCGTGGCTGCAGTAAATACGGCTTCATTCCCTCTGGGCTTGACTGTGACGGTTGCGCCCGCGATGCGTGCTCCTGAAGCGTCCGTTATTATGCCGTGCAGCGTGGCGACCGTCTGGGCGTGCAATGTGTTCAACGCCAGAATGCCGATCAGATAAAGTGCAAGAAATCTCAACTGTACTTTCATGTTCTCCTCGAATCACTCACTCTTCGCAGAGGAAGGAGCTGTCACAACTTCCAGCCAGTTTCGATTGCCGCGATGGCACGGCGCTGTTCCCGTCACACGGGCATAACGCTACCATCAGAGCTGAAATTTCGTCCTTAGACGGGGAAGTCGGGACAGCTGGTAGTTAAGCAGGGAAAGTTGAATCGCTCATCAGCTTATGCGTTCAATCGCCACCGTTCTACAGCTAAATTCGTTTGCGCACTTTCACCATAAACTCCATTAATGCTTCTGCAAATGCGACATATTGACGCACCCGCTGCTTTCCAGCACTTGTACTGCTTAGCACTGCGCAGTGCGGCAATTTGTCGCACACTGTAGCTCCTCCGGCACTGTAGACAGACGAAATCCGGGTGCGGGTCGGACTGAGAAATGCGCTGTATCGTGCAGTGAATGAGGCCTTTGCCTCATCACGACATATCCCCAAGCTCGCGGCGGATTCTTTCCACGCGCTGCGCATCCACTGCGGCGACTGCCGGCGGCAGCGTGGGAGCGGTTGCCATCGCGCGCGGGTGTATCGCGGGCCGAAGCACCATGCCGACGAGGAAAAGGCCAAGCACAAGGGCAACGGCGGGAACAGCAACAATGATCTTGCCAGCCGCGCCGTCAGGAGTCACCAGAATAGTTTCTCCGTATTTTGTCTTGTAATAGGCAATGATTTCTTTTTCGGACTTGCCGTCTGAAACCATCTGAGTGACTTCCTCACGCATCTGTTCGGCCACTTCGCTCTGATGTTCTCGTATGGTCTGGGTGTAGCAACATGGGGCCATGAGTCTGTCCTCGAGCCGGTGAATAGTGGCAATCTGCGTCGGCGTCAGAGAGGTCAGATTTGCGGAAAGCACGAGTCCGATCAACAGTTTCACGAGTGCTCACCTCCGCCAAATTGGTTTGAAGTTCCCACGAATGGGAAGCGACGGCCTGTCCGAGCCAAAAATGGAGATCTCGATCAGTCGAGCACAGCCTACGATGCTGAGATCGGGGTTGTGGCCGGTATCCGGCGTCCGCTGAGCAGCCAACCCCCGCCAAGCAACATGAGCAATACGAGAATCGAAGCTGATGTGACGCAATAGATACACCAAACGCCCAGTACCTGAGCCTCAACGTGGCTCAAGTAGCCTGAATAGCCAACTCCAAAAAGCGTAGTCAGAAAAAACAAACCTTTCTTACGCAACAACACCAATATTTCAAGCAGGGCATGACCGACGATGCCGATAAGTGCGACCGGAACTCCGTACACAACGGAAAACGAACTATGGTTGACAATCCCACAGTCCCAGTGCGCATTAATCGAACATGGCTCCGTCCCCGTCGAATAGTGAACATGCAGTGCCAGCGCCGAGACGATGACGCCACAGAGTGAAAGAAAGATAAGGATAGGTCTCACGATGTCTCCTGGACCTTTGCGGCGGACCTCAATATGACAGCCGCGAAATCGAATCCGTGGAATATAGATTGATCATATTTGAGCTGCGTTTCGACAATGCGCGGCAAATTGTCGCACCTCTAAGGCCGTTCGTTGAATAGAATGATTCGTGCGGCGTTTCCAGCGTCTTGTGCGCTGCCATTTCCCGCAACGGGCGCTTCGAATGCGTGTTTCGCTCACCGAACGAGCGTTAGCATCAGAATCCGATCTCCGGCTGGCCAGCGAGACGGCCCCGGCGTTGGCTGCGCCGTGGCTGGTCCTGCTTCGTTATGGATTGATCGCCGGGCTGGTGCTGCTTATCCTCTTGGTTTCATATGGAGCGCGGGTACCGCTGCCCCTTCCTTGGCTCGTGGTTCCCATCGCGGTCATGCTTCTGTCAAACCTGCTGCTGCCACGCCTGATTGCTGGATTGGGGAGCCGCCGTGCCCTGGGCGCGACTCTCGTTCTCGATGTACTAATTCTCACTGTGTTGTTGTCGCTGACTGGTGGACCAGCCAATCCACTGACCCTGCTTTATCTTGTTCAGATCACGCTTTCTGCTGTCGTGCTAAGCCGAGCCTGGACCTGGTCGCTCGGCATCCTGTCGATTCTCGGATTTGGTTTCCTCTTTCCTTTTCACATTCCATTACTGGCGCTGGAAGGCCATCATCCCACCCAGGGTTTCGCGGTGCATCTGTATGGAATGTGGATCGCCTTTGTCGCAGCTGCGTTGCTGATAACCTTCTTCATCGGCGAGGTATCTGAGGCGATGCGCCGCCATGAGCGTCGATCGCTGGACCTGCAGATCAAACTTGCCAGACACGAAAAGCTGGCTGCGGTGGGCACGTTGGCTGCGGGTGCAGCCCATGAGATGGGAACTCCGCTGGCTACGGTCGCCGTTGTCGCCAAGGATCTTGAACGCTACGCCCAGCAGATTGCGCACGATCCCAGCTTGGCCGCGGATGCGGCGACGATTCGGGCCGAAGTCGATCGATGTGCCTCTATCCTTCGCGCCATGAGCATGCAGGGACCGGAATTAGCCGGGGAATCGCCCTCAAGGATCAAAGTGAGAGCGCTCTTTGATGACTTGCTTTTGTCTCTGCCACCGGCTAACCGCGATCTCGTCACCACTTTGGCCGCTGAAGAGTTGGAAGCCTGTCTGCCCAAAGAAACTACGCGCCAGATTCTCTCCGCACTGGTGAACAACGCTCTCGACGCGAGTTCTCCAGGCCAGCCAGTCGAGCTTTCGGCGCGGTCGAGGGACGAGCGGCTCTCTTTCACCGTGCAAGACCGCGGTCAGGGAATGACCGCCGAGACACTTGCCCATTTGGGCGAGCCGTTCTTTACCACCAAAGAACCGGGCCGCGGCATGGGCTTGGGCACGTTTCTTGCCCGCGTCTTCGCGGAGAATCTTCACGGCTCACTTGAATTTGAATCCGCTGCTGGTGAGGGAACCACCGCAATTCTGGAGTTGCCAATTGATGCCGCCCGATGAGATCGAGAAGAAGACCGCGCTGATCGTCGATGACGATGAGCGCCTTCGCACGACCCTGGTCCGCGCATTTCAACGGCGCGGCTGGGATGCTTTTTCCGCCTCCAACGGGGAAGAGGCCATCCGCCTGGCCGTAGAGTCCGGCCCCGATCTAGCGACCGTCGATCTGCGCATGCTCGGCGACAATGGGCTCACAGTCGTGCAGGAATTACGGGCTTTGGACAATACCATATTCATTATCGTTCTCACGGGCTACGGCAGCATCGCCACAGCAGTGAACGCGGTTAAGCTTGGCGCCAATCAATACATGAGCAAGCCCGCCGACGTCGATCAGATCCTGGCTGCCTTTGAAAAGGGTAGTCACGCCGAGACTGCTGCTGAAGAAGATATACCGGTGCCAACTCTGGCGCGTGTTGAATGGGAGCACATCCAGCGCGTCCTCAATGACTTCGACGGCAACATCTCCCAAGCCGCTAGAAAACTGGGCCTACATCGCCGCTCCCTACAGCGCAAGCTGGCAAAGTTCCCACCGCGAATCTGACCGCAGACGCGCCATTGGATTCTCGAGATCCACTTTGTTGACCGGGAACACCAGATCCGCGGCTTCTTCGAAGAACTGCTTACAGTCAATTGAGCATTCCAGGACAAGGGAGCCTAGACGAGGTTTAGCTGGCAGGTCTTAGGGACGACCTGTTGGAGTCGGGAATCGCAAGGTCGAGGCACTCAGGTCGACAGCAAGGCACGCTGGCCATGATTTGTGAAATACTACGAAGGCACTTCAGAATGCTCTTTCGCTTAAGTCGGGACGTCTGAGGGTGGAGTTTGGGAGTTTTGGACATTCTGCGAAATGACTGTACAGTGACCGTACAGTAGATTTGGTACTTTTGAAAATCACGCCAATTCGGGCTTTCTCAGAATCAATAAGTTGAGCGTTTTCAACACCGATGTCCGGTTCGACTCCCGCCGCCTCCACCAACAACTTGTTTATTATCAGTAGTTTACAACAGAAAAGCGTAGAAAAAGCGAAGAACATTGCCACCGCTAAGTCCTTCCCATACAGATAGATAGATTCATTGATTTTGAAACCTGATGAGCCCTCGTCCGGAAAAAGCAAACCGTTATTTTTCACTTATCTAGATCAGTTATTCAGAGGGCGGATTTGTTCCGCGGGACGGAACGACCCCGGCCCGCAACGTGCTGCGGTATTTATCTGTGATTAAGCTGCTTTTTCGATGTGAAACGGTGTATATTTCGATTTGCAGGAGGCTTCCATTGGCAACCGTTCCCGCATCTCGTCCTGATCTTGCGGCGCATCGTGAAGCGCTCCGCCTCCCCATCCCGGAGATCGTCAAGCAGCTCGTCGGCCTTATCGGCCGCAAGCTCACGGCCGACGTAGGCGGTGTCCGGGACGTGCGCGCCGTTGATCGGTGGATGAACGGAAGCGAGCTTTACGGTGATGCCGAGCAACGTCTGAGGTTTGCCTTCCAACTGGTCCGGATGCTTGCCGAAAGAGAAGATCCCACTGTGATCCAATCCTGGCTCACCGGCCTGAACCCTGAACTTGGTGACCGCGTCCCACTTCGGCTCATGAGGGAAAACGATCTGGATACTGTGGCGCCGGAGATCATGGGAGCCGCGCGAGCTTTCCTCGTTGGCGGTTAGGAGCGAATTCGTGAATCTCGAGTCGAAGCGGCCACCGAAGCCGCTTTTCCGCGTCGGTCGAGATGACAATGCGTGGGCGGTTCCTGATTGGGCCTATGCCAAGGAAGACCGAACCTTCGGCAACCGTTTCGACGATCCGGCGGGTGTGTACGGGGTTCTGTATGCGTCTTCGCTACGGCTGGGATGCTTCATTGAAACCCTTGCGCGTTTCCGCGTAGACGTCTCTTTCGTCGCAGACCTGGCACTCATGGAGAACGGCGAGGACGACTTTACGGAGTTCAGCACGGTTGGCAAAGCATGGATCAAAGGCCGCTGCATTGACAGCGCAAATGTCGAAGGCGAATATGCGGACATCTAGGCCCTCGCATGGGTCAGTCATCTCAGATTAGCGCTGGCCGGGACTGCGGTGAATCTTGGGATGGAGGACATCGACCTGAGTTCGCTTGAACGGGCTGAGCCCCGCCTATTGACACAGCGGGCTGGCCGGATCGCATTCGAGCCCGGATATGCAGGAGCCTTCTACCACTCCCGTTACGGCCACTCGATTGTGAACTGGGCTATCTTCGAAGACTGGACCATGTCAGAACGGTTCCCTAATCGCCAGCCGAACTCCAGAAAATTTACCGAAGAAGATCCGGACTTGCTCGAAGCCCTGCGAATCCTTGGGCTCGTAATCGGCGACTGTGGGTCCAACCTCAAACAAGAGCAGGGGGTCGATGAGTGCTGGGGCGATTCCGGCACTCATCGAGATTCCATCGTCGTCCAGGACACATCGCCCGAATGGAAGGCCATTTGCCGTTGCCTACCTGAGACGTTGAATCGGCTATCAGAAGCTTATTGCCACGGTCAGTGAACAAATGCCACATTTAAGATTTGTTTGCCTCAGAGATTACTGCGCCGCCCAGAGATCAGGTTGATAACCAGGACGACCAGCGCAACAACCAGCAGAAGATGGATCAGGCCGCCGGCGATATGGAGGCTGAAGCCTAGCAGCCACAAAACGAGAAGAATAACAAAGATTGTCCAAAGCATCGTTGCTCCTCCTTCGCGTTGTGGAGGCCGGAGGACTGAGATTGTTCTCCGGCTTCCAAAACGCATCCTACTGTTGGTTGTTAGTTAGAGGCGATGGCCTGCGCCTTGGCATCCCTGACGGCATCAAGGAAGATATGGGCTGATGCCGGTACAGCCACTTCGCCATGAAGGAGGGCGGCACTTGAGTGGTTACGGCCATAGATGGCCTCGGTGGCATCATCATCGTGACGGATCGCAGACCCAGCTAGCGAGATTCCGGCAAACAGGCCCTTGGCGCGCGAGTAGGTTAGGATCTCGGTATCCAGCTTCCAATCGGTGTCGGCGGTGGCGTGGCGTCCTACCGGTCCGGCGGCCGCTGAAGCGTCGGCTCCAATTTCAAATCTGCTGGAGAGCAGCCGCTGCATGCCGCGATCCTGAATGACCAGGACCAGATCCACGCCTTCGATGCCGATCTGCAATCCCCAGCTTCCGCCGGTGATGTCAAAGAACGCCGGTGCGCTCCATCCGTTGGCGGTGCGGCAAGTGGCGACACCTTTGCCATTCTCCGCGCCAAAGACAAAGCCGGCCTTCAGCATATGAGGCACAACGGCGATGCACTTTGCGTGTTCCAGGACTTCTTCCGGAATGCCGCGATCCGGCGCGGCCATGATCTCGTGCAGCACCTTGCCCGCGTTGTCCAGTCGGTCCTGCACGTTTTCGCGAGTTGATCCCGCCCAGCAAACGCTTGTCATGCTGAGTATTGCCGCAATGGTCATCAGTTTCTTCATGCATCTCACCTTTTCTGCCCATGCGCAGCGTCACTTTCTTTCCGCGCACTGAGGCGCAATAGGCATTTTCTACATTAGCGGCGTAAAAGAAGGCCGTCTGAGCTAGAACGCTCAGGTGGGTCCAGCCATAGGCATTCCAGATAATTCTCGGTTTTGGATTATCCATGCTGCCGTGGTCTCAATAGCTCAGATTCATGGTTTTTGATTCACTATGCTCAAGGATGTTGGGGAGCGAAACAATGGCCTCAATAATTGTGAGGAGAGATCATGAATAAGCCTATGTTTCTTGCGTTCGCTGCTGCCGCCGCATTCTTCATCACGGCGGGTACACCACAGGCGCAAGCTCAGGTCAGCTTTAGCGTTGGAATTGGAGTAGAACCAGATTGTCCCTACGGTTACTATGACTCCACGCCCTATGGCTGCGCGCCCTATGGTTACTACGGCCCGGAGTGGTTTCACGGACGCAGGTTCATCGGCGTTGGCCCTTGGTTTCATGGCCCAGCCAACTTCAATGGCCATGTGAATAACAGCTTCGATCCGCATCACGGCTACATTGGCAGCGCGCCGAACTACGGCGAGCGCGCCAGAGGCCGCAGTAGAGCGCCCAGGCACTTCATGGGAAATGAGCAGCGCGATGGACGCGGCCATGGAGACGGAGACCAGCACGAGGGTGGGCAAAGGCGCTAATCGTCTGACCAAATCAGCAACGCCGACGATTCAACAAAAGTCGAGCGACTTTGCACCGACGCGACAAATTTTCAGATGCTTCCCCATGACTGAGGCAATTGCACTTCAAGCAGTTGCCTCACGCTAACCAACAAAGCTTTATCCACGGAGGTAGAGTTATGAACAAGGATCAAGTGAAGGGCATGATGGACGAAGTGGCAGGCAGCGCAAAACGCAAGGCAGGCGAGTTAACCGACAACAGGGCGCTTCAGGTTGAAGGCATGGTTCAGCAAGTGCAGGGCAAGGTAGAAAGCGCCTGGGGCAAGGCGAAAGAAGCCGTCTGCGAAGCCAATGAGGAGGCCAAAGCCGCTGTGCGGCATAAAGCGCGACTCGCGAATGAGTTGGACTGCGCCGCTGCCGAGGCTGGACGAGACGAGAGCAAATAGATGAGTTGATCTCGGAGCTGAGTACAAACTTCCGCGTCTATGTCACATCCATGTTTATAGCAAACTTAACTTGGCGGACGGCTCGGTGGTATAACCTTGGCGCCGAATCGTCCAAGACCTGGCGGCATCAATCGGATTCTAGCTATGCGCAGCGCCAGTTCTTTGGCGGCGTCGGAGTTCCGCAAGAGTCTAATCTTCCAAAAGCCAAAGCAGGCGCCGCTCGCCAGCAATACAAAGAAGAATATAAGCAGCGGGTGCGACCATCTCTGAATCTCTCCCGACCACAGACGAAGCACATAGCGTCCATAAACCATACCTAGCCACGTAATCAGAGAGTAACGCAGCGTGCGTCCCGCGCCGAAGACGAGAAGAAAGCGATTGCGTGTAACACCCAAAGCGCCGGAGGCCAACACAAAAGGGGAGAGCGGTATGGGCGGAGGCAGCACCGCGGGAAGAAAGACCGACAGGACTGGATGATGCTCCACCCAGCCGACGATCCGCTTCAGCAATCGAGCCGGCACATAGTTGCGCAGCGCCTCTTCCCCACCATGCTTGCCAAGCTTCCATGTCGACAAACCTCCCAATAGGCTTCCCGCAATTGCACTCGATACAAGCAACCAGGGGTTTCCGCTGTTTGCCACAAGCCATAATAGCAACAGATCAGTGCTGCCGGGTAGAGGCAGCGGAATGACCGAGGAATCGATTACCGCTACTGAGAAAAGACCCAGCGCTCCCAGATGTGTAAGCCAGTGCGGCACCAATCCCGTATGCGGGACTGGCGCGGAAGTTTGGGCCGATAATTGAACAAATATACTCATGCAAGGCTATCCGTCGATCTGATGTTGAGTTATTCAGCATTCACAGCGCGCAAAGTAAACCAGTAGTATCTTCGCCAGCAGAAGATGCAGCGAACGGGGCGCATCGCGAAAAGTGCCAGCAGGCCATCGAAAGATCGCAACTCTGCTGGCTTGAATTTCATCGAATCGCACCGCGGACACGTCCGAACCCACAGCGGATGCGGCACCCAATCAGGCCACTTCCAAGATGAACTACTCATGCGCCAAACCCTTCCAAAGCGAACGCCGCAAGCGCTAAAACGCTTGCCTCTCTGCTTGACTTCCATTCGATTCCAGCCAGGAGAGAAGACGGCTAATACTACCCGTGGCCAGAGCAATGCAGGAATCTGCCGCGCCGTAATACAAGCTGATCGTGTCTCCGTCGGCTCCGATGGTTTGTCCGCAAGGGAAGACAACATCGCTCACATCGCCGTTGCGTTCATAGGGAGCCTCTGGTCCGAAGATCCAAGAGTTTCCGCGCTGCAAACAAATATCGGGTTTCTCCAAATCAAAGAGCGCAAGTCCAAGCCGGTAAATACTCCCTGATGCAGTCTGCCTCACGCCGTGATAGATCATCAGCCAGCCCGCGGCGGTTTCAATCGGAGGAGAGCAGAGGCCGATCTTGTTGGCGTCCCACCATCCCCCACGCCGCGCTTCGAGAATGATCTTGTGGCTTCCCCAATGGCGCAGGTCCGGCGAGTAGGAGATCCACATATGCGCGCCCAGAGCCGTCATCGGGCGATGAATAAGCGCCCAGCGGCCACCGATCCTGCGAGGCAGCAGCGCAGCATCTTTATCCTCCGGCGGCATGATGACCCCGAATCGCTCAAAGGAGCGAAAGTCCTTGGTCAACGCAAGCGAGACTCCAGGGCCGCCACGCGCAAAGGATGTGTAGGCAACGGCAAATTGCTCAAGTTCCGGAATGTATGTGATGCGCGGATCCTCGATGCCCCATATCTCTTCTGGAAACTCTTCCGGATTCGCCATCAACGTTGGTTTGGGATCGATGCGCCAGTTGTCGATGCCGTTGGCGGAACGTGCGGCGCACAGATGCGATAGTCCGCTTCTGTCTTCAACACGGCACAGAAGAAGGGTATCTCCATCCTCTAACCTAACCGCGCCAGCGTTCATGACGCTATTGATCGGATAGGGCCAGTCTTCGCGGCTGAGAAGTGGATTGCCAGCATGGCGGATAAACAGGGGATGCTCCGCGCAGGCCCCGGGTTTTTGATCTTTCTGAACGGCAGGATCAATCACTGCGGCTGTAGAATTGAAAGGATTCAAAGAGAGATGCCCATTCCCTGATGCAGTTCTTCAGCGCTTGCAACTTTGGCCAACTGCATTTCCAGCAGCGCCATCAAAAACGAGAGCGTGGACTCGGCGCCCTGGTTCTCGTTTACGCGGTCAGGATGAAGGCCATCCCTGCATCCGCCTGTGATTGCATCATACAGGGGAACCTGCAGATCGTTTTTTCCGAGAAACCAATGGAATGCCTTGCGCGCTTCTTCAAGCCACTGCCTCTCTTCCGTGAGCCTGTACACCTCCAGGCAGGTCGAGACGGTTGCACAAGCCTCGACCGGCTGCTGATCAAATCGCGCCTTTTCACTTCCTTCGATAAAGAATCCGTTGGAGCCGATTGGAACAAAGATATTCTTGTCGTCGCGATGCTGCTCGGCAACCAGCCACTTCAAAGAATCCATTCCGGCTTCGATCATTCTTTGGTTGTCGCTTCTCCATCCGGCTAGAATCAGAGCCTGAGAAAGTCTGGCATTCGAGTAGGAGAGACTCTTCTCAAACCATCTCCACGATTCGGAATGAGTGCGCTGATAGATATCAAGCAGCCGATTCGCAAGCTCGTTGCGGACTCCCTGCATGGCTCTGTCTCCTGGAAACCAGTCCAGATATGCCTGCAAACCAAGAATGCTATACGCCCAGGCTCTGGGGCTGGTGAATGCGAGAGACGCGGGAACTGCGGCTTCGAAAAGCCTCCCGGCCGCACCTCTCAATCCAGCGTCTTTGGAAACTCCAAGCACCGTTCCCAGCGACCACAATGCGCGCCCATGACTATCGTCTGAACCGAACACTTCAAGCCATCTGCGATCGTAATCGAGAAAGTTTCTAAATCTTCCGGAGTCTGGTTGAAAGGCAAGCCAAAGAAAGGACAGATACCGATGAGAAAGGTTTGAGTCTTGTCTTCGATCCAAATGTTCAGATTTTTCGTTTAAAATAACCGACACCATCAAGGCTCGCGCATTGTCGTCTGTTGTGTAACCCTCGCGCGTGTTCGGCATCGAAAAGATGGCGTGCTGCAGGATTCCCGTGTCATCAGTCATCTTCAACAGATGACCGGTGTTCAACAATGGCAAATTGTCAATCATTTCTATTCCGGGATCAACTGCTTGGGCTGCTCTGGGATGCAAGGAGCGCTCGAAGCGCGCACGCTGAAAGCTCGCCATGTAGGCGCGCGCTGTCTTGGCCCATGTTGTTCCGCGCGAGTGCAGATAGGCGCGCTTGCGCATGGCGTGACGCTTTGCATCGTTTTCAAGCAAGGAAAGAACGGCGTCCGCTATCGCGCCTGGATCTTGAAATGGGACGATTACTCCCCGGCTCTCTGCAAGCAATTCTTTGGCGTGCCAATAAGGAGTGGATACAATCGCTTTTCCTGCTCCAAGAGCGATCGCGAGCGTTCCGGAAACCACCTGCGCCTCATGCCGGTACGGCGTGATGTAGATGTCCGCCGCGCCAACATGCTCAATAAGTTCTTCGTCATTCACGAAGCGATTGTTCAGAATCAGGTGGTCTGAAACCCCAAGCTCGTTTGCCAACGCTTGCAACTCCTCGCGGTAACGCTCGCCTTCCCGCCGGCGAAGATGCGGATGGGTCACGCCAGAGACTATATATACAACATTTGGCTGCCTGGAAAGAATCGCCGGCAGCGCTTGTATCACGTTCTCAATCCCTTTGTTCGGAGAGAGTAACCCAAACGTCAGCAGCACGGATTTACCTTCCGTGCCAAACTTGTCTTTGAAGAAATTCGGGTCCATGAAGGGAAGATCGGGAACGCCATGCGGAATCACATCGATCTTTCCGCATGGAACCGCATACACTTCGCGCAGAAGTTTTTCTGCCAGCTCGCTCATGACAACCATGCGATCGGAAAGCTGAGAGATCTCTTCTAGTACAACCCTCTGATTGAAGTCCGGTTCGCGAAGAACCGTATGCAGAGTGGTGACGATGGGCATCTTGAGTTTGCGCAACAGAGTGAGGATGTGGCCGCCCGCATCTCCGCCGTAGATCCCGTATTCATGCTGCAGGCAGACTAGATCGTTGCCGTTAAAGTTCAGAAAATCCGCGGCGCGCTCATAGGAGGAAATATCTTCTTGAGTAATTTCCAGACGAACTCGCTTGGGATAATCGTAATTCGAATCGGGGTCGTTGACAGGAATCGCAAACAGCCGATCCTCTCCGTACTCAGCAGCAAGCGCCGAAGATAAATCTGTTGTAAAGGTGGCTATTCCGCACTCGCGGGGGAGATAATTCCCGATAAACGCGATGCGGGTGGGCAAAGGAAGTTTGCACACTATCTCAACAGAATGCAGAGATGCCTCCTGATGGTAATCCTTGCCAGACAGTTCGAAGTTCATCAACTCAGGAAACGGCATTCCAGTCCTCTTTCCCCTTCAAATTC
>CAZNAW010000055.1:0-20637 GCA_964571165.1 uncultured Occallatibacter sp. | reverse complement strand
TGGCCTGCGCAATGGTGTGCTTGTCCTCTTCCCATGCGGAAAGATAGAAGCTGAAGGGAATATGATCGATCGGCCGTTTGCCCGCCTTCTTCAGCGCCGCATTCAGCCGCCCTGCTTCTTCCTTCTCGATGTGATCGCCCACCCGCAGGCCGCTCTCGCCGGCGTTGGAAATCTCCACGTAGTCCAGAATCCGCGAGTCCTTCACCTTGCGATATGGCGACTCGATGAATCCGTACTCGTTGATCCGCGCAAAGCAGCTCAGCGAGCTGATCAGTCCGATGTTCGGACCTTCCGGCGTCTCAATCGGGCAGATGCGCCCGTAGTGCGTGGGGTGCACGTCGCGCACCTCGAAGCCCGCACGCTCTCGTGACAGACCGCCCGGTCCAAGTGCCGAAAGGCGCCTCTTGTGGGTGATCTCCGACAGCGGATTGGTCTGGTCCATGAACTGCGACAACTGCGACGAACCGAAGAACTCGCGGATGGCCGCCATCACCGGCTTGGCGTTGATCAGGTCGTGCGGCATGGCCGTCGACAACTCCTGATACACGCTCATCTTTTCCTTGATGGCCCGCTCCATGCGCACCAGTCCGATGCGGAACTGGTTTTCCATCAGCTCGCCCACCGCGCGCACGCGGCGGTTGCCCAGGTGATCGATGTCGTCCACCATGCCGATGTTCTTGCGCAGCTTCAGCAGGTACCGGATGGTCGCGTAGAAATCCTCCGGTGTCAGGGTGCGGTGATCCAGATGGGTCGCATCCTGGTTCTCGTAGAGCTTGATGTTGAATTTCAGCCGGCCCACGCGCGAAAAATCGTATTTGCGCGCGTCGAAGAACATGCCCTCGAACAAGGCCGTCGCCGTGTCCAGCGTTGGCGGATCGCCCGGCCGCAGCTTGCGGTAAATTTCGATCAGAGCCTCTTCTGGCTTCCTGACCGAGTCGCGCTTCAGCGTGTTGGTGATGATGTTGCCTACATCGTCGCGCTCCGGAAAGAACACCTCGAAGCTCGTCGCCCCGCTCGAAAGCACCTTGTGCAGACGGTCGGCGGTCAACTCCACGTTGGCCTCCACCACCACTTCGCCGGTCGCCAGATCCACCACGTCGGCCGCGGTCAGCGCGCCATCCAGTTCCGCAGCTTCCACCTCGATCCGGTTGATCGCCGCGGCACGAATCGCCTTCAGCGTGTGCGGCGTAATCTTGCGCCCCGAGAATGCAATCTCCACGCCGTTATGAACCACGGCGTGCGCCGGTTTTGCGCCCACCAGGTGCGTGTTGGCCTTCACGTCCTCCGGCACCGCCCAGTGCAGCTTCCCGTCGGCAATATGAAGCCGGTCCACGGTGTAAAAAGTCTTGAGTATTTCCTCATCCGAGCGCAGTCCAAGCGCGCGCAGGAAGATGGTGCCCAGGAACTTGCGCTTGCGGTCGATGCGCACGTAGAGCGTGTTCTTCTGGTCGTACTCGAACTCCACCCACGAACCGCGATAGGGAATAATCTTGCCCAGAAAATACGTGCGGTTGTTTGCCGTCTCAAAAAAGACGCCCGGAGAGCGGTGCAACTGGGAAACGATCACGCGCTCGGTGCCGTTCACGATGAAGGTGCCATTCGGCGTCATCAGCGGAATATCGCCGAAAAACACCTCCTGCTCCTTGATGTCGCGAATGGACTTGTTGCCGGTCTCGGCGTCCTTCTCGTAAATGGTCAGGCGCACCGTGACCTTCAACGGCGCGGAGAAGGTCATGCCCCGCTCCTCGCACTCCTGCTGGTCGTACTTCAACTGCAGGCTCACCGGGTCGCCGCACTTGTTGCAGAAGTCAGGCGTGTTCTTGTTGTACGTTCCGCACTTCTGGCAGAGCACATCGCCTGGAAGGAACGGATCGGTGATCACCATCGCCCCGCAATGCACGCAAGCCGTGCGCAGGTGGTGCAGCCCTTTCAAGTGGCCGCACTTGCACTCCCAGTTGCCGATCGAAAAGTCCACGAAGTCCAACTGCGAGATGCCGCGAAAGTCGGTGATCGGAAAGACCGAAACGAAGACCGACTGCAATCCCGCGTCGTCGCGCTCGTTGGGCAGCTTGTCCATCTGCAGAAAACGCTCGTAGGAGCGCCGCTGCACTTCAATCAGGTTGGGAATCTGGGTTGCGGTGGGAATCTTTGAAAAATCGAGCCGGCTGCGTAAAGCGCGCTTCTCGTTGGGCATGTTCACTCCTGAGGCTCGTCACACCGGCGCCGCCGAACAATCACGGCCAAATCCGGGCCAACGCCCGAGTCTCTTCGGCGCCGGCTAATTACGTTACGGTAAGTAAGTCAAAAATCCAGACTGGCGCACTGCGCAATTCCAGTCTTCACCCGTTCGCTCAGCCAGGGCCATGAGCATGCTTGGTCGGTTCGTGACAGTTGCGTCAAAATCGCGATATGGGCATTGCCGCACATTCGGCAAGTGCGCTAGACTGCGCACAAACGAGGAAGCAGGCGCAACGGTTATTGCCGTGCTGTGTACCTATGCGCAAAAAGCCAGATGTCGCCTGAAAGGCGCTACCTGCTGCGGTCGGGAGACACAAAAAGCCCGTAAGGACGCAATGCCTCACGAGCGCGGCCTGTTGCCTGTGCCCCCATCCGAATTCTGAACCCTGCTCTCGCCGATCCCAAAGCTCGCTTCTGCCGCTCGCTCGCCAGCCGCCCGCCAGCCACTCGCCACTCGTCAACGAAATCCGCCTAATTCGTTGACCCTAAGGCACTTATACCTCGCGCAATGCCCGTCGCCAGAGTGCTTGCCTCTGCTCTGGCCTGCGGATGTTTGCGTGCCACCGCCTGCAACTCAGGACGCGCCGCCCAGCTCCCGCTCCATTCCTCAAATCGGAAAGAGCCGGAAAGACGCGCAACGATTATCGTAGCGCGTCCCGACCGAGCTTGCAAGTTCCCCAGTTACTTGATTTCGATGGTTGCGATGCCGTCGAACTTCTTCTTGATGGCCTCGGCCTCGTCCTTGGTCGCGCTTTCCTTGATCGCCTTGGGGGCGCCGTCGACCAGGTCCTTGGCTTCCTTCAGACCGAGCGAGGTAACCTCGCGTACAGCCTTGATGGTGTTGATCTTGTTGGCGCCAAAGTCCTTCAGAATCACTGCGAACTCGGTCTTCTCCTCAACTGCCGGAGCTGCCGCGCCCCCACCCGCCGCCACTGCTACCGGAGCCGCGGCCGCGGCCGAAACCCCAAGCCGCTCTTCCAGCTTCTTCACCAAAGCCGCCGCTTCCAGAAGGCTCAGGCCTACAATTTGCTCTTCCAACTGCACCAGATCCGCCATGTTCATCTCCAATCAGAATCGTTTGAATTCGTTTTCCCGGCCCCAGACCCAAAGTGGAAGTTTCCGATGCGCCAGACCCGCGCCCTTCCCGCCTGTTCTCGAGCCAAATCCTTGTTGCAAAACACGCCCACCCGCAGGGGGTAGGCGCCCGGAACTGGGCTTTACGCCGCCGCTCCGGCAAACTTCTCTTTCTCTACTCCCTGGCCCAACACCACGGCCAGGTCGCGGCCCGTGGCATTCAGCACCGTCGCCAGCCGCTGCGCCGGCGAATTGATCAGGAACAGAAGCTTTGCGAACAGCTCTTCCTTGCCCGGCATGGTCGCCAGGGCCTTCACTTCTTCCACGTTCAGAAGCTTGCCGTCCACAATTCCCAGCTTGAACTGGAACTCCGCGTTGTCCTTCGCCCACTTGGCAAAGACCTTGGCCAGCGCCACCGGATCGCCCGAGGTAAAGGCCACCGAGTTCACGCCCTTCAGCCCCTTCAGTGCAGCTTCAACCCGCGTGCCCTCGCCAGAAATGGCGGCCAGCTTGTTCTTCACCACCCGGTATTTGCCGCCCGCCTCGCGAACCACCTTGCGCAGCGCAAAGTCCTGCGCCACCGTCAGCTTGGCGAATGTGCCGATGATCGCTGTCGTCGAAGTCTCCAGCTCACTGGCCAGCAACTGCACCTTTTCCGTCTTTTTCGCTCTTGAAATCGCCATCGTCCTGCTCCATGCAGAGATCAGGGTTCAGAGATCAGGGATCAGCACGAGAAGCATCCGATCCTTGTCCGCTGTTTCCTGGTCCCTTTCCTCGCCCTCAACGGGCGCTCTGTCGCGAATCCTGTTTCCAATGTCTTCGGGCCAGGCACAATCGCCGATCCGATCATCGAGTCAACTGATCTCTGATCCTTGACCCCTAATCTCTGTCGTTAACGCTTGCCGGACGCTTCCGCGACCGCCGCATCCAGTGGCACCCCGGGCCCCATCGTCGAGCTCAGCGTCACGCTCTTGATGTACTTGCCCTTGGCCGCCGAAGGCTTGCTGCGCACAATCGCGCCAATCACAGCCGAAGCGTTGTCAACCAACTTCTGCGGGTCAAAGCTCAACTTGCCCACCGGCACATGCACCAGGCTGGTCTTGTCAGCGCGATACTCCACCTTGCCGGCCTTGATCTCTTTTACCGCCGCCGCCACGTCCATCGTTACTGTTCCGGTCTTGGGATTCGGCATCAGTCCCTTCGGTCCCAGAACCTTGCCCAGACGGCCCACCACCTTCATCATGTCCGGCGTTGCAATCAGCGCATCGAAGGCGGTCCAGTTTTCTTTCTGGATCTTCTCCACCATCTCCTCGCCGCCTACAAAGTCCGCGCCGGCCGCGGTGGCGTCTTTCTGGCGGTCGCCCGTGGCAATCACGGCTACAACCTTCGTCTTGCCCAGACCGTGCGGCAGAACCACTGTCCCGCGAACCATCTGGTCGGCATGGCGTGTGTCTACTCCCAGGCGCATCGTCAGGTCGACGGTCTCGTCGAACTTCGCATACTTCACCTGCTTGAGCAGCCCCACGGCCTCTGGTAACGCATACGCCGGCTTGGTCACAGCCGCGCGCGCCTTCACAATGTTTTTGCTGTCTTTTCCTGCCACATTTCCCTCGTCTCCCACCGCCCCTGCCAGCCCCGCATTGCGGGGAACCTGGAAGTGTTGGCCGCGCGGGCAATCCTTCATGCCATGCGAACAACGTCCTCGAACAGGTTCAGGAACCGTGGTGCCTATGACAGTCCAGGGATTTCCCTGGACGCATCTATGAATGATATCCAAACGGTGAAAGAATTGCAACCGTCGCCTCGGGAACAATTGCCTGCGCAAGTTTCATCCGTTCCGTGCCCAAGGCCCGCAATGTTCAGAATTCAGACGCCGTGTTTCGAAGATAAGATAAATCGATTCAGAAGAGAACAAGAACCAAATCACTCAAGAAGATTCCATTATTTAGTCTAGATTTTGGTTGACTCTGTCACTTTTTGCATCATATCTTAGCTGTCAATCTGCAATCTGGATAGCAAGCTGCATGACGCACAAGTTGTAGCCAAGCCGCAATTGGTGGCATGGCTAACAATTTGCGGCGCGGCTCACAATTTAGCTCACAATTTTTGGAGGCTCCAATGTTCCGGAATAGGTTCCTTTCTTCTGGTCGTCGGATTGGTGCGGCTGTTTGCCTTTCCGTGATCACATTGTTTGCAGCGTTCAGCCTGTCCGGTTGCGGAGGCAGCTCCAACCCCGTAAGCGTTGCGGTGACGGCGACGGCGACTACGGTGGATGGCAAGGATACCGTAACGCTAACCGCGACCGTTACGAACGACAGCAACGCAGACGGAGTCACATGGGCCGCGAGCGGCGGAACCCTTTCCGACAACACGACCACGTCGGTGACCTTTACTGCGCCCGCAGCCACCACTTCAGCGCAGACTGTGACCATCACGGCCACTTCAGTGGCCGACACCTCAAAAACCGCCACCATTACGCTGACAGTGCCGGCGCTGTTGGCGAACTCCACCACCACCCAGCAGTTGACGGGCCAGGTGGGGTCGGCGTATTCGGTGCAGCTGACCGTCTCGGGCGGCATTTCCCCGTACACTTGGAAGCTGGATCCCGCGAGCGGCCCGCTTCCGGCAGGCTGGACCATCAGCACGTCCGGCGTGTTGTCCGGTCCAATCCCCACCAGCGGACAGGCGGCGGCCTACAATTTCACCGTCGATGTAACTGACTCCGGCTCACCCACGGCGCTGAGCACGACGCTCTCGCTGACTTTGACCATCAATCCGGCGCCGACGATCACTTTTCCGGCATCGGCCACGCTTGCCGCGGGGACATATAACGTTGTCTACACAGGCGCGAGCGTAGCTGCCACGGGCGGCGCGGGTGCGCTTACCTACAGTCTGGCCAGCGGCTCCCTGCCTTTCGGGTTGAGCCTGAACCCAGGCACCGGCGCGATTGCCGGAACGCCAACCACGGCCGCCTCCGTGGGCACATTCCCCTTTACCGTCAAGGCCATCGATGGTTATGGGGACTCGGCGACCTCTCCGCAGTACACCATCGTGGTCAGTTATCCGCAGCTCACGATCTCCACGGCGACCACGCTGCCGGAAGGCTATGGCGGAACGGCCTATTCACAAACGCTGGCGGCTTCGGGCGGTTCCGGCGCCGGTTACGGTTGGACAGTGACGTCCGGCGCCAGCAGCCTCTCAGCCGTCGGACTGGGCGTCTCCAGCGCCGGCGTCGTCTCTGGAACCACGCCCATTGCCGGCAGCGCCAGCTTTACCGTCAAGGTGACGGACTCGGCCAACAACACAGCCAGCCAAACCTTCTCCGTCACCATCGGCGCGGGATTGACTATCACCACGGCCACCACACTGCCTGAAGGGTATGCGGGAACGGCGTATTCGACCACCCTTGCGACCTCGGGCGGCACGAGCCAGGGACTGACCTGGACGGTCACAGCGGGCGCCAGCAGCCTGACGGCGGTCGGCCTGAGCGTCTCCAGCGCCGGCGTTGTCTCCGGAGCTACGCCCATTGCCGGCAGCGCCAGCTTCACTGTAAAGGTGACAGATTCCGGTGGAAACACTGCCAGCCAGGCTTTTTCTGTCACCATCGGCGCGGGATTGACCATCACGACAGCCGCAACGCTGCCATCCGGTTACGCGGGGACAGCCTATTCGACGACGTTGGCGACCTCCGGCGGCACAGGCCAGGGACTGACCTGGACGGTCACTTCCGGCGCCAGCAGCTTGACGGCGGTGGGCCTGAGTGTCTCCGGCTCCGGAGTTGTTTCCGGAACCACGCCCATTGCGGGCAGCGCCACCTTTACCGTCAAGGTAACGGATTCGGCTAACAACACCGCCAGCCAGACCTTCTCCGTGACCATCGGCACGGGACTGACCATCACTACGGCAGCTACCTTGCCCGAGGGATACGTTGGAACGGCCTACTCGGTGACCCTGCAGACCGAAGGCGGCACGGGCCAGGGACTGACCTGGACGGTCACTTCCGGCGCCAGCAGCTTGACGGCGGTGGGCCTCAGCGTCTCCAGCGCCGGAGTTG
Source organism: uncultured Occallatibacter sp. (assembly GCA_964571165.1). Classification (GTDB taxonomy): domain Bacteria; phylum Acidobacteriota; class Terriglobia; order Terriglobales; family Acidobacteriaceae; genus Telmatobacter. Next base: position 13,271 of record CAZNAW010000055.1, on the reverse strand, counting down.
TTTCTGGAGCTACTCCCATTGCCGGCAGCGCCAGCTTCGCTGTAAAGGTGGCAGATTCTGGTGGAAACACGACCAGCCAGACTTTCTCCGTCACCATCGGCGCGCAACTGACCATCACTACCGCAGCAACGCTGCCCGAGGGATATGTGGGTACGGCCTACTCGACCGCCCTCGTAACTTCCGGCGGTTCGGGCCAGGGCTTGAACTGGACGGTCACTTCCGGCGCAAGCAGCCTCTCGGCTGTCGGACTGAGCGTCTCCAGCGCCGGAGTGGTTTCCGGCTCCGCACCAATCGCGGGCAGCGCCAGCTTTACCGTCAAGGTCACGGACTCGGCCAACAACACAGCCAGCCAGACCTTCTCCGTCACCATCGGCGCGGGGCTAATCATCACTACGACCGCCACACTGCCGACCGGCTATGTGGGGACGGCCTATTCCACCAATCTGGCGACCTCGGGCGGCACGGGCCAGGGCTTGACCTGGACCGTCACTTCCGGCGCAAGCAGCCTCTCGGCCGTCGGCCTGAGCGTGTCCGGCTCCGGAGTTGTTTCCGGAACCACGCCGGTCGCAGGCAGCGCGAGCTTTACCGTCAAGGTCACGGATTCGGCTGGGAACACAACCAGCCGAACCTTCTCCGTCACCATCAACGCAGCACTAACCATCACCACTTCCGCGACACTGCCTGAGGGGTATGTTGGAACGGCCTATTCGCAGGCTCTCACGACTTCCGGCGGTTCGGGTCAGGGCTTGACCTGGACCGTCACTTCCGGCGCAAGCAGCCTCTCGGCTGTCGGACTGAGCGTGTCCGGCGCCGGAGTCGTTTCTGGAGCTACTCCCATTGCCGGCAGCGCAAGCTTTGCCGTCAAGGTCACGGACTCAGCCAACAATTCGGCCAGCCAAACCTTCTCCGTCACCGTCGGCGCGCAACTGACCATCACTACCGCAGCAACACTGCCTGAGGGGTATGTGGGTACCGCATACTCGACCGCCCTGGCAACTTCCGGCGGCTCGGGCCAGAGCTTGACCTGGACGGTCACTTCCGGCGCAAGCAGCCTCTCGGCCGTCGGCCTGGGCGTGTCCGGCGCCGGAGTCGTTTCTGGAGCTACTCCCATTGCCGGCAGCGCAAGCTTTACCGTCAAGGTGACGGATTCGGCCAACAACACCGCCAGCCAAACCTTCTCCGTCACCATCGGCGCGGGGCTAATCATCACTACAGCCGCCACACTGCCGACCGGTTATGTGGGGACGGCCTATTCCACGAGCCTGGCGACCTCCGGCGGCACGGGTCAGGGCCTGACCTGGACGGTCACTTCCGGCGCCAGCAGCCTGACGGCGGTCGGCCTGAGCGTGTCCGGCGCCGGAGTTGTTTCCGGAACCACGCCGGTCGCAGGCAGCGCGAGCTTTACCGTCAAGGTAACGGACTCGGCCAACAACACCGCCAGCCAGACTTTCTCTGTCACCATCAACGCAGCACTAGCCATTACCAGCCCGACCACGCTCCCGGCAGGTTATGTTGGAACGGCTTATTCGCAAGCTCTCACGACCTCGGGCGGTTCAGGTCAGGGCCTGACCTGGACGGTCACTTCCGGCGCCAGCAGCCTCTCGGCCGTCGGTCTGAGCGTGTCCAGCGCCGGCGTTGTCTCCGGTTCCTCGCCTATTGGAGGCAGCGCGAGCTTTGCTGTCAAGGTCACGGACTCGGCCAACAACACGGCCAGCCAAACCTTCTCCGTCACCATCGGCACGGGGCTGACCATCACCAGCGCCAACCCGCTCCCGGTGGGTTATGCGGGAACGGCTTATTCGGATACGTTGACGACCGCGGGCGGTTCGGGCCAGGGCCTGACCTGGACGGTCACTTCCGGCGCAAGCAGTCTCTCGGCCGTCGGACTGAGCGTGTCCAGCGGCGGAGTCGTCTCCGGCTCCTCGCCGATAGCCGGCACAGCCAGCTTTACTGTCAAGGTCACGGATTCGGCTTCGAACTCAAACACGGCCAGTTTCAACGTAACCATCAACGCCGGGCTGACCATCACCACCGCAGCCACGCTGCCAGTGGGCTACGCCGGAGTGTCCTATTCGGAGACCCTGGCGACCTCCGGCGGCACGGGTCAGGGCCTGACCTGGACGGTCACTTCCGGCGCAAGCAGCCTCTCGGCCGTCGGTCTGAGCGTATCGGGTTCCGGCGTGGTCTCAGGGACCACTCCGGTCGCGGGCAGTGCCAGCTTTACCGTCAAGGTCACGGATTCGGCCAACAACACAACCAGCCAAACCTTTTCCGTCACCATCAACGGAGCACTGACCATCACCAGCCCAACCACGCTTCCGGCAGGCAACGCTGGAGTGTCCTATTCGGATACCCTGACGACCTCCGGCGGTTCGGGTCAGGGCTTGAGTTGGACGGTCACTTCGGGCGCAAGCAGCCTCTCGGCCGTCGGACTGGGCGTATCCAGCGCCGGAGTCGTCTCTGGAACCACGCCCATTGCGGGCAGCGCCAGCTTTGCTGTCAAGGTCACGGACTCGGCCAACAACACAGCCAGCCAAACCTTCTCCGTCACCATCAACGCCGGCTCGCAGGTGAGCGGGCAAATCAATCTCATCAACTTCTGCGGCAACGGCAGCAGCTTTACGCTGCCCACCTTCACGGTGAGCATCAACGCAACTGGCGTGCAGCCGGTAACCACCGACCCCAACGGGAACTACTCGTTCGCGAGCGTACCGAATGGGACATACACCATCACTCCGTCGATGACGGGATCGAATCTGCCGGAGTACGAGTTCTATCCCGGCACGCTGGCCAACGTGGTCGTGGATAACAACTCCGTGAGTGGAGAAAACTTCGGCGTTTCGCTGGGTTATACAGTCTCCGGAACACTGAGCTACACCGGGTCCACGACGACTGGCCCGTTCTACGTGGAACTGAACAATAACAACTGCGGAGGCGGGGGCGCCTCCAACGGAACCACCATCACCGCGCCGGGAGCGTTCACCATTCGCGGCGTGGAGCCGGGCAGCTACACCCTGAACTCCTGGAGAGACATCCAGGGCTTTGGACAGCAGAACGCGTCTGACCCGACGGGCAGTGTGTCCAACCTCACGATTTCCAATGCCAGCCTGACGGGCGAGTCCGTGACTCTCGCCGATCCATCGGCGGTGACGCTCTCCACGGCGCCGACCCTCGGGGAAATTGACGGCTTCACCGATGGAGTGCTCATCAATTTCACCGCGCCCACCAACAGCAACGGAGTGGAGACTCCAACCTCCTACACCGTCCAATGGAACAACACCAATAGCTTCACCAGTCCGGCGGGAAGCCATAGCTTTGCGGCCTCGGGCGCAAACGGAAGCAATGTGTGGATTCTGAATTCGGCCAACGTAACCGGACTAACCCCCGGGGACTCCTACTACTTCCGCGTGCAGGGCGTGGCGGGCACTTCCACCAGCGCCTGGTCATCGACTGTGGGGCCCATAACACTGGCCGAGCAGACGGCGGCCAACACGATCACCGGCCAGGTGACCTTCACCGGAACGGCGAAGGGACCGCTTTACGTCGGTTTCTACGACCAGAACACGGGGCAGGCCTGGGCCACCCAGGTAGGCAGCAAGACAACGCCTCCCACAAGCCCTGCGTCCTACAACGTTGAGGTTCCCAACGGCACCTACGGCCTCTTCGCCATCATCGACCAGAACAACGACGGCCTGATCGATGCGGGCGACATCACCAATACCAACACCGGCAATGGTCCTCCTTCCGTGACCATCTCCGGCAACGCCACTGAGAATGTGACACTGCCCAGCACCAACAGCACTGTCGCGGTGACCACGCAGTACTCGCAATCGACGAGCGGCGGCAACACATCGAGCAATTACAACATCTCCCTCGAGGTGAGGGGGGGCATCAAGGAGCCGATAGCGGTTACGCTGACTTCGGGCCCCAATCTGATCAACCCGGTGGATATGGGCGCATGTGGCTCCAACTGCGGCAATCCGGAGTTCCAGTACAGCGCCAGTATCGGCGGCAATGTGCCGAAGGCGGGCGACAGCTACACCTTCACGGTAGCCTACAGCGATGGAACCACGGACACGACCGTGACCGGCGCGGTAACCGGGGTGCTGACTTCCAGCGCGCTTCCCACTCTCAGTTCGCCCACGGGCAGCGGCATTGGCTTTACTCCCAACTTCGACTGGACCTACCCGGCCAACGCAAGCAGCTACGTTTACCAGTTCTCGCTGTGCTGCGGCACCCACGGGACCATCTGGCGCATTCCGAGCAACAACTCCAATTCCAATGGTTTCACCAGCACGCAGGTCGTGCCACCGCTGGTCTGGGGCGTGGATCCGACGAACCCGAGCAACACGCCGTCGCCCGCAAGCCTGAGCGCCGGGACCTACTATGGCTGGTCGGTTCAATCACAGGACAGCAATGGTAATTTGGCGCAGGCGCAAATGAACTTCGAGACCCAGACGGGGCCGGTATCGCTGCCCGCGGCCAGCTCCAATCCTTTGCCGTCGGGCGTGGTTGGCGTAGCTTACTCGGGGGCCATCAACGCGTCAGGTGGCGCGGGGGGTGGCAACTATTACTTTGTGGTGAACGGCACCACCATTCCCACCAACAACAGCTATGCCAAGCCACCGAATACAGACGGGCTGACCTTCGCCAACTCCGGCGGCAACACGTTGTCGGTAGCCGGTACACCGTCCACGGCCGAATCGGTTTCCCTGACCATCGAGGTCATCGACACCACCAACCCCAGCGGCGACAATGCCACCATCACGTATACCGTGGTCGTCAGCAGTTCGGCGCCGCTAACTCTGACCGCGGCCGGCACTTTGGGGAACGCGGTCGTCGCCCTCCCCTTCGGTTCGGGGGTCGTGGCATCAGGTGGAAGCGGATCGGGCTACGTCTTCTCGGTGAATGGCACCGCAATCTCTACCAGCGGAACGCCTCTCAGTCTCGCCAACGGCCTGAGCGCCTCCAGTACGGGCGGCAGCATATTGACCATCAGCGGAACGCCCACCACGACGGCCAACGTCTCGTTTAACGTCTCTGTCGTCGACGGCGCGAGCAACACCGCCGGTCCAAACTCCTACACCGTCTACGTCACCAGTGGGCCGAACGGCAACAACAATAGCTACCTCAGCGGGACGTACGTCTGCGAATTGAACGGCCACCTCGACAAAGACGGAACACTCTGGGCATCTCTGTTCAGCTTCCAGGCAAATGGAAGCGCCGGCACCTTCACCAGCGGCATATTCGACTCCAACGGCAACAACACCACCGACTATCCGACAGAGGTGACGGGGACGGTGACCGGCACCTACAGCGTCGGCTCCGACAACAATGGGTTGGCGAGCTTTACCACCACTCCATCGGTGATAGGGTCGACTACCTCGCAGTGGGCGATTGCACTGACCAATTTCAGTGGCCCTACGGCCGCGGAGTTCCGCATGGTCGAGATCGACGACGTCGGCGCAACGCCTTCCGGGCACGTTGGTACAGCCGAGTGCTACCAGGCAACGACGAGCGCCTTCGCCTCCAGCACCATCAGCGGCAATGGCTTTGCCTTTGAACTGAATGGCGAGTCCCAGGCCGGCGGTGTGAGGATCACCGTTGGACGCTTCACCACCAGTTCCTCGGCTGAGACCGTCACCACAGGCGATATCGACCAGGCGAAGGGCATCCCCGTAGTATTGACGAACACAACCTTCACTGGCACCTATACCCTGCCCACTTCGCCCAGCTTTACAACCACGGGCCGCTACACGGCGGCCTTCACTGCAAGCAGCGGTACGGAAAATCTAGCCATCTACATCATCGATTCCGCCAGGATGTTCATGCTTGAAACTGATTCCGAGAAGGGTGTCGCGGTCGGACATGTGCGCACGCAGCAACAGACGTCGTACTCCGCGGCAAATATCGATGCGCCATTGGTCTTCTACGCGCAGGGGCTCACTTACAACGGAAGCAGCCTGACGGGATACTACGCATGGGCCGCTCAGGGAAGCGGCGACGGCGCCGGGAACATGACAATCAATGAGAGTTATAACGACGACAGCGGCGCCTATGTTTCCGGTACCGAGAACGGAACACTTCCGCTCACCTTCGACTCCTCAAACCCCGGCCGCGTTACGATGAACCCGGGTGGCGGCACGGATATGGTTTATATGTACCTTTACAACAACAACGCTGCCTTCGAAATGAATGTGAATACCAAATCCAGCGGCACCAGCAACGTGGATGCGGGCTATATGGATGCACAGACCCAGACCGCCTTTACCAATGACTCTGTGGCCGGCAATTACATGCTGGGCCAATTCCCGCCACTGAGCTCCACCGGTATCGCCAGTGTGGGTGAAATCGACAATGAAACCAACGGTAATTACACGCTCGACGGCACCACCGCCGGCGAGGGATTATTCGATTGGGATCAGTCTGAAACTGGCCTGACCTACACTTGGCTCTCAACCACCTACGGCGTCGCCTCGGCCTTAGCGAACGGATCGCCCGAGTCGACCTGCATTGACATCAGCTCGACAAAGTACGTCTGCATCAGCAACACAACGGTGGTTCCGGCAGTGCTGATCCTCCAGCAGTAATGCCGATGCAGCGGTAAAAGAGCGTTCTACCGCATGAGGCCCCGTCGCAAAGACGGGGCCTCACGCGCTTGCATCTCTCGAAAAGCGCGAAAGCTTCATCCCATCAGCGCGTGCCGTAGCCGCTTCCCTGACGCCTGCCAGCGCCGCACGATCTCGTAGACGATCACGGTTGCATATGTTACGGCGATCCATACGCACACTTCTTCGATGGGCAACCGGCTCCATGCCGTGATGCGCAGGCCCATCATTGCGGCATCCTGGAAGCCCCACCATCCATAGGGCACGCCCAGCGTGGCCTCCCAAAGCAGGCTGGTCAGCAGGATAATGAACTGCGTCAGGCTGAAGGCGCGCCAATTGATCACCGGCATCGCCGAAGGAAGCAGCGCCGCCGAAGGTCCCAGAGCGCCGATCACAAGAAAGGTGAAGTAGCTGGGAAAGCCAGGCTCCCTGACTTGAGTCCACCTGTACAGGATGGCTGCGCCGATCAGCGCAACGGCCCATACCGCGGACTGCGGGTGAAAGCGGAGCAAACGGTCGAACTGCGCTCGCTCCCTGGCGTCTGAAGGGATGCGATAAGCCGCCAGCCAATACTCATCCAGCCAGATATACATCAGCAGCACCGCTACGAATCCGGTGAAATAGAAGAAATACTCCTCGATAGGTACACCGCCGCCCAGGGCCGGTGCCGTGATACGCAATGTGGCGCCCGGATTCGGGAATTCGAAAAAGGATCGAGCAAAGAAGAAGTCCAGAGCGGCCCCCATCGGAAACAGGATGGCAATGGTGCGTGCGAAAGCCCTTTTCGATATCTTCACGCCCTCCTGCGGCGCCAGCCATGCGCCGATTGCGACGATTGGCACGATAAACAGAAGCAGGCTGACGGTGTACCCGTAAGGGGTCGGGTTAGCCGCCGATGCGCCGGCTCCGGCCGGCGTCCGCACGGTATGAAGCGTCAGCGCCGCGGGAATAGCAATCATGCCCAGCATGGCCATCACCAGCCGAAAACTGGTCTGCGGCGAATCGGGACCGGGAAGACTTGGCATTCTGCACCCTCCTCCAATGGCGATCGGATTCCGAAATATGTGAAATATACCACCGACCGCGCAGAGCCTCTGCATTGGTCTTTCCCCCCGCAACCCTTTTGTGTCACACTTGCACCCATGGGAAGCAAAGACAAAGGCAGGAAGGAAGTCAAGAAGGCGCCGAAACCCAAACCTAAACCAGAACCCGGCCGCAAGCGCGAAGGGTTCACCCCAGCCCCGCCGAAATAGGGGAACTCCTGTAGTTTGCCCCCTCCGGCGCGCCACAAATCGCACAATGCAACAAGGCCCTCCCTGTTGGTGGAGGGCCTCGCTGCATTGTGAAGGCGCATGAGTCCGCTGCCGTCCAACCCCATCGACGCAACGAACTCGTATTCTCGTGTTTTTCCCTCTCTCTGAACGGACAACCCGCCTTACGTACTCATCCGTGTCGCTTCTCTTTCCGCACCCGCCGAATCGATTCGCCCCGGAGGCGGTCTACAGCGGTTCTCCTATTGCTGTACCCCGAATCCACTGCCCTCAAGCGGCTTTTTCCTTAAGGAAAAGCCGCCTTGCACAGTATGACGAGGGCACGTGAATGGGAGAACTGCTCTAATCTCAAAGAAGAACCTGACCAAAGGGGAAATCCCGTGCCGTGGAAGCGTACCGCAACACTGATTGCCGCCGCCATATTCGCAACCGCCGCCTGGAGCCAACAACCTGACCTCCCATCGGACCGGCAACCAGACCAGGCCCTCCCCAATTCTGCCCATGCCCCCGCCGACCTCTCAGCCTTCCCATCCCCTCTGCCTGCCATTGCCCCGCCCGGCCGTCCCGCTGTGGGCCTGGCGCTCGAGGGCGGCGGCGCCCTCGGCCTGGCGCACATTGGAGTGATCCAGTGGTTCGAGGAGCATCGCATCCCCATTGACCGTCTGGCCGGAACCAGCATGGGCGCCCTCGTCGGCGCGGTCTACTCCACCGGCAGCACTCCCGCCGAAATGCGCGCCCTGGCCGTCAGTGACGCTTTCACCTCCGTCTTCACCCTGCGAACACCTTACGTCGACTCAAGCTTCCGTCGCCGTCAGGACCGCCGCCAGAACCCCGCCGCAATCACCATCGGTCTCAAGCACGGTCCCGGCGTGCGCAACGCCCTGTTCTCTGACCGCGGCATCGATGCGTTCCTCACCACCAACCTTCTCGCCTATAACCGCCAGCCACTGGATTTCAACCGCTTTCCCATTCCTTTCCGCTGCGTGGCCACTGACCTCAACACTCTCAAGGCCGTTACCTTCGCCGCCGGACCGCTGCCCCAGGCTGTCCGCGCCTCCATAGCCATCCCCGGCGTCTTCACGCCCGTCCAGGACCACAACGGCCACTACCTCGCTGACGGCGGCATCCTCGACAATTTGCCCACCGATGTCCTCCGCCACGACCTGCAAGCCGATATCGTCATCGCCGTCCGCCTGGAAGACGCTCCCCTCGCCGGCATCGATGTCTCTTCCGTCGTCGGCGTGCTCAACCGCGCCTTCTCCGCTGGCATTGTGCAAAATGTCGACCGCGCCGAGCGCCTCGCCGATGTCGTCGTCACCGTCCCTGTCGCCCGCTTCTCCTCCACCGACTACGCCAAAGGAAACGAGCTCATCGATGCTGGCTACAAGGCCGCGGAGGCGAATCGCGACGCCTTGCTCCGCTATGCCCTCGATGATCGGGGCTGGAAAGCTTACCTCGCCGCGCGCGACCTCCGCCGTCTCGCGCAGCCCGGCATCCTGCGCCAGGTCCGCGTCAGCGGCGGCCTGTCCGGCGCCCAGCTTCAAGTCCTCCGCGATCTGAAGCCCCTCCAGGATCAGCCAATCTCGCCCGCCAAGACCCTCGATGCGTTGAAACCTATCCAGTCAAACGGCGAATACAGCGCAACCTACCAGACCTTCGGCCCGCCTTCTGCCGCCTTTGGCGCCACGCCTCCCACCACCGCCAATCAAGGCGCAAACGGCCCGGACACCGGTATTCTTGTCCATCTCACCGAAGATCCTACTGGACCGCCCTATCTCCTTATCGGCCCCGATCTGGCTGCGGAAACCTCCAACATTACGCGCATGGAACTCGACCTCCGCCTCGTTGACCAGGACCTCGGCGGATTCGGCTCCGAACTCCGCGCCAACGCCCAGGTTGGCTTCATGACTGTTCTCAACGCCGAATACTACCGCCTCCTCAGCCCCAACGGCTTCTTCCTCGAACCCCGCGCCGGAATCCTCCGCGAGCCCGTCTACATCTGGGCCAACCAGAAGCGCGTCGCCGAGCGCCTCCAGCAAAACCTCGACGCCGGCATCGAGGCTGGCCGCACCTTCAGCAATTCCCTCCAAATCTCCGCCGAGTGGCGCGCCGAGGACACGCGCTGGAGCCTGACCACCGGCACCGGCGGCGGTCCCTATCTCTCCGGAACTGCCCAGACAGGCCTGCTCCACATCAACATTGATAAGGAAACCTCCGGCTCCGTCTCCCCCCAGGGATTCCGTCTGAACGCCTCCGCCGGCGCCCTCTACCATGCCGAAGCAAGCAGCAATGCCCCTCTCGTCATGCTCTCCACTGCCCACACCTGGCTTTGGAAGGAACGCAATATTTTTGGCCTCACCGCGGATATCAATTCCTATCTCCGCGCCAATGTCGCCCAGCCTTACCGTTTCACCCTCGGCGGCCCGCGCCGTCTCTCCGCTTCATCCTTCGACGAGTACCGCGGCACTGACACCTACCTGGCCCGCGCCGGTTATCTCCGTCGCCTCGCGGCACTCCCCACCGGCCTTGGACAGGGCCTTTACGGCATCCTCGGCTACGAGGCCGGCGAGGTCTGGTCCCCTGAGGCCCGCGCCATCCTCCGGCAGGACGGAACCGCCGGACTGGTCGCGGCTACCCCCCTCGGCACCATCTCCTTCGGCGCCTCCGTTGGCGACGCTGGACACCGCAAAGTCTTCATTACCATCGGCCGGCTCTTCTAGGTCCTCGTTCCTCTCCTCTCACCGGGCGCTGCCCAAACGCAAAAAGGCCCTCCCGCCAGGGAGGGCCTTTTCGCGAATAGACGAGCCTACAGCGGTTCTCCAATTGCTATACCCTGGAGCACAACCCCTGAGTGGCTTTTTCCTTAAGAAAAAGTCACCTTGCACAGAGCTGCAGAGAGCATGTGAATTGGAAAACCGCTCTAAAACCTAACCTACAACCTCAATCCCCATCGACCGCGCTGTGCCTTTGATGCTCTTGATCGCCGTCTCCACTGAAGCGGCGTTCAGATCGGGCATCTTTTGCGTGGCAATCTCGCGCACCTGCGCTTCGGTCACCTTGCCGATCTTTTCCTTGTTCGGCGTGCCGGAGCCCTTGACGATCCCGGCTGCCTTCTTCAACAGAACGGCCGCGGGAGGCGTCTTGGTGATGAAGCTGAAGGTCCGGTCACCGTACACCGTAATAACGACCGGAATGATCAGCCCGGCCATCTCCTTGTTCTGCGTGCGCGCGTTGAACTGCTTGCAGAACTCCATGATGTTCACCTGCGCCTGGCCCAGTGCAGGACCCACAGGCGGCGCCGGTGTCGCCTTCGCGGCTTCAATTTGCAGCTTCACGTACCCGGTAATTTTCTTCGGAGGTGCCATGATTTGTTTCCTTTAAGGCCAGCTTCTAGCTCCTGGCTTCTAACCTTTAGCTGGATATGCCCTTCATTCAATTTTGGAGCTGCCGCTCAAGCGTTCGCTTTCAACCGGCGCCCGCCAGGTAGGCTCGACCGGTTAGAAGCTGGAAGCTAGTAGCTAGAAACTGCAACTACTCAATCTTTTCCACTTTGCCAAATTCCAGCTCAACCGGGGTGGAGCGTCCGAAGATGGTCACCATGACCTTCAGCGTCTCGCGATCTTCGTTGATCTCATCCACCACGCCGTTGAAGTTGGCAAACGGCCCGTCGGTAATCCGGACCTGCTCGTTCTTCTCAAACTTGATCTTGAGCCGCGGTTTGTCTTTGGCCGTCTCTGAACGGAAGAGAATCGAACTGACCTCTTCTTCGGAGAGCGCCACCGGCTTGTCGCCCGTGCCCAGAAATCCCGTCACCTTCGGCGTGTCCTTCAACACATGCCAAAGATGGTTGTCCAATTCCATCTCCACCAGCACGTAGCCGGGCAGGAATACCCGCTCCACCGTGCGCTTTTTCCCGTTGATGATCTCCGTCACCGGCTCGGTGGGTATCATCACCCGCCCTACTCTGTCCTTCAGCCCGAAGGCTTGCACCCGGCTCTCAATCGACTCGCGCACCTTGCGCTCGAAGCCCGAGTAGGCGTGCAGAATGTACCATCTGAAGCGCTCATTGCGTTCCGGAGAGGGCCCTGCCTGGGGCTCTTGCTGTTCGGCGGGTTGTCCTAACTCATCTGCCATCATGTTCTCGTTTCGCGGCTGCGGTTACTGTTGCACTCCGCCTAGTTTGCTCAGTAGGGAGTTCAGGCCGAGGCCGAAAATCCAGTCCACTATGAAGAAGAACAATCCGAAAATGAAGACCGCCACGATCACCACCGTCGTCGTCGCCTCCACTTCCTTGCGCGAGGGCGTAACCACCTTGCGCATCTCCCCCCGGACATCGCTCAGAAACTGCGTGAATTCTTTCCAAACGCCCATAGTCTTGTCCACCGCAGTGAGCGCCGCATTCGGCTCCTGCCGCTTCGCCGCTGACTTGACAGGCGTCGGCTTCACAGGTGAAGTCTTCACCGGCCCAAGCCCGTCTTCGCCTTTTGCGAGTGCTGCCTTCGTTGCCATACTTCCATTCCTTCGCGCCTGGCGCCCTGCCAGCCGCATCTCATCTCAATCTGGCAGGGGCGGAGGGATTCGAACCCCCAAGTTCGGTTTTGGAGACCGACAGTTTAGCCGTTGAGCTTACGCCCCTAAAAGCGAGGGACTAGGGAATAGGGAGTAGAGAATAAAATTGCATCGCCCTCGGGCTTGCTATTCCCTAATCCCTAATCCCTGTTCCCTGCTCTACTTCGTTTCCTTGTGCGGCTGGTGCTTGCGGCAGCGGTTACAGAACTTCTTGAACTCCAGACGGCCCGTGGTCGTCTTCTTGTTCTTCGTCGTCGAGTAGTTGCGCTCCTTGCACTCCGCGCATTGCAATGTAACAATTTCCCGCATCTTTAATCCTAACCGATCCGCCGTTCCCGGCGGTTCTGTCAATTTCCTGAAACCCAGTCGTCAGGGATCAGGGGCCAGCTCTTTCGTCGTTCTGACCCCTCATCCTTGCTACTTCAAAATCTCCGAGACCGTGCCCGCGCCCACCGTGCGCCCGCCTTCGCGGATCGCGAACCGAAGTCCCTTTTCCAGGGCCACCGGCGTAATCAGCTCCACCGTCAACTCCACGTTGTCGCCCGGCATCACCATCTCTACGCCTTCGGGCAGCTCCGCCACTCCCGTCACGTCCGTCGTGCGGAAGTAGAACTGAGGACGATAGCCCTTGAAGAACGGTGTGTGACGGCCGCCTTCTTCCTTGCTCAGCACGTACACCGAACCCTTGAAGTTGGTGTGCGGCGTTATCGACCCCGGCTTGGCCAGTACCATTCCCCGCTCCACGTCTTCCTTGGGAATGCCACGCAGCAGAATGCCCGCATTGTCGCCCGCCATGCCTTCGTCCAACTGCTTCTTGAACATT
>CAZNAW010000054.1:0-21134 GCA_964571165.1 uncultured Occallatibacter sp. | reverse complement strand
TGCCCACGCCCATCAGCGTGATCCTCGAGGTGCAGCAGCACCTGGGCGAGGGCCGTGTGCGCACCGTGGCCATGGAAGCCACCGACGGTATGGTCCGCGGCATGAAGGCCATCGATCTCGGCGGCCCCATCCGCGTGCCGGTGGGCAAACAGACGCTGGGCCGCATCATCAACGTCATCGGCAATCCAGTGGACGAGCTGGGCCCCATCGGCGAAACGACGCGCAATCCCATTCACCGTCCCGCGCCCCTGTTCGACGAGCAGTCTACCCATGAGGAGATGTTCGAGACCGGCATCAAGGTCATTGACCTGATTCAGCCCTTTTTGAAGGGCGGCAAGATCGGCCTCTTCGGTGGCGCCGGCGTGGGCAAGACCGTAGTCATCATGGAGCTTATCAACAACGTGGCCAAGAACCACGGCGGCTTTTCGGTATTTGCCGGCGTGGGCGAGCGCACCCGCGAGGGCAACGACCTTTGGCTGGAAATGACCGAATCCGGAGTCATCAAGCCGGGCGACTTCGCCAATTCCAAGTGCGCCTTAGTCTACGGCCAGATGACCGAGCCGCCTGGAGCCCGCCTGCGCGTGGCTCTCAGCGCGCTGACCGTCGCCGAGTACTTCCGCGACGTTGAAGGCTCTGACACGCTGCTCTTCATCGACAACATTTTCCGCTTCACGCAGGCTGGCTCTGAGGTTTCCACGCTTTTGGGCCGCATGCCCTCCGCCGTGGGTTATCAGCCCAACCTGGCCACCGAAATGGGCGAGCTGCAAGAGCGCATCACCTCCACCAGCAAGGGCTCGGTCACCTCGGTGCAGGCCGTCTACGTGCCTGCCGATGACTTGACCGATCCGGCCCCGGCCACCACCTTTGCCCACCTCGACGCGACCACCGTCTTGAGCCGTCCGCTGTCGGAGCTTGGCATCTACCCGGCCGTCGATCCGCTGGCCTCCACCTCGCGTATTCTTTCCGCGCGCATTGTCGGTCAGGACCACTACGATGTGGCCCAGGGCGTCAAGCGCATTCTGCAGCGCTACAAGGATCTGCAGGACATCATCGCCATTCTCGGCATTGACGAGCTCTCTGAGGACGACAAGCTCACCGTGGCCCGCGCCCGCAAGGTGCAGAAGTTCCTCTCGCAGCCGTTCCATGTGGCCGAGACGTTCACCGGCATCCCCGGCGCGTACGTCAAGGTTGCCGACACGGTGCGCAGCTTCAAGGAGATCATCGCCGGCAAGTACGACGATATCCCCGAGCAGGCCTTCTACATGAAGGGCGCCATCGAGGAAGTTCTTGAGACCGCCGAAAAGCTGAAAGCGGCGGTGTAAGAAAGGAATCTATGGCAGAAGAGACGGATCAACTCCGCGTCCGGCTGGTCACCCCCGAGCGAACCCTCTTCGAGCACACGGCCTCCGCGGTCGAGCTGCCCGCAAAGTCGGGTTACCTTGAGGTGCTCTTCGGCCACGCACCGCTTGTGGCTGAATTGGGCGCTGGCGACGTGACCCTGCACGGCGGTCCCGACGGCCCTGACAGCCTGAGCCGCTACAACGTCAGTTGGGGCTTTGTCGAGGTGCTGCCCGACCGGGTTACCATCCTGGCCACCGACGCACTCAAGCCCGAGGAGATCGACGTGCCCCGTGCGGAACAGCAACTGGACCGCGGCCACAAGCTGTGGAACGAGGCTGGCGACAGCGAAGAGGCTTACACCGAAGCCTTGCGCGTCATCGCCGAAGCCGAAGCCAAGCTGGCCACCGCCGCGGAGAAGCGCTGAGACATCTCTACGAATCACTGTTTCAACGAGAACGGCCCTGCTCTTTTGAGCAGGGCCGTTCTCTTCTTATCGCACTGATTTAGGAGCCGATCCTTTCTCAAGAATGAATCTGCCCTCTTCGCTCTCAACGAACGCGAGTTTGCCCGGGACGCAAGAAAGGATTGGCCGCACGAACAGGGACCATCCCCGCTTGCCAGTTGCAGCACGTTCCTCACCGTTGTATCTTCATGTGTGCGCAGGGGAACAAGCGATACGCGCTTTCCACTGCGCGGGAGAAACGCGCAATGCAATCAGTACTCTTCGGCCGCCGGCTTGGCTCCGTGCGCTGGTTTTTCCTGTTGCCCGTCTTGGCTGTCGCCTTTACATCGCAAACAGCCTTCGCGGCAACCAAGGTCGTTACGGATGACGACAAGGGCAGCGATATCCAGATGAAGTTCGGGGATTTGCTGGAAGTCCATCTAAAAGCGAATCCCTCCGCCGGGTACATGTGGTACGTCCATCCCAAGTCGACCGCCTTATTGAAGTTGGACAAGCAGACGCAAACCAATGCCACGGAACCTGGTGAGGACCGGCCCGTCATTCAGGTATTCATCTTTGAAGTGAAGCGCAAGGGCGACGGAATTCTCCTCATGCGCTATGCCCAGCCGAAGCAGCGCCCGTCGATCGGCGAAGAGCAATTCAACCTGCACCTGGTTATCGAGTAGAGGGGATTGGGTGACGCCGCTCCGCGCATCAGTCGGGGATCCGCGGCCTGCTTCGGCGTACACCTCGCGGGTTAAGGAGATTGGTAAACGATTCGGGGACAGTGACGGGTGAATTCTTTGTCACCGCCGATCAGAAGGGCGAAGCCGGCGGCTTTGTCCTGCCCAAATCTCTGTGCAACCCGACCCGCCAGCGCATACAATTCTGGAGAGGAAACATGGCGAAGAAGGAAGCGATTTTCGAAGTTGCCTGCCCGGACTGTGGAGCGATGCTCAGGATTGACGCGGCCACCGGCCTGGTGGTGAGCCATACCTCGGCCCCGCGCAAACGCACGTTTGAAGACCTGGAATCGGCGGCCCAGGCGATGCGCGCGCAGGAAGAGCGCAAGGAGTCAGTCTTCCGCCAATCGGTGGACGCCGAGAAGAACAAGGCCGACCTGCTGGAGAAGAAGTTTGCCGAAGCTCTGCGCAAGGCCAAGGACGCTCCTGAGGGCAAGCCATTGCGGGAATTCGACTTGGACTGATCGTTTCTACTCCTCGTCTCTCGAAACATCCTGCGGACTTTTCGTAATTTACCCTTCCTAGCTCAGCAATTTAGAGCGATACTCAATACACCGTTCCCTCTCCCCTGGGGACCACGGCCGGAGACAGAAGGAGAGACTATGGCGGCTATACCAATTCCCCAGACAATGAACGATTCAGAGGCTGCTTCACGCGCCTGTGAAACCAACACCAGGAATTGGGCCCGGATTG
This sequence comes from uncultured Occallatibacter sp., assembly GCA_964571165.1. GTDB lineage: Bacteria > Acidobacteriota > Terriglobia > Terriglobales > Acidobacteriaceae > Telmatobacter. Next base: position 17,915 of record CAZNAW010000054.1, on the reverse strand, counting down.
CCGCGGCTGGAAGCCTGCTTGCAGGCGGTTTGTTGCTGCTCACGCGCCAGCGTCGCGCCGGATTGGCCGCCGCCAGTTCGGGCACGGCGCTGGCGCTGCTTGACCAGCAGGACGCGGTGCGTGCCTGCTGGAACGCTCTCCCCGGCTACCTCGACCACGTCCAGCGGATCCTCGACCAGGCGCAAGACATTTTAAAGGATGTTGTCGCCAACCGCGAGAAGCTGGGGCAGATTCTGGATAGATAGCCGCTAAGCGACAAGGCTCCCGGCTGCAACTTCGGCGCTACTTATATCCCTAGCTGCCGGCGGCCTGCTTCGCTGATGCGGTGCGGTGTCCATTTGGGCTCCCAAACCAGATCGATCTCTACCCTACCGATGTCGGGGATGCCGGCCAGGCGATTGTGTACCTGCTCAAGGATGAGACCGCTGGCTGGGCATTGTGGCGTGGTCAGGGTCATGGTTACCTTGACCCACTGGCGCGGCCATGCCGGTGTGGACTCCGGGTCGGGTCCCGTCGACACCGCGTAAATCAATCCCAAATCGACAAGGTTCAGCTTCACTTCCGGGTCGAAGCAGTCGCGCAGCGCGGTCAGAATCTCCGCTTCTGAGAGCATTCTCTAGTTCTTCCGCTCGACCAGGTAACGGGCGACCGACTTCAGCCCGTCGGCGCGGCTGCCGTAGGGCTCCAGGGCGACGAATGCCTCTTCAATCAGCACGGCGGCGTCGCGCTCACTCTGCTCCAGGCCGAAGACGGCTGGCCATGTGGCCTTTTCGGTGGCCAGATCCTTGCCTGCGGTCTTGCCCAGATGGGCTGAGTCTACAGTCATGTCGAGCACGTCGTCCACGATCTGAAATGCCAAGCCAGCCTTGCGGCCGAACAGGTCCAGGCGAGCAACGTCATCTTTGGTGGCTCCGGCGTAGACGCCGCCCGTCACCACGCTTACCCGGATCAGTGCTCCGGTTTTTGCGCGGTGAATGGCCTCGACCAGCTCCGGCGTAGGCTTCAGATGTTCGCTTTCCAGGTCAAGCACCTGGCCGCCGATCATGCCATCGACGGTGCCGATGGCGTTGGCAATCAGCCCGAGGATCTGGACTGTTGCCGCAGGCGGCGCGTCCAGTCCGGCCAGCACTTCGAAGGCGCGGGTTTGCAGGGCGTCTCCGGCCAGGATGGCGATGGCCTCGCCGAACACCACGTGACAGGTGGGTTTGCCCCTTCGCAGGTCGTCGTTGTCCAGAGCCGGCAGGTCATCGTGAATCAGCGAGTAAGTGTGCAGCATCTCCAGGGCCGCGCCCAGACGCTCAATGCCCTTGGGCAGCACGCCCGCTATTGCGACTGCGGCTTGCATGGCCAGCAATGGCCGCAGCCGCTTGCCGCCCGCAAAAGTGGAGTGGCGCATGGCCCCGTGAATTGATGCAGGAACCGTATCGACGCTGGGAAGCAACACCTCCAGCGCCCGGTCGGTCAGCTCCGCGGCCTCTTTCAAAAGCGGTTTCACTTCGACTGCCATTGCTCTCATAATAGACGAGCCCGGGCTAGCCGTCGTTCCATCGCACACAGAGCTGTGATGAGCAGAAGGGCCAGGCCGCTCAGCCAGCGTCCGGCAAGCACGTCGGCGGTCGTGGTCCAGTCCACGGCAAGTTGAATCGGCCCTTGCGGCACAGGTACGGCCATCAGGCCGTCCTGACGCTGGGCGAGCCCGGAGACGGGCCGGCCATTCACCGTCACGCGCCAGGCTGAGTAGTTGCGCAGCCGCAAAATCAGGTAGCCGGGATGCGGCGCGACCGCAGCCATCCTTACATGTTCGGGCAGAGCTGTGGAGGGATTCGGGGTTGCGCCAAAGGTGGCTTCGCAACTGCCCTGCGTGGCATCCCAGGTGGGCGAGGCGTCCTCTGCGTCTGCGCCGGCGAGAGAACCCAGCTCGGTTGAAGGGTCGCCGGCCAAACAGGCGAAGGGAAGGCCGGTGGCCACAGAGGAGTTGTCCGCACCGGGGGGCGCGTATTCGTCGGTTCCCGCGAAGCCCGCGCCGGAGCGATATATATCCAACATGGGCTTAACCGCGTCCTCGTCGTCGCAGACCTGGAAGAAGGATCCTGCCGTGAAGGCCGCAGCCGTCAGAAAATACGCAACGCAGACGGTCGTGAAGGCGATGCGTCGCCAGCGCCGGTCGGAGTTGCGGGGCCAGACGGCTGCAGCGAAGAATATGGCCATCGGCGCCTCCAGCGCCACCAGCCAGCGCCAGGGAAACTGTAACAACCGCAGCTTGGGCATCATATTCCAGACCGGCAGCGAGACGGGAAGCTGCAAGAACAGAATTGCAACCGGAATCAGTGCCAGGGGAATCCACCAGCGACGTGGTTTGGACTTGTCTCCAGCCCTCAGGCTGACGCGCCGCCAACTCACCAGCAGACCGGCCAGGGTCAGCACGATCATGGCGACGGCAATCATTGAGACTTTCCTGAGTTCCACATCGTGCATCGCGAGCAGCGGGTTGGCGTGACGCGCAAACAGCCAACTGTTCTCGATCCGCTCGCCGGCATCGTCTGTGAGCTGGCGAACATCCACCCAGCGCTGCTCCCATGTTGCGGGGATGAGATACATAGCCGCCAGTGCGATTCCCAGCACGACGGCGGCAGTGGCGCGCACCAAAGGCGCCCACGATCTATCCAGCAAGGCCAAGGCTAGCGCGACCGCAGCCAGCAGGTAGCAGGCCATGATCCCCAGGGGCACATTGCTCAACCACGTTCCGGCAACAACCAGCGCCAGCGGTACTGCGGAACCATCCAGAGCGCGCCGCCAAACCGGGTTGGGAGACGCGGAACCTGAAGGATTGCGGTCGCGCAGGATGAGCAGCAACAGGAGGGGAATCCAGAAGCCGCCTGTAAGCTCTCCAAAGGCCGATCGCTCGTAGGCGCAGAACAGGGCGTAGCCGGAAAACAGCGCCGCGCAGCCAGCCAGGATCGCGGGACCATCTTCAAGTGCCTCACGGGCCAGCGCCCGCGTAGCCAGCCCCGTGCCCGCCAGCAGCAGAAAAGTCAGCGCCACAGGCACAAGCGTCCAGGGCAGCACCAAACCCAGCGCTGCGCCCAGCATCCAGGTCAGGGGCGGATAGAAAACGAACCGTGGCTCGCCGGCGCCGAAGTTCGCGCTCGGCGCCCAGTGGGGATACAGAATCCCATGCCGCCAACCGTTCAGCGCATCGAGCCAGGAGACAAGATGAAAGTCAAAATCGTGGCCGCAGGAGTTGCCACGCAAGAGTTGTGGCGCCACGGCCACGGCGGCAGCCAGCAGGATAACGGCCGGGCCGATAAGACATCTCCAGCGGCTTTGGTCTGCTCGGCTCACGGCAGCAGGTGCAGCGTGTGGCGGGTCTGGGCTGCCACCGCTTCAGGGCTGAACGGCAGCGCAAAGGTCGTTCCCCCGTAATAGTCGTTCCACTGGTCGCGGAAGTACGGGCTGAAGGGGTCGCCGCTCTCGCCCAGAACAATGTTCTCCGTGGACCCGTCGATGTTGCTCCAGTCCATGGTGAATCGCTGCGAGGGGCCAAAGGCGCGGCCCACCTGCTTCACCGTGGTGGTGTCGCCGCTGAGAGGCTGTGCGCCGGTCCCGGCAATGCGGCCAACCAGCGGCAGATATCCGGCCAATGGATGCTCGATATCGACCATATGCCAGCTCCCATAGGCCCATTTCGCCACATCGCCGGGAGCTTTGCCGTTCTTCATTCCTCTGCGAACGGCCTCAGTCAGCAGCGCGTCCCAGTTCTTGTAGCCCGGAGGAAGCCAGTCGGGATTGGCGTGCATAACGATCTCTTCCTCGGCAAAATTGGACTCGGACCAGTTGTAGTTCTCGGCATCCTTGCCCAGTTTCGGCTCCAGAATCAGCGGCCCCAGGGCGTAGCGGGTCCTAGTCACGATGGATGCGGCGGCGGAGTCGGTGGTGAGCCGGCCATCCCAACTGCGCATCAGGTCGGCAGCCTTGCGTAGCTGGTCGTCCGTGCCCGCGGCATGATCGATCGCGTAGGCAAAGCGCTGGCCCAGTTCCTGATCCACCTCGCTGTAAACATCCGTCTGGACAGCCAGCATGTCTTTGGGCGTGAGTTGATCGCGGCCTTGCAGCGCTTTGTAGATTCGCTCGGCGCGGTAGGGGTCCGACCACTCCAGCGACAGCGGGTAGGGAGATTTCTCCGTGGTCACACGCGAGTTGGCGGTAGCCAGGAAGCCCGAGGGCGGATCGACCGAGTTGGGCATGGCGTCAAATGGGATATAACCCTGCCATTCGTGTTTCGAGTCCGGCAGCCCACCATCCTGTATGGGCACACCCTTGAGACCCGCCGGCCGCAACGGAACCCGGCCTATGGCCTGGTAAGCGATGTGGCCCTGGTCGTCGGAGTAGACCAGGTTCTGCGTGGGCCAGCACCAGTTCTGAAGCGCGGCGGAGAACTCGGTCCAATTGGAGGCCGTGTTCATCTCGTAGAGCGGCATCGCGTTCAGGGTGGGGTCGTAGAGGGTCCACTTGAGGGCGATGGGGTGGGTTTCATTGGTGACGATGGGGTTGAGCAACGGCCCATGGTCGGTAATGTGGACGTCGAGCAACACGTCCTTGCCGCCGCGCACATGAATGACTTCATGATCTACGCCAAGCGGTTTCCAGCTCTCGTCTCCGGCCTGGTAGTTGCCCTTCCCGTCCAGTTTCTCGATGTACAGGTCTTGCACGTCGGCGTAGAGGGCGGTAAAGCCCCAGGCCACGTGCTCGTTGTGGCCGGCGATCACCAGCGGCATACCGGGAAGCGTCACTCCGGCCGCATGGTAGCCGGGCGCGCGCAAGTCGGCCATGAACCAGATGTTGGGCTCGGTCAGGCCCAGGTGCATATCGTTTGACAGCAGCGGCTTGCCGCTGGCAGTGTGGCGTCCGGAGATGACCCAGTTGTTTGAGCCTGCCGCGCAGCCGTCACAGGCGGGCAGTCCGAGCGAGGCGCGCAGGTCCTCCATGGAACTCGATTCCCAGTCCGCCGCTGCTGCGCTCGCCTGGGTCCGGTCATCGTCTTCATCGGAGTTGTTCGTGGCGGGTGGCGCGGGATGCGGCTGGCTCCAATCGATCACCGTGCCGGTGGGCGGATGATCGCGCCACGAGCCGACCGGGTACAGATCGGATTCGAGCTTCGGGTTGTGCAGTCTGGCGGCGATGCGCTCCCGGTAGAGCTTCGCATACCAATGCGTATCCAGCGTATCCACCATCATCAGGCCGATGGAAACGGAATCCACGCCGCTCCACGGCTGTGGCCGGTAGAACAGCATCTTGAACTCCGCCGGAAGCGATTCGGGATGCTGCGCGATGAACAGGTTCACCCCTCGTGCGTAGTCGTCCAGCCGCGCGCGATCGGCTGCGGGCAGATTGGCGTAGATTCGCCGGGCCGTATTCCGAAATTCAAGAACCCGCTGCGTCTTGTCGTGCCGCACCAGGGAGGGGCCGAGGATCTCCGCAAGTTCGCCGTTGGCGTTGCGCCGGAAGACGTCCATCTGCCACAGACGGTCTTGCGCAGTCACGTAGCCCTGGGCCACAAAGAGGTCATCCTGCGAGACCGCCTCAATGTGAGGCACGCCGTGGCCGTCGCGCCGCACCGTCACCGGCGCCGAGAGTCCGGCCATGTGAACATCGCCGTCCAGCACCGGCAAAGCGGCCTTCTCTGCCCCGCGAAGCCACAGCAAACCCACGCCAGCGGCCAGAACCACAAGCGCCAGGAAGCAGCCCGCAGACCATAGCACAATCCGAGGCCAGCGCCGTTTTCGGCTGCGTGGAAAAGCCGCTGCGGCAGGTGCGGGCGATGGATTTCGAGCTTCGTTGGTGGGCATCGGTCCACTTCAGGATAACGCGCAACAACGCCGGCGGCATTGGCAGCACCCTGACGAACTCGGAAAGCTCCTTGTGCTACGTACCGGATGTCGGAAAGAGAGTCATTCTACGCGAGCATGATTCGTTGGCACATGGGGTTATCCTGCCGCTTGCTCCAGCGTGCGCACATGCAGCGCCGCCGTCTTTCTTCTCCGCCCGTAAAGGACGAGAATCGCCACCAGCAGAAGCAGGATAACCGGAATCACCAGCAAGCTGCCCTCGGGGCCGTCTGAGCCGCCGCTCCATAGCACGGCGCCTGTCGCGCTGGTGGTCAGGTAGTGGCCCTGCGCGGGCAGGCCGCTGTCGGCGGCGCCGTAGAAGTAAGTCTCTGCCCAGTCCCAGGCCGCGTGGCACCCGATAGCCCACCATGCCGAGCCGGTAGCCCACACGCTGACGCAGAAAACAAAGCCGATGAGTGCCGCGGCAAAGATGCCAATCCAGTTTTCGCCGTTGTTGCTGGTGTGGATGTAGCCGAAGGCGGTGGAGGTAACCCAGGCAGCCTGCCAGAAGCTGGAGCCAGCCGCCTTTTTCCATTGCAACACCAGGCAGGGCGCCAGTCCCAGCAGGGCGATGACATAAACGCCCCACACGCCCTGGCCTTGAGAGTTCAACAGCAGGCGCAGACACATTGCGCCGATGCACGCCAGCGCCCACCAGAAGTTGATGCCGCGAGTCAGGGTCGACTGGAGATAGCAGCGGAAGCTGCCCTCCTCAACCAGGCTCACCAGCAGAAAAGCCAGCGCCCACAGCGCGCCAAAGCGAAGCATTCCCGCACCGTCGAGGGCTACTCCTCCAAAATGGAGCCATCCGCCCCAGCTCAGCGCTCCCACAAGCACTGAAAGTCCCGCAAAACCTGCAGCCAGGCCGGTGAGGAAGTGAATCGCGGCCCGGGGTCCAGTCAGGTTGTAAGTCAGCGGGCTGCGCTGCTCGATACGTGCGACAACTGAAACCGCTCCCAGGATTGCCAGAAAGGGAATGAGTTCCCCGATCAGCATGACGGTGGGCGAAAAAGCAAACTTCGCAAGGTCAGGATCGATCGTAAGTGCAACCGTTCCCAGAATGCGGTTGAAGATACTGTAAAGCACATAAAAAATCAGCACTGACCAGCCTGCCCGCAAACCCTGATTGCCAACAAAGACCCAGTACAGGTCTCGAATCTCATGGCCATCCGAGCCGTTGGCCGGCGATTCGTGCGGGCCGTTGGTAACTGCGTCCCCGGACGGCATAACTGCATGCTTGGGGCCCTGAATCTCCGGCTCCATGGAGCCTCCTTCAAGAAGCAATCAGATTTGTGAGCGCTCAATGATTATGGAACGATACTCCACGAATAATCCATCTCTGCGGGTTTGTAGCTTCGAGGATTCGCGTCAAAAGTGGGCGCCGTACCAGATTTCAGTATCTCGACTGCCCGGATAGAGTCCGGGTGCGCCAAGATGCAGCGATTCTGCTGCTGAAAACCGCTGCATTGGCCCTCTTTCGTGCCAATCCCGTCCGCTTCCTTACTGCTCGCGCCTTGACACAACCGGCCAATCCCTTGATCCTTAACAGTTCCGGTTCTTTTGCTTTCTGGCACAGAGGGATGGCGGTTTTGCAGGTGCGCGTCTTCTATCACGACAAATGCTTTGATGGAGCTTGCTCAGCGTCGTTGTTTACGCGCTTCCACCGCGAATGCATCGCCGCTGGGGCCAGCTATGAGTACTGCGGCCTGGTGCATCGCGCCGGCGCGCTGTTCGACGAGAGCGAGTTTACCGGCGATGAGAACGCCATTGTCGACTTCAAATACTCGGCTTCGCCCAGAATCACCTGGTGGTTCGACCACCATCTGTCGGCGTTTCTCACCCCGCAGGACCACCAGAGTTTCCTCGACTACCAGCGCAACACTGCCCCGCCTGGGCGGAAGTTCTTTGACCCCAACTACACCTCCTGCACGGGGTTTCTGGCCCACATTGCCTCAACGAGCTTCGGCTTTAACACCGCCCCGGTCGCCGATCTGATCCACTGGGCGAATATTGTGGACGGCGCGCTCTATGAGAGTCCTCAAGCAGCCGTGGAGATGGCCGCTCCGGCCATGAAGCTGACGCTGATTATCGAGTCCACCCAGGATCCGGCATTTATTCCGCGTCTCATCCCTCTGCTCACTGAGCTTCCACTGGTCGAGGTGCTCGGTCAGCCCTTTGTGGCGGACTTGCTTCCCCCGCTGCTCGAACGCCACCAGCAGGCTCTGGAACTGATTCGCAACCGCAGCGAAGAGCGCGACGGCACCATCTTCTTTGACATTACCGATCATCCGCTCGAGGGATTCAACAAGTTCATCCCCTACTACCTGCACCCCCAGGCCACCTATTCGATCGGCCTGTCGAAGTCCAGCTTTCGCACCAAGGTGGCCGTGGGCTCCAACCCATGGACCCATGCCGATCCTGAGAAGATGGTGAACCTGGCGGCGGTGTGCGAGCGCTACGGCGGCGGCGGCCACGCCCGCGTAGGCGCCATCAGCTTCCCGCCCGACCAGGCAGACCGCGCCCGCGTAGCCGCAGCGGAGATCGTAGCCGAATTGCGCGCCAAGAACCCCTTGCCGTAGAGCTCGGACCCGTCGCTATCGATTTCTGCGGATGCTCCTTACACCTTCACGTGCAGGCTAGGCCAGTCAGCGCGCCGCCGCTCAAGAAACGCCTTGACGCCTTCTTTGAAGTCCTCGGTCGAGCGCGCCTGCGCATTGGCCTCAATGGCGTCTTCCAGCTCTTCGTCCAGCCGGCGTTTGGCGTGCTTTGACAGCAGCCGTTTCACCGCCTGCATGGCTTGGGGACTATTCAGCAGCAGGGTCTGAGCCAGGGCCTGAGCGGTCGGCATTAAATCGTCATGCTCAACGATCTGGGTTACCAGCCCCAGTTGCATCGCTTCCTGCGCCTTGAGGATCTTGCCGGACAGCAATAGTTCGCGGGTGCGCAACTCACCCACCTGGCGAATCAGAAACGACGCTACAATGGCCGGTATAAAGCCCACGCGCACTTCGGTGTAGCCGAATTTGGACTCGGGTACGGCGACGGTGAAGTCAGGAATGGTGGCCAGTGCCATGCCCCCGGCGATGGCCGGGCCGTTGACGGCCGCAATCACCGGCTTGGGAAAGTCATATAGCGTGCGCAGAACGAGGGCCATGTTCTCTGAGTCGCGGCGATGCTCCTCCTCTGTACGGGCATTCATGGTCTCCAGGTTCTCCATATCGAGGCCGGAGCAGAAGGCCGAACCCGCCCCGGTCAGGATCACCACGCCGCAACCGCAGGTCTCGGCCTCGCGCAGGGCCAGCGTCAGTTCTTCAATCAACAGCGGGCAAAGCGCATTGCGCTTCTCCGGGCGGTTCAGGGTAATGGTCTTTACCCCGTTGGCCGATTGGGTAACGATGTGACTGAAGCGGGTCATCCAGATCTCCTTCCGCGGCTGGCCGCGATTTCATCTTCAGACCGGAGATTCCTATCCTAGCGCAAGATTCACGCGGAAGGCAGGTGATCCGGCTCACCGTCCGCAGCCGCGTCCCTGCAATTTCATGGTTGCAGGAATGCGAGGTTGATTCGTTCAAGTGGCCTTGCTGCAACTTCGCTGATGCACAGTCTCGGGAGACGACGATGTCTCGACTTTCTCCTTTGGAAAATACCGTAGGCAGTCGCGAACAACAACCGCACAGTGGTTCGTAGCAGTCACAGCCCCAGCTCCCCCGCCCGCTTCTTCATCGCCTCCAGGCAGAATGCGATGTGCGCATCCAGTTCAACCCCTAGCTCCGCCGCGCCACGGATCACATCCTCCCGGTTCACTCCCCGCGCAAAGGCCTTGTCCTTCATCTTCTTCCGCACACCGGCAACTTCGACATCGGCGATCGCCTTGGTGGGCTTGACCAGTGCGCAGGCGGTTAGAAAGCCAGCCAGTTCGTCGCAGGCAAACAGAGCCTTATCCAGATGAGTCACGCGAGGAACGCCGGAGTACTGTGCATGGCCCAGAATCGCGGTGCGTAGCTCGACGGGCCATCCCTGCCGCTCCAGTTCGCGGACGCCCACGAAGGGATGCTCCTCGGCCGTGGGGTGGCGCTCGTAGTCGAAGTCGTGGAGCAGTGCCGTAGTCGAGTAAAGCTCGATCAGCGCGGTGCGTTCCTCGCCTGCCAGACCCAGCCGGTCAGCTTCTGACTCGCCACAGGCCGTCACGCAGATCTCCACGGCCAGCGCATGTTTGCGCAGATTCTCGCTCAGCGTCCATTCGGTCAGCAGTTGCCAGGCGCGCTCGCGCCCATAACTCGATTGTTTGCCCGCGCACATATTTTTTCTCCATGTTGATTGATATGGTTCGTGTTTCTTCCGGGTTTTCAGGGTATGATGGGGGAATCTTAGGTTTGAGCCTAAGTTTTCACTTGACAATTATGGTTCATTTCCCCCAAGGTAGCACATATGACGGTGCAGAAATGCACCGCGGAGAACCTGCTCTGGCCCTCCGCACACAGCCCATGGCCACAACTCTGGAGAGCGTGGAAACACGCGAAGTAGTGCGCTGCGACTTCTGCAGCCTGGTTCAATACCGGACCCACAACTCCCTTTGCAGAAAATGCCATCGACCCTTGGACGTGGAAGAACCTGTTCCACTGGCCCCGCGTCTGGTGACCAGCCCGTCCGCGCCGGCTTCGGCCGAGGCCGGGTTGCAGGTAGCCGGCCAGGTCCGCGAAATTCGCCGGGCTCGCCACCTGAGCCAGCGCCAACTGGCTGGGCGCATGCAGGTGCCTCGCACCTACATCTCCAAAATTGAAAACGGCAAGGCGATCCCCACGCTGGGTTCGCTGGAGCGCTTGGCTATGGCCCTCGAGGTGGACGTCTGCCAATTGGTTCGCGATACCCGCAGCCGCCGCGAAGAGGAAGTAGCCGCGATCCTGGCTGACCCGTTCCTGGCTGAGATTGCCGCATGGCTGCCGCATCTCGACTCGCTGCAGCGCACACTGGTCTACGGCGCGGCACGGGACGCTTCCATGGGCCGCCGCCGCACCGCGTAACCGCTCTGGAAGCTCCCGGTCCGGGGAGTCGGCTGGCGGCGATTTCTCTTCCTGCGCGGCACAGTCTCCCTTGTGTCTTTAGGCGCATTGCGGCGCACCGGCGCTTGTGCTACGGTCGATGATGCAACACCTTGGTTCCGGCTAAGGGAGGATTTTCCACTGGGCGGAGCCTGTAGGGGGCTGATTGCCTTTCATCCGGTCCCGGCGTTCCACGCTCCGGCGTCTTTTTTTAGACGCCACCGGAGCGCTGACTAGGGAAGCCGTAAGAGCAATCAAGAGGCGAGTCCTTTGTATCCATCCGGCACGCTGCGCATTCATGAACTGACTCCTGAGGAACGCGTCGTCTATGCGACGCTGAAGCCCGAGCATCTGCCTGAACACGTGGCCATCATCATGGACGGCAATGGCCGTTGGGCCAGTCATCGCTCGCTCAAGCGATTCCTAGGCCACCAGCAGGGCGCCAAAAGCGTTCAACTGGTCACTGAGACCGCCTCGCGCATCGGTCTGCCCTGGCTCACGCTCTACGCATTTTCACTCGAAAATAATCTGCGCCGCCCCAAGGCCGAGGTCAGCTTCCTCATGCGCCTGCTCAAAACCTATCTTGAGACCAACCTCCAGCGCATGATGGACAACAACGTGCGTATCCGCTACATCGGCCGCACCCACGAACTGCCTCCCGAGGTCCAGGACAAGATGTCCTGGGCTGCCGAGGCCACCTCCCGTAATACCGGAACCACCCTTACCCTGGCCCTGAACTACGGCGGACGCTCGGAATTGGTGGACGCTTTCCGGGCGCTCGCGGCCGAGATGAAGCACAACCACATGAACCTCGACCGCATTACCGAAGAGCACATTCACCGCCATCTCTACACGGCGCACATGCCCGACCCCGACCTTCTGATCCGCACCTCGGGCGAGATGCGTCTTTCCAACTATCTTTTGTGGCAGGTGGCGTACACCGAGATCTTCGTCACCGAGCGCCTGTGGCCCGACTTTCGCGGCATCCATCTGCTCGAAGCCATCGCCGACTTCCAGCGCCGCGAGCGCCGCTACGGCGGCCTCGGCGAGTGTTCCGGCGAAGTAGACGAAGAAGCGCAACGGATCAAGATCGCGGCGAGCTGAAGTCTTTTTGACTCTGCGAGTCGTGTTTTTGGAGCGTGCGCGCGCTCATTCCCGGCCCCAAAATCGCAGCCCGCAACCCCTTGACGCTTGCAACAGAAACCGTCTGGCCGGCGCATGTCCCGCCCCGCCGGTGTATCCTCACCCTTGGCATGAAACGTATTCTTACCGCGCTCGTACTCGTTCCCCTGGTGTTGGCCCTGATGCTCGTGGGCCCGCAATGGCTGGTCATGCTGGTATCGGCCGGGGTAGCGGCACTGGCTGGCTGGGAGTTCATGGGGCTGGCGGAGCGCAGCGGCGCGAATCCGCCCCGCATCGCCGTGCTGATCGCCATTCTCGCGCTCTTTGCCGGCGGCTTCGAGTGGCCCGATCAAATCACGGCCATTCTCGGTCTCCTGAGCCTGGCTCTACTGGTCTATTGCACCTTCCTTTCGCCTGTTGAGCGAGTGATGGCGAACGCCTCGTCGTCGATCTTCTGCCTGCTCTACGCCGGATTTACTTTGACTGCCATCCCTGCATTGCGCGAACAGAGCAACGGGCCTTCGCTGGTCATCTTTCTCATGTGCGTGGTCTGGGCGGGAGACATCGCCGCTCTTTACGTTGGCCGCGCCTGGGGTCGCCACAAGCTTGCGCCCTCGCTCAGCCCCAACAAGACCTGGGAGGGCGCGCTTGGCTCGGTGGTCGGCAGCCTGCTGGCCGCCGGTGCTTTGCTGGGCCTGGCCGCGTGGCTGGAAGTTTGGGATTCAGCGAAGCTCTCCTACCCCGATGAGCTCTGGTATTGGCTGGTGCTGGCCGTGGTGGTCAACGTGGCGGCGCAGGTGGGAGATCTGGCCGAATCCGCGCTCAAGCGCTCGGCGGGCGTCAAGGACTCGGGAACCCTGCTTCCCGGCCACGGCGGCATCCTGGACCGCATCGATGCCCTGCTGCTGGCGGCGCCGGTGCTGTGGTACGCTCAAATTATTCACCAGCGGTTTTAGTGCCTCTTTTTAGCATTTTTCCGTATGGCCCGAATGACAACGGGCACCTCGGATTGGTTTCACAGGAAATCGCGGAATTTAAAAAATCCCTTGAAACGACTCGCCATTCTCGGTTCCACCGGCTCCATCGGCAAAAGTACCCTCTCCATCGTTGAACAGTTTCCTGAGCGCTACCAGGTGGCCGCGCTGGCCGCCGGGCGCAATCTCGACGAGGCCTTCGCACAGACCGTCCGCTGGAGGCCGCAAGTGGTCTCGCTGGCCACCGAAGAGCTTGCCGGGGAGTTGACTGCGCGACTGCGCCAGGCTGGCGTCACCGGGATCGAGGTAGTTTACGGAACCGAAGGCACGGTGACCTGCTCCACCCTGCCCGACGCGGATTTTGTGGTTTCGGCGATCGTCGGCGTTGCGGGCCTTGAGGCCACCCATGCGGCCATCCTGGCCGGCAAGCCCGTGGGCTTGGCGAACAAGGAGTGCATGGTGGCCGCCGGCGAGATTCTCACCCGCGCCGCACGCGAGCGCAATGTGCCCATCCTGCCCATCGACAGCGAACACAATGCGGTCCACCAGTGCCTGCGCGTGGGCGCTCATGCTGAAGTCAAGACTATCTGGCTCACGGCCTCTGGCGGTCCGTTCCGCCAACTTCCGCTCGACCAGTTCGCTTCCATCACCCCCGAGCAGGCGCTCAAGCATCCCACCTGGGTCATGGGCCGCCGCATCACCATTGACTCCGCCACCATGCTCAACAAGGGTCTTGAGATCATCGAGGCCTGCCGGCTCTTCGACGTACCCCCAAGCCAGGTGCGGGTTACGGTGCATCCCCAGTCCACGGTCCACTCCCTGGTGGAGTATGTTGACGGTTCCATCCTGGCCCAGATCTCAGTCACGGATATGCGTCTGCCCATCCTCTACGCCCTGGCCTACCCTGAGCGGCCCGCCTCCACGCTTACCTTCGACCTGGCCGCCTTGCGCCACCTTGACTTCGAGCAGCCCGATCTCGAGCGCTTCCCCTGCATCCGGCTGGCCTTTGAGGCGGCGGAGAAGGGCGGAGCCCATTGCATTGCTCTCAACGCAGCCGACGAGGTTGCCGTCGAGGCATTTCTGGCCCGCCGAACCCCGTTCACCGGAATCCCGCGTACAATTGAAAAAGTGCTCGCTTCCACGCCGGAAGCGCATCCAACCACTATTGGAGAAGTACTCGCCGCAGACCGCGAGGCGCGTCAAACGGCTCGGGCACTGCTGGCGTAAGGTAGCCGGTCGGATGCCGTACGCTTAGTCGAAGGAAAAAACGTTAATTTATGCATGAATTTCTAGTTTCCGCCGCGGCCTTCATCGTTCTTGTCGGCGTGATGGTTGTGGTACACGAGTTCGGCCACTTCGCTGTCGCGAAGCTCTGCGGAGTGCGTGTCGAGGCGTTTTCCTTCGGCTTTGGGCCACGCCTGTTCGGCATCAAGATCGGCGACACCGACTACAAAGTGTGCCTTTTGCCCTTGGGTGGTTTCGTCAAGATGACTGGCGAGAACCCCGGTGAAACCCCCAGTGCCTCCGGCGCCCCCGATGAAGTTTCAGAGATCGACCCCGGCTCGTTTACCTCCCATCCCCGCTGGCAACGCATGCTCATTGGTCTGGCCGGTCCGGTCGCCAACTTTGTTCTGGCCTTTGTGTTGATGGTCTTCTACTTCGGCGTATTCAATGAAGTCCCCTCTGTCGAGGTCAAGACTACGACTCTCGAATGGGTCATCCCCGGCTCGGCGGCAGCCCAGGCGGGCCTTCAACCCGGCGACCTCATCCGCCATTTCGACAATCTGAACAACCCTGACTGGGAAGGGATCTACGAGCGGATCAACATCAATCTGAATCAGTCCGTGCCCGTCACCGTGGAACGCGCCGGAAAAACCGTCGCGCTCTCCCTGCAAGTGCCTGACCGGTTGAAGGATACAGATATAGCGGGGATGTTGCCCCAGTACTTGCCCGGCCCCATTGGCGTCGAGGAAGTGATGGCGGGCACGCCTGCGGAACAGGCCGGCCTCCGTGCCGGAGATGCCATCCAATCCATCGATGGCCACCCTGTCCATACCGTAGCCGCTCTGCTTGCGTACCTGCAGGCTGGCGAGGGCAAGCCGGTTACGCTGGGGGTCGTTCGCGACGGCTCCTCGCTGTCCATGGCGGCCCACCCGGCCAAGCTCGATACCGGCTGGAAACTCGGGTTCGTGTCCAAGGCGATTCCGTTGCGCAATGAACCGCTCCCCGTGAATCGGGCGTTGGCCAAGTCCACCAGTTTCTGTGCCGACAATTCCCTTCTCATCTTTGAAGTGCTGGGGCGGCTCTTTACGCGCCAGGTCTCCGTCTCCCAGCTCTCCGGCCCGGTGGGGATTGCCCGCATGGCCGGCGAAGCGGCAGAGATGAAAGGCTGGCTCCCCAAGTTTGGATTGGCGGCTGAGATCAGCCTCAACCTCGGCATTCTCAACCTGCTTCCCTTTCCCATCCTCGACGGCGGCTTGATCATGATGCTGCTCATCGAGAGCTTCATGCGCCGCGAAATCAACGTCGACGTGAAAGAGCGCATCTACCAGGCAGCCTTTGTTGTGTTGTTGGTATTTTTCGCCTTCATCATCATCAACGACGTGACCAAGCTGCCCATCTTCGCCCATTTGAAGCCGTGAATCAGAGATCAGAGGTCAGGGATCACGAAACAGTAATGGGCTACTGCTGGTCAGCGGTCAGCTATTTCCTGATCCCTGACCTCTGATAGAGAGCCTGCCGGATGCCGATAACCACCGAAGTGAGGGTGCGCTATGCCGAAACCGACCAGATGGGCATTGTCTACTATGCCAACTATCTGGTCTGGTTTGAGATAGGCCGCGTCGAGTTGCTGCGTTCCCTGGGTCTTGCCTACAGCCAGTTGGAGACCGAAGACCGCTGCATTCTGCCAGTGGTCAATGCCAGTTGCCACTACCGTTCCCCCGCCCGCTATGACGATGAGATTCTCATCGAAACTCGTCCATCGCTGGTGCGCGAGTCGGTGATCAGGTTCGCCTATAACATCCTGCGCAAAGAGCCCGACGGTGCAGAGCCCACGCTTTTGGCCGAGGGCGAAACGGTGCATGTGGTCTGCGACGGCAATCTGAAGCGCAAGCCCCTGCCCGCGCAGTATGCCGCCGCGCTGCGGGCGATGCTGGCTAAAGAGTAAAGCCTTACGTTGAAGACGCCGCGGAACGGCCCAGCTCAGGCACCTGAGCCGCCGGCATGCCATCACGGCTTCGCGAGAAAATCCCCTAAAACGCGCTTGCTCTTTCGAGAATTGCAATCGAGGCACGCCGTCACAAGGTTCCCAAGACTATTGTCGCCGCCTTCCGCAATGGGTATGACGTGGTCCAGAGTAGCGGTAAAGCGGGTCAGTTGCTTCTGGCAAGAACGGCACGTGTAGCTGTCTCGCTCATAAACCCGGATGCGGTTCTCCCGGACGTTGTAGTAGTCGACCTCGGTGGAAGGAAATTTGAGCTCCGGCTCCTGGGCCATCCTTTCCGAGCGAAAGCTCCGGCACGCTTCAATTTCGTCCGGCACCAGAACCCGATACAACGTGCCATCCCGGTTTGGATCCCCTTCTTTTCGAATCGCGCCGACGTTCTCCAACGCGCGAAGGGTTTCTTGCACCTTTCCCAATGAAATCGGGTTCTCGGTCGCTTGAGAGTAGGAGGACTTGACGACAGCTCTACGAAGGTGGCGAGTGCTTACGCGAAGATGCGGATTTCCGTCCTTTGCGATGGAATGCCGGAATAGAAACCAGTAGAACGCGGCGTCGTATGGTGTGAGCAGGGGCTGCAGGTCGTCGACGATTTCCTGAATGATGAGCGGTAATTCCAAGGCAGAGAAATCATGATCTCCCGCCGGAGCCCCCACCCGCATTTCGACCTCAAGTTCGCTTAGAAGTTGGCGTATCTTCTCAACGCGCTCATTCATAGTGAACAGAATTCTACCCCCTCGATCCCATGGATCGCGGCGCCTCTTTGCAATCTGAGTTGAAAGGAGTTGCTACTTCTCCCGTGCCACTACAAAATCCGGCACCCTGAGCAGGGCGCGCTTGAACTCGGATTCAGGCAGTAGAGCAAGAGCCTGCCGGGATTGCTCCGCGTACTTATCCGCGACAGCCATGGCGTACTCGACCGAGCCGTTGCGCACCAGGATCTGCTGAATCTGCTCGCGGGTAACACGCTCAAAGCTGCGGTCGTCCAGAACGCGCTGAATCGTCTGCCGGTCGGCCGCGGTCCCGTGGTCAAAGGAGTGGATCACCGAGAGAGTCGCCTTGCCTTCGCGCAGGTCGCTGGCCACGGGCTTGCCCAGAACCTCTTCGGTGGCCGTCAGGTCCAGCACGTCGTCCACAATCTGGAAAGCCAAACCCAAGGCGCGGCCATAGGTGGCCAGGCTGGCCTCCACAGGCTCGCTCGCGCCGGCCAGCACTGCGCTGAGTCGCATGGATACGGCAAACAGGCAGGCCGTCTTGCGAAAGATAAGGTCATAGTATTCGGCCTCGGACACGGCCTTGCCCAGTTTTTGAATCTGCAGCAGCTCGCCCTCCACCATCTGCTGGGTCAGGCCGATCAGCAGGTCGAGCACGCGCAGGTTCTTTTCTTCCAGGGCAACCTTGAAGGCCTGCATATAAAGCCAGTCTCCGGCCAGCACGCACTTTTCATTACCCCAGGTCGTGTTTGCCGAAGGCCGCCCGCGGCGCGTGTCCGCGCCGTCGATGATGTCGTCATGCACAAGCGTTGCAGTATGCACCATCTCTACCACCGCGCCCAGGCGGATGGCGCCGCGGCCCTGGTAGCCCAGCATGTGCGCTGACAACAACAGCAGCGACGGCCGGATGCGCTTGCCGCCGCCCTCGCGCAGGTACTCGGCGATCTCCGTGATGGTGC
>CAZNAW010000053.1:0-21256 GCA_964571165.1 uncultured Occallatibacter sp. | reverse complement strand
ACGTGGCCACAACCACTACGGGCATGTCGATGTCGGGAAACAGGTCCACCGGCATCCGTATCACGTTGACCACCCCCACAAGCGCCACCATCAGGCACAGCATGAGGATGAAATAGGGAAAGCTGAGGGCAAACTTTGGCATTAGTTGGTGCCTCCCGCGTTCTGCTGGGCCTCTTCAGCCTTCATGTCGATCATGCCGCCCGATTCTTGCACTGTTTCAGAGGCCGGCTGCGGGGTGAGCAGCGGACTCACTTCTTCATTCTCTTGGTACTTGTCCTGCCCGCCGATCAGCACGCGGTCGCCTGGGTCAACCCCACGGGTAATTCCCGCCAGCTTCGATCCTTCGAGCCCCACCTGAACAGTGCGAATGTGGACATGATTATTGCTATCCAGCACGTACACCGTGTTTTGCCGTTGTGCGTTCAACACGAGCGCCTCGACCGGGATGGTCACGACACTTTTAGCATTGGCCAACTCGAGGGCGGTATTGGCGTACATGCCGGGGGCGATCGAGAGATTGTTGTTCTCGACGTCTACTTCTGTCTCCATCGTGCGAGTTTCGAAGTTCACATCGCGCGTGAAGCGGACAATTTTTCCGGTAAATGACCGGTTGATGGCATCGACGCGCACCTGCAGGAGATCGCCCAAGTGAACAAACTGAATGTCGTCTTCTGGCACAGGAACGCGAAGGCGAAGCAGGGTGCTTTGGGAGAGACGGACGATGGGGAGAGTTTGATCGTTGGAGTTGGTGCCGCCCTGAATCAACGCGCCCGTATCCGCATAGCGCCAGATCACTACGCCCGCGATAGGTGCGGTTACGGTGGTGTAGTTCTGCAACGCCTGCACCCGCTCATGGTCGGCGCGGGCAGCCTCGGCATGTTGTTGAGCCGCGGCCAGCGCGGCTTTGGCTGCATCAACTTGCGCTAGCGAGCTGAGATCCCTGGCCTGCGCGTCGTCCAGTTCCTGTTGCGCAATCAGGCCAGGGCGCGTGGCGGCTGCCTGCTGTAAGCGCACCGACTCAGCATGCAATGCGGAGTTCAATGCTTCGGCGCTCTTCATCTCGTGTTCGGCGCGTGCGATCTCCTCCTGGCTTTGTCTGAGTTGGAAGATCGTACCCTGCAACTGCGCCGTCAACTCCGGCACTTCGAGGGTCGCCAGGGTTTTGCCCTGATGCACAATATCGCCGATGTCGACGTTGATGTGCTTCATATAGCCGCTTACTTTTGGGTGCACGTCGACGACTTGATAGGGTTGAAATTGCCCGGCCAGGGTGAGCACATGGGCGATGTCGCCGCGCTGCGCAACGGCAACTTTTGCGAATGGAACAGTTGCGGCTCTCGCTTCTGATTTCCTATCCGCCGTGTGACAGGCAACTAGACTGGTCACCACCGGAAATGCCAGTCCTATGGCGAGAATCAAAGAGGTCTGCTTCCGCATGTCCAGATTGCGCCTCATGAATGAAGTTTTGTGACTGCTGGGGTCAAAATGACGTGGCACGTTCGGCGCCGGTGAATATGCCACGCGACTGCCGGCCGGTTGACCCGCCCCGAATACGTCAGTCTCAATTGCGGAGGAGCGCTAGGTCAGTATGGGGGGTGGGCGAACGAAGAAGATGTTCAATAGCCCGCGACGAAGATGACACGACTGATTCGTGCGTTGTTCCCTCTGGCCTGATGCTTGTGGGTTCAATATGTTTAAGGCCAGCAACAAAAAGAAGAAGACGGCAGTAGGAACGGTGTAGCTAACTCTTGTGAATGCTTTCATTCGAACTACCAGTGGGCTTTCCGCGATTGCAGATAGCTCATTTCTGGATAGAAGCTTGGCCTGTGGAACCGTATGAGAAGGTGCCTGTGGTGGATCATAAAGGGAAAGCTTATATTGCAGACCCCATGCGAACACACAGAAAGCTAGCCCCAGGTACGCGAGTCCCCCCAAGAGATTGAATGGCCGGATTGTACTCCATCGTTGCATTTTCACCGGAAGATAGGTAGAAATCCAACTCATTCTGCTGACGCAACCCGTGACCGCGCTAGCCCCTATGACGAACCTATTGCACCACTTGGCAGCCTTAAGCCAATCTGAAGTATTTCTGAAGTCTTGACAATGCTCGCTCAAATACTGGTATTCGCGCTAGAGTGTAGACCATGGCCGTTTCAGGAGATATTCGCACCGACGATTCGTTCCATATTCTTGTCATCGAAGACGAGCGGAAGCTTGCTGGCGCAATTGCAGAAGGCCTGGCCGGAAACGGTTACCAGGTAACCATTGCACATTCAGGGGAAGCTGGACTAGAGGACGTGCGCGATCGTGCCGTTGATATGGTCCTCTTGGACCTCATGTTGCCGAGGCAGGGCGGCCTGGAGACACTCCGCGAGATGCGTCGATGCGGTTACAAGATGCCTGTACTCATTCTGACGTCCAAAGGATCGATCGAGGACCGCGTGCGCGGTCTCGACGCCGGCGCGGACGACTACCTCATCAAGCCGTTCGCTTTCGCCGAACTGCTTGCTCGCGTGCGGGCTCTTCATCGCAGAGCGGCTCCTTCATGCAATTCCGTGCTCCAGCTTGCCGACCTCAGGATGGACGTTGGAGGGCGGATCGCGACTCGGGGCGGCAAACTGCTCGATCTCACCGGGCGGGAATTTGATTTGCTGGAATATCTCTTGCTCAATAGTGGGACGGTTGTTTCTCGCGAGATGGTTGCACGGGATGTATGGAAGACAGCCGTCCGCTATACCTCCATGGACAATGTGATCGACGTCCACATCGCGCGCATTCGTCGAAAGATTGACGACTCTTTTCCGATCAAACTCCTCCATACGATCCGGGGCGTCGGCTTTGTTCTTCGAATCGAAGAGGAACGAAAATGACATTTTGGCCGAACCAAATCCGGAGAAGCCTCACGCTCTGGTACGTCGCGATCTTCGGCGGCGTGCTCGCTGCCTACATTTGTGTGGCATGTATCGTGCAATATTGGCAGTTGAGCGAACAGCTCTATCATGCAGAAGTTCAGGATATCGAAACTGTGCAGGGCCTCCTTTACTTCAACCAGGAGGGCAAACTCCTACTCCATGAGGATTATTTCAATCGGCCTCAGTCGAGATTGCTGATCGACCGGATGATGGAAGTACTCGACGCGGAGGGGCGCGTGCTGTTCCGCAATAGTCAACTCAAAGGGAACCGGCTGGGAGGTGTGCCGACTCCGAATGAAGGTGTCGACGGGTTCACTCCTCGAAGGCTGCGACTCGCTGATGGAACACACGTTTTGGCCATCAGCCACGTTCACTCCCTTGGAGGAACCCCTCTGCTCCTCCGCATCGCTTATAGCACGGAACCGCTTCGGCTGCGGACAATCGAACTCTTGGGACTGCTTGGGGTAGTCTTGCCGGCCGCGCTCATCGCAGCAGGACTTGCCGGTTACCGCGTAGCCGGGAAGGCTCTCGATCCGCTCGAACAGATGGCGCAACTCACCGAGGGCATTACAGCGCGTCGCCTCGGCGAACGGATTCCCGTCAGGAATCCACAAGACGAACTTGGTCACATGGCGCGCGTATTGAACGAACTCCTCAGGCGTCTTGAAGAGTCCTTTGAAAACTTGCGACGCTTCACCTCAGATGTAGCGCATGAACTCAGAACACCATTGGCCGCCATGCGCAGCGTGGGAGAGGTAGGCCTCCAGGAGAGGCATGGCGCCGAGAAGTATCGAGACATTATTGGGAGCATGCTCGAAGAGGTTACAAAACTCAATTCCATGGTTGATTCGCTTCTGACCTTGGCTCATGCCGAATCGGGTGCCATCGAACTCTATCGAACCATTTTCCCGTTTATGAATCTGGTGAACGAATCGGCAGCAGTTGTCGGTGTCCTGGCTGAGGAAAAGAATCAGACAGTCTCCGTAAAAGGCAACTCCGAAATCAACATCTGGGCAGACTACGCCTTACTCAGGATGGCTGTCGTTAATCTTCTCGACAACGCTGTCAAGTACTCGCCCCCGGGCAGCGCAATCCGGCTTTCGTTGCAATCGGAAGATGGAGCCGCGCCATCGGCTGGATTCGTCGAACTTGACATCGAAGACGAAGGACCAGGAATTCCAGAGAACGCAAGGCAGAGGATCTTTGACCGCTTTTTCCAACTCGACGAGGCACGAAGTCGAGATGCGGGCGGCGCTGGCCTGGGATTGCCAATCGCCAAATGGGCGGTTGAAGCGAATGGTGGCAGAATCTTCGTGAAACCGGGACAGGCATGTGGCTCCAAATTCTGCATCCGAGTCCCGATCGCCGACGGATCTTCTGACAAGCGCTCATAAACTGCAATCCTGGCAAATGCAGCTTCATGCGCTAGATAGGTCGAGTTGCCATCCACTTCCGCTGGCCCTAAATGAGCGACCTTCATGGTCAAAACGCCTTGAGATGGCATTGTTCGAGTGTGTCGAAACGTCAGAAACTGTTCAGAATCGCTTAAGGCTGGCCGGAGCTTTAATGTACGCAGCAAGTGAAAGCCAGCTAGGATGGACGCACTCAAATGTCCATGATGCGTCAAGCATTCTTCCCCAGGGTTGCGACGATTCCGATCAGACCGACAAGGGACAATCTGTTGCGATCTTCTGATCGAGCGCATGCGAGCTTTACGGGGTCGGCGATGTATCCGTGCCTCACTCTGGACGAAATGGAGCTGGAACCCTCACGCTTCTTCGTCCAGACGCCAGTTCGGATCTCGCCAGACATTCAAACCCATTGGAGGAGACAACGGCGAGTTGAGTGCGGATGAGCGAACCTGCACCGGCGGGAGAAAGAGAGGATCTTTCCAGAGTGCGGGGCACTAGGCGTGCAGATCGGAAGTTGCCTCAAAACAGAAAGCCCTTCAACGAACGGAGTTAGGAAATGATGAACTGGATTGGGGCTCTCGCAGTCGCTGTGTCAATGTTTTGTGTATGGAAGTATAGCGAAGAGACTCAAATGGGTTTATCGGTAACGCAGATTCTGCGGATTCTATTGATCACCGTGATTCTTCTGCTTGCCGACATCGCCTTCGCTCATCCGAATGCTTTTACTGGGTCAACAACAATACGTTGCACATTCGGAGATGCTGGCAATCGAAGATATGTGATCTTCGGAGAGAAATCCTTGGCTCTCACAGCACCTGTCCATTGCACGAATTTGGCAGCAGGTTTTGACGAAGAAAAAGATAAACATGCATTTTCAAATCCGGGTCTGGGTGGTATCCCTCAGTACCTCATCACTTAGGAGCTTGTGGCGCTGGCCGCAACCCCGCTTTGGGTTAGTGCCCTGCCTTGGGTTGAATGGAGGTTGTTATGGTGGTCATGGCTCAGTGCAAAGGCCGTGAAGTGATTGGACTGATGGTCGGCGCTTCCAATGTCCGCCGCTATTTCCCCAGGAATATCTCCACCATCGAATTGCAGCTTGACCATCTGCTCATCGAATGCGGGCTTTCGTCCGATTTCTGGCGCGGCCAGCCGGAGATTCACGACCCGCGCCTTTGCATCTGGCTGCAATCGAAGTATTTCAACAGCAAGAGCTGCCGTGCGGGCATTCCGCTCGATCTGATTCCCTCCGGTGGCAACTCATTCAGGGTCGGGCCGGCGCCGATACGCCCGGCCAGGGTGAGGCATGCTGCAACGCCGCTCGCGGCCAGCAGCGTTGCCTGAGCCCGGCCAACCGCACGACTTCCGTTTACACCAAGTGCGAACGGATGGAGATTGCCATGAAGACCAGAAGCTCAATGGACGAGCTGGAACTCCGCGCCATCGAAGCGCTGCGCAGCCTGCTGAGGCAGGTCTTGGTCATCAAGCTCAGAGACATCCGGCGCAGGGCGAAAGGCGCCGTACTGGCGCATGTGGACGTGCTCGGCCACAGCCATACCCTAGCCTGCAAAGTGAGGGCCAGCGCACGGCCGGAAAACCTGCATACCGAACTCGGCCGGCTGCATCGCGATACCACCCATCACAACGGCTCCTTAATTACCGTGCTGATTGCTCCGAATCTTTCACCGGAGGCGCAGGCGGCCTGCAAGGAGAGCCATGCCGGTTTCCTCGATCTGGAAGGCAACGCACGCCTAGAGATGGGCGAAGTTTTCATTGGCAAGCGTGCTTTCACTCCACGCGCGCCGACGGCCTAGGCAGCGCCGCACACCCCGCGCGGCGCGCATTCGCGCCTGCATCCTCATCCAGCCGCTTCGGGGCGTCTTTAGTCGTGTAAGATCCATCCGAAATCAGTTAGCCGACGATGCTGATTTCCAAAGAGATACCGCACATGAAGGGATGCGTCGTTGATCGCCATTACGCATTGTCGCTTACGCAAACTAGTCCTAAACCGTTATTGCCAAGAGTGCAGCCAGCTCCATTTCGCATGTCCGCAATTGAATACGAGCCAACGACGATAGTCGGACTTCAAAACTTCATAGACATTTCAGAGTTCCTTAAGGCTGCCCAGTGCTGTGATGAGTACGGCAAGTGAAAGCTGAAAGAAAGGAGCACTCTGATGCAGATGACGAGTAGATCAATCCTTTGCGGAGCAGCGATGATCCTATTCAACATCGTCGCGTTCTCTGTCACGAGCCTGTGCGCGGCAGCCACCGTAGGAGCGACAGTCCCCTCTTCTATGGCAGTTCCCGTGCGCTTCGTCCATTCAGTAGATGCCAGAAAAGCGCACCCTGGGGATCAGGTAGTTGCAAAGCTATTGCAGACCGTTGTAATTCCGGATGGTCCCCGCATCCTGAAAGGCTCTCTAGTCATAGGTCATGTCGTGGATGCTCAGCCATTCCACCTCACTCGCGAACCATACGCGGAACAGAAGGCCTCGGTCCTTTCCATTCATTTTGATCACATTGTGAATGGTGATCTTAGCACGCCAGTAAATCTCTCCGTCCGCGCTTTGGCCAACTCGATCGAATCTTATGAAGCCGCATATCCGCACCGCCTCGATGAGACTGACGGATTGGGAACCATCGACCTCATCGGGGGAGACGAGTTTTCACCATTGGATAAAGCGATTCGCGACAGCGACGGGCAAGTAATCGGCTTTAACCGTAAGAATGGCGTGTTCGCGCGCCTGATCACATCCGATGATACGAATATGACAGGAAGTCCAGGCTGCAATGCCACAGATTCAGAGCAGTCAGTGGCGATTTTTTCACCAAGTGCTTGCGGAACCTATGGCTTTGAGGGCGTGTCGATGTCGCGCACGGGGAGAAGAGGCAGCGGAACGTTTACGTTTGAGTCGCATGAACACTCGGTAAAGCTCTATGCAGGTAGCACGGCGCTGTTGCAAGAAACGAAGGGGCACTAATCCTTCCCTGCTTTTTATGCAGGACATGTCAAACAATCCATCTGCACGGCGAAGGAGCAACCATGTTTTTACTTCAGGGCGTTTTCGCAATGGCTCTTGGAAGTTTCTTGTACACATTTTGGCGAATGTCTCGATGTGGCAGGAAGGGATTGTGCCTGCAATTCTCTTCTACTTCATTCGCGACGTTGAATGTTGCGACAACGGTGGAGGTTGTCTTGTTGTCTCTTCGAAGGATGAAGTCGCACTTGCTAAAGGAAATGGTCGGTGGCGTGAGGGCGTTTCGAAAGGTTGAGAAGGTATTCGGGAAAGACGTCGAAGCAGGCGTACACCCTTTTGAGAACTCAGGCCTAAGAGCGAAACAGGTCCTCATGGTAGGTCCAATGGAATCGGGTATCGCATCTTTTTCTTCGCCGGCATGGTCCTGCTCCTGCTGGCAGCGGTTGCGCTGGTTCCGTTCGGGTTGGTCAGGGTAAAAATGCTGCCCTTCGACAACAAGAACGAGTTGCAGATCATGGTCAACATGCCGGACGGGACGCCTCTGGAGCAGACGGCGAGCGTGGTGCAGACATTGGGCAGCGAGTTGGCGCAACAGCCGGATGTCCTCAATTACCAGACCTACACCGGAACCTCGGGCCCATATAACTTCAATGGACTGGTCCGCCATTACTATATGAGGCGGCAGCCCAACCAGGCCGACATCCAAGTGAACCTGCTGCCTGCAAACCAGCGCAGCGAACAGAGCCACGCGATTGCCAAGCGGCTGCGTCCGCTGGTCGATGCGATCGGAAGCCGATATGGCGCGCGCATCCAGGTCAGCGAGGTCCCACCCGGCCCTCCGGTGATCCAGACTCTGGTTGCGGAGGTTTACGGCCCCGACCTGGTTGGTCAAACACAGGTCGCCCAACAGATCAGGTCAATTTTTCAGCGAACCTCGGGCGTTGTCGATACAGACTGGTACGTCGAAGATCCTCAGCCGAAACTTGTGATGCGCGTGGATGAGGTGAAGGCCGCGGAGCACGGCATCGCCGTCTCCGATGTGACTCATGCGCTGGCCCTTGCTCTTTCTGGAGCGCCCGTCGGCCTGATCCACGATCAGAGCGCGCGAGAACCGGTGCCGGCAACGGTCGAGATAAATCGCCCGGATCGGTCCTCCGAACAGGGCCTGGAGAATATCCGTCTGCCGGGCAAGGACGGTGCAATGATCTCCCTGCGCGAGTTGGTGCTCGTCGAGCACACAACAATCCAGCCCAGCATTTACCACAAGAATCTTCGTCGAGTGGTCTACGTTACTGGAGATCTGGCCGGCGCGGAAGAGAGTCCCGTCTACGCGATCCTGAAGATGAACAAGCAACTCGACCATCTCACGCTGCCTGCGGGGTACACGCTTGCTCGCTACAACGCGGTGCAACCGGAATCGACCGATCATTACTCGATGAAATGGGATGGCGAATGGCACATCACCATTGAGGTCTTCCGCGATCTTGGGCTGGCCTTTGCCGCCGTCCTGGTTCTCATCTATGTGCTGGTGGTAGGGTGGTTCCGCTCCTTCCTGGTGCCCCTGGTCATCATGGCCCCCATTCCGCTGACGCTGGTCGGGATTCTGCCTGCCCACGCCATGCTCGGGGCATTCTTCACTGCAACTTCGATGATCGGCTTCATCGCCGGCGCTGGAATCATCGTGCGCAATTCGATCATCCTTGTCGACTTCATCGAGCTTCGCCGGCGCCAGGGAATGCGGTTGGACCAGGCGGTCATCGATGCTGGCGCGGTTCGCTTTCGCCCCATGCTGTTGACCGCTGCCGCAGTCGTTGTGGGTGCCAGCGTGATTCTCTCCGATCCGATCTTTCAGGGGCTTGCCCTCTCGCTCATCGCAGGTGAAGTCGCTTCCACTTTTCTCTCCCGGCTGGCCGTTCCCGTTCTCTACTACGCGGTTCATGCGCGCCAGCAATCAAACACTGCAACTCAACCGATTTCTGAACAGGGAGCTTAGCTATGACAGTCGAACGCGGCTTGCGCTTGATGGCCGGCATCATGGTCCTCCTGTCGCTTGCACTGGCACATTTTTTGTCGCCTTACTGGCTGTGGCTGACGGTGTTCGTCGGACTCAACCTGTTGCAGTCGGCACTCACTAACTGGTGTCCGGCCATGTCCATTCTGCGAGCAATGGGGCTGAAAGATGGCAACTGTACTGTGGCCCGGTAGGGAGGAGGCGCAAAAGGTTATGGCCCAACGAAAGTCTGCAACCGGGTCGGAACATCCCCGCCGAGATCGTGGCGACAAGCTGAAAGATGAAGTCTATCGGCAGATGTTTCGCCTGGAAGCAAACAGACCAGGCGCTGACCTGGACCTTGCAATCGCGTTGTTGCGCGGTTGGCTTGCGCCATGTTCAGAGCCGGAACACGCAAAGCTCTGTGAATGGCTTGAGAAAGTCTGCCCGATCTGCCTGCTGATGATCGAAGCTGCGCAGCAAAAGGACGGCACGGGGCAACAGTTTGTTCGGCGAATGCCGAAGAATATACTTGGTTAGCCTGTGAGGCCTCCGACCGATGCGACACGAACTGATCCAAGCGACCGACCTCTTGCGCCGCAAAACTCCCGAAGCCGTCGAAGAGGCAATCGGCTTGCTGCAGAATACGGTCTACTCTTTCAGCATGAAGGTTTGCGGTCACCCGGAAGACGCAGAGGACACGATGCAGGAGGTTCTCTCCCGCTCCTTGCCTTACCTGGCCAAGATACAGGAGCCAAAAGCGCTTGCGGTTTGGCTCTACACGGTAACCAGGAACCGATGCTGGCGCATGCGCCGCAAGGGAGCCGCTGTTCCCAGGCACATCCTCTCCCTGGATGAATTGATGCCGGATGAGGTTGAATTAGGCCGGTTACTGAAGGACGGCGCAGAAAGTCCGGAAGACAATCTTCTCCAAGCCGAGCAACACCATTTACTGCACCAGGCGGTCCTGCGAATTCCCGTCCAATTACGCCTCGTTCTTGTGCTTCACGACATGGAGGAACTTACAACCGAGCAGGTCGCACAGATCCTCGATCTGCAGCCCGGAACGGTCAGGGTTCGCCTGCACCGTGCACGTCTGTGGGTGCGCAAAGAGATGGACAGGACGCTGAATGGCGCATCCGGCGAGTTGACCGACAGCAAACCCGCCAGAAGTTCAAAGGGCAGGCTGGCCAAAGCCGGAAAGCGTCCCTCCGATTGCCGTCAACTGTTCTCAAAACTCTCGGATTACTTGGATGGCAAGATCGAGCCCCTCACCTGCGAGCAGATGCGAGGCCATATCGAGTCATGCCCGGCCTGCGTTGCTTTCCTTCGCGATCTGCGCTTTGCCATCGACCGCTGTCGCTCACTCGACGTCCCCTGCGACCCAGCGGTCACTCCCCGCTTGCGTTCCATCCTCACCCAGGAATACCTGCGTTTGCTGGGGATGCCGGGTATCTAACAGAGACCTCTCGTCCTTCTCTAGCCGGGCGTCGTTGAGCGCTGCTTTCAGGCGCTTAGGGATTCTCTGTTGAGGAGCAATTGCACTTGGTCTCGAATTTCATCTCTGATAACGCGAACGTCCTCCATCGGCTGTCCCTTGGGATCGCGAAGGGGCCAGTCATCCCGGCGCAGGCCGGGCACATAGGGGCACTTGTCACCGCAACCCATGGTGATGAGAAGTTGAGCGTCGCGCGCCAATTCGTCTGTCAGCTTCTGAGGCTTAGTTCTGCTGAGGTCAATTCCGACCTTTGCATCGCGGCGAGGACTTCGGGATGGACGCGGAGGCCAGGCTCGGTTCCGGCCGACACAGCTTCGGCTTTGGAATGATCGGCAAGCTGACTAAAGAACGCTGCCGCCATCTGGGAGCGGCCCGCGTTATGAATACATGCAAAAATGACCTTTACCATGATTCCTCAACTACCAATTATTGCTTTCCGATGTTGTCGATCTCCCGTTGCAGCGCAAAGGTATCCAGCGTTGCTACCGGCAAGGACAGAAAAAGGCTGATGCGGCGGTCGAGCAACGAAAATGCCTGCAAGAAGGCGCGGTCAATCTCTTCGGGCGTGCCTGTAACTGCGGCTGGATCGGGTACACCCCAATGTGCTGTCATGGGTTGGCCTGGCCAAAGCGGGCAGACTTCCTTCGCCGCGTTGTCGCAGACTGTAAACACGAAGTGAAGCGTCGGTGCACCGGGCACAGAGAACTCATCCCATGACTTGCTCCGCAAATTCACAGTGCTCAATCCGGCTTTTTCAAGTTGGTGAATCGCTTCGGGCCGCACCGATCCGGCAGGATGGCTACCGGCGCTGTATGCCGTGAAGTGAGGCAATCCCTTGCGGTTCATAATCGCCTCGGCCATGATGGAGCGAGCGGAGTTTCCGGTGCAAAGAAAAAGCACGTTGTATTGAGCCATCTTGTACGTCCTTTCAAGAAAGCGCCTGCGGTGCGTTTGTTCTGGTTCCGTAGCCCCTTACGAGCAACAGGTCGGGGCTCAGCAGGATTTCGAGGCAGTGATTCCAGGCTTGATCGCGTAGACCTTCACGCTGGCGGCAGCTGCATTGATGTCGTATTGGGAGAGGAGCGTTTTCAATTCCTCATGGAGTGGCGCCGAGGCGCCAGGCGCAGGAGTGCAGCAAGGCTCTTCGATGACCTGGAACGGGCTGGAGGAGTCCATCGTTGGGGAGCAGCAACCAGCCTGATTCTCAACCTTCGCGTAGGCGTTCAGGTCCTTGCCGCTATCCACAATCTGGACATGCTCAAAGCCGGCCGCCAGCAGTCCAGCCTTGTAGTCGTCGATCAGAATGGCTCCGGCAATGCAGCCGACATAGGCTGCAACACTCTTTGCAACGGACTCAGGCAGCTCCTGCTTGAGTGCGATGTCGCTCACCGCTACGCGCCCGCCGGGCTTCAGTACGCGGGCGATTTCGCGGAACACGGCCGGCTTGTCAGGCGCCAGGTTCAGGACGCAGTTTGAAATTACGCAATCAACCGAAGCATCCGGAAGCGGAATTTGATCGATGGTTGACAGGTGGAACTCGACATTGGTGTAGCCGCCTGTCTTGGCATTCGCGCGTGCCCGGTCAATCATGGCTGGCGTCATGTCGATGCCGATGGCGCGGCCTTCCGGTCCGACCATCTTCGAGGCGAGAAAGACATCCAGGCCTCCGCCAGAACCCAGATCGACCACCACTTCGCCCCACCTGATGTGAGCCGTCGCCGTCGGGTTGCCGCAAGACAGGCCCATATTGGCTTCCGCCGGGATCGAGGTGAGTTCTTCCGCGCTGTATCCGAAGGCTTCCGCCACGGCCTTCACTCCCGCGTTGTCGCTCGACAGAGAACTCTCAGCGACCGCTCCGTATTTGGATTTGACCGACTCCAATATCTGTTCCGCCATGATGCACTCCTTGACAGCGAACTGGAAACATATTCGCAAAAACGACTATATTTCTTGCAGATATATTCGTCAAGGCGTATACATTGGGCATGGCGGGAAAATCATCTGCGTTTAACATCGAACGCTTCTTTCAGGCCCTGGGAGACAACACACGACTCCGTTTACTCAATCTGATGGGTGATCAGGAGCTCTGCGTCTGCTATTTCGTTGAGATTCTGGAGCAGGGGCAACCCAAGATTTCCCGGCATCTGGCGTATCTCCGCCGTGCGGGAATTGTCACGGCCCGGCGCGAGGGCAAATGGATGCATTACCGCATCGTGATGCCCCCGAATGTCGGAGCCGCGCAGATCCTTCGTCAAACGCTGGCTTGGTTGAAAGAGGAGCGGGCAATGCAGGCTGACCGGCTGCGTCTCTCAAAAGCCTGCTGCAGCCCTGCAAGGTTTGTCGCTCTTCAAAAGGCGCCTTTGCCTGTCGATTGTCCAATCCAATCGGAGGCCCACTAGCAATGTCCAGCAAGCCCTATACGCAAGTGCAGAACTGCGCTCCGCTCGAGCGCAAGCACCTCTCGTTCCTCGACCGCTACCTCACACTCTGGATATTTCTGGCAATGGCCATTGGTGTGGCGCTTGCCCACTTCACCCAAGCAATCTCGTCGCAGAAACGGGATGCGAACGCCAAAGTCTTGGAGATGATGCTCCCAACCGGGGGCAAGAAGGAAAAACCTCAGCACCATTCAGCACCATCGGGAGAGGAGAAGGAAAAGGTCGAAGCTGTAAACTATTGATTCTACTATGGATATGGTAGGCACGACTGGATTCGAACCAGCGGCCTCTTCCGTGTCAAGCACGCTATCACCTTTATTTTCAACTACTTAACTGCACGCGGAATACCGCCTAAGCACCTGTATTCACGTGCAAGACGTATGGTTTTTGGGTAA
Source organism: uncultured Occallatibacter sp. (assembly GCA_964571165.1). Taxonomy (GTDB): domain Bacteria; phylum Acidobacteriota; class Terriglobia; order Terriglobales; family Acidobacteriaceae; genus Telmatobacter. The sequence continues at coordinate 7,634 of CAZNAW010000053.1, read as the reverse complement.
ATCGTTGGGTAGATTTCGGATACGATATTGCTCCCCAGTCTGTGGATTATCTTCGCTTTTACTTCGCCTATACTCAGGGAACCGGCGACTATTTTTACTACGAAAGTCGAGTGGAGTACAAACACTGCGTGCCCGTCCAATGGGACATCACAACAGAGTTCCCGGTACCGGAGTCTGCACGGAACATTACCGCAACTTGGTTCCAAGGAACGGTGAAGCGGCTAAGCCGCCAAGAATACAACCAGTTAGTCTCTGGACGGCAGGTCGGTACTGTGCCCCCTCCAAAACCGCCAACAGACACAGGCGCAGCGACCTTGGCCTAGCCCTGTCTCAGGCATATGCAGAACTGTCGAAAGAGGGGATGCGGGGAGCCGGTCACTTCATTGAGTTGCCAGATGCCTTTCTGCCGTGGGTTCAGAAGAAGCCGAGGCTGACACTGAGTGATTTCGTCGTCCTGAAAGACTTCGGCGGCAAAGGATGCGGATGCTGTGATGAGTAGAGCCTCGGATTTCTTCGCGTTAGCAGCCCTCTGAGCCCTAGAATCCTACCATGCAAGAACGGACAATAATCCTTCTTTCGTGTAGTCGAGACAAAAGGCAGGGGGGAGAATGCTTCGCCCACATGTCCCGCCGCTGCTTTGCTTCTAGGGAGACTCTGCCAAACCTGCGGAGATGGCTCCTTAATGGCCGCAGGGAAGTGTTTGACCTCCTCCATGGAGAAAACGGACGACTCCACAATGATGACCAGATGGGCGGCTTTCGCGATTTAAGGGGTGGCAATCGCAGCCTCAAGCTTGGGCCTGATTTTGGGGAACCGGATTGTGGAGAGGAGGTTTACCGCCCCGCATATTTACGCTACAGCGGTCGTTTCTTTTCGGAACTTGAAAAGCTGAATATTGATTTGAGTCGAGATTTCTGGAATGAGTTACCACGAGACCGCGTTGAGGTACTGTTTGTGTCTGGCCTCTACGGTCTACTTTACTGGGATGATGCAATCCAAGAATACGATTGCCACTTGAGCGATTCCATTGAAGGGCAAGAACAGATGCGGACGGTTGCTGAGTTGTGGAAGCCATTGTTGACGGACGTTCTTTGCGAGTTCATCAATACAGAAAAGAGGCACGGGAGGCCCATCGGCCACGTGTTCGATTTGCTTTCGGAAGAACTTTACCAAGGACTCTTCGACTGGGAGCGTGTTTGTAGCAAGGCTAGGGTTCAAGTTCATCATCGTGTTTTTAGGCGCATAACTGGGAGCGATGCGCTTCCGTTTATTGCTCAGGTACTTGCGACACAATTGACCGCGTTCTACGAAGAGTCGAACCTCTTTAGGCACGGGAAGTGGCGAACCCCGTCCCCAAATTCGCAGAACTCTTTAGTCAAGTTCAGCTTCGAGTACCCTCTCGGCAGTGATGATAGCGCGGCACGCGAAGGCGGCATCGACAAAGCGCATAAGTCGATACTCGCGGACAATCCGATACTGAGTAAGCTTCCATTTGAAGTGCTGAAAAGGCTAGTCGTCGCCGAACATTCTTGGCAAAGGGCACAATCACAAAGACACTTCGACTTTGGGGCACTCTGTGTTTCATACGCAAAGGCCGTGGAGCAATGGCTGCATTCGGAGTTGGGAGACTGGGGGTCAAAACCCGTATCCGCTGCCGTGAATCAAAGTCATCTTCGGCGACTGACTGAAGATGTGGGAGAGCTGTGGAGGTTGAGAAACAGCGGGGCGCATACCGAACCAAAGTGTGAGGTCACCAAGTCTCATGTTAGGGATGCGAGAAGACTTGCGCTAAGGATTCTCTCCCGTGGACTGGAAATCAACTCTTGAGGTAGGCCGTAATGATGCCGCCTAAGGTTCAGTAAAGCAACAAAGCAAGCGAACCAGCTAATTTACGTTCTCGTTTGGTACCTCGGGTTCCATACGACATCCGAGGCTGTGCCCCATCAAACCCGCAAAGGCTGTGCGATGCGGGAGCCTTTTCTTGCAATGCTTGCATTCGAACTTCCACGTTCCGGCTTCTGGAGTTACCACGTCAAATCGTTCCATGAGCATTGAATGAAAGTTGAATACTTGCTCCCCGGTCATTGGCGACGGCTTCTCCCTTGAATATGGCACATCGCGCCGTTCGGAATGCCCAAGTGCATGTCCAGCAAGCCTGATTGGGGATTGGCTGTAGTTGAACTGTTCCCAACAGCATTTGCAAACTAACCCCATGTGTTTCGGCGGCTCGACGCTCATATCGAAGGTCGCCTCAAAATACTCGCGGATTCCACCAGTTCCGCCACAGCCTGTCCAGCTTCCTGACGACCAAAAAGAAGGTTGACCCCAAAACGGCGGAAACCGCCCTCCGGCAGAGCAACGCGGCCTTTACGCTCAGCCGGTACACGCAAACGGACTCAGACGAGCTAATGGCGGCTCAACAGATGATGGTCGATGCCATTTTCGGAGCAGCCGGAACGGCCATTCAGTAGGCTTTGGGTGATTCTTGGGTGAAATGAAGTGGGGCTCGGGATGGGGGCGTGTTGCCAAACTATTGATTCTAAAAAAATTAAATGGTAGGCACGACTGGATTCGAACCAGCGACCTCTTCCGTGTCAAGGAAGCGCTCTAACCAACTGAGCTACGCGCCTGCGAAGCAATATCACATAGTTTATCAGGATCGAGGCGGCACGGGAAACATGGGGATGTCACGCTCGCGCAGCATGTTGTACCATCGTTGTCTAACGAAGAACCGTCCTCTATAGGGAAACTGTATTTCCGGGAATTGGTCTTGATGGATCTCGGGATCGCTCCTTCCTGAGCCGGGACGCATCGATTTGCTGGCGACTCCACCTGCCATGGCCGACGTTTCGAACCCCCGACCGAACCCATTCCGCACCGCTCCCAACCTGCTTACGCTCTTGCGCATTTGCCTCGCTCCGTTTCTGGTGGCAGCCGTTCTGGACGGTCATTATGGGCTGGGCCTGGGCCTGTTTGTGGTGGCGGGATTGACGGATGCCCTGGATGGCACACTGGCGCGGCTGCTGAAGCAGCGCTCGATGCTGGGCCAGTACCTTGACCCCGTGGCTGACAAGCTGCTGCTCAGCACCCTCTTCCTGGTACTGACGCACATGGGATTGATTCCGGCACGGGTGACGGTGCTGGTTTTCGGCAGGGATGTTGGGATTCTGGTGGTGGCGGCGATTCTTTATGCGGCGGTGGGGCGCAGAGAGTTCAGCCCAAGCATCTTTGGCAAGGCCAATACGGCTGTGCAGGTGGGCGCGGTGGCTGCCGTCCTGCTCCATCAACTCACCCCAGCCTTCTGGGTGGCGGAGATTCGCACGCTGCTGCTCGACGCCACGATGGTGCTGACCGTCGTATCGGGCTTGCATTACGCGTGGACCGCGTCGCGCCGGGTGGGTGCACAGGCAGCCAACGGCCCAGGCGCCAGGTGAACCTGTCTCATGGCGATTTCAGGGTTGCTGTAACGCATGGTGAATGAGCTTAAGCGGCTCTTTCCTTAAGGACAAAGACACCCTGCTCGAATCTCCTTACGGCACGTTTACCCTGAAATTACTCTAATAGTCGTCCGCGCTGTACTCTGTCTCGGCGGTTTCTTCAATCTCCATGTCACGAAACTCTTCGGAGTCAAAGACTTCGCCACACTCCAGGCACTCGACAAACTCGGTGTCTTCATGCCGGGAAACGATACGGACCCTTGGGTGCTTGCAAATGGTTGCCATCGCCTATGTATCAGTTGGTTGAAGTACTCTTTCCGCCAAATTGTAGCGGTCTTTTCGCCAATTGGAAACGGATATTTGCAGAATCTTTGGCTGACGGAGCAGATTTTTTCCCGCGAAAGGCGGGGGGATCTCCGGGCAGACTTGAAATCCCGACAGAATCGGTCGTATACTGAACGCGGACCGAAGAAGTCGGATATTGCATGCTCAAACTGACCAAAAAGGCGGACTACGGGTTGATGGCGCTCAAGTACCTGGCCGAGCACCCTGAGAAGCCTGCGCTGAGCGCGAAAGATGTTGCTGACGCGTACGGAATTCCAGCGCAATTGCTGGCCAAGATTCTGCAACTCCTGACCAAGAGCGGCCTGCTGCGTTCCCACGCCGGCATGAATGGGGGCTATGTCCTGGAGCGGGATGCGCGCGAGATTTCAGCCTATGAGGTGATTCACGCCATCGACGGACCGTTTTTCATTACTTCTTGCACCAAGGGCGCCAAGTCCTGCGAGTTGACGCCGAGTTGCACCATCCGGGAGCCGTTAGCGCGGGTGAACGACACCATCGCCGGAGTGCTGAAGAGCATCAGTATTCAGGACCTGGCGGAGCACGAACAGCCCGCAAGACGAGTGCACGAGGCGCAAGGGTTGGTTGAATTGACGCTGTAACGGATTTTTCCCCCGCTTCCGTGATGAGCGGAGGCGAGCAATGATAAGGATGGAGACCATAATGAATTCGACGAGCACTGTTGCCAGCAATGTGGAAGCGCCCGTAGGCGTGAGCCTGCCGATTTATATGGATAATCACGCCACCAGCCCGGTGGATCCGCGGGTTCTTGAGGCGATGCTGCCCTACTTCACCACCAAATTCGGCAATGCTGCCAGCCGCAATCATTCTTTCGGGTGGGAAGCGGAGCAGGCCGTGGAGACGGCGCGGGAGCAGATTGCAAATCTCATCGGGGCCACCGCCAAGGAGATCATCTTTACCTCCGGCGCCACCGAGAGCAACAACCTGGCCATCAAGGGCATTGCGGAGATGTATCGCGAGCGCGGCAACCACATCATCACCCAGGTCACTGAGCACAAGGCGGTGCTTGACACCTGCAAGCGCCTTGAAAAATATGGCTACCGCGTGACCTATCTGCCGGTGAAAGCCGACGGGCTCATCGACCTGGAAGATCTGAAGCGGGCCATCGACGACAAGACCATCCTGGTATCCATCATGGCGGCCAACAACGAGATCGGCGTGCTGCAGCCCATCCGCGAAATCGGCAAGCTCTGTCATGAGAAGGGCGTGATCTTCCACACGGACGCCGTGCAGGCCGTGGGCAAGGTTCCGGTGAACGTGATCGCCGACAACATTGACGTATTGTCGATCTCCGCGCACAAGATTTACGGGCCCAAGGGCGTGGGCGCCCTGTATGTTCGCCGGCGCAACCCGCGCGTGCAGATCGCCGCGCAAATCGACGGCGGCGGCCACGAACGCGGCATGCGGTCCGGCACCTTGAATGTGCCCGGCATCGTGGGTCTGGGCAAGGCCTGTGAAATTGCCTATGAGGAGATGGAAACGGAGGCGGCTTATCTGCGCGGCTTGCGCGACCGGCTGAAGAACAAGCTGGAATCGGAGCTGGACTACGTCCACGTCAACGGCTCCATGGAGCACCGGCTGCCCGGCAACCTGAACATGAGCTTTGTGTACGTTGAGGGCGAGTCGCTTCTGATGGGCATCAATGACGTAGCGGTTTCCAGCGGTTCGGCCTGCACCTCGGCCACGCTCGAGCCCTCTTACGTATTGAAAGCGCTGGGACTGGGCGACGATGTGGCGCATAGTTCCATTCGATTTGGATTGGGGCGCTTCAATACCCAGGCCGAGGTGGATTATGTAGGCGCCAAGGTCGTTGACATTGTGCGCAAGCTGCGCGAGCTTTCGCCGCTCTACGAGATGGTGAAAGAAGGCATCGATCTGACCAAGATTCAGTGGGCGGCGCACTAGGCGGTTTCATTGAACCTTGAAGCTGGGTGGTCCATCCTTCGCGGTTTTTCGAGGGAAAAATGCGAAGGATGGGAGGTAAGCAACGAAAGTTTTTCGATTCGCCGGGCATGCCTGCCGAATCAAATCAAGGTATAGCGGCTTCCCCCCGCAGGAGGAGACAGGACACATGGCATACAGCGACAAGGTGGTAGACCACTACAACAATCCGCGCAATGTGGGCACGCTGGACAAGAGTTCGACGGAGGTCGGCACGGGTCTGGTAGGCGCGCCAGAGTGCGGCGACGTGATGCGGTTGCAGATCCGCGTAAATCCCGAGACGCAGGTGATCGAAGAGGCGAAGTTCAAGACCTTCGGCTGCGGCTCGGCGATCGCCAGTTCTTCGCTGGCAACCGAATGGATCAAGGGCCGGACTGTCGATAACGCACTGGCGATCAAGAATACCGACATTGTGAAGGAACTGTCGCTGCCGCCGGTGAAGATTCACTGCTCGGTGCTGGCCGAAGATGCCATTCGCGCGGCCATCGGCGACTGGAAGAAGAAGAACGGCGTTCAGGAGACGGCGGATGCAGCGGCCGCGGCGGCTGCGGACTGAGAGCAGGTTGATTCGCTCGGTTCTGGAAGGCTGCGGCTTGAGTTAGCCGCGCCCGAAGCGCAGCAAAGAGGCCCAGGCTTTAGCCGTCAGGGGTTTTTCGCAGGAACGTGAAAAGGCAAGTATGTCGAACATGGTGACAATCGAATCGAAGCCGGCCGAAGGGGCCGTTGCGGCGCAGTCGCAGTCTGCCACACCGGGCCCAGTGGGCGCCCCGTCGCCCGGTCAGGGCTTGCAGGTGACGGAGCGGGCAATCAAGCGCATCCGCGTGGCCATGGCCAAGGAAGGCGTCTCGCCGCAAGAGGGCGGACTGCGGTTGGGCGTAATGGGCGGAGGGTGTTCGGGGCTCTCCTATTCAATCAAATTTGACACGCGGCCACGCGAGCGCGACCGTATCTACGAGTTTGACGGTGTGCGCGTCTTCGTCGATCCCAAGTCGTTCCTCTATCTGCACGGCATGACGCTGGACTACGAAGAGACGCTGATGCGGCAGGGATTCAATTTCATCAATCCGAACTCGACGCGCTCCTGTGGCTGCGGTTCATCGTTCTCATCGTAGGGTTCGGTCTAATTATGCTCAAGGTTCTTGATTCCGCGGTTCCCATTGCCTGTTGGTCCTGTTCGATTGGCCATAACGACTCCACGCTATTTTGCCCGCATTGCAGCAAGATTCAGCCTCCTCCCGGCGGCGATTATTTTTCAGTTTTCGGACTGGAGCCGCGGCTCAACCTTGACCTGGTCGCCCTGGAGCACGAGTTTCATCGTCTCAGCCGCAAGGTTCACCCCGATCGCTTTGCCCGCGCGGGGGAAAATGAGCGCCAGTGGAGTTTGGCAGACACAGCGTTGCTGAACGATGCCTATCGCACGCTCAAAGACCCTCTGAACCGCACCAGGTACCTGCTCAAGCTCGTAGGTGCTGCGACGGGTTCAGAGGCAATTCCGGATCAGGACGGCCATGATCGAAAAGATCCCTCCCGCGTGCCGGCCGATCTGCTGGAGGAGGTCTTTGAGCTGAACATGCAGTTGGAAGAGATGCGCATGGTTCGCAAGATGGGCGGAGAGGATCCGGCCCTAGATGCAGCCCTGAAGGATGCGAAAAAGCGGCTGGATGGTCTGTTGGAAGCGGCGGACAAGGAATTGCGCGGCCTTTGGCAGGTTTGGGACGCGGGCGGTGAATCAGCGCGCCAGGCTGCGCAAAAGGCCATGGTGGCTCTCCTTGACCGGCGCCGCTACTTGAGCAATCTGGTTCGCGACGTTACCGAGACTCTGGGAGCTTAAAAGACAAGCATGGCGGAAGGACGCGTAGTCGGAATCGACCTGGGAACCACCAATTCCCTGGT
>CAZNAW010000052.1:0-21728 GCA_964571165.1 uncultured Occallatibacter sp. | reverse complement strand
GGGGCACCTGTGATTTTTCAAGAGGTTGTCCATTCGATCAGGACCGGAGAAGCTGATTGTGACGAGCAAGCAGTAACTCTGGAGGTCGAATGGACTACCCCAAACTGATCTTTCTTGGCGAGAGATCGCACTAGAGAAGAAGCTTTCTTATTCGCTTTGTAATCCTGAGTTTGGGTTAGGTTGACTTCTACCTTAGGGCATTCATTCCCTTTCAAAAGGGAGCCATGAATGACCATCTTCCAGAGTCCTTGGACGAGGATCTCCTTGCCATCATATTGAGCGGCATTCGACACCACTGTGCAGATGTCAACCGCCTGCACTGAGGAACTCGCCTGTGCCATGACTAGTGCAGGAAAAGCCGCGACTAAACATGCTGAGATGATTTGTACGAGTCTCATTGTGGATGCTGCTCCTGGTCGAATTGCCGGGTGCCCCATGTCTCGCTTTTAAGACATGGGATGTTTGGTGGTGATTGAAAGGAAAAGCGCCCGGAGTTAGCTGCTGACACCTACTTTGTATCTTGGCCATTGGGGGCGGGTGGCGTCGTGGTCAATTACCGGCTCGGCGTCGCACTCGACTTCAATGACCGTTGAGGGCTGGTCGGGGGCTTGCAACGGGAGACCAGTCAGGCGGAGGGTGAATTCATCCTGGGTGAATTTGACGCTTTCTCCGGTTTTGAGGAGGCGGGCGGATTTTACCTTCGCTTTGAGGCCGCCGATGGCGATGACGGGCTCCGGCTGGAAGAAGGTGAGCCAGTCTGCCGCCGGGGTGTGGCCGGGCCAGTACTGCTGGTGGATGTAAAGGGTGTTGGCGCGGCGGGTGTAGTTGGCGTTGACGTTCCAGCCGAAGGAGCCGGGGTCAGTGCCATAGATGGCCTTGCCGTTGGTCTGCAGCCACTGGCCGACGGCTTCAAGGACGGTTACCGTCTCTTCCGGGATGGAGCCATCGGGCTTGGGGCCAATGTTGAGCAGATAATTGCCACCGCCGCGGGCACAGGTGGCCAGATTGGCGACAATGGTCTTGGGGGTCTTCCAGGCGTCGTCAGCACGGTTGAAGCCCCAACTGTCGTTGAGGGTCATGCAGGTTTCCCAGGCGCGGCCGGCCTGGGCGGCGCGGATTTCCTGCTCCGGGGTAGAGAAGTCGCCTTCAAGGCCGTTGCGGTTGTTAACGATGATGTCGGGCTGGAGTTCGAAGACCATCTTGTTCATGCGCTCGGACTCCCACTCGGCGGCGGTGAGAGGCCAGTCGACGTCGTACCAGAGGACGTCGATTTTGCCGTAGTTGGTCATAAGTTCGCGGATGAGGCCGTGGGTGTATTCGACGAAGCGGCGACGGGCGGCTTCGTCGGTTTTGCATTTGGCGCCGTCGGGATGGTGCCAGTCCATGAGGGAGTAGTAGAAGCCGACGCGGAGACCTTCGGCACGGGCGGCGTCGACGAATTCGCGGACAAGGTCGCGGCCGGGGCCCTGTTTGGGGGCGCAGTAGTCAGTGAGCTGGGTGTCCCAGTGGCAGAAGCCCTCGTGATGCTTGGTGGTCATGACCATGTACTTCTGGCCCGCGGCTTTCGCGAGGCGAGCCCAGTCGCGGGCGGCGTTGGGCTTGGGATGGAAATGCCTGGCGAGGAGCTCGTATTGCGGAATGGGAATGCCTTCGACTTCCTTGGCCCACTCATGCTGGCCGATGATCGAATAGAGGCCCCAGTGGATGAACATGCCGAACTTGGCTTGATGCCACCAGGCCATGCGTTGGGCGCGAGTGGCGGTCTGCTGAATTTGGGATGGAGACAGCGCGGCGGCGGTTTGCGGGGTGGGATTGGGCTGTGATGCCAAGGCTTCAGAGTTGGCGGCGGTGAGGGCCAAGGCTCCGGCCGCGCTTAGCTGCTTGAGAAACAGGCGTCTGGAACTGCCGTTTGGGTCTATCGGATTCATGGTGAACTCCCTCGGTGGGCTGAACTCGCTGCGGGGATACAGGCGGTTTTGCGTCGAGGAAAATATACCAGCCGCGAGCGCGGGTGAGACGAGGATCTGGCGGCTAAGATGGTCCCATCGGAGATGTTTGGCGGGAGAACACGGATGAAGGCACAGTTTCGGTTTGGGAAGAGCGGAATTGAGGTTGCGGCGCCGGATGGATATGCGTGCCAGGTGATCCGGAGCCGCTCGGCGGCGGCTTTGACGGATGGGCCGAGGTGGGCACTGGGCAACGCACTGGAAGAGGCGCTCGACCACCCCATCGGCTGCCAGCCGCTGACAACGATGTCACGCGGAAAGCGATCCGCTGCCATTTCGGTCTGCGACATCACGCGGCCGGCGCCGAATCGCATCACGCTGCCGCCGCTGCTGGCGCGGCTCCACGAGGCTGGAATCCCGGCGGAAGGGATCACGATTCTGATTGCTACGGGGCTGCACCGGGGAGCGACCGAAGATGAGGTGAAAACGATTGTGGGACCGGAGATTGCCGCCAGCTATCGCGTGGTGAGCCACGATGCGCGGGCGTTGAGCGAGCATCGCAGCCTGGGCACGACCGGCCGAGGAACGCCGGTATATATCGACGAGCGGTTTGTGGCGGCGGAGTTGCACATCACGCTGGGGTTTATTGAGCAGCACCTGATGCTGGGATTCAGCGGCGGGCGGAAGCTGATTGCTCCGGGACTGGCGGCACAGGAGACGATCAAGGCAATTCACGCGCCACGGTTCATGCGGGAACCCAAGGCGACGGAGGGATCAATCGATGGGAATCCGCTGCACGCGGAGTTGCTGGAGATTGCGCGGATGGCACGGCATGACTTTGCCCTGGATGTGACGCTGACGCAGGAGCGGGAGATTTCAGGGGTGTTTGCGGGCGATCCGGTGAAGGCTCATGCTGCGGGGGTTGCGTTTGTGGAGACGACGTGCCTGGCCAGGCTGGAAGAGCCGGTGGACGCGGTGATTACGAGCGCGGCCGGGTATCCGCTGGATCTGACCTTCTACCAGACGGTCAAGGGGATCACGGCGGCGCAGCATATTGTGAAACCGGGAGGGCGGATTCTGGTTGTTTCGCAGTGCGCGGAGGGAGTGGGGTCGCCGGAGTTTGCGCGGAGGCTGGCGGGGCTGACGGACTTCAAGAGCTTTCTGGATGCGATTCGGGAGTCGGCGGTGGAGGTGGATCAGTGGCAACTGGAGAAGCTGGCGCTGGTGGGCGAAAAATTTGAGCTGTTCTTCTATACACCGGGGATTTCAAAGGGGCAGCTTGGGTTCTTGGGGGCGTGGGCGTACAGCAGTCTGGAAGAAGCTGTGGCGGCGGTGCTGGATGGGCTTCCAGCCGGGGCGCGGGTTGCGCTGGTGCCGGAGGGACCGTATACGTTTGCGCGGGCGGAGAATGCGCTGGCGGCAATTTAGGGTGGGCGGTGCCGGTGGTTAGAAGCGATGTCCGCCGCTGCGGTGGCCGCTGGAATGGCCGCCACCATGAGAGTGCTCCTTGAATTCTTTTCCTCCGCCGTAGCTCTTGGGAGCATGGCCGCCGCCATAGGATCTCTCGGCATTGTGGTTGCCGAAAAGATGGAAGCCGCCGGATTTCTCAGACCTGGAAGGCGACTCGGCAAAGGCGCGGTTCCCATAGGCCGAGCGTCCATAGCCCGAATTGGACCCTTCGCCAAAATAGGATCGCTGCGCGAAATCGCCGCGCTGCGGGGTGGGCGCAGGTGAGCGCCAGGCTTGCCGAGGGCTGGCGTAGGGGGTGGCTGGCCGGTTGGCGTAGGCCTGCGGGGAATTGCCGTAGGCATAGCCGGGACGGGCGTAGTTGCCCTGGAAAGATGAATAGGCGCGATTGGTGGCTACCAAGTCCCGGTTTTCCGCGAGGGAAGCCCGGTCTGCGGCAGGAGAACGGTACGCCGCATAGGGGCGGTTATCCGCATAGCTTTCGGGGTTGCGGACGGGTTGGCGGGCGAATGTTTGCTCGGGCGCCCGGTTGTAGCCGCTGTATCCGCTGTTGCCATTGAAGCCCCTGGCTGGACGGGCGAAGTTGCCTGGAGCGCGGTTATAGCTTTCCATCTGCCGGGACATGGCTGTGCGTTGCGGGGAGCCGCCGCGCGGGGCGTTCCAGTGGGCGACCGTGGTGCTGTGCGAATAGTAGTTGGACTGATGGAAGAGGACGGATTGGGTGAGCCAGTTGAGAGCCCAGCCAGACCAGCCAAAGGGAGTGTGGCTGAAGGCCGACATGGCGATGCCGAGGCCAAACCTTACCGGGGCAAAGCCGGCAAACGACTGGAGCGACCCAAGCAGGGAAAAACCCGGATAGGGCGCGACCGGCTGCCCGTAGACGTCCCACGGGTTGTAGACAGGCACGTAGACGACCTGCGGATTGGGCGGGGCCAATTCAATATAGCCCTGGTTGTCAGTGACAGCTTCCTGAGGAGTGTTCTGGAGGGTTCCGGCGGCTTGCGCGCGCTGGCGCAGGACCTGGATCGATTCGAGCACATCCTGGGGCTGGTTATAGTAGGCATTGCCCAGATCGGTAGTCCACTGCAGGTCGCGGTCCATCATGGTCAGGACCTGTGGAAACGCTGTGAGGGCTTTGACGCTGGGGTCCCAGGTCTGGGCGTCGGCTCCATAGGCAATCTGGTCAGGAGAGGCGTAGCCCTGGGACTGGAGCCAATGGTCGGCGCCGACCACCTGAGCTGGATATGTGGCCGCGGCGAGGATCTGGGCCACGAGCGTATCAGGATAAAGCGCAATGGGGGCGACAAGCTGCTCGAGTTGCTCCGCGGTAAGCGGCTGCGCAGCGGGTTGAGCCTGCGCATAGTCCTGCTGCGGATAGCCCTGGTCATATGCGGGGTCTGGAACCGGAACCTGCTGTTGGCCGTAAGCCGGCTGCTGGTTGGGAGCGTACTGCCCGGCATAGGGATCGGGCTGGGAGTACTGAGGGGACTGGCCGTTGGCGTACTGGGGATTCTGGGGCCATCCCTGCTGTGCGAAGAGGCGCCCCGGCACCAAGGTGAACGGTAGTAGCACCAAGGACAATGCAAACGGACGAAAAGACGAGCAGGCAGCGCACCATTCGCGCGGGTTGATATGAGGTTTCATGTTCCCTCTCAGTGGCCCCGATGGGGTCAGCCCCGAAGCAAAACTCATGGTCCGCAGCCGAAGTGCGGATGCTAGAGCGGTTCTCCAGTTCACGTGGAGTTTCTGGCATCGTGCAAGGTGGCTTTTTCTTAAGGAAAAAGCCACTCAACAGCGGCGATTTCCCTCTACAGCAACTGGAGAACTGCTATAGCGTAGACCCGGTATTGGGGCGTTAGTTGCGGCGGGAATGCTGGATACTGTGCCGAAGATGCCGCTATCCCCGAATCGGGAGAAGATGCGCCCAGGGTTTATCATCGGAAATGGTGCAGGAAGGGTGCGCTGCGCCTTCGTTTGCAACTTCTGGAATTGCGTGGGTCCGATGAAATGGAACGCCGGGCCGAGGGTATCTCTCTCTAAAGGTTGGGTTTTGGGAAAGCGGAACCAAATGCGAGCAAAGACGGCGGTAGTGCTGGGCGCCCAGTGGGGCGACGAGGGCAAGGGCAAGATTGTGGACGTGCTGAGCGAACGGTTCAGCGCCGTGGCCCGGTATGCAGGCGGGCATAACGCCGGACACACGGTCGTCATTGGCGGACAGCGGTTTGTGCTGCAACTGATCCCGTGTGGAGTGCTGCGGCCGGGGTGCAAAGGCATCATTGGGAACGGGGTGGTGCTGGACCCGATCGCCTTCCTCAAGGAAGTGGGCAAGCTGCGGGGCCTGGGCGTGGCTGTGGATGAACAGCTTTTTGTGTCGAACCGGGCGCAGGTGATTTTGCCGTATCACCGGATGATCGAACTGGCGGCGGAGAGCGCGCCGGGGCGCAAGAAGATTGGGACGACGAGCCGCGGGATCGGGCCGGCGTATGAGGACAAGATGGCGCGGAGCGGGCTGCGGGTGGTGGATCTGCTGCGGCCGGATCTGCTGAAGACGCACATTGAGGCGGCGTGCGCGGAAAAGAACGCGATTGTGCGGGCGCTGTTTGGGACCGGGACAGCGGCTCTGGACCCGGCGAAGATGTATGACGAGTACGCGGCGGCGGCGGAGCAGGTGAGGCCGTTTGTGGCGGATACGGGACGGCTGCTGAACAGGATTCTAGCCGAGGGCGGAAGTGTGATGTTCGAGGGCGCGCAGGGAACGATGCTGGACATCGACCACGGGACGTATCCGTTTGTCACCTCGTCGTCGGCGACGGCAGGCGGTGCGGCGACGGGGACAGGCGTGGGTCCGACGGCGATTGGGACGGTGATTTCAGTGACCAAGGCGTATGTGACGCGGGTGGGCGAGGGACCGTTTCCGTCAGAGGTTCACGACGCCGTTGGCGACGAGCTTCGGGCGCGGGGGAACGAGTATGGGGCGGTGACGGGACGTCCGCGGCGGTGTGGATGGCTGGATATTCCGCTGCTGCGCTATTCCAACCAGGTGAATGGAACGGAGTGGCTTGTGGTGACCAAGCTGGATGTGCTGGACACGCTCGAGGAGATTCCGGTATGCGTAGGGTATGAGGTCGGCGGCAAGGCGACTGACGAAATTCCCGCGGACGTGCAGGGACTGGAGCAGATCAAGCCGCTGTACACGAAGCTGAAAGGTTGGCGGGAGTCGACCGAGGGGATCACGGAGTTTGAACGACTGCCTCGGGCAGCCCAGGAGTATTTGAAGTTTCAAGAAAAAGAGAGTGGGGCGCGGATCGGAATGGTCTCCACGGGTCCGGATCGGGACCAGACGATGGTGCTGCCGGAGTTTTCAGCGGCGCTTGACGAGATTCACGCGTAAACTTGACAACGCAATCAGAGTGGACCTGGGGCTTTGGCTCACAGCGAAGAGAGAAGCGGAACTTATGGTCAGTTTTATTGTGCGGATGAAGTTTGCTCCCGAAGATCGCGCCGACGTGGCGGAGACTCTGCGAATTTTGGCGGCGGCCTCACATCAGGAGCCGGGTTGCGTGAGCTACATCCCGCACCAGGTGGAGGGCGAGCCGGACACCGTGCTCATCTATGAGCAGTACCGCGACTCGAAGGGGCTGGCGGCACACCGGGAAACCGAGCACTTCAAGAAGTACGCGGTGGGCGGGCTTTACCAGAAGATGCGGGAGCGGGCGGTGGAGAACCTGGTTGCTCTCGTCTAAGAGCCTCGACGCGTCAAAAGGTTGGAGGGGTCGAAGCGTCGAGGACAGGTGGTTTAAGGCGTGGCCGATGGAGCGCGGAGACGCGGAAGCCTGAAGCCGATTGACCGGTACGCATATTCGAGATACCATCCGATACGCCCATGTTCGGCGCCACGACCAACTTTCCTATGACCAAGAGCCGCAGGACGGCACTCGCACTGATGCTTGTCACAGTGCTGGCTTTGGTGGTAAATGCGCATCCTTTGTACGCCGGGCTGCTCAGAGGCCCGAAGCACGAGATCCGGCACGAGATCGACCAGCTTGAGGACGAGTGGCGGACCGCGGTCCTAAAAGGAAACACCGCGGCGATGGACAGCCTGCTGGCGGATGACTACATGGCCATTACGGCATCCGGAACCTTGCAAACCAAGGAACAGGCCCTGGCCAACCTGCGCAGCGGCCGGACGCATTTCACTTCTCTGGAAGTCTCCGACCGCAGGGTGCGGTTTTATGGAACAACTGCCCTGGTGACCTCAGTTGCCGAAGTACATGCCACAACCGCGGAGGGCGATATTTCCGGCAGTTACCGGTATACGCGGGTGTATGTGCGGGATGCGCAGGGCACATGGAAGATTGTGAGCTTTGAGGCCAGCAAGATTCGGGATTCCGATAGCTACAAGTAGCTGCCGGACAGGGCACGCGGGATAGCACGGCAGGCGAAACATTTTCTGAAATCACATGTCGCGGCAGAAGTCTTCGATGTACCATTTCCTGACAGGGCGCACCACCGCGCCGTGCCGGCTGCGGTCGGGCCAAACGGTAAGGACAAAAACCCCGGGCGGGTAAACCAAACTGGAGGTCAATCGCATGAAAGCCGCACAGTTAGCGACGCTCCGGCATTTCTCGCTGTTGTTTCTCTTGCCGGGTTTGGCGGGACTGATCGTCTCTGCCATGATCTCGATGCACTATCTGGAAACCCTGCCGAAGTGGCCGGCGCCTGAAGAGATGCGCACGACGCCACGGAACATTCATGGCAGCGTGGTGTATGAGACGGTGGAAGAGGACCGGAGACTGAACCTGATGGAGTACTCCTCGATTGGAATCTTCTCGATAGGGCTGGGTTTGGGTCTGGTGTATCTCGAGAAGTGGGGCGTCGCCCTGGCGCATGCAGGCGATGAGAGCGAGGGGCTTTCCGAGAATCTCGGCTAAGATCCGTCCCAGGGAAAACTGATCCTTTGCAAACGGTCTTCTACAATTGAGAGATGCCGGAACTGCCTGAGGTGGAAACGATTGCCCGCGGCGTCAATCAGCGGGTGCGTGGCGACCGCATCGTTGAGGCTTGGTTTGGCTCTCACCAGGAACCATTCAAGACATCGCCGGCGCGGCAGGCCAAGGGGCTCGAAGGACGCGCGATTCTGGCGGTGCGACGCATTGGAAAGCACATTGTCTGCGAGTTGGGCTCTGCGCAGAGCCTCCCAATCGACGAAGACCTGACGCCTCAAGCGCAATGGATCGTACATCTCGGGATGACCGGGCGGCTGCTCGTCACCACCCACGATGGTCCTGTTGCCCCCCATACACATGTCCGTCTGAGCCTGGCCAGCGGCCGGGAACTGCGCTTTGTGGACCCGCGGCGATTTGGGCGGCTGGAGTTTCGCGACCTTGGCCGCAGCGTGGGTTTCAGAGCGCCCGGGGCAGAGCCGCTCACGATTGGGGCGGAGGATTTTGCCGCGCTTTTCCACGGCCGGCGCCTGGCCATCAAGGCTGCCCTGCTGAACCAGACACTGCTTGCCGGAGTGGGCAACATTTATGCCGACGAGAGCCTGTTTCGGGCGGGCATCCGTCCACGCAGGATGGCGGGACGGCTGACCAAGACGGAACTGGAACGGCTGCGGCTAGCGCTCAGCGAGGTTCTGGAGCACGCGATCTGCCTGGGCGGGTCGTCGGTCTCGAATTATGTGGACGCTGACGGGGAGCGAGGATTCTTTCAGCTTGAGCACAGCGTCTACCGGCGCACAGGGTTGCCCTGCCGCCGTTGTCAGACCTCGATCCGGCGCATTCTTGTGGCCGGGAGGGGAACGCACTACTGCTCGCATTGCCAGCGATAGGCTGAGTTTCTATGTTTTTCTGTATTGTAACCCCGTTACGCCTTCCAGAATGCAGACAATCTGGGCGCATGGCATTTTGTAAGTGATTGAAATAAAAAGATATTATAAACGGCACGCTAATTGCTATATCCAGAGTGCCAGTGATGTAGCGGTTGGCGGGGAAAGTCCGGCCAGCCCAAAGAACAGCAGAGACCCGACAAGAGCAACCGCCAACGAAGCGGCCCTCAAAAGGGATGAACCGGTTGGGAACTCTGCAGTAGGTACGGTGGAAACAACCGCCGTCCACATAGCTCTTGGAGGCCAGTGACCAGTGCAGGACAGCAGAACGCCATCCCATTTGGGATGGCGTTTTTGCGTTTAGGGGCAAATCCGCACCCTCTCCCGGTGTACTGAATTCTGCTGATTCCCTGCCCGCCGACCTCAACGGACGAAGACCTGCGTGCGAGATTTCTGACTTGAGGGCTGTGGATTTCACGACAGGTCAAACCAGTGGTACCATCGAGGCGTTTGGCGAAGATTTGCGGGTCACCGCCGCACACTGGACTTGCCAGCCGGGGTACTTCGCTGTAATATCAAGATTGCCTATCAAGCGGCTGACGCGGGCCTCCCGAAAGCGGGCAGAGCAAGCTCGCCGCCGAGCAAGGAAACACCGCCGACCGGATCAACCCTTACCAGGCTGTACGCGGCGAAAGCTCCCATAGGAAGGGCATCACAAGAGGGAAAACTGGCCGCACCGAGTCAATCCCAACGAGGAGCCCTACGTGGGTTCCCGACGAAGGGCCATATAAAGGATTGGAGCTGAGTACGGATCCTTTGTATGAGGCGGCAAATCATCTGGGATTATGGTAAGTTGCGCGCGGAGCTCCGCTTCGCGGCAGTTTGTTCGATGCTGTGCAACGATTGGACCGCCAGCCATCGCATTCCCCGTCCAGATCCGGACAGGCGACAGGCCAGCGGGGGACCAGAGCCAATATCAGCATTGAGCAGTAAACGGCTGAACCTAAAGGCACAACGAACAGGAAGCGCAATGCATAAGACTGCAAAGTGCCAGGAAGAACACGCATGACGACAGAATTGACGCAGCCTCAGCCTGAACTGGGGCCAGCTCCTGCCATCGGCCAGGGGCAGTCACAAGGGCATCGGCGCCGGCGGCGCCGGCGCAAGAACAAGAGCAGCCAAGCGGGCGCGCCCCAGGCGCAGCAAGCGCAACTTCAGACCCCACCCGCGGCACCGCCAGCCGAGATGAAGGCCGCGCCAGCGCGACCAGCGCAACAGAACCAGCAGGGACATCAGGGCCAGGGGCGGAAGAAAAAGAAGTTCTTCCAGAAGGGTTCAGCCACGGCCGCTCAGCCTGGCAACAGCGTGTCTCAGCCTTCGCAGGGCAAGCGGAAGGGCAAGGCGAAGGGACCGAGGGAATTTGTGGGTCCGATGGACCACAGCTATCGCGCAGTGAACGGCAATGTCGCCGACGGACCACCTTCGACAATCCAAATTATGAACAACGGCCACGGCAGCCGTTACCAGGATGCCTACGTGCCGGAACCGGTGGTTCCTGTGCGCGAAGACGCTCCCACACGGATTTTCTGTTTTATTGAGGACCTGTTTTTCCAGGCCAAGATTCAGGAGACGGCGCGCAAGCTGGGCGTAAAGGCCGAGTTTGTGAAAGGTGACAAGGAGTCAGTGGCCAAGCTGACCGACGTGCCAGAGGCCGAGCGGCCGACCTTGCTGGTATTCGACCTGAATAACCTGAATGCGAAACCGATGACGCTGATTCCCAAGTTCAAGGCCAAGCTGAAAAAGGCCACGTCGATTATCGGCTTCCTCAATCATCTACAAGGCGACCTGAAGTTGAAGGCCATCGAGGCCGGATGCGACACGGTGATGCCGCGCTCGGCATTTTCGCAGAGCCTGCCCAACCTGCTTCGCCGCTACGGGGTCGAAGAGGAAGAAGAATACTACCCGCAGCCGGTGTAATACGGGTGCGATTGGAGTGGTTCTCCAATTCACATGCCCTCTCCAGCTCTGTGCAAGGTGACTTTCTCTTAAGGAAATAGCCACGCGGGGGTTGTGTTCCAGGGTATAGCAATCGGAGAACCGCTGTAGCGTGAGATGAAGAGGGCGCTTCCAAATTGGGAGCGCCCTCTTTGTTTTATGCGGCAACCTATCCGGGAGGCCAGGTGAGCGAACGGCCGCCGAGGAGGTGCAGGTGGAGATGATCCACTGTCTGGCCGCCGTCCTGGCCGGTGTTCACCACCACGCGGTAACCCTTTGCAAGGCCTTTGTCGCGGGCAATCTGGGCGGCGACCCACAGGAGATACCCGAGCAGCGGGCGATCGTCGGGATGGGTATTGTCAATCGAGTTGATGTGGCGGCGCGGCACCACGAGGATGTGGACCGGCGCTTGCGGATGAATGTCGGCAAAGGCGTAGCACTGGTCGTCCTGGTAGACGGGGGTAGAGGGAATGGTCCCTTCCACGATCTTGCAAAAAAGGCAGCTCATAACGCGTCCAGTTTACAGGAGTGCGGCTGCCGGCTGGGAGCGTCCAGCGAAATTCATGAGGCTGCGGGTCCGGTCAGGCAGATTCCAGGATCATGTTGGCGTACTGCGTGGTATCCCCGGTGCGGATGAGGCCGATGGCCAGCGGCACGCGCTTTTTGAACTCGATGTGCGGCTCAAAGGCGAGCGGAATGCCACCGAGGGCAAGTTTGAACTGCTGGAGGGTTTGCGGGGTGTTGGCAGCGCGGAATTCCTGAGCCATGAAGGCATGGCCGACGTTGAAGTTGGCACGAATGGCCTGAAGTACGTCAAGCACGCGGGGAAGATCGTCGATGAGCGAAATATCGATGGTCTCAATCTGGGGCCAGAAGGGAAAGCCCCGGTCAGCGATCACCAGCGTGTTGGTGTGACGGACGCGGCTTAGCAGCGAGTTGATGCCTGGATTCAAGATGCCTGACTTCAGCATGGGGCCCCTCTCTGATTAGCTTACAATGTCGCCATGTCCGCGGCTGACGCTTCCCCTCCCTTTCGGATTGTGCATACAGTGTGTTCCCACGACTGTCCGGACAGCTGCGGTGTTCTGGTGACCGTCGACAGTCATGGCCGAGCGATCAAGGTTGCGGGCGACCCCTCGCATCCGGTGACGCAGGGATTCCTGTGCGGGAAAGTGGCCAAATATCTGGATCGCGTATACGCACCGGAGCGGATTCTTTATCCGCTGAAACGGAAGGCGGGCGTGGCCAAGGGACCGCTGAAGCGCGGGCGGGAGCACGAGGCTTTTGAGCGGGTGAACTGGGATGAGGCGCTGAATGCGATTGCGGCACGGCTGAAACGGGTTGCGGAGGAGTTTGGGCCGGAGTCGATTCTGCCGTACAGCTACGCGGGGACCATCGGCGTGCTGGGCTATGGCTCGATGGACCGGCGGTTCTTTCATCGGCTGGGGGCGAGCCAACTGGACCGGACAATCTGCTCAGAGGCAGGCGGAGTGGCCTGGAACCTTGTTTATGGAAAAAAACTGGGTACGCCGACGGAAGATTTCCGGCTGGCGAAACTGATACTGGCGTGGGGCGCGAACATTCATGGCAACAACGTGCACCTTTGGCCTTTTGTAGAGCAGGCGCGGAGAAACGGGGCGCGGCTGATCGTGATCGATCCGTACCGGACGCGGACGGCGGCGCTGGCGGACTGGCACATCGCGATCCGGCCGGGGACGGACGCGGCGCTGGCGCTGGGGATGATGCACGTGATCCTCAACGAGGGGCTGGAAGACCGCGAATACATCAACGAGATGACGCATGGGTTTGAGCAATTGGCCGAGCGGGCGCTGGAGTATACGCCGGAGCGGGTGGCGGCATGGACTGGAATGACGGCGGGGGAGATTGAGCGGCTGGCGCGGGAGTACGCAACAACCCGGCCGACAGCGCTGCGATTGAACTATGGAGTGCAGCGAACGGAATTTGGCGGGACGGCGGTAAGAGCGATTGCCATGCTGCCAGCACTGACAGGGGCATGGAAGTACAAAGGCGGGGGCGGGCAGCTTTCGACTTCAGGAGCGTTTGCGTGGGACAAGAAGGCAGTGGAACGGCCGGATCTGGCACTGGCTTCGCCCCTGGGACGGCTGGCGCGAGTCGTGAATATGTGTGAGCTCGGCAAGGCGCTTGCCGCGCAGGGAGTGGGGACCAGGGAACAGGGCGCAGGAAATGCAGAGGCACCCGCCCAGGGTGAGCCAGAGGTGAAGGCGCTGTTTGTTTATAACTCGAATCCGGGGGCGGTGGCTCCGAACCAGAATGCCGTGCGGCGGGGGATGGGACGGACAGACCTCTTTACCGTGGTGCACGAGTTGTTTTTTACCGACACGACGGATTATGCGGACTACATTCTGCCGGCGACTACGTTTCTGGAACATACAGACATTCAGGGAGCATATGGGCACTACTTTGTACAGCTCTCACAAAAAGCGATCGAGCCGCCGGGGGAGGCGCGGTCGAATGTGTGGCTGTTCAGCCAACTGGCGGAGCGGATGGGATTCGAGGAGGAGTGCTTCCGAGATGAGCCGGAGACGATAATCCGCCAAGCGCTGGGGATTGGGGCGGATGGGCACTCGACGAATGCGGAGATGGAGCACATTACGCTGGAGGATTTGCGGGAACAGGGACATATTCCGGTGAGTTTTCATCGGGAGGGCCATCGGCCCTTTGTTTCTGGGCGGGTTCCTACCGCTTCAGGCAAGATCGAGTTTTATTCGGAGACGCTGGCAGCGGAGGGACTGGACGGAGTTCCACGCTTTACCCCTTCGGTTGAGTCGCGGTTCGGGGAGGGGGCGAAGCGTTTTCCGCTGGAGTTTTTGAGCCGCAAAGCGGATAACTATATGAACTCGACGTTTGCCAATCTGGATGGGCACCGAAAGATGGAAGCTCGGACGAGTCAGAGACTGGAGATGCATCCGGTTGACGCCGTGGCACGGGGGATTGGCGACGGGGACGCAGTGAGAATCTGGAACGAGCGGGGCGAGTTGAGGTTGACGGCACAGGTGAACGGGAGCGTGCCCGCTGGAGTGGTGGCCGCGCGGCTGGACTGGGCGAAGCTGAGCGCGGATGGATGCAATGTGAATGCACTGACCAGCGAGCGGCTGACGGATCTGGGCGCGGGGGCTACGTTTTATTCGACGCTGGTAGAAGTGGCGAAGGCGTAGACGCGGCATCGGCGTGGAATCTTTGACCAGGGCGGGTCTTGTGAATCCCAGGTCTCAAGATTGAGAGCTTGGGGCACCCGAGGCTCAACCCGTTATGGGGAAGCGTCCCATGCCACTGGAGGGCGATGTGCGATTGATAGACTGGACGTTTGCCGATTGAAGGAGGATTCTCCTATGCCCAGTACCATGCAGGCGGTTGTGAAGGTTCAGGCTGCGCCCGGCATTGAGTTGCGCGAGGTTGCGGTTCCCACGCCGGGCCCCGGCGAGGTGCTGGTGCGCGTACAGACAGCCAGCGTTTGCGGGACCGACCTGCACATCTTCAACTGGGACCCATGGGCACAGGGGCGCATCCATCCGCCGCTGATTCCGGGGCATGAGTTTGCGGGCGCGGTGGCCGGCGTGGGGCGCGGCGTAACAGCGGTGAAGGAAGGCGACCTGGTAAGCGCGGAGATGCATGTGGCCTGCGGCAAGTGCATGCAATGCCGCACCGGCCAGGCGCACATTTGCCAGCACGTGCGAATTCTGGGCGTGGACGCGAATGGGGCGTTTGCGAGCTACGCGATTATTCCCGAAAGCAACATCTGGAAGCTGTCACCGCAGATTCCGCCGGAGTATGCCTCCTTGCTCGATCCGTTGGGAAACGCGGTGCATACGGTACTGGCCGGGGCGATTGCGGCACAGACTGTGGCGGTGACTGGGTGCGGGGCGATTGGGCTGTTCTCGATTGCCGTGGCCAAGGCCTGCGGAGCGGCAAAAGTGTTTGCGATCGAGGTGAATGCGCACCGCAGAGGCGTGGCGGCCAAGATGGGCGCGGACCTGGCGCTGGACCCGGCCACCGATAACGTAGAAGCGCGGATTCTGCAGGCGACGGGCGGAACGGGCGTGGACGTTCTGCTGGAGATGTCGGGGCATCCGGAGGCCATACGGATGGGGCTTGCGCTGCTGAGGACCGGAGGACGCGCTTCCCTGCTGGGGATTCCTTCGCGGCCGTTTGAGTTGGACTTTGCGCGGGACATCATCTTCAAGGGCGCGCTTGTGCAGGGGATCAACGGGCGCAAGATGTTCGAGACATGGTTCCAGATGGAGGCGCTGCTGGCTACCGGCAAGCTGAACCTGGAGCCGGTGATCACGCACCGGCTGAAGCTGAGCGAGTTTCAGCTGGCCATGCAACTCCTGCAGTCCGGCGAAGCCATTAAGGTCGTCATGCGGCCGGAGTGAGAAAAGCAGGGATCAGGACGGCGGTTGAGAGTTGTGGGTTTCCACCCAGCCTCGATGGGAGATTGGACGGAGGGCGGGTTAGCCGTTTTCGCAGTCAATGATTGCAGGGCGGAGGCCGCGGACGGCGTTGGATAGATAGATGGCGTCGGCCTGTTGCAGGTCCTGGATGAAGAGCGTTTGCTCTTGCACGTTGGTCCGGGTTTCCAGGATATGGCGGCGGTAGACGCCGGAGAGCAGTCCGGACTCGATGGGCGGCGTGAACCAGCGACCGTCCTTTTCAATGAAGATGTTGTGGATGGCGCCCTCGGTGACCTCGCCGTGAAGGTTGAGAAACAACACATCGTCATAGCCGGCCTGGGTTGCGGCTTGGAAGGCTTCCGCATAAAGAGGGCGGTGTGTCGTCTTGTGGAAGAACATGGGGTCCTTCATATCAATACGCTGCGAGGCGATGCGGACGCGGGCCGGCTTCGGGCTCGCGGCGATTGCACTGTCAGGCAGGGGATCGGAGGTGATTTGCAGGTTGCCATCGGGATGGAGGAGCAGACGGACTTTGCGCGGAGTTCCGCACACTTGCGTGAAGGTTGCGGCGTGAGCCTCGAGAGCTGATTTTGTTGCTGCTCGGTCGCAGGGGAAGGCGAAGTAACTTGCGGAGTCCTCCAGACGGTCGAGATGCAGCTCGATGAGTGGGTATCCGTTGTGCCAGAGCAGGGTTTCTACCAGAGAGAATCGCTCTGGACGCGAGTGCGAAGGACGGGTGAGAAACTCGGTCTTCAAGAGACATTCGCGAAATTCTTCGGCGGGGCTGGAGTCAATGACAATGCCGCTGCCGACGCCCATCTTGCCGCGGTCGTCGTCGAGTTCCAGGGTGCGGATGGCTACGCTGAAGACAGCGCGCTCCTTTGAAAAGAAACCGATGGCGCCGGTGTAGACGGCTCTGGGCTGGTCCTCGATGCTTGCGATCAGTTGCATGGCGCGTACCTTGGGCGCGCCGGTGATGGAGCCGCAGGGAAAGAGCGCGCGGAAGATTTGTTGGAAGTTGACCTTGGGGCGGAGCTCGCCGGTGACGGTAGAGGTCATTTGCCATAAGGTGGGATAACGCTCGACGGCGAAGAGATCTTGGACGCGGACGGTGCCGAAGGTGCAGAGGCGGCCGAGGTCGTTGCGCAGCAGATCGACAATCATGACGTTTTCGCTGCGGTTCTTGGGGTCGTTGCGCAACCACTCTGCCTGGGCAAGATCTTCGCGCGTGGTGCGTCCGCGGGGCGCGGTTCCCTTCATGGGGCGGGTGGTGATGATGCGTCCCGCCGCGTGGGCTTCAAGGCGAAAGAAGAGCTCGGGCGAGAAGGAAAGGATGCAGCGCTTGGGCTGCCAATGGAGGAATGCCGCATAAGGGGTAGGCTGGCGGGCGCGCAGACGCTGGAAGAGCGCGGCGGGACTGCCCGGCGCACGCACGCGCAAGGGAACGGTGAAGTTGAGCTGATAGATGTCACCAGAGCGTATCCACTCATGGATATCGGCGATGCGCTGGGCGTATTGCTCAGCGGAAAGGTCGAGGGCAGCTTCAGGAAGCGGATCGGCTGCGGGGGCTTCAATCCGGTTGCCGGCGGGAAACCGGGTTAGACCTGGAGGGTCACCGCCGCGGAAGACTCCGGTGCGATGGTCGAAGAGCCAAGAGCGTTGGTAGATGCCGAACCAGGCTAAAGGTTGGGCCAGCGACTGGCCGGGAGAACCGAGACGCATGGCGGCCGTGGGTTCAAAGAAGCTGCCACACTCGTAAGCAAAAAAACCGGCGGCAAAGAAACCAGCCGCGACGGCAGTCTCAATCTGGGCAAAGAGGCTGGGGAGTTCAGCCGGTTCGTTGGCCGCAACCACGCGCAACGGAGCGGTGAAGAGACGGGTCAAGGACTCCGGTGAAGACTCCGCTGAGCAGTCTGCCGCACCGGGCTTTGCGGATTCAAGCAACACGGTCGCCGGCGTGTGCTCCACCAGTTCGTAGAGTTCCGCGGGAGGGGAATGCCAGCGGTTCATGCGATAAGGGCCGATTACTGGACCGTCAGCGCAATGGTGGTGGTATTGGTGATGGCGGTGACGCCGTTGCTGGACTGGGCGGCGACGGTAACAGTGTAAGTGCCCGGAGGAGTAGCGGCGGGAATGGGCGGACCGTGGTTGTAGTAGTCGTAACGCGCATTACAGGCGGTTGCGCCGAGCATGGTAACCAAGCCGACGAGGGCCAACAGCGTGAGCCGCTGGAGCCAGGGACGACGACGGGCAGACCATGCCAATCCGCCCAGGCCGAGCGCGCCGGGAAGCAGAAACGCCCAGGCCACGGAGTTGGAGCGAGTATGCGCCGCCGCGACTGTGGCTTCCTGAGTGACGATGACCATGGTGCTGGTGAGCGGGCTGGTGGTCGTGGGCAGGATTTCGATGTTCTCAGGGGTAAAGGTGCAGGCGGCCTGATCGGGAAGACCGGAACAGGAGAGCGTGACGAACATCGGAGCCGACAACGTGGAGTTGTTCTCCGGCGTAATGGAGGCGGTGAGTGTCCCCGATTGGCCTGGAGTCAGCGATACCGTAGCCGGAGAAGCGGAAACCTGAAAATTGGGGGTTGTGCTGGCCTGTGCATCCTCCCCGGACGCCTGGGAGGTTGAGCCCAGATGGGTGGCGTCACCGGTATAGACAGCGCGCAGGAGATGGCCGCCGGCCGACTGGGAAAGCGTCAGGTTGGCCTCACCCTTGGCGTTCAGCGCCGCGCCGGCTATCTGATTGCCACGGTCGGTGATCGCGACGGCACCGGATGCCGGGAGCCCATCTTCGCCGGTCACGGTGACAGCGACGATGGCCTGGGTGCGGCCGCTGTGGTCACGGGTTTCCACGGTCAACGCGGTTTGCGTGGCCAGGCGCGTGTTTACCGCGGCCATGGCCAGCGCGGGCATGGCCAGCGCGATACTCAATCCTGCAACCAACTGAAGCCGCAGACTGCGGCAGACAATGCCTCTCACGTGCACCTGCTCCAAATCTCAAGAAAAAATCGTGTGCTGCCCGGTTGCCGAAGCGTAGAACCCTATTGTATCCGGCGGAGGCGCACCCTAGCCATGGGTAGGCCATTCTTTGGACGTTGCGGAAGAGAGAATGGCGCGCTTTGGCGGCGAACCGAGGAACGGGAGGAGTGAAAAGGCGGCCTTGGTTGTGGCGTTGCCGGCGCGCTATGCTCTTTGCTTGAGGTGGATCGCCATGACTGAGACCGTTCCGCGCCCACAACTTGCCCATTTGACCGCCGCGCTCGACGAGTTGCGCGCAAAAGGCACCTACTTCAAGCTGCGCGTTCTGGACGACCAGCAGGCGCCCGTGTGCCACTACGACGGCAAGCTGGTGATCAACCTGGCCAGCAACAACTACCTGGGGCTGGCGAACCATCCGAAACTGATTGAGGCCGCACTGGCGGCAACGCGGGCCTTTGGAGTGGGCTCGGGCGCAGTGCGGACGATTGCCGGCACGATGCGCATCCACATGGATCTCGAGGAAAAGATTGCGCGCTTCAAGAACGTGGAGGCCTGCGTGGTGTTCCAAAGCGGGTTCACGGCCAATGCGGGGACGGTGAGCTCGATTCTGGGCAAGGAGGACTTTATTCTCTCCGACGAGCTGAACCACGCGAGCATTATTGACGGGGCGCGGCTTTCGCGGGCTCGGATCAAGGTTTTCCGGCACAAGGACGTGGACCACTGCGAGGAGCTGCTGCAAGAAGTGGCCAGCGAGCCGGGAAGAAAGCTGGTGATTACGGACGGCGTGTTCAGCATGGACGGGGATATTGGGCCGGTGGGCAAGCTGGCCGCGCTGGCGGAAAAGTATGGGGCCATCATGATGGTGGACGACGCGCACGCTTCGGGCGTGCTGGGACGGAATGGACGCGGGTCAGTAGACCATTTTGGGGCGCATGGCAAGGTGGACGTGCAGGTGGGGACGCTGTCAAAGGCCATTGGCGCGCTGGGCGGATATGTGTGCGGGTCTCGGGATTTGATTGATTACCTCTACCACCGGGCACGGCCGTTTCTGTTCTCGACGTCGCATCCGCCGAGTGTGGCGGCGACGTGCATTGCCGCCTTCGACATTCTGGAGCAGGAGCCGGAGCGGATTGAACGGCTGTGGGCCAATACGCGGTATTTTCAGGGCGAGCTCAAGCACGCTGGATTCAACGTGGGAGGAGTGACGACGCCGGCTACGGAGACGCCGATTACTCCGGTGATTGTGGGCGAAGGACGCGCGGCGATGGAGTTTTCAGGCGCGCTGTTCGATGAAGGCGTGATGGGAACGGGGATTGCGTTTCCGACAGTGCCGGAGGGTAAGGCGCGGATTCGGCTGATGTTGACCAGCGAACACACGAAGGCGCAGTTGGATCAGGCGCTGGAGACGCTGGAGCGGGTGGCGAAGCGGCTGGGGATACTACAATAGGGCACCATGATCGCTCATCTGCGCGGAAAGCTTATCCACAAAGAACCCGGCCAGGCCATTGTCGAGGCGGGCGGGGTGGGTTACGACGTGACCATCAGCGTGCCTACGTTTACCGCGCTGCCGAGTGAGGGCGCTGAAGCGGCACTGCACATTCATACGCAGGTGAGCGAGGATCAGATTGCGCTGTTCGGGTTTCTCGATCGCGAGGAAAAGCGGCTGTTTGAGCGGCTGATTACCGTGAGCGGCGTGGGGCCGAAGCTGGCCATCAAAATCTTGAGCGGGCTCTCGGCGGAGCGCACGGTGCAGGCCATTCGCGGGCAGGATCATGCGCAATTGACGCGGATTCCGGGCGTGGGCAAGAAGCTTGCCGAGCGGCTGGTGGTGGAGTTGAAAGACAAGCTGGACGACTTTGCCGTTGCGCCGACAAGGGCCAGCGTGCAGGGTGCGGCTGTGGACGATGTGCTGTCAGCACTGGTGAACCTGGGCTACCAGCGGCTGGCGGCGGAGAAGGCGATTCATCAGGCGGTGGAAAAAGACAAGGCGCTGGCAGGGGATTTCGACGGACTTTTCCGCGGGGCGCTGAAGGTGATCCGTTAGACTTTCTTTCATTATGGTTCGCATCGCAAAATCCGCATTCAAATCTGCATCTGGATCGAAAACAGCCGCGTCCGCCCCTGCTGCCGCTCATCTTCGGCCGGAGGGACTCAAATTTCTACGCGGCCTTGAAAGAAACAATGACCGGGAATGGTTTACGCCACGGAAGTCGATCTACGAGGCGGAACTGAAGGAGCCGATGCTGGCCATCGTGCGCAAGGTGACGGAGGCGATGCTGGAGTTTGCTCCCAACCATGTGCGGCCGGCGGAAAAGAGCCTGTTCCGCATTTATCGCGACACGCGATTCAGCAGCGACAAGCGGCCCTACAAGACGCACGTGGCGGCGTGGTGGTCGCACATGGGGATGGAGAAGACTTCCGGCGCGGGTTACTACTTCCAGGTGAGCGCCAAGGAGGTGGTGATTGCCGCCGGGGCCTATATGCCAGAGAAGGAGCAGTTGGCTGCGATTCGACATTGGCTGCTGGAACACCATGCGGAGTTCAGGAAGCTGCTGGAAAAGCCCGCGGTGCGCAAGGTGTTTGTCGAGTTCGAGGGAAACGCGCTGAAGCGGCCGCCGAAAGGGTTTCCGTGTGAGCATCCGGCGCTGGACCTGATTCAATGCAGGCAGTGGGGCATGAGCACGACGCTGCCTGCTTCGGCGGCGCTGGAGGCAAATTTTGCGGGCACTCTGATCCGGCATTTCAAGTTGCTGGCGCCAATGGTGGATGCGCTGAACACTCCCATCGCCGCTCTTGCACCCAGGAAAAAGGTGCTTTTCGGGTTGGATTAGCGAAGCGCCGGGGTGATTCGCTCCAAGCGAGTTCTGGAGGCGATGAGGCTCGGCGTGACCGGTCAGAATGGTCGAAACCGGGTAAATTCGGGCAAAAATGGGCAAAATCGGCACAAAATCCTAAGAAAATTGTGGAAATCCCTGTTTTTCGATTGACTTTGCCCGGCCTAAAGCCGCATTGTAACGAACGACAGGGTTCTCCGAACCCGCATGAATACAGGGGAAACGTGCAAGCGTTGCCTCGGTCG
>CAZNAW010000051.1:0-21986 GCA_964571165.1 uncultured Occallatibacter sp. | reverse complement strand
ATGCGGTTGCAGGCCGAAGGGCTACTGGATGTGGACGCGCGACAGATTGTGGTGAGGGACATCGAGGGTCTAAGCGCCCTTTTGGATACTGCATCGTAGCCGGTTTTGACTCCGAGTGACATAAGTTACTGCGCGCCGGTTGGCCATTCGCTACGGTTGCAGGTGGAGAGTACACATGTCCACCTCAACACAGTCTGTCCGCAAGATCGTTGCCACGCAGCCATCGGCAGCCAGAATCCTGCGGCACTTCGACATAGACCTGCGCTTGCAAGCCGACGAGTCGCTCGAACAGGCGTGTGCGGAGTTGCAGCTCTCGGTCGATCAAGTTCTCGATACACTTGCGGATGCCGAGACTGACGAATACAGGGTGGCGCCGACAAACCCCACTACATTATCCACGGGCCATTTGATTCAGCACATCGTCCGCGCTCATCATCGGTGCGCGCGCCAGAAGCTGCCAAGGCTGATGCTTGGATTCCGCCTCTGTATAGCACGCCTTCAACGCCATCAGAACCTAGATATGGTCGCATGATGATGCCCACGAATGTTAGACTTGGTGCCCCGCCAAGTACGAAAGGTTACGGTCCCCAATGCAAAGAAACCTGGGTTGTTTGATTAAAGAACGCTATCCTATCACGATCAGACGCCATTCCGCAGCGCGCTCCGCGTTCCTGCTTTTGATTCTCTTTATGATGGCTCTCAATGGTGTGCCATCGATGGCGGAGGATTTGCAAGCAGCCTATCAGCAGGCGGCTTCGTCTTCTCCGCTGATTGCCCAGACGCGGGCGCAACTGGATGCGGATTTGGCAGGAAAGCCACTGGCGCGTGCCGCCCTGCTTCCGCATATCAATGCTGATGCCAGTGGAGGCTTGAACACAGCCCACGTAACAGGCTTTGGCGCTCAAACAATTTCCACTGGGTATCATTCCGATATCTTCAGCGCCAGCCTGACGGAGTCCATCTTCAACGGCCAGGCGTTCACGGCGATGAAGCAGTCGGACAGCCGCATCCGGGCTAGCGAAGCGGCTCTGGCGTATGCGCAGCAGGTGATCGCGCTGGAGGTCACGCAAGCATATTTTGGTGTCTTGCAGGCGCAGGCCAACCAGCGCGTGGCGCAGCAGCGGATGGACCTGCTGCAAAGCATCGACAAGCAGACCAGAGCAAGCCTGCAAGTTGGCAGCGGCGACATTATCACAGTGCAGGAAGTGCAGGCACAGTTGGACACTGCGAGGGCCGATCTGATCACGGCAAATAATGCTGTCACGGTGGCAAAGAACCAGTTGGAGCGCCTGACGCATCAGCCGGTTGAAGCATTGCAGGACATCACAACCTTGCAGCCAACTGGGCCGCAGCCGGATACGATAGACCCCTGGCTTGCATCGGCTCTCAAGAACCAGCCGCTTCTGCAACAGGCGCAAGCCACATTGAAAGTCTCCGAACAACAAGTGCA
The DNA here is from genome assembly GCA_964571165.1 of uncultured Occallatibacter sp. GTDB lineage: Bacteria > Acidobacteriota > Terriglobia > Terriglobales > Acidobacteriaceae > Telmatobacter. Next base: position 20,536 of record CAZNAW010000051.1, on the reverse strand, counting down.
GTATGCCAAGAGGGCGCGATGGCCTACGTTGACTCTAAGCGGAATCGGCCAGCACGCTGCGGGGATGCTCGTTCCGACTGTGGCGATCGACCAGATTGGCGCCTCACTGAACCTGTCCATTCCGATTTATGAAGGCGGAAGCACGCGAGCGAGGATCCATCAGGCCGAGGCTCTTTCCAAGGCCAGTCGTGCAAACGTCGCCAATATTCAGGACCAGATCAAACTGGAGACGCAAACTGCATTTCAAGATTTAGAGGACAGCGTTGCCCAGTTCCAGGCCACGCAGCAATCGGCCACCTCCGCCAAGGTATCCATGGAGGGTACGCGGAAGGGCTATGAAATAGGGAGCCGCTCCATCATCGACCTGCTGACGGCAACGACGAACTATACCGCCGCACAGCGCAATTACTATCTTGCTCTCTACACACAACTGGTCGCACGAACACAACTGAAGGCAGCGGCGGGAGTTTTGACTCCGGCGGACATTGAGGCCATCAATACGCTGCTCGATAGCAGTCCTTCAAAGTAAGCAATTCGATGGTTTCGTTGGGAGAAGATCTATGGTTTCAGTCAAAAAGCGAGTTTTCATTGTGACGGCTCTGATTCTTCTTATTGTCGCGGGTTTCCTTGTCTGGCACTGGATGCAGAGGGAGCAGACTCCCAGCGATACCATCACGCTCTATGGCAACGTAGACATTCGCCAGGTACAACTTGCCTTCAACGACAGTGAGCGGGTTGAAAAGCTGCTCGTAGATGAAGGCAGTGCTGTTCATTCCGGGCAGCTCTTAGCCCAATTGGTTCAGCCGCGCTTTCTGGATGCGGTGGCGCAAAGCCAGTCGACTGTGGCAGCTCAACAGCAGGTGGTTGCGCGCCTTCTGGCTGGGAGCCGTCCAGAGGAGATTGCACAGGCGCGCGCGGATGTAGCCGCCGCGCAGGCGGATGTTGCCGCCGCACAAGCCAATGTTACGAACGCCGAATTGCGGTATCGCCGCCAGCAAACCCTTGCTCAGCAGCAATATGTTTCCTTACAGATCCGCGATGATGCCGAACGTACTTACCTGGCCGAGCAGTCCAACTTAACCGCCAAGCGGCAGGCAGCAGCGGCCAAGCAGCAAGTACTGCAACTTGCCGTCATCGGCCCGCGCAAGGAAGACATTGCCGCAGCCCAGGCCACACTCAAGGCGGAGATAGCGACTCTGGCCATGGCGCAAAAAGAACTGGCTGATACGCAACTGTATGCTCCCGCGGATGGCGTCATTCAAGACCGAATACTGGAGCCCGGCGACATGGCCACTTCGCAGACGCCATTGTTTACGCTCGCCCTGGACAATCCGCTTTGGGTGCGTGCCTATCTGCCAGAGCCGGAGATGGGTAAAGTCGCGCTCGGCATGCGTGCCTGGATTGAGTCTGACAGCTTTCCTGGGCAGCGCTTTCCGGGATGGATCGGCTATATTTCGCCGGTGTCGGAGTTTACACCGAAGAACGTGGAGACAACACAGCTACGCTCGCAGCTTGTCTATCGCGTACGTGTCTATGCTTGTAACCCCGACCACCGCCTGCGTCTGGGGATGCCCGCGACAGTTGTCATTCCGCTCAGCAACAATCCTCCTCATGCAATCGATGCCCATCCATGCGAGGCGAATTGACATGGATGCAGTTGTCGTCAGGAACCTGAGCAAGTCCTTTGGTAAAGGCTCGGCCCGCAGAGATGCGCTCAGGAATGTCTCGCTGCAAATCCCCGCAGGAAGCATGACGGCCCTCATCGGACCAGATGGCGCGGGCAAAACGACGCTCCTGCGCCTGCTGGCTGGCATCCTGACGCCCGTCACTGGGGAGATTTACGTTCTCGATCATCCTTTACCGAAAGAAGCTCTCGCACTACAAAGTCAGATTGGCTATATGCCGCAACGATTTGGTCTCTATGAAGATTTGACGGTCGAAGAAAATCTCACTTTGTTTGCCGATCTGCACGGCATACCCCACGAGACGCGAGAAGGGCGCTTCGCGGAGTTACTGACCATGACAGCACTCGGTCCGTTCCGCAAACGGCTGGCAGGACAACTCTCCGGCGGCATGAAGCAGAAGCTTGGCCTGGCCTGCACCCTCATCCATCCTCCCCAACTGCTTCTGCTGGATGAAGCCAGTGTGGGCGTCGATCCCATCTCGCGGCGGGAGCTGTGGAGCATCATTCAGCAACAAGTTGCCGACCAGAAGGTGACTGTCCTGCTCAGCACCGCTTATATGGATGAGGCTGAGCGTTGTGACCATGTCATCCTGTTGCACGAGGGAGAAATTCTTGCGCAAGGAAATCCGGCGCAACTCGCCGCCCCTTTACAGGGCCATGCATTCGTTCTGGAAGATGTACCCGCAGCATCGCGGGAGTTGCAGGCCAAGATCGCTCAACTGCCAGGTGTGGTCGATACGGTTATTCAAGGCGATGGACTGCGCATCGTAATGCAAGAGCCGCAGCAGCCTGTCTTACAGAATGATCTGGCTGCCTATGGAACGCCCAAGCCCGTTCCAGCGCGGCTGGAAGACGCTTTCGTCAGCCTTCTGTTCAGCCGCACCGCGCGCCATTCCATTCCATTGCCGCAACAGCCGGATACAACCGGCGACCATGCGCCCGTCGTCGTGGTGAAGGACCTCTTTCGCTACTTTGGCGACTTTGCCGCAGTAAAAGATGTCAGCTTCTCCGTACGCAAGGGAGAGATTTTCGGGTTGCTCGGGGCCAATGGCGCTGGAAAATCCACGACCTTCCGCATGCTCTGCGGATTGCTACCGTCCTCATCTGGAACGCTGAGTGTCGCTGGCGTGGATCTGCGCACGGCGAGTGCAGAGGCCCGCGCACGAATTGGCTATGTATCTCAGAAGTTCTCGTTATATGGCGCTTTGAGCGTGCAGCAGAACTTGTCCTTCTTCTCTGCCGCATACGGTTTAGATAGTCGGCGCAGAAAAGAACGGATGGCATGGGCGCTGGAAGAGCTGGAACTGAAGGAATATACGGCGATGAATGCAGGGGATCTGCCCCTGGGGTATAAACAAAGGCTCGCTCTGGCCTGTGCACTGATGCATGAACCGAGCATTCTCTTTCTTGATGAGCCAACCTCGGGCGTCGATCCATTGGCGCGGCGCGAGTTCTGGGCGCGCGTGAATGCACTTGCGGAAGGTGGCACGACCTGCCTTGTAACCACTCACTTTATGGAGGAGGCGGAATACTGCGATCATCTGGTGCTGATGTCGCTTGGCGAGATTCTTGCGCAAGGCACGCCCTCAGAAATAAAAGCGAAGGTCCGTCGAGCTGACCGGCCCAATCCAAGCATGGAGGATGCGTTTATCTCTCTGATTGAAGAACATGAACAGGCAAGCCGGAGGGCATCATGAAGATTATGCGCCTGACCGGTCTCATGAGAAAAGAAGTGTATGAGATCGTCCGCGATCCTTCCAGCATTGCCATTGCCTTCGTGCTTCCGCTGGTGCTTCTGCTGATCTTCGGCTATGGTGTCTCGCTCGATGCCCGCAGCATTCAGGTAGCGGAAGTCGTCGATCATCCCACGCAGCTCACCGCTTCTTTTCTAGCGGAGTTGCAACGCTCTCCGTGGTTTCATCCGACAGCCTATCCAGATCAATCGTCTGCCGAACAAGCGCTGATGCACGGACACGCCGACGCCATTCTTTGGCTGCGAAGCGATTTCACTCGCCTTTCGTACAGCGCTGGGGCAGCGCCGATTCATCTCACCGTGAACGGCGTCGATGCCAACCAGGCGCGCATCATTGAGAATTATGTGAATGGCACATGGCTGCTTTGGTTGCAGCAGGAAGCAACCCGGCAAGGCACGCATCTTGCGATGCCCGTAGTGGCCGACGCGCGAGTCTGGTTCAATCCTGCCCTGCGCAGCCGCGACTATCTGATCCCTGGCTTGATCGCCATTATCATGACGCTCATCGGAGCTTTGCTGACCGCTCTGGTCGTAGCGCGGGAGTGGGAGCGAGGGACCATGGAAGGCATCATGGTAACTCCGGTTGCCCGGACGGAGATTCTACTGGGAAAGCTCATTCCGTACTTTGCTATGGGTATGGGCGGAATGATGATGTCCACCGCAATGGCGGTCTTCTTGTTTGATGTTCCACTGCGGGGATCTTTACTCGTGCTCTTTGGTACGGCGGCGCTCTTTCTACTCACTGCGCTGGGCATGGGATTGGTGATTTCCGTACTGGCGCGCAGCCAGTTTGTAGCCGCGATGATAGCGATCATCACTACCTTTCTACCGGCCTTTATCTTGTCAGGTTTTCTGTTTGATATTCGCTCCATGCCGCAATTCATTCAGATCCTGACCCATATTGTCGCAGCACGCTACTTTGTGACGATGCTGCAAAGTTCCTTTCTGGCCGGTGACATCTGGCCGGTAATCCTGCCCAATGCTTTTGGAATGGCCATCCTCTATGCAGTCTTTTTAGGCATCGCTCTATTGCGGTTTCACAAGAGGTTGGACTGATGCGCTTGATAATCCAACGCGTAGTTGCACTTGCCATCAAGGAGCTGCTTGCCCTGTTGCGCGATTCAGCAAGCCGGGCCGTACTCATTGGCCCTCCCATCATTCAACTCCTGGTATTTGGCTATGCGGCAACTTTCGAACTAAAGCACGTTCCCTTCGTTGTCTACAACCAGGACCAGGGACAATTGTCACGGGAGTTTATCGCGCGTTTTGCGGGCTCTCCCAGTTTTGAGCTGCTAAGCATAGTGCATGATCAAAAGGGGTTGGAGCAGGCTATTGACGATAAGTCGGCGCTGATGGCCATGGACATCGGCCCGAACTTCAGCTCCGATCTAGAACGTAGAAGAACTACGCACGTCCAACTTATCCTGGATGGAAGAGACTCAAATACTGCCGGCCTGGCGATGGGCTACGCGCAATCCATAGTGACCGCATTCAATGGGGCGCAGATCGCTGAGCATGGAGGAAGTCCGCCCTCGACGGTACTGCTGGATCGAGCATGGTTCAATCCGAATCTCGACTCCCAATGGTTCATCGTCCCAGGGATCTGCGGCATACTTACTCTTCTGGTCAGCCTGCTTACAACAGGCCTTTCGGTTGCGCGCGAGCGCGAGATGGGAACATTTGACCAGCTTCTTGTAACTCCCATGCACCCGACAGAAATTCTTATCGGGAAAGCGCTGCCTGGGTTCCTGGTTGGCACGGTCGAGGGATCGTTGATTATCCTGGTTTCCATCTTTTGGTTTCACGTCCCGTTTACTGGAAGTATTCTAGGACTCTACTTCGGATTGTTCTGTTTTCTGCTCTCGACGGTTGGGATCGGGCTGATGATCTCGTCCTTGGCCGTTACGCAGCAGCAAGGGCTGCTGGGCGTCTTTCTCTTTATGGTGCCGGCCATCGTTTTGTCCGGCTTCGCCACACCGATCGCAAATATGCCACAGGCAGTGCAGTACATCACATTGCTCGATCCACTTCGATATTTTCTGGTCATCCTGCGCGGCAGCTTCCTGGAAGGCGCGGGACCATCGCTGTTCTGGCCGCAATATTGGCCGCTTGTCGTCATAGGGGTCATCAGCATGATCGTGGCAGGCAGACTCTTTCGCCGCCGTCTTTCGTAGAACGATCTCTCTTGGCTGAACAAATGGAATCAACGCGCTTCCGTAGCGGCGTGAATATCGACTCTGATGATGGAGGCACATTGATGTCCGGTCAAACGCGGAAATGAAGCACCTGGCTAGAGAGTTGGGACCAACTCTCTTCGATTCGGATGCCAGAAGTGGCTGAACGCCCTTCAGGATGCGGCGTCTCAATAGTCTTCGGACCCGAGTGACATAAGTTACTGCGCGCCGGTTGGCCATTCGCTACTGTTGCAGGTGGAGAGTGCTTATGCCTACCGCGACACAGTCCATCCGCGAGATCGTTGCCACGCAGCCATCGGCAGCCAAAGTGTTTCACCGCTTCGACATCGACCTGTGTTCACAGGCAGAGAAGTCGCTCGATGGTGCGTGTGCCGAGTTGCAACTCTCGGTCGATCAAGTCCTCGAAAAGCTCGCCGATGCAGAGACTCAGGAACTCGGCGGTCCGGTTGTCGATCCCGCAAGCCTACCCATCGGCCGGTTGATTCAACATATCGTTCGCGTGCATCACCAGTATGTGCGCCAAGAGTTGCCGAGACTGGCCGAGATGGCCCAGAAGCTTGCGGCCAAGCGAAGCGATCGCGCTCCTGAACTGAAAGATGTCGAAAAGTTGCTCGAAGAGCTTCGTGCCGAAATGTTCGCGCACATTCAGAAGGAAGAGCAGGTTTTGTTTCCATTCATCTCTCAGATGGACCAGGACTCGATTGTCGCCTATCCGCCCGCCCATGCGTGCTTCCGCTCGGTTGCGCATCCTGTCTCAAAGATGATGCAGGAACACGAGTCCGCCAATCAAGTCGTAGCTGAACTCCGCCGCCTTACCCTTGGCTTTCAGCCGCCGGAATGGGCCTGCGCCACACACATTGCGCTTTTTGGCGGACTCAAAGAATTTGAAACCGATTTCAAGCAGCATGTTCATCTTGAAAACGACGTGCTCTTTCCACGCGCCATCGAAATGGAAGCTGAACTCAACAGCCGGGGGTAGAAATGGCCACGGTTTCTCAAATCGATCTGGCATCTCAGGTTGACGTTGCAAACCCGATGACGGGAATCACTGTCCGCGAGCGCCAGAAGAGTCTGATGCTTCGAGCCTGGATTCTGAGCGGTCTGTTCTTCATGGCACTGCCCGGCACACTGTTGGGCTTTTCAAACCTGATGGCAATCAGCGCGCACCATGGACTCGCTTTCTTGCCCGCCGCGTGGATGGAAGGTCACGGCCATGCGCAGATGTTCGGCTGGATCGGGAGCTTCATTCTCGGAATCGGCTTTTATTCTCAACCTGCGCGGGATAGGTCGGCAATCAGGATTCAGCTGATGTGCTTCGTGCTTTGGACCTCAGGCGTTGCTATGCGTTGGGTGGCAAACATCTACGAGTGGCATTGGCGCTCGCTTTTCCCGATCTCTGCTGGATTTGAATTGATTGCGGTCCTCTTGTTCCTGGCAGCCGCTTCCCGTCACAAGCTTCCAGAGCCGATGGACGACAAGCCTGCAAAGACATCGATGGAACTTTGGATGGTCTCCGTGCTTCTTGGCACAACAGGCCTTGCTGCCGCGGTCATCTTCAATTTCGTTGAGTGTCTGAACCTCGCGATTCACGGGGTACAGCTGTCTTTTCCGCACGCGCTCGATCAGAAATTCCTCGTGTTATTAGGCTGGGGATTTCTCGTTCCGGTGGTGTGGGGTTTCTCCGCGCGCTGGCTGCCTTCGTTCCTCGCGATTGCAAAACCCGACGCACAATTATTTCGATTGGCGCTGGTTCTAGATCTGATGGGAGTATTGTGCGGTGTTGCAGGATTGTCAAAACCTGCGACGATCCTGTTCGCTTCGAGCGCATTCGCGATTGGGTTCGCGCTGCATCTCACACAACAGCCACACGGACAGCCAAAAGTGGAGGGGATTCACCCCTCCTTTCCGACGTTCATTCGGCTTGCCTATGCGTGGCTGGTGATCGCGGGTTTGATGAGTATTTGGGCTGCCTTTGCCGATCAGCATGGGGGCATCTGGGGTGCCTCTCGCCACGCTCTCACTGTTGGTTTCGCTGCCACCATGGTTTTCTCCATTGGGCCGCGCATCCTTCCTCACTTTGGCGGCGTGCATGGCATCTTCAGCAAGCGGTTGATGTTCTTGAGCCTGCTGTTTATTCAAACGGGGTGCCTGCTGCGCGTCTCGTCCGAGCCTCTGGCGTATGAAGGGCTGCTCCCCTTCGCATGGAAGGTGTTGCCTATCTCCGGAATGTTGGAGTTGAGCGGCGTGCTGCTCTTCGCAGCCAACCTCTCGCTCACCTTCTTGCTGGGCCGCTCCGCTTTCGCGCACACCCGTGCATGAAGCGACTCTTGTTACCCGCTATCATCGCACTGATCGCCGACAACAACTTACTAATTATCTGAACAATGAACAAGACTTATTGTACCCGTGACTAAAGTTCCTGCATTGCCTTCTCATCCTACCTATTATGGAAAGTGAGAAACGGTTTTTATGAAAGTATTCGGAGGAATCTATGAGCAACCGAGCAGAAAAGATTGGAATCGTGGGTGCTGGTAGTGTGGGGGCAACCATTGCTTATGCTTGTATGGTACGCGGAGTAGGCAAACACATCAGTCTCTATGACCGAGCCAGAACCAAGGTGGAGGCCGAGGTGCTGGATCTGAACCATGGACTGATGTTCGTTCCCATGGCGAAGTTGGACGGTTCAGACGACCTGAACGTGCTGGAGCACTCCGACGTGATCGTAGTAACCGCTGGCGCTAAGCAAAAGCCGGGGCAGACACGCATCGATCTGGCGGAGTCGAACACTGCAATCTCCCGCGAGCTGATTCCTGATCTGCTGCGCGTTGCGCCGAATGCAACACTGTTGATGGTGACCAATCCGGTGGACGTTCTTACTTATGTGGCGCTGAAGTTGAGTGGGCTGGAAAGCCGCCGGGTGCTCGGGAGCGGGACGGTGCTTGATAGTTCCCGCTTCCGCTTTCTGATCGCGCAACGCTGCGCGGTGGCCGTACAGAATGTACATGCCTACATTGCCGGCGAACATGGCGAAAGCGAAATTCCGCTTTGGTCCAGCGCCAGCATCGGCAACGTGCCCGTGCAAGGCTGGCGCATGCCGGGCCGCCAGACGATGAGTGTGCGGGAAGAGAAGGAAATATTTGAAAGCGTGCGCACCTCAGCCGAGAGGATCATCCAGGGCAAGGGAGTCACCAACTACGCTATAGGCTTGGCCGTCGCTGCGATTCTGGAAGCTATCCTCTGGAATGAGGGTCGCGTGCTGCCGGTGAGTTCCTTGCTGACGGACTATCGCGGCATTAGCGACGTCTGCCTCTCCATACCGTCCATTGTGGGCCGCAAAGGAGTGGAAGGATTACTGCCAGTGCCGATGAATCCGGAGGAGGAGGCCGGTCTACGTTCGAGCGCTGAGACTGTCCAACGGGTGGTGCGCTCTCTGGGGTTCTAGCGCGATTGCATGATGGCTATACCGATTCAGTCAGCAGCGGACACTACTTCTTCCGGATGTGCCCAGGCATAAGCAGCTCCCACCCAAGATCGGCCGGGGGCTGCTTCCGGCAGATGCGGAAGCAGAGCCCATAGCCCGATTAGCGCCAATCCCACGAGATTCGGAAACAGTAGCGGAGCCATGGGCGGCGCGCCATTCACCAATTTGTCGAAGATGCTGTGGCCCGGTTCAACAAGGTTCGCGCGCATATGGAACCAGAACCCCAATACGCCCACAAACGCTTGTCCGCACATCACCAGCAAACAGAGATCGAGAAAACGGCGCGTGACGTTGACTACGACCGGAATGATGAGGAATCCTGTGGCGAATGCCGATGAGATTACGGGGATCCATTCGGTTCGCGCGAAGAATCCGTTCGACGCATGATCCGTCAGAGAGAGAACAAAGTTCCCGAAGAAGCCGCCTAGCGCAAGCAATGTCACCCATCGAGCCCATTCCACGCTGCGCGCAGTGACCATGCGATTCATGAGCAGAAGAAACCCGAGTCCGGTATAAGCTAAAGGCGCTGCAAATGGCGCCGCGTATGTGAGGCTCTTCAGTGTTTTGTCGAGGAAAAACCGGCTCTCCAGGTGGTAGAGAACACCCGCAAGTCCCACCAGCACTGAGAGCCAGCCAATCAGATAACCGACATCCCGCCACGGTGCTTGCAGATTCCAAACCCAGCGCAAAGCAATCACACAGCCAAGCACCAGCGGAGCACCAATCGAGAAGTACAGCGGAATGTACTCTGCAGCTTTCTGAAAATGATTGACCGAATGCGCAAGGTAGATGTCCGCCGCAAGGATGGCCAGATTCGCGGTGACAAACAGCTCCACCCAAAGCTGGGGATCGTGCGCCCAGTGCAGGCGTGGATCGGCAACAAACCTTTGAAGGCGAGAGAGCAATCTATTTATGCGCATGTTCTCTCCGCAGTTCGCCGGCGTCGTGCTGAAGCTCAACAGTCTTCGAAAGCAGCTCGAAGTTTCCGTGCCACTGTACGAAATCCGCACCGCCCATGAAGGCGCCGTGCTTGCTGGTTCGGCCGTCGTAGTGCCAGAGGTTGAAGTAGGTAAAGTCAATGGGATGCGTGAAAGGCGGTCCAGTGAGTGTGCCGTCCTTGTGCAGGCCGTCCATGATGTCTTTGGCCGCCAAAACCTTGGTGTTGGTGCTTCCAACGACCTGTTCAGCCTGCGCATAAACGCGGTCAATGGCAGCCTGTGTGTGGCACTGGGTGCAGACTTGCTTCATGTTGATCTGCGCCTGGAGATAGTTTGGCCGGTGTGTGCTGACGGCGTCGGCAAGGTACCAGCCGAGCCGGTCTGATGGGTTGTGCGTGACCTTGAGTCCGTTGATGCCGCTCATATGACAGGTGGCGCAAGTAGGCACAAACATATCGCGAGTCGTGAGGGTGCGCGGATCGGCATCGAGCTTGAGCAGATTGCGCTGGGCGGCGAACATTACACCGTGTTTGGACTCGTTGTATATCTCCATCTGAGAGTGGTCGGGACCCATATGACACTGACCGCAGGTAGTGGGCAATCGGGCAAGGGCAACCGAGCTGGTGTGCCGGGAGTGGCATTCGGTACAACTGCCGATAGTGCCGTCGTCGTTGGGCTTGCCGATGGCGTGACACTGCTCGCAGCCGGAGGTGATGGCGGGGTGACCTTCGGGGAGAGTGAGGGGGTTGGGCGGACGCTTGGTGCCGCCTGGCTGGAACTGCTCGCTGAAGGCAACTTGCTCAGTGGTCAGGCCCTTTTCGCCATGGACCGCGGCCCAACTGGGTGCGGCGTGGCGGCTACGAAGGAACTCCTGGTAAATGCCCTCGTGGCAGGAACGGCAGTTGCCCGCCGTGAGGTGGGTGCTGATTACGAAGCCGTGATGATCGACCTTTTGCTGATTCGGACCCGGCTGGTGGCAGTCCAGGCAATTCACACCTTTTTTCGCATGGGCAGACATCTCGTATTCGTGCACCACGGAGTACTGAAGTCGTGCATGGCACTCCGCGCACTTGCCCGACGCCCGAACGAAATCGGCAGTAGGCTGCTCAGTTTCGGCCTTGGGCCGGGCGCGGTTGACAAGAAATGCCGAAAGGATGAGTGCGAAGGCAATGACGACAGCCAGAAACACAGAACGAAACGACATAGTGTTGAACCCCCGGACGATGTGGGTGTGAGGACCGCATTAGGGCGTTGCATTCCAACCGCAATACGGGACATTGGCAACTGTAGCAGGCTTGCTTGCCGGTCTGCCCCAATCGGGAAGCTGCGGCGACGATTATCCCAATGCTAGGCCTGCTTCCCAGTGTAAAAAGTTGAGCCATTGGCTTGCTGTGACTAAAGTCCCTGCACTGCGTTTGTTTTCTAAGTACTGTGACAAGTGGCAGCACACGAAATGTGCTTTCAAGTGCGAATCGAGGAAAACATTGTCCTACAAGCGCTATTGGGTGGCTTTGGCCATCGTCATCATTGGATCATTTGCTGTGCTCGGTGGTGTGGGCCGGAAGATGATCAGCGAAGCTCCGCCACTTCCTGATGTCTACACAACCGACGGGCAGCTTCTATTCACGGGAAGTTCCATCACCGATGGACAAGGGGTGTGGCAGTCCATCGGCGGTCAGGAGATCGGCACCGTCTGGGGGCACGGCGCCTACGTCGCACCCGACTGGAGCGCGGACTGGCTGCACCGGGAATCCGAGATTCTGCTCAAGACCTGGGCTGTCAGGGCAGGCGCGGCAGATTTCGACGCTCTTGGGCCGGACCAACAGGCCATATTCAAGGCTCGTCTGATTCGTGAGATGCGGACAAATACCTATGATGCTTCGCACAATCGAGTCACGCTAAGCGCCGATCGCGCCGCCGCATTCGAGCAGCTCAGGGTCTACTATACGGACGTATTTGCCATGGGCCGGTCGGAGTATGCCATTCCGCAGGGCGCACTGACAAACGTTGCCAAGCAGCATCAACTGGCCGCGTTCTTCTGGTGGACAGCGTGGGCTTGCAGTACCGACCGTCCTGGGTCTGAGACGACTTATACAAATAACTGGCCGCATGAGCCCTTGATTGGAAATGTTCCGACATCCGGAGCCGTCCTCTGGAGTGTTCTCAGCTTCGTCTGTTTGCTGGCTGGTATCGGCGGCCTGGTCTGGTGGTACGCCTCACAGGAGAAGGTTCTTGTTCATGGCCCTTATCCCGACAAAGATCCATTTCTTGCATTTCAACCAACGCCGTCTCAGCGCGCAACGATGAAGTACTTCTTCGTGGTCATCATTCTCTGGGGTGTGCAGATTCTGATGGGTGTGTTGACCGCCCACTACGGGGTCGAAGGGCATGGATTCTATGGCTTCCCGCTGGATAAATACCTCCCTTACGCGGTGACTCGCACCTGGCATCTGCAACTGGCCATCTTTTGGATCGCAACATCGTGGCTGGCAACGGGGCTCTATGTTGGCCCAGCCGTGAGCGGCCATGAGCCAAAGTATCAGCGGCTGGGTGTGAACGTACTCTTTGGCGCACTGATTCTCGTCGTTGGCGGATCACTCGCGGGCGAATGGCTTGGCATTCAACAGCGCCTTAGCAACATGTGGTTCTGGTTCGGCAGCCAAGGTTATGAGTATGTTGATCTGGGAAGATTCTGGCAGATTCTGCTATTCGTAGGTCTGGTCCTGTGGCTTGTCCTGATGGTCGCGGCGCTCAAGCCGGCACTTGTTCGCAAAAGTGAAGACAGGTCCCTTCTGATTCTGTTCCTCATCTCAAGCATCGCCATTCCGCTCTTCTATTCGGCTGGCCTGATGTATGGTCAGCGCAGCCATCTCGTCACCGCTGAATACTGGCGCTGGTGGGTGGTTCACCTCTGGGTCGAGGGCTTCTTCGAAGTATTCGCAACTGTCGTGATCGGATTCCTCTTCACGCGACTCAGGCTGATTGAGATTCGCACGGCGACAAAGGCTGCTCTTTTTTCGACGACGATCTTTCTTTCGGGCGGAATCATCGGAACCTTTCATCACCTTTACTTCGCAGGTGCGACGCCTGCTGTCATTGGCCTTGGAGCGATCTTCAGCGCATTTGAAGTTGTGCCGCTTACGCTGATCGGCTACGAGGCTTGGGACAATATCCGTCTTGCACAGCCTATTAAGCAGTCAGAGTGGATCGCAAACTACCAGTGGCCCATCTACTTCTTCGTTGCGGTCGCATTCTGGAACCTGGTGGGAGCAGGTCTATTCGGCTTCCTCATCAATCCGCCGATCTCACTCTACTACGTGCAAGGCCTGAATCTGACACCGGTGCACGGTCACACGGCTCTGTTCGGCGTATACGGAATGCTGGGCCTCGGCCTGACGCTCTTTTGTCTTCGAGCGTTGAAGCCGAATCTCAAATGGAAGCAAGGGCCATTGAAGATTTCATTCTTGTGCCTCAACCTGGGACTGACCTTCATGGTCATCCTCAGCATGTTGCCGGTCGGACTCTTGCAGGCCTGGGCATCCATCGAACGGGGCACATGGTATGCGCGTTCCGCGGAGTTCATGCAGTCCGGGTCGATGCAAACACTGCGCTGGATGCGTGTTCCCGGAGACATCCTGTTCGCAATCGGAGCGGCGTTCTTCGCCTGGTTTGTCCTCGGGTTATTGACCGGGCATTCCTACGAAAACGAGAGTTTCATAGGTTTGGACTCCCGATTACTCGATTTACACGAAGAACGAGAAGCTACGCCTGCTGGCCACTGATCGCACCTTGAACATTGATGCGGCGCCTACCGAGGGTTCACCTCCGAACGCGCCGCCTTAACCGAATCACTGATACGTGCTCGTACGAAGGAGAAGTCAATGGATTACACATTTCTTGCAAATCTGCAGAAGGAATTCGCAATCCCAGAAAAAGGAATCCTGAGCAATGTCCTGCAAAAGGACGAGTATGTGAATATCACAGCCTTTGGATTTGCAGCCGGGCAAGAGTTGTCTGCTCATTCAGCGCCCACTCCGGCTGTGCTGTATTTCCTCGAAGGAGAGGCCGAAGTCCAATTGGGAGTGGACAGGGTCCAGGCCCAGACCGGATCGTTTGTTTACATGCCGCCAATGTTGCCCCACGGAATTTCGGCAAAATCCCCCGTCAAAATGTTGCTCGTTCAGATAAAGGCCGGATTGAATGGAGTCGCATGAGAATCATCGACTGAATCACTCGCGATGAATTGTGAGTGATTCAGTCGGCCGCAGAAGGACGATGTTGTTGCCACGGTCCTCTTGCTCTCCATTTTCGAAACTGGCGGGCTTCTCAAAATGGAAGGCCATGGTGCCTTCGGCCACGAGATCGCGGCTTTTCAGCTTTGTCAGAAAGGTTGGCTTTTGATCGGCGGCAATGCTCATGCTTTTACTCTCATTAGGTTGCGCCTTCAAAGTTGCTCCTGTTCGGGCTTGGACTATATTCCTTGATTTCTCATGCGCGACTGAGTGCCTTATCAGTGCATACGCAATCATACGATTAGCGTGTCCACGCTCTGATAATGCCATCTCAGGATTTAGTAACTCTGGACAACATTGGCCACAATCGTGGATTGCGAGACCGTATGATCTACTGTAACGCGTGATCGCTAGCATGAATTTCCGGAAAAGTCGGCGCGAAGGTGAGATTGACTTGTGTCTATGCTGCCTTGTTTATGCGATAGGTGTAAATATGAAAAAACCCTGCATCTTTACCGTCGGTCATTCCACAAGATCGATTGATGAATTTGTAGAGTTATTGCGAGCGCATGGCATCAAAGGAATTGTCGACATCAGATCAATACCAAGATCGCGTCACAATCCTCAGTTTAATGCCGATAACCTGAAGCAATCGCTCCAACGGGAGCATATGCGCTATAAGCATATTAAAGAGCTTGGTGGTCTGCGTCGCGCCAAAAAGGATTCAATTAATCTAGGCTGGCGTAACGCCTCGTTCAGAGGTTTCGCTGATTACATGGCAACTCAAGAATTTTCGGAAGGACTGGAAGCGCTTACTAAGATCGCAACTACGAGAGAAACCGCGATTATGTGCGCTGAGGCAGTACCGTGGCGCTGCCATCGTTCTCTCGTTGCTGATGCATTGACGAACAAGGGATGGATGGTGCTGGATATTATGAGCCGTACCGTTGTCGCGAGACATCATCAGACCCCGTTTCTGAAGATAAGGAAAGGGCAGCTTGTATACCCTGAGGAACCTCTGCGAAAGCTACTAGAACTGGTCCGATAAATGCTGATCTACAGCAGCCATGACTCTGAACACAACAATACCGTTGCGTTGAAGCAGTTCCTGATCCAAAATCTCGGCACAGAGAATGGTGTCTGATTCTGTATCGGCTTTGCATGATCGAATCCCGCTGTCACTAGATTTGAAAGGATATGCTTCGCTCCGACTCCCGCGCAATTGCTCGCCGTCGTCCGCCCAGCAAATCCTGCGCGCTGATGCTCCCGCATACTCGCCCGCTCTCGCGATCCACCACCGGCATACTCATCACCCCGGTAGTCGCCATCTCCTCCGCCACGGCCCGGCAGGTTTCATCCGTGTAAGCAAGGACCTCGGGCAATGCCTCAAGTGGGTCACACTTCTCCCCGGCTCCGGCTGAAGCGGAAAATTCCGTCATCACCTCCGCCACACTTACCATCTCTAGCGGATCTACCCCATACTCGCGCGACAGGTGATACCCGCGACGACTGAGCTTCTCTGTCAGAATTGACCGCGGCATCACCAAGGATGTCACCATGTAGGATGCTGTACACGCAAGCGCAAGCGGAAGCAGCGCAGGCAGAGCATGGGTAAGTTCAATCGAGAAAAGAATCGCAGTCAGCGGCACGCCCAACGCGCCTGAGAGCATCGCTCCCATTCCCATCAACGCCCACAGCGCCTGTGTCTCACCGGGCATATGTGCCAACTGAGCGGCCGTTTCTCCGATTGCCGCGCCAATCATCAACAAAGGAGCCAAAACGCCGCCCGACGTTCCAGAACTCAGTGAAAACGCCCACATCAGCGATTTGGCAATCAGCAATCCTAAAAGAAGCGACACCGGAGCATTGCCGCGAAGCAGTTCCGCGATGTTGTCGTAGCCAACGCCTAACCCACGTGGAAAGAAGAAACCGCCCAATCCAATTCCGATGCCGCCAATCGCCGGCCACCACATCCAGTGCAACCTCAAACGGCCGCAAAGGTGTTCGAATCCATCCTCGAAGCCATACATCAAGCGACTCAGCCCTGCCGAAGCAATGCCGACGAGCATTCCTAGCGGAGCCGCCACAAGCATTGACCTCGTCAAGTGAAGGTCTGAGTGAAGTTCAACAGGAAAGAGCGGTCCAGCGCGGAGCCAACTGATGCGCAACACACCTGCCATCACACTGGCCGCTGCAACCGGAACCAGCGAACGCGGTCGCCACTCGAAGAGCAGCAACTCGACTGCCAGTAGAATCGCAGCCATCGGTGCCGCAAAGGTTGCCGACATACCGGCAGCTGCGCCTGCCACCAACAGTGTCGTCCGTTCGGCATCCGTCAGCTTGAGCCACTGCGCGACCAGTGAGCCAAAGGCCCCTCCTGTCATGATGATCGGGCCCTCGGCGCCAAACGGACCACCCGCGCCAATTGCAATAGCTGCCGAGAGCGGCTTGAGTACGGCAACCTTGGGGTCAACCCGTGCACCTCGCAGCAGAATCGCCTCAATTGCCTCCGGAATTCCGTGCCCGCGGATCTTGTCCGATCCATAGTGCGCGAGGAACCCAACAAGCAGCCCGCCAACAACCGGAACAAGCGGCATGATCCATGGCGACAGGGGCGACCCGGCAGGTCCTACCATCGCCAAACTCAGCCGGTGGTAGTAGAAGGCGTTTGTTGCAAACGCAATGGCTCGCAGCAAGAACACAGCCAAAGCCGCCGCACCTGCGCCGATAAACAGCGCCACGCCTGTCAACAGCCATACCCGGCGATCAACGGTGAAGTCGCGCAATGCGGATGGCCGTGACCTCATTGTGGCTCCGACTGTGCCGACTTGTGCGAATACCTGCTAATGTTCTTCAACGTCTTTGCCAGTCGCGGCGCCAACTCATTCAACTCACGAGCATGATCGCCTGCGAGCCTGCCAAGAAGCAGTTTACCTTTGCGCGTAAGCCGCAAGATTGCCCGGCGCTTGTCGGCAGCGTCCACGGTGCGCGCCAGCAGTCCTTCGCGCTCGGACCGGTTAACAAGTTCGACCGCACTGTTGTGCTTCAGCCCAAGTCGCTCGGCCGCATACGCAATCGTGACGGCCGTATTCTCGGGGGCGCCGGCCACCTGCAATAAAAGCTGGTGCTGCTGAGGCTGTAGCCCCGCTTCCAGCGCCGCGGTTTCGCTGAAGTGCAAGAAACAGCGCAGTTCAAAGCGAAATTCAGCCAGAGGTCTCAGCAATAGGTCAGGTCCATAAGGGGCAGTTGGAATTCCCACATATACATCGTGACACGATATTTCTTGCCGCGCAAGCTTCGCTACCGATCACTTTCGTTTACTCTTGTGACAGGTGAACTCTCGCGGAGAGGAATGATTCCGCATTCCCCGCGCCCGTCCTTGCACTGGAGCGTCTCAATGACCGCTGAATTGATCCACCGTCTGCACTTCGCCTTTACGATTACATTCCACTATCTCTTTCCCCAACTCACCATGGGGCTGGCATTGTTGATCGTGGTGCTCAAGTCCGTCGCTCTGAAAACCGGCAGTGAGCAGTGGGATCGCGCGGCACGCTTCTGGGGGCGTATCTTCGCCATCAACTTCGTCTTCGGCGTGGTTACCGGCATTCCCATGGAATTCGAGTTCGGCACCAACTGGGCGCGCTTCTCGCGCCTCTCCGGCGGAGTGATCGGCCAGCCGCTGGCCATGGAAGGCGTCTTCAGCTTCTTTCTGGAGTCGGCCTTTCTGGGCCTGTTCCTTTACGGCGAAAAACGCATTTCCAAGCGCATGCATTGGTTCTCGGCCGTGATGGTCTTCGTAGGCTCGTGGGTCTCTGGATTCTTCATCATCGTCACCGACGCCTGGATGCAGCACCCCGTTGCTTATGATCGATTGCCCAACGGCCAATTCGAGGTGCTGAGCTTCTGGCAACTGCTGATGAACCCCTGGGGCTTGCTGCAATACGCGCACAATATGACCGGCGCTGTCGTGACGGGTTCCTTCGTAATGGCCGCCACTGGGGCTTTCTATCTGCTTGAGGGACGGATAGAAAACTACGGCCGCATCTTCTTGAAAGTCGGTGTCATCGCGGGCCTCGTCTCCTCGATCCTCATCATTTTTCCCACCGGCGACTTGCACGGCAAGTACGTAGCGCGCAATCAACCAGCTGCCATCGCCGCAATGGAGGGCCTCTTCCACAGCGAGGCCGGCGCGGGACTCGTGCTGATGGGACAACCCAATGAAGAGACCGGCCAGATCGACAATCCAATCGTAGTGAACGATATGCTGAGCTTCCTCATCTACGGAACGACCAAGGCAGAGGTGAAAGGGCTCGATCAAATTCCCCACGACCAGTGGCCCACTGCGCTGCCGCTGCTCTACTACGCCTACCACATCATGGCCGGCCTCGGAACCTGGTTTGCGCTGCTGATGATCGTCTCCGCGATTCTGCTTTGGCGCAAGCGACTTTACACGGCGCGCTGGGCCTTGTGGGCGCTGCTGCTCAGCTTTCCGCTGCCCTACATCGCCAATACCGCTGGCTGGATGACCGCTGAACTTGGCCGCCAGCCCTGGCTCATCTATGGCTTGATGCGCACCAGCGAGGGCTACTCGAACACCGTCTCAGCCAGCAATGGACTCTTCACATTGCTTGGCTTCATGGGTCTTTATCTGCTGCTAGGCATCCTCTTTACCGTTCTGATTTATCGCGAAATCAGCAGTGGTCCAGAGGCCGTTCTTAGCGATGCGGTTCCCACCAAGTAACGATCATCGGTCACCCTTGAAGGCTTGAAGAAAAGGAGCATTTTCATGATGGGTTTTATCTGGTTCTGGCTGGTTGCCGTGATGATCGTGGGCTATGTGGTACTGGACGGCTTCGATCTGGGCGTAGGCGTGCTTCACTTGTTTCTGGTCCGCAATGAAACGGAGCGCCGCACCACACTTGCGAGCATTGGCCCGGTTTGGGATGGCAATGAGGTCTGGCTGCTAGCCGGTGGCGGCACACTCTACTTCGCCTTTCCGCTGCTCTATGCATCGGCCTTCAGCGGCTTTTATCTTCCGTTGATGATCGTGCTTTGGCTGCTCATCCTGCGTGGCATAAGTGTTGAGTTGCGCAACCATGTCGAAGTGGGCGTCTGGCGCGCCCTGCTCGACGGCCTCTTCGGTCTGTCCAGCATGCTGCTCACTATCTTCTTCGGCGCAGCCCTCGCCAACGTGCTGCGCGGTGTTCCGCTGCAAGCCGACGGTTACTTCTTTCTGCCGCTGTGGACCAACTGGCAACCCGGCCCTCATCCCGGCATTCTTGATTGGTACACGGTGATCGGCGGTCTTGTCGCGCTGGTTGCGCTCACGTTGCACGGCGCCCTTTGGCTCACCATCAAGACCTCCGGAGAACTGGAACAGCGCGCCCGCCGCATCGTTACTCCGCTCTGGATTGCGCTTGTGGCGCTCACCCTGATCAGCCTCTACGCAACCATTGCCGTTCGCCCTGCCAGCCTCTACAACTACTTCAACTACCCGGCCACCTTCATCGTTCCCTTTGGGGTTGTCGCGTCACTCTGCGGCATCTGGCTCTTCAATCGCAAGGCTCAGCCGGTCAAGGCATTTCTGTCTTCGTGCCTCTATCTCTTCTTCATGCTGGCCGGAGCCTGCTGGGGACTCTATCCAACGCTGCTTCCCGCTACCACCGGCACAGCCAACGACATCACCCTCAGCCGCGCCATCTCCGGTCCGCACACGCTCGCCGTCGGTCTGGTCTGGTGGGGCTTCGGCATGGTGCTAGCGATCGGTTACATTGTCTTCGTGTATACCAAGTTCCGCGGCAAAGTTGATCTGCACGCGGGCGGGCACTGAGAATCTGCAACAACTCGGTTGCCCTGGGTTCCCAATTCATCACTTACCGAGTGATGAATTGCAGGTTGTCGCGCACCGAAAGACAGACGTTCCCAACGTAGAGCAACCGTGAGACGAGCATCAGCGCGCATTAGATGTCTACGTTCTACTCGAACTCCACATCACCGCCAAGACTGACGCGGCATCCTCCTTCGATCTCATCCTCGTCAAGTTCGTCGCCCTCCTGTGTTGCCGCGAACGCCTCACGCTCCCTCTTGTCCCTACGAACGGTCAGAAGTTGCGTACCTATGGTGTGCTTCGGTACGAAGCAGTAGTTGTAGAACGCCTCGAACAGCGCGACGTTCGGAACCCTCTTTTGCTCCAGCAGGTCGCGCAGATGATGCGTGTAAAGGGCGCGGAATGCCTCTGGCGTGATGATGTGCG
>CAZNAW010000050.1:0-22070 GCA_964571165.1 uncultured Occallatibacter sp. | reverse complement strand
CAACGTGGTGAAGGGGCCCAAGGGATGGCAGGCTGCCGACGTGCAGCCGCTCTAACCTCCAGGCCGGATTCCGGCAGAATCTAGCAAACACACGCGAGGGCTGGGAGAAATCCCTGGCCCTTGTGTGTTTTGTGGACAGATTGGCTCGGGTAGCTGTGTCGAACCCAGCCCGACGACATGGCGTTTGCAAAGCGCCATGTGAATCTCGAAGAGAGCCTCTCTGTGCTTCGAGCGATTGTTCGATGAAATTCAGTGTGTTCCCGCCATTCTCCTGCCCAGGAACAACCATTCCCCGTCTCGAACCAAGACTCGCTCAATTCCCTTCCCCACTCCCTTCTTGACTCCCGCAGACGCCGCCTTCCTCGACGCGACCGGCCTGCGGCGACTATTCTGTTGTGTTGCCGCACGTTTTTTCTTTCCGGCAAAAAAACAACGGGACCCCAATCACAATGAGCACGCAGACGATAGCCGTACACTTGCCCGATGGCGCCATTCGCAATGTGCCTGCCGGGACAACGCCTCTCGAAATCGCCAATTCCATCTCGCCGCGCCTTGCCGCAGCCGCCGTGGTGGCGCGTCTGACCCCACTGAGCGGAACCAAAAAGCAGGACGCTGGCGGCGGCGCGGCTGAGCAGCCTTCAGAGGCGGCCATGTATGCCACTCAGGACGGGAATGCGGCGCGACTGGTTGACCTGACAGCGCCGTTGACCGCGGATACGCGCCTGGAGCTGATTACCGAAAAGGATCCCGAGGCGCTGATGGTGGTGCGCCACTCTGCCGCGCACGTGCTGGCTACTGCGGTCCTTGAGCTCTTTCCTGAAACCAAACTCGGCCATGGACCGGCCACCGACGCGGGCTTCTTCTATGACTTTTATCGCGAAACCCCCTTCACGCCCGAGGACCTGGCGGCCATCGAGGCCAAGATGCGCGAAGTGGTGGCACGCGATGAAAAGTTTGTCCGCGAGCACGAGCCGCGCGAACAGGCGCTGGCCGAGTTCGACCGCGACGGCGACTTCATGAAGACCCACTTCGTGACCAAATTCACCGAGCCGGGCGCCGAGGTCAGCTTCTATCGCAACGGCAAGTTTGTGGACTTTTGCCGCGGCCCCCATGTGCCCTCCACCGGTCGCGTCAAGGCATTCAAGGTTCTCTCGCTGGCTGGCGCGTACTGGCTGGGCGACGAGAAGAATCCCCAGTTGCAGCGTATTTACGGGACGGCATTCTTTTCACAAAAAGCTCTGGATGAGCACTTTGCGCGCCTGGAAGAGGCGGCCAAGCGCGACCATCGCCTGCTGGGCAAACAACTGGATCTCTTCAGCATCCAGGAACTGGCTGGAGCGGGGCTGATCTTCTGGCATCCCAGGGGCGCCATGATTCGCAAAGTCATGGAAGACTGGATGCGCGAGGAATGCCTGCGTCGCGGCTATTTGCTGGTCTACACGCCACATGTGGCCCGCGTGAATTTGTGGCAGACCTCGGGCCACGAGGGCTTCTACGCACAAAACATGTTCACGCCCATGGAACTGGACGATGCGAACTATCGCATGAAGCCGATGAACTGTCCGTTCCATATCCTGATTTATAAGAACTCGCCCAAGAGTTACCGCGACCTGCCGGCGCGCTACGCGGAGCTGGGCAACGTCTACCGCTATGAGCGCTCGGGGACCATGCACGGCCTGCTGCGCGTGCGCGGCTTTACGCAGGACGACGCGCACATCTTCTGCACTCCGGGCCAGATCGAGGACGAGGTGGTGGCCTGCATCGACTTTGCCGAGGCGGTGCTTAAAACCTTCGGCTTCAACGAGTTCAAGGTCGAGCTTTCGACCTGGGACCCCAACGATCGGGCCCACTACGCCGGCTCCGACGAGAACTGGGCGCTTGCCGAGCGGTCCTTGCGGACGGCTCTCGAACGGAAGGGAATCGAATACAAGACGATCCCCGGCGAAGCTGCCTTCTACGGGCCCAAGATCGACATCAAGCTGGTGGATGTACTGGGTCGGCTATGGCAGCTTTCCACGGTGCAATTCGACTTCAACCTGCCTGCGCGCTTCGAGCTTGAATACGTGGGCGAGGACGGCGAGCGCCATCAGCCGGTCATGGTTCACCGCGCCCTGTTCGGCTCAGTGGAACGCTTCTTCGGAGTGCTGATCGAGCACTACGCCGGGGCCTTCCCGCTGTGGCTGGCACCGGTGCAGGCGGGCCTGGTGCCCATCAGCGAGCGGCATCATGCCTATGCCAAGAAGGTCGAGGCCGAACTCAAGGCCGCGGGCCTGCGCGTTGAGATCGACGACCGGAACGAGAAGATGAACGGCAAAATCCGCGACTTCGCCAACCAGAAGACGCCATACATTCTGGTCTTCGGCGACAAGGAAGAAGCCGCCGGAACCGTCAGTGTGCGCACCCGCGGCAAAGGCGACCAGGGCTCGATGCCACTGGCTGAGTTCATCGCCAAAGCCAAGGCACTGATTGGTTCCCAGTCCACGGAACTGTAACGAGAAGCCAAGTTAGAGTGAAAGACGGCAACCATAGGCCAGCCCCCACAGCGAGGCTGGCCTATGAGCATTTGCTTTACGCGTTGATCGCCATGCCGTCGACGGCCGCGTAGGCATCCAGCAGCGACTCGGCCAGCGTGGGATGGGCGTGGATGGTAAACATCATCTCTTCCACCGTGCCTTCCAATTCCAGCACCGCGACTGCTTCAGCGATCAGCTCCGTGGCCTGCGGGCCGAGGATGTGAACACCCAGAATCTCGCCATATTTCGCATCGGCGACGATCTTCACAAAGCCGTCGTGACTGCCGATAATGGTGGCTTTTGAGTTGCCCGCGAAGGGGAACTTGCCTACCTTCACCTCGTATCCCTTTTCCTTCGCCTGGGCTTCAGTCAAGCCGACCGACCCGATCTGCGGCTCGGTATAGGTGCAGCCCGGGATGCGGTCGCGGCGCACCGGACGGAATGCGCGGCCTGCAATTTTGGTGACGGCAACAATGCCGCTCATGGCGCCAACATGAGCCAGTTGCGGCAGTCCGGCCACAATGTCGCCGATGGCGAAGACGCCCGGTTCAGAGGTTTCCTGGGCCTCATCCACCTTGATGAAGCCGCGGTCGAGCTCGATGCGGGTCTTTTCCACGCCAACGTTATCCGTCCGCGGCGAGCGGCCCACGGCTACCAGCACCTTTTCGGCTTCTTTCTCCTGGGTCTTGCCGTTTGCGCCTGTCCAGACAACCTTTACGCCGGTCTCGGTCTTTTCGATTGTTTCGACTTTGGCGCTGGTGTTCACGTCAATGCCGCGCTTTTTGAAGAGCCGGGTCAGTTCTTTCGAAATTTCCTCGTCTTCGACGGGAACTACGCGCGGCAGGAACTCGACGATGGTGACCTCCGTGCCGAAACTGCGAAAGATAGAGCTGAACTCCATGCCCACCGCGCCCGCGCCGATCACGACGAGCGACTTGGGCGGCTGACTGATGGAGAGGATCTCAATGTTGGTGAGGATGCGGTCGTCCGGCACAAGGCCGAAGATGGTCTTGGCGTCAGACCCGGTGGCCAGAATGACGTTTTTCGCCTTCACCTTGCTGGATTCCCCGTCGGCGCCGACAGAAACCTCAACGGTGTGCACACCGTCCTGCGCAGGGCCGGTCAGCCGCCCGTAGCCAGGGATGACGGTGACCTTGTGCTTGCGCATCAGGAATTCCAGGCCCTTGGTGTGCTTCGTGATGATGGCATCCTTCCGCTTCTGCACCGCGTCCCAGTCGAGCGCGGGCGTTCCGATGCCGCTTATGCCGTATTCGGCCGCGTGCTTCAGGTGGTCCCAGATTTCGGCGTTGAACAACAGAGCCTTGGTGGGGATGCAGCCCACGTGCAGGCAGGTGCCACCCAGTTTGTCAGTCTTCTCAATCAGCGCCACCTTCAGTCCAAGCTGCGCTCCGCGAATGGCCGCCGTGTAGCCGGCCGGTCCGCTGCCAATAATCGCCACGTCGTAAATCGTCTCTGCCAAGAGGACTCCGTTCCGGGGCGCTCCGTCTGTGAAAGCACCGCCTCACTATCGCCTAGTTTAAACGGCCACCGCGCTGACCGCCGGCAGCGTGTAGTTGCTATGGCTTGGTTGATCCGGTCCGCTTGCGTAGGCCGGTCACCGCGAACTGTCCGGGCCAAGCAGGTGAATTTCCTGAAGGGTCCACCAGTATCCGCTGCCTTCGGGATTCGATTTAAATTTTGTGCCCAAATAGCCATTGGTAAAATTTGCGGAATAGGATAGCCATGCTACTCTGCCGTCTTTGCTTATGAATTTCGACGGGATATTGACAAAATATCCCTGTTCGCCAAAGTCTTTCATATAAGTTACGAGCTTCCATGGACCGGTAATATTGCTGGATTCGAGAATATAGGTACTAAACTTCGAAATCGTATTTCCCCCGTCGGTGACCACCATGAGATATTTCTTCAGCGGAGCGTCATAAGTCATGGTGACGGAACCCATGTTATTGTCCCACTTGAGAAGGGGCTTTATCAGGGAAAAGTCATGAGTCCAGATCGCCTTGCCACTGCGGTCATGGCCGGCGAAAAACTCATACTTCGACGTGTCGTCAATGTTGCGCGGACTGGGTTTGACGCGAGCGAGATAAATTTCGTCGCCGGTAATCCAACTCAGGTCGGCATCGCGGGGATTAGGATCGGGCTCGGAAGAGCCGTGCGCCACCAGATACGCTTTGCCGTCCGGCGAGTACTGCATATCCTGACCGAAATCGACAACGTGCGGAGCGCCCATCTTTACCTTGCCGCCGAAGTGATCCGGTTCGGGAAACAGCGGATGAGCGGGCGTATGACTGGTTTGGCGCCATGTCTTTCCGTAATCGGTTGAGTACCGGAAACCAACGAATGGACCGAGTACGTCCCAATTCAGATGTTTGCCCGGGGTTTCGTGCAGACAGTAAGTCCCGTAATACCACACACCGCGGTAGACCAGGTTCCCGGAGGGATAGCGCCCTTCATACGGGGCCGGACTGGACGCGTAAGTGGATGCATCCAGAATCTCAAGATGCATCGGGTCATTACCGAGAATTGTGGCGTATCCGGTATTCGCTGTCGCCCCGCCAGAGCCTGCTTTTACGCCGTTCACTTCTCCATCCGTCCATGGCGAATAGAGGTTCCCATTTGCCGCCCAGGATGGATACCAGGTATCGGCATGGCCGTATTGCGCGCGCCTCCCAGTAAACGCGATTCCCGTCAGCTCACTCGACGCAGCAAATGGAATGCCCGCCGGCGGCTGCGAAGGCCACACTTTGAGAACCGCATTCTGAGGATTGTCTGCGGCTACCTGAGCCGAAGCTACGTTTGGGCCATGCAGCGCCACGGCGGAGATAAGCACCAGAACCCGGCAAGCGCGCAATACACGATTATTCATATCAAGAATGTTCCTCGGACGAGAAAATGGCACCAGAAAACAGCTCCCGCATAGTAATAAGTCCCTCGGGAGCCTGTAAAGCCCGTCTCTCGAACGCTCATGGTTCCCGAACTGGCTCTTGACCGGCCGCAAGCAACAATTCAGCCGCCGTGTGCAAAGTTTCCTGCTCGTCGCCAAAGCTCTCGATCCAATGCACCTCCGGCTCGCGCCGGAACCAGGTCAACTGCCGCTTGGCATAGTTGCGATGGCCTTGCTGGGCCGCCTCGATTGCAGCCTTGACGCTTAAGGACCCCTCGAGCGCAGCAAGCGCCTGACGGTAGCCCAATGAGTCCAGCGCTTTCACCCGTCCATAGCGTTGAAGCAGTCCACGCGTCTCCTCGATCAGGCCGGAGGAAAACATGGCGGCAGCACGGCGGTTCAGGCGATCGTAAAGCTGCTGCCGTGGAGGGTTGAGCCCGATGCGCAGCAGCCGGAAGCCGGTGAGCGGGTCGCGGGCCAGCACTTGAGACATGGGCTTGCGCGCGGCAAGGCAGACTTCAATGGCCCGAATCAGCTTGGGCGTGTCGTTCGCGTGAATACGCGCGGCGGAAGCCGGGTCAAGCCGGCCAAGCAGCCGGTGCAACCAGCCTTCAGCGTGCGCCGGGCGGCTTCGCGCAAGGCTGCGATCAACACTGCGCTGCAGGCGCGCACGCAGTTCGAGTTGCCTGGCAGGACCGGCGAAGAGCCCTTCCGTCAAAGCCCGCAGATAAAGCCCCGTTCCCCCCGTCACGATGGGGAGCATGCCGCGCGCGGAGATGTCTCGCAGCGCCGCCCGGGCCTGTCTGCTGTACTCGCCCGCGGTAAAGGGCTGGTCGGGGTTGGCCACGTCGATGAGGTGGTGGGGCAGCCGCGCCCGCTCCTCGCAAGTTGGCTTGGCCGTGCCCAGTTCCATGCCGCGATAGACCGCGACCGAGTCGCAACTGACGATTTCGCCGCCGAAGTGCTCGCCCAGCGCGAGCGAAAGCGCTGTTTTGCCGCTGCCCGTTGGGCCCAGCAGCAGTACAGCCAGCGGATCAAGTTGTGAGGGAACTGCGCTCACGGACGCCACCATCCGGGCGGAAAGATCCAGTTCGGATTGGTGTGCACGAGCCACCACGCAAAGGTTGCCGCGGCCACCAGCAGCAGGCCAAAGACCTGGTTACGGCGGAAAACTCGCTGTTGCTCCTCCCGGCGCACTTTCTCAGCCATCCGCTGAAAGTGGGGTTTGATGCGAGTTTGCACCATGGCTCAGCCCTCCCGCTGATCTATGTCCGGCATACCAGACACCACGCATCAGTATAGGGGACCAGCAGTTATGCCCATTTTTGTTCCCGGTTTGACTTCCCAACCCCCGGTTGCCGAGGATAGCCTGTTGGAGCTTCGCGAATGTCGGGGCGATTGGGGACGTGCGAATGAAAGTGTTGATCCTGGGTTCGGGAGGCCGTGAACACGCGCTGGCCTGGGCGGTAAAGCGGAGTGAGCGGGTGACGGAGGTTGTGTGCGCTCCGGGCAACGGCGGCATCGCCCAGATTGCGCGCTGCATTCCGGTGGACCTGAAGAACCTTGATGCCATGCTGCGCGTGGCCGAGGCCGAGCAGCCGGGCCTGACCATCGTGGGGCCGGAACTGGCGCTCTCGCTGGGCATTGTGGATGCGTTGCAGGAGCGCGGCCTGCGCGTCTTCGGTCCCAGCCGTGCCGCGGCCATGCTGGAGAGCAGCAAGGGTTTCGCCAAGCGATTCTTGCAGAGACACAACATTCCCACGGCGAACTATGCCCTTTGCAGCACCGCGGCCGAGCTGGAGAAAGCCATCGACATCTTCCATCCGCCCATCGTGGTGAAGGGCGACGGGTTGCATGCCGGCAAGGGTGTGGTGATCTGTTCGTCGCGCCGCACCGCCATTGAGGCCGCCCAGGGCCTGCTCAGCGGAAAGCTGCTGGGCGAGACCGAGCAGCAGGTGGTGATTGAGGAGTTCCTCGAAGGCGACGAGATCAGTTTCCTGTGCCTGACCGACGGCAAACACGTAACGCCTCTGGCCCCGGCCCAGGACCACAAGCGCATCGGCGAGGGCGACACCGGTCCCAACACCGGAGGCATGGGCGTCTATTCCACCGATGCGATGCTCGATGCCGGCATGAAGGATTGGATTCTGCGCCACATTGCGGAGCCAACCGTGCGCGGCATGGCCGAAGAGGATACTCCCTTCATCGGCGTGCTTTATGTAGGGTTGATGATGACCGCGCGCGGGCCCCAGGTGCTGGAGTTTAACGCCCGGTTCGGCGATCCCGAGACCCAGGCCATCCTGCTGCGGCTGGAGAGCGACCTGGTGGAGGCGCTGGAGGCCTGCATCGACGGCCGGCTGTCTGAGACCGAGCTGCGCTGGACTCCGGGCGCGTCAGCCTGCGTGGTGGCCAGTTCCTCCGGCTATCCCGGCAGTTATGAAACGGGCTTCCCCATTACCGGCCTCGACGCCGCAGCCCATATTCCAGGCGTGCAGATCTTTCACTCCGGCTCAGCCCAGGTTGGGACACAATTGGTGACGGGCGGCGGCCGCGTTCTGGGCGTGACCGCCGTCGCGCCTTCGCTCGAAGAGGCTCTTGCCCGCGCTTATGAAGCTATGGCGGAGATTCACTTCAAAGGAATCTACTATCGCCATGACATCGGCCACCGCGCCCTGAGGAGGAAACCATGACACCTGCCATCACCCTTGAGGAACTTCTGGCGTGGAACCAGCAGTCCTCCAACTTCTGGAAAGACCATCTTGACGCCAACCCTGCCCTGCTGGAGTTACCCTGCGGCATTAGCGGAACCGCAAACGTACAGGAGTTCGTCCGCCATATCTGGGGAGTGGAACTGGTGTGGGGCCAGCGCATCGCGGGCCTGCCTGTGACGGACAGGAAAGACATGCCCGCCGGCCCTCTGGACGCGCTGTTTGACCTGCACCTGACGGCCGTCAAGATTTTCCGCTCGCTGCTGGACGACCCGGCGCAAAACTGGAATGAGGCGATGGCACTGGATTTTCCCTGGCTGCCACCGGAGTCGAGACACTCTTCCCGGCGGAAGGTGACCGCTCACGCGCTCTTCCACAGCCAGCGCCACTGGGCGCAACTGGCTACGCTGGTCCGCGCAGCCGGATTCCCATCCGGATTCAAAGGGGACCTGATCTTCTGCTCGGGCCTGGCATAGGTCTGGAGCCGGTGGCGGCTTCGGATGCTGCCTATGAAAGCGGCGGGCCGGGAATACTGGACGGCTCAATGACTCGACGCGCGTGGGGAGCGATCGAGCCGAAAGAAAGAATCGCGACAGGCCGCCCCCGATCCTGTTCAGGGTGCCCGGCGGCTTCCACTCACATTCCTGGGAAGCCGCCGTGGGCGGCACATGTCGCGATTGTTTTGAAACTAGTCCTGCTCTTTGCGAGCCTTTTTACGATTCCGCTTGCGCGCTAAAGCCGCCTTTACGCGTTTCTTCTCACCGGGCTTCAGGTAGTAGGAGTGACGCTTGACTTCCTTGATGATGTCCTCCTGCTGTACCTTCCGCTTGAACCGGCGCAGCGCATTTTCGAGCGGCTCGCCTTCTTGTATGCGAACCTCTGCCAAAAAATCCCACCTCCAAACCTGCCAACGGGGCCTCTTCAGGATACTGCAAATGCGCAGATTTTGGTAATCGTTCGCCATCCGGCCTCTTGAGTCTTTGCACCGGCTCGCGGGCCGTTTCGGGTGAATGACCCGCAAATTCCCCGTTTCGACGCACCGGACGGCTTCTCTTTTACACTTTGAATGGGGTCCACCAAGCCCCGTGGGAGGTTGGACCAGGATGATTCGCAGCTACCAGGGGCGGCTGCCCCAGATTCCCGCCAGTTGCTACGTTGACATCTCCGCGCAGGTGATCGGCGACGTAACGCTCGGCGAGCGCTCCTCGGTTTGGATGAACGCCGTGCTGCGCGGCGATGTGAACTCCATCTGCGTGGGCACCAATTCGAACGTGCAGGACTGCGCCGTGCTCCACGGGCAGCGGTCCCTCTATCCCGTGATTGTGGGCGACTGGGTGACCATTGGCCACAACGCCACGGTCCACGGCTGCGTGGTGGAGGACGCGGTACTGATCGGCATGGGCGTCACCCTTCTCAACGACTGCCGCATCGGCGAAGGCTCCATCATCGCCGCCGGCGCCGTGATGCCGGAGCACACCATCGTCCCACCCAGAACGCTCTGGGCCGGCGTTCCCGCCAAGCTCCGGCGCGAATTGGACGACAAGGACCACGCCCTCATCCTCGAATATGCCCAGAACTACCTGGACTACGTGGAGATCTATCTGAACGGCGGACTGGAACCCACAAAATGACCGGGCAAAAAGCCGTGGACTACTTCGTAGTGGACGTGGAAACCGCCAATCAGGCGCGGCATAGCATTTGCCAGATCGGAATCGCGTTTTTTGCGGGCGGGAAGATGGTGGACGGCTGGGAAAGCCTTGTCAACCCGCACGACGAATTCCTTGCGTTCAACGTTGCCCTGCACGGCATTGGGCCGGGGACGGTTGCTCATGCTCCATCGTGGCGCGACATATGCCCTAAGGTCCGGTCCTTGCTGTCAGGAGCGGCGGTGGCAAGCCACACGGATTTCGATCGCGCGGCCCTCTCCGGCGCGTGCATCCATGCCGGCGTTCCGAATGTGCCTTACGCCAAGTGGATCGATACCTGTTGGCTGGCCCGTTTCGCATGGCCGCACTTGCCCAACCACAAGCTGCCCACGCTGGCCCAAACCTTCCGGATCGTCTATAAAGCCCACGACGCGCTGGAAGATGCCAGGGTGGCCGGAGAGATTTTAGCTTTGGCATTGAAAGAGCGCCAAATGACCATCGGCGAACTTCTGGCTTCTTCCGGCAATACCATCACCGGGTTTCCAAAATCCCCATTTCCCGCCCGTGCGTAGGGTTTGCGGTGTTTCAGAACAGGAATTTCCAAGTTCCCTGTGTGTCTCTCCGTGGTAGTTCCTATTCGGTAACTAATTGATTCTAAGTATATTATATTCTTCTCCCCGCTTTCATAGCGAACAAAACGCGAATGATAGGGGGGGAGGGGGGGGTACGGACCGGTTACATCCCTGACAGATTGGCGCAGACCGGGCGAAGCGCAACTTCATGTTTCATTGTGCGCGGCGGGAGGGTAATGATCTGCAACCACCTGGGGTGGGGTATCTTGGCTCTTGGCCCGGAGATGAAGGGAACCAGCGATGAGATGCGCGTCTGGACCAATCACACTCCGGGAGCGGTAACCAAATTCCCGGCATCCTCACCGCTGAAAGAAGTAGTGTTCATCGTTGAATCCGGAGAATGGCGAGTCGACGAAGTGACCTTTCGGTAACGGACGGACGGTGCTTTCACCCTGATGATCCCAACGGCCATTTAGACTAAAGAGGTTATGACCACATTGAAAGCTGTTCGCGGGACGCGCGACCTTTTGCCGTCGGAAACGGCGCTTTGGAACCGGATCGAGGCTACCGCCCGCGCGGTCTTTGCCCGCTACAACTTCGGCGAGATTCGCACTCCCGTCTTCGAGGACACGGCGCTGTTTGCGCGCGGCGTGGGCGAGGAGACCGACATCGTCTCGAAAGAGATGTACACCTGGGAGGACCGCGCGCGGGCGCAGTCAGAGAAGACGCAGACGCTGACGCTGAGGCCGGAAAATACCGCCGGCGTGGTGCGCGCCTACATCGAGCACCAGTTGGGCGAGAGCGGGCAGTTGCAGAAGCTCTACTACATTGGCCCGCAGTTCCGGCGCGAGCGGCCACAGAAGGGCCGCTACCGGCAGTTCTCGCAGATTGGCGCGGAGGTGATTGGTCCGCCGTCGGCGGGCAGCGAGAGTCCGCTGCGCGACGCCGAAGTGCTGGAGATGCTGGCTACACTGCTGGACGAACTGGGCATCACGGGCTGGACCCTGGAACTGAACTCCGTTGGCTCGTCTGCCGACCGCGCGCGCTATAACGACACCCTTCGCGCGGCTCTCGTTCCAGTGGTTGGGCAGATGTGCGTGGATTGCCAGCGGCGCGCGGTCACCAATCCGCTGCGGGTGCTGGACTGCAAGGTTCCCGCGGACCAGCCGATTATCGACACGCTGCCGGTGATTGCCGATTCGCTGGACGAGGCGTCGCAGGCGCACTTTGCCGCGGTGACGGCGGCACTGGACGCAGCGGGCGTGCCTTACACGCGCAATCACCGGCTGGTGCGCGGACTGGACTACTACACGCGGACCACCTTCGAGTTCACACACGGTGGGTTGGGAGCGCAAAATGCGCTTTTGGGCGGCGGACGCTACGACGGGTTGAGCGAGGCCATCGGCGGACCGAAGGCGCCGGGCATCGGCTTTGCCATGGGCGAGGACCGGCTGGTGCTCACGCTCCAGACACTAGAAACGGCCCGACCGCAGTTGGCTGACGCGTATATCGCGCCGCTGGGCGAGGAAGTGAACGCCGCCGCGTTGGCCCTGGCCCGCGAATTGCGCCGCGCCGGCCTGCGCATCGAGCTGGGCGAAGGCAGTTTTCGCCTGAAAAAGTCCTTTGAAGCGGCCGACAAGACGGCTCGACGGATCGTCATCCTGGGCGAAGACGAACTGCAATCCGGTATCCTAACAGTGAAGGACTTCGCCACCGGCATACAAACCAAGGTTCCTCGCGTGGAGTTGGCGGTTTTTCTTACTCAATGACCGGTCGCTGTTTTGTGAGGTTTGTGGTATCCCAGACACCCAGGGTTTGCGGCTTTCGATCTTAGCCGCAAAAAACGAATGGGCGGCAAGGATGGGATACGCGACCATTTTCAAAAAACCAGCAAGCGAGTAGAAGGATAGGGTAGTGCTCGATTTTCTAGGAAGCCTCGAACGAACGCATCTTTGCGGCGACTTACGCGCCGCCAATGCAGGCCAGCAAGTGGTTCTGATGGGTTGGGTCAACCGCCGCCGCGATCACGGCAACCTGATCTTCCTGGATTTGCGCGACCGCTCCGGCATTGCGCAGATTGTGCTGGACAAGGAACTGACCCCCGAGGGCCACGCCAAAGGCGAGCAAATCCGGCCGGAGTATGTGGTGGCCGCGGTGGGCAAGGTGCGCCTGCGCGATGCCGACGCCATCAACCCCAAGATGCCGACCGGCGAGATCGAGATCGAGGCCACCGAACTGCTGGTCTTGAATGACACGCGCCTGGCGCCGTTTTCGCCTTCGGACGAAGCCATCCAGAACGAAGAAGTCCGCCTCAAGTACCGTTACGTGGACTTGCGCCGCGTGGAAATGCAACGCAACTTCAGGCTGCGCCACGAGATTACGCTGGCCATCCGCGAGAGCCTCAGCCAGCAGGGCTTTCTGGAGATCGAGACGCCTATCCTGACCAAAAGCACACCCGAGGGGGCGCGCGATTTTCTGGTGCCCAGCCGGGTGCATCCGGGCGAATTTTATGCGCTGCCGCAGTCGCCGCAGATCTTCAAGCAGATTCTGATGATCTCCGGCTTCGACCGCTATTTCCAGATCGCCCGCTGCTTCCGCGATGAGGACCTGCGGGCCGATCGCCAGCTTGAGTTCACGCAGGTGGACCTGGAGATGAGCTTTCCACACCAGGAGACGGTGTTTGCCGTGGCGGAAAAGTTTCTTGCCGCCGGTTTTGCCGCCGCCGGAGTCACGCTGGCGACGCCGTTTCCGCGCATTACTTACGATGATTCAATGCGGCAGTATGGCAGCGACAAGCCGGACCTGCGCCTGCCCGGGCTGACCGATGTGCGCCCGGCATTTACTGACGCCGCTTTGGCCACGCTGCAAATCGATCCGGCGCTGCCGGTCGTGGCCTTGCGCATCCCCAAGGTGGGCGAGTTGAGCCGCAAGGAGCGCGAGGACAACCATCCACTCTTTGATTTGAAAAAGGGCGCCAAGTTCATTGACGACTTCAAGCG
This sequence comes from uncultured Occallatibacter sp., assembly GCA_964571165.1. Classification (GTDB taxonomy): domain Bacteria; phylum Acidobacteriota; class Terriglobia; order Terriglobales; family Acidobacteriaceae; genus Telmatobacter. The sequence goes on along the minus strand of CAZNAW010000050.1, from coordinate 8,727 downwards.
GCTGGCCAAGGGCTTTCCTGAAGCGGCGGCCAAGGCGCGCGAGCTGGCCGGAGCAGCGGAGGGCGACTTCGTCATCATCGTGGCAGGCGACCCGGCCCACCCGGTGAAAGCGAGCGACACCAAGTTCGAAGGCAGACTCTCAGAGCGCGAGATCAATGTCTACTCCGCAGCCGGGAACTTCCGCACCGAACTGGCGAAAAAGTACGCAGACCGCCATGGAGCCTTCGGCGTGACCGAGCGCGCAGTGCAGGAAGCCGACCCACAAAGTGGGAAGATTGTCGATGGCGCCGCAGCCTTCCATCCCATTTGGATCGTCGATTTCCCCATGTTCGAATACGATCTGGTCACCGCGACCTGGATGCCCGCGCACCATCCCTTTACCGCGCCACACGAGGCGGACATGGCCAACCTGGTCAGCGATCCGGCCTCAGTCCGCGCCAACTGCTATGACCTGGCCATGAACGGGCTGGAGCTTGGATCCGGCTCGATTCGTATTCATCGCAAGGACGTGCAGCAGCAGATCTTCCAGTCGCTCGGCATCAGCGATGAGGAGGCTCGCGCCCGCTTTGGTTTCTTCCTGGACGCGCTGGAATACGGCACACCGCCCCACGGCGGCATCGCGCTCGGTCTCGACCGCATTGTGATGCTGCTGACCGGCGCACCCAGCCTGCGCGAGGTCATCGCCTTCCCGAAGACGGCAAAGGCTATCGATCTGATGGCAGAGGCGCCGACCACGGTGACTGCACAGCAGTTGAAGGAACTGCATATTCGCGTGGCGCTGAAGAGCTGAATTCTTTCTGTGGCTGCGATGAGAAGCTGGAGCAAACGGGTGGGGGAGACTACTCCGTGTCGGAATCGGACGCGTTTTCTCCCTCGCCCTCGACGGAGATGCGCAGGGAGTGGAGGAAGTGGAGATCGTTCTGGGTGAACGGCAGGTCGCCGCCGCCCCCCTCGGCGTGTTCGGCTTCCTTGGCAGCGACCTCGTTCAGGCCGATGGTGGCTTCGAGCATCAGCAGCACATCGAACCCGTACTTGCGGATATCCTGCACCACCCCGGCGATCTGCTCGCTCTCAATGACCGACTCATGGATGGCCTCGCCCAGTTGCTGAATCAGTTCGCGCAGACGGGATGTCACGGTTCCTCCAGGAGCAGCGGCCAGCGCAAGGAAAAGGCGCGGGTTGCGGCGTAGCGATTCATTTACCTTACTTCCATCGCAGTTTGAGAGCAAATGGGAAAATGCAGCAAACCGTGAAGCGGCACAGCAAGGATCGCTGCTACCATCATAAACGGAATGAAACCTCACTCGGTGGGACGTACTCTGGGAATCGGCCTGCGGGTTGCCGGGCGCATTGTCGGCCAGCACGTTGCCGCCAGCGCAGAAGCCGCTGCCCGCGCACCTGTTCGCCAGCCAATTGTCGATAATGCCGCCCAAAGGCGGGCTGCCGGTCAGGCCGCCGGCCAGGTGACCAGGGGCGTGGCACGCGGGATAGGCGGTTTTCTAAGACCCTTCAGCCGCGTAGGCGGCATCCTGTGGCTCGAAGTCACCGGCGTCTTTTTCTTCCTCTTTGTCATCGTATTCGGCCGCTTTGCCTGGATTACCCGCTTGAGCTATGCCCAGGGCCCCGACCACCTGAGATTTCTTGTGTACGCGGGCGCCACCCTGGTCTTCCTGTATTTGACCGTGAGTTCGTTCTGGCGGGCGCGGCGAAGGTGAGCGCCCAGATGACCGCAGCGGCGCCAAAGCGTTGAGTCTTGTGTTCGACCGGCTCATACCGGCCGCGGAGGAGTCTTGCGGGTCAGGTGCCAGACAGCGAGACCCAGAGCCATTACTCCCAATGCATATGCCAATACAGCGTGTGACCCTGTGTGGCTTTTCCAGCCCTGAAAAAATGCCACACCAGCGGCCAGCAACATCAGGAACCCCCGAAAATGATTCATGCTCGCAACCCTACCTTGTCTCATCTGCAGTTTCCTCACCGTTTCAGAAATCCTTTCTCATCCTATCCTTCGAGCGGTCGGTTTGACCCCGCCGCCATAGCGTCCCTATCGTGAAGAGAGTAACGCAAGGCTGCTGAAAGGAGTCCCTGTGACAATGCCCGTTACACCCACCGCCCCCGTGCTCAAGAAAACCGCTCTCAACGCCACGCACCGTGCGCTGAAAGCCAAGATGGTGGACTTTGGCGGGTGGGATATGCCGGTCGATTATCCGTGCTTTATACCCCAGCGACAAGGACCTGTCGCCGGGAGCCCTGGCTCCGGTGGCGGGCTGATTGCCGAACACCTGGCCGTGCGTACCGGTGTGGGGTTGTTCGACGTGAGCCACATGGGCGAGATCCAGTTCCGGGGTCCCGGCGCGCTGGCAGCCGTGCAGCACATTACCATGAACGACGCCTCGCGGCTGAAGGACGGCCAGGCCCACTACTCCGCCCTGCTGACGCCGGAAGGCACGTTTGTGGACGACATACTGGTCCACCGGCTCAGCGAGAACGACTATCTGCTGGTGGTGAACGCCGGCACCACCGAAAAGGACTACGCCTGGATTCGGAGGCAGGTGGGTAGCTGGCCCGGAATCCACATCAGCGATTATTCCAGCTTCTACTCGCAACTGGCCCTGCAGGGACCGCGCGCGCTGGAAACCCTGCAAAAGCTCACCAAGGTGGATTTAGCCGGAATCAAGAATTACTGGTTCACCTGGGGCACGGTGGCCGGCATTCCCAATGTGATGATTGCGCGCACGGGCTACTCCGGCGAGGACGGCTTTGAAGTCTACCTGCCCGCGGACGAGCCGACCACGGTGAAGATGTGGGACGCGCTGATGGCGGCTGGAGAAGAGTTCGGCATCCGGCCTTGCGGGCTGGGCGCGCGAAACACGCTGCGTCTGGAGGCGGGAATGAGCCTCTACGGGCACGAAATCTCAGAGCAAATCAACGTGTGGGAAGCTGGCCTGGAGCGCTGGCTCAAGCTCGACAAAGGCGCGTTCCTTGGGCGCGAAGCCCTGGTGGCCGTGCAGGCAGCGGGCGGACCGAAGAGGAAGATTGTGGCTCTGGAGATGGTGGAGCGCGGGATTGGCCGCGACGGATACCCTGTGCTTTCACTCCATGGAGAAGAGATTGGCCGGATCACCTCCGGCTCGCCTGCGCCGTTTCTCAAGACCAACATCGCCATGGCTCTGGTGCCGGCTGAAACTGCGGCCTCCGGTGACGATGTGCTGGTGCAGGTGAGAGCCAATCGAGTGCGGGCGAAGCAGGTTCCGCTACCGTTTTACAAGCGGGCGAAACAGTAGGGCTACGTGGGCAACGCCCGGTTCTCACCGTTTCACGGGATCCCATGCTCTGTGATTCCGTGGAATCGTAGCTCGTGGTCTCCCGCCCTTCCGCGATAAAACTGCGGAAGAATCGGGCACCCGGCTGCTCAAGTTTCTTGATACGGCGGTCGCGGCCGGTTTCTTGAAGGCCAAGAACCGGGCGCTGCTGCGCGTGGCTGGAAATGCGAAAGATGCGGTGGGGATGGTGGTTGGCGGTTGAGGGGCACCGAGCCTCAAGGGCTTGGCCTCTGGTCTCCGCAACTCTACGAGTTCACTCCGCGGGGAGAGCATATTGTCATCTCTGCAAGTGCACCCAAGGAGAAATGGAAATTTACGGTTGGTCTCAATAAAGAAGGGCGATGCCTGCTCAGAAAAAACGGCGAGAAATTCGAGCAATGGCAGGTCCGCAAGATGGCACTCGAAGGGTTGATCTTCAATTCATAACCGATAGCCGTTCTATAATCCTCACCCCTGACAAACCTTTGGCATTCTTTCATCACTCACTGGACGAATTGGGCAATTCCGTTTGCAACTTGGGTTCTTGGCACAGTGACTGGCGCGACGTTCAAGTGGTTCTACCCAAGCCGCAAGGAATGGAAGGAGGAGAGAGTTGAGAAGAGGGAGAGGAACCTTGATTTGGATGTGCTGCGGTTTCTTGGCGACCACCGACTTTGGAATTTAGCCGGTATTGCTGAAGGCGTTTCGGCAGACCACGAGGATGTAATCACGTGTCTGGATCGCCTTGAGATACGGGGGCGCATTCGGAGTGACAGCGGCACTCATGACATTCCAGCGCGGCAGTATTGGATTTTGGATCGGTAAGCCTGCCCTTTGACTGCCTCTCTTTCTGTGCCATGATGAGGCCGCGTGCCACAGATCGTACAGCTGCAAGTCGAGCCACATGCCCGGCTCGGTCCCGAAAGCATCGGCCAGCCGCAGCGCCATCGCTGCCATAAACGATGCTGGTCCGTTCAAAAGACGCGAATGCGTTGACCGCGCCACGGCAGCTTCTTTGCCGCCACCCCAACCTGTACAGTGCCGAGGTATTCGCGAAAAATTTCGCCCGGATGCGCCGGGTTGTACATTGTCATCGCCATGCCCATTCTCCGTATCAGGGCTAGTTCGGCGCGCCAGCCGTCTCTTCGGCGGCGAAGGTGCATTCGCGGCACTGGCAGACGCGGCGGAGATATTCCCAAGAGTAGATGCCGCCGGAGTGGCCGTCGAGCCAGTTGAACTGGATGGCGTAGCGGCCCACGGCATGAGCGCTGGCTGGCTTGGGCGGCGGCGTGTACATGGGCAGGACGGCGGTGGGCTTGGGTTTGGGCTGGCCGGGCTTGCGGCCTTCCAGCTTGCGCTCTTCGTTGCAGGTGGCGCAGGGGCAGGCATCGCGCAGCCAGGCAAACGTCCAGGCGCTGTGATGGCCGTCAACCCAGTCGATCTCCATGCCCTTGCCTTCGCTCAGCAGAACGCGAACCTTCTCCGGGGTAACGGCGATGCGGGGGAGTGGGCGGTCGGCCTCGCTCTCGCGGGCCTCACGTTCCTTGTCGACAAAGCGGATGCCTTCGTGGCTCATGGATACAGTTTACAGGGGTCGGGAATCTGGGATTAGAGAACAGGGACCAGGAAACAGTTGCCTGCGCGGAAAGCTGCTCCCTGTTCTCTGTCTTCAGGGATTGCTGAAGAAGAACCAGGCAGCCATGGAAAAGCCGATGAAGATAACCAGTCCGCGAAGCACCGCTTGCGGAACCATGCGGGCGAAACGAGCCGAGGTGTAGCCGCCGATGGCGCAGGTGACCATGGCCAGCAGACAGTAGCGCCACACGACCTGCCCGTTGAACACGAAGACGAGGAAGGCGATGCCGTTGGCCATGGTGGTGGAGATGACTTTGAGGGCGTTGATCTCGTTCAGATCCTGGAAGCCGAAGAGGGAGAGCAGAGTGATCAGCAGAAAGCCGGCGCCCGCGCCGAAGTAGCCGATATAAAAGCAGACGAAGATGGTGGAAACGAAGATCAGCATCCGGCGGGGCGCGTGGCTGGCGACGAAGGACGCTCTTCGGCGCTTGAGCCAGTTTGCCACGGGTCCGCTGAGGGCAAAAATGGTGGCGGCCACGAGCAGCAGCCAGGGAACCAGGTGCAGAAAGGTCATCTGCGGCGTGTTGAGCAGGACCACGGCCCCGGCTGCTCCACCCAGCAGGCCGGCGAGGCTCATGGGCAGCGCGAGACGCAGATTCTTGCGGATATCGTCGCGGTAGGCGGCGATAGAGGTGAGCTGCCCGGGCCACAGAGCCACAGTGTTGGTGGCGTTGGCTTGGACGGGCAGCATTTTCATACCCAGCATGGCTGGAAAAAGCAGAAAAGAGCCGCCCCCGGCCACGGCGTTGAGCACCCCGGCCAGAAAGGCAGCCACGGTGAGCCAGAGCCAGCGCCAGTCTATAGAAGGGGGAAGGCTGGAGAGGTGAATCATTCACTTTATTGTAGAGGGCCGGCTGAATGGGCGGGCGGCGAGGGTACCGTTCCATGCGGGAGACAACGCGCCGCCAAAGCGCGCTGGAGCAGGGGTTCAAGAGCGCGCGTAAGCTGCAGCAGTTGTCAATCCCCGAAAAGCGGCTGTCAACTTTGGCCAGGACAACCCCACGGTGCTGATCTGACCCGGCTGACCGCTGATGAGCAATCGACCACCCGGCACCCGTCTCAACTTTTTGCGCCCGTCCAGGGCATTCCGAACGGGAGGAAGTACAAGAGGGGAAGAATCTTGTTGAAAAATAATACACTTAGAAATAAGGCGAAATCTTAGTATAAATCGCTCATATTATATGAATCGTTTGTGCTACTATTACGTCAGATTTGTTGAGTGGCTAGGACTCATGCTCCCGGCCCCGTCAATTCTGAGTTCATATGGAGGAACACACCTATGGCAATTACTCGTTGGGACCCGTTCCGGGAAGTCGTAACACTGCAGAACCGCGTCAACTCTCTTTTTCGCGATTTGAACTTGAATGAAGGAGAGGATCCGATTTCGGCTGCCAGCTTTGTGCCGGCGGTCGATATCTATGAAGATGCGCAGAAGGTCGTTATCAAGCTGGAGGTTCCGGGAATCGATCAGAAGGATCTGGACATCCGTGTGGAGAACCACACGCTGACGGTGAAAGGCGAGCGCAAGTTCGAGGCCGAGGAGAAGGAACAGAACTTCCATCGCATCGAGCGCCGTTACGGAAGCTTCTTCCGTGCATTCACGCTGCCTTCGACCGTGGACACAGAGCACGTGGCGGCGACCTGCCACGCGGGGGTGCTGAAGCTGGAACTGACCAAAAAGCCGGAAGCGCAACCCAAGCAGATCAAGATCAACGTGGAAGAGCCGCAGTTAACTTCTGCCCGGTAAATGCAGCTTTGGCTGCCAGCTTGCAGCCTCCAACTTTGTTTGGCCGGTTGCGGCTGGGGATTGGATGCGCCGGAAGGGGATGAAAGATCTACCTTTCCGGCGCTGTCTTTTGTGGAACGATTGAGAGAATAACAAATCTTTCTGAATGAAAGCTGGATTCTTGCGACTAGCAGGACCAAGCTAGAGGCTGAAAGTTATAGCGATTAGGAGCTAAACACGATGGCGATTCGTTGGGAAAAACTGACCGTCAAGTCGCAGCAGGCGATGGGACTGGCACAGACGCGGGCCGCTGAACTGGGCAACCCCGAGGTGCAGCCGGTACACCTGTTGCTGGCGCTCATCGAGGACCGGGAGGGCGTGATTCCGGCAGTGCTTGAAAAGATTGGCGTGCCCACCGAACGGCTGGAGCACGAACTGCACCAGATCGAGGAGAAACTGCCTCGTGTGGCCGGTGCAGCGAGCCAGCCGGGCCTGAGCCAGGCGCTGAACAAGGCATTGGAGCAGGCTTTCCGCGAGGCCGCAAACTTCAAGGACGAGTACGTCTCGACCGAGCACCTTTTGCTGGGCGTGGCGCATTTGAAGGGCGATGCGGCGCGCGAAGCTTTGGCGGCGGCGGGCGCCACGCATGAGGCTATTCTGAAGGCGCTGACCGCGGTGCGCGGATCGCAGCGGGTGACGGACCAGAATCCCGAGGGCAAGTTCCAGGCGCTGGAAAAGTATGCCAAGGACCTGACGGAACTGGCGCGGCGGGGCAAGCTGGACCCGGTGATCGGGCGTGACGAGGAGATTCGGCGCGTCATCCAGGTATTGAGCCGGCGCACCAAGAACAACCCTTGCCTGATTGGCGAACCGGGCGTGGGGAAAACCGCCATCGTGGAGGGACTTGCGCGCCGCATTGTTTCAGGCGACGTGCCGGAGAGTTTGCGCGACAAGCGGGTAATCGCGCTGGATTTGGGTTCAATGTTGGCAGGCGCCAAGTATCGCGGCGAGTTCGAGGATCGGCTCAAGGCGGTGCTGAAAGAGATTGAGGAATCGAACGGCCAGATCGTGCTGTTCATCGACGAACTGCACACACTGGTGGGTGCAGGCGCGGCCGAGGGCGCCATCGATGCCAGCAATATGCTGAAGCCGGCGCTGGCGCGCGGCGAGCTGCGGGCCATCGGCGCAACCACGCTGAACGAATACCGCAAGTACATCGAGAAAGACAAGGCGCTGGAGCGGCGATTCCAAATCGTCTATGTTGGCGAGCCCAACGTGGAAGACACGATCGCCATTCTGCGCGGGCTGAAAGAAAGGTATGAGGCGCACCACAATGTGCGCATCAAGGACGCGGCGATTGTGGCCGCGGCGACGCTTTCGCATCGCTATATCAGCGACAGATTCCTGCCCGACAAGGCAATTGATCTGGTGGATGAGGCCGCGGCTTCGCTGGCGATTCAGATTGGCTCGGTGCCGACGGAGATTGACCAACTGGAGCGCGAGGCAACGTCTTTGGAGATTGAGCGCGCCGCCCTGAAGCGCGAGACCGATGCGAACAGCATCGAGCGGCGGGATGCGGTGGAGCGTGAGGTGGCGCAGTTACGCGAGAAGATCACGGCGCTTCGGGCGCGCTGGACGAAAGAGCGCGAGGCGATCAGCCGCGTGAGCGAGATCAAGAAGCGGATCGAGGCCTTGCGCTTCGAGGCTGAGGAGCAGACGCGTAAGGGCATGCTCGATCGCGCCGCGCAAATCCAGTATGGCGAGTTGCCCAAGCTCGAAGCCGAACTGAAGAGGTTGAGCTCGGCGCAGGATGGCAACGCCGGTGTTGCGCGGATGCTGAAGGAAGAGGTCGATGAAGAGGACATCGCCAAGATCGTAAGCAAGTGGACGGGGATTCCTGTTTCGCGGATGCTTGAGGGCGAAGTCAAGAAACTCGTCGAGATGGAACAGCGTCTGCGTGAGCGGGTTGTCGGGCAGGATGCGGCGCTGACCGTGGTGGCAAATGCGATTCGGCGGTCACGGGCAGGGCTGAGCGATCCGCGACGGCCGATTGGGTCGTTCATT
>CAZNAW010000049.1:0-22458 GCA_964571165.1 uncultured Occallatibacter sp. | reverse complement strand
TGACCGGCTGGAAGCTGAGGAAGCTGATGGTCTTGGGGTTGTCGAGGGCGAACTGAATGATGCGGCCCACCTGCTCGTTGTTGATGCCGTTGATGATGGTGGTCACGGGCACGATTTCCACACCGGCTTCGTGCAGGTTGTTGATGGCCTGCAGCTTCACGTCGAAGAGATTGCCCACCTTGCGGTGCGAGTTGGCGGCGTTGCCGATGCCGTCGAACTGCAGGTAGACGTAGCGCAGGCCCGCTTCAGCGGCGGCCCGGCATAGCTCCTTGCTCTTGGCGAACTCGATGCCATTGGACGCTGCCTGCACGCTGTTGTAGCCAACTTTGCGGCTGTAGGCGATGGCGTCAAGGAAGTAGGGTGACAGCGTGGGTTCGCCGCCGGAGAACTGCACGCTCATCTGGCGGTGCGGCTTGATGGTGGCCGCGTTGTCGAGCATGGTCTTGATCTCTTCCCAGGTCAGTTCGTGGACGAAGCCCACCTGGTTGGCGTCCATGAAGCAGGGATCGCACATCATGTTGCAGCGGTTGGTCAGGTCGATGGTCAGCACCGCGCCGCGGCCGTGGGTGACGGTCGAGGTGCCGTGGTGATGCAGCTTTTCATCGTTGTGCGCGCGCACGTCGCGGCCGGGGAAGTTCTCTTGCAGGTGCTTGGTGAAGGCCGGGTCAGTGGACATCAGGTCTTCAAAGTGGCCGTGCTTGGGGCAGTCCTTCACCATCAGGATCTTGCCGTCGCGCTCGATGATCTGGGCCTTGATCTCGCCCACCTTCTCATTAAGCAGCACTTCGTGAGGCAGCTTGCCGTCCAGAATCTGCTTGCGAATCTCAGGTACGCACTTGGGACAAAGCGAGTCAGTGGTGCGCGGCCAGCCCAATGGCGGCTTCTCCTTCTGATAGCTCTTCAGCAGGGGCTTGTCGCTCCACTTGGGCGTGAACGACGGGTTCGGGCTGATGCGGTTCAGCCGCTCATAAACCACCCACGCACCCCTCGCCGCATAGACGGCGGCTTTTTCTGCGTACTTAATTGCTTTGGGCATAAAGTTGCGGTCTCCTCAATCTTTGAAGTAATTGCCGGCGGCAATCGACCACCCGGCCCAACTCTCGGGGTCTCAAAAGTAGCGAAACCCTGAGCGCTAAATTCCAGCACTAGGGTAACCGGCTGTCCCCGTCAACCCAAACGTGGAGCAGCGAACGGCGGAATCTCCCGCTGAATGGTAATTAGAAGATGCCGAACGGATAACCCGAAAGGTCTCAGTTGTTTCTCGCCAACATGGGGGCCGATCAGTTCACTGTCAGTGAGAAGGTAGTGGTGTGCTGCAGCGATCCCGACGTGGCGGTCACGGTGACTGTCGATGTGACGGGTTGAACAGGAGGAGGCGGGCTGCTGGCAGAAGACGCGCCCCCGCATCCGTTAAGCAGACTCAGCCCGATTACGCCCACTGCCAGCAGCAGGAGCATCTGCAAACGGCGCCGCTTCTTCCAGCCGAAGCAGCACAGGAAGGCCGCCAGCGCCGCCGGATATAGCGGTCCGGAGTTTTGGGGCAGAGCAGCGGTCGTTGTGGAGGTGGTCACAGTGAGGGTTGTCGAAGCCGCTGCGCCCGCCGGCGTTACGGTTGCCGGAGAAAAGCCGCACGATGCCCCGGAAGGCAATCCCGAGCAACTGAACGAAACAGCCGAATTGAACCCATTCACCGGCGTGACCGTTAACTTGGTTGCGCCATTTTGTCCCGCGGTTACGGTAAACGCTGTCGGACTGGCAGCGAAGGTAAAGTCCGGCGCGGGCAGGTTGATGGTGTAGGTTGCTGAAGCAACTGCCGCCTTAACAAAAGCTGAACCGGGCCAGAAGTCAGGCTTACGGCTGCCCGTTCGTAGCGTCTGTCTTGGCGACCTGATTGATGATTCGCTGAATGACGACGATCTGGATGTGGATGTGCCGCGCCACGTCAGGCAGGAACTCCGAGACGAAGTTATCGATGGGCGCGGTGGCCAGGCCGATGCCATAACGCTGCGCACTGGCCGGCAAGTCAGTCTCCCGCCCCGGTACGTAGAGATTGCCAATTGCGTCGTCGACGGCGAAACCCAAAAGATCGGCGTAGTTCACCATCCCCTTGCCGTTATCGCCCTGCGTCCACGCCACCTGGTAAATGGCATGAGCGATCCTGCGTTTCATGGATGCGTCCGGCATGCGGTGGTAGTGCGGGTCCTGGTGGACGACGGAGGGAATCAGAAAGGTGCCGATAAACTCACCGGTCATATCCTGGGCATAACTGACTCCCACATATCGCCCGAAGCCGCGCATTCCCGGTCCGTAGGGCGAGTGGGCGTCAGAGCCCACCGCAATGGCGGAACTGCCCAGAATCGTGATCCCGTTGAACGGGTCACCGACGTTGCGCACCGCCAGCCATGCCTTCTCCCCCGGCGTCATCGGTTTCACCTTCGGCCCGTCAAGGAATCGGGCATACCAGTTGATGAGGGGCAAGAGAGGCGGGCATGGAACTTGCTCCGCGCCTGGCAGGGGGTTGGCTCCCTCCGACGGATTGCCAACGCCGGCAACCGCTGCCGCAGCAGAAGCCGCCCTGGCCACCATGGCAGCACCCGCATTCCGCACCCGGCAGGGACCTGCCTGAGTCATTTCGCTGCGGCCTGGGTTCTGCGCTTGAGGGGAATCCGGCAGCACCGGCTCAGGACTCTCTGCCAGCCCGGCCCACGCCACATTGGCGAACCGAAATGCCGCCAGCACCAGCGTCAGGCTGGCAAGCCGCACCACGCGCATTCCGCCCAGGGTACCGGCGCGTCCTTTCCTGTTGTCGCCATCTGAATGGCTCTGCAAAAATCGTGCCCTCGTGGGTTGGTGGTTTGGCTGCATGATCTTCCTGGGCTAAACCGGTCCATCTCCAGATCGGTCCGTCGCAATCGGCGCCGGGAGAACCGCCATCGACGTACGCTATGAGAGTCTGACATACATTTTCAACAAAAAGTCACCTGCGGCGGGCACAAAGAATTGAGGCGGATTGCGTCGGGAAGGGAAGTCCCGAAGATTGCCTTCCGTATTGACCATTGCGGCACATTCGGGCCTTCCGCCATTGACGCACCGCGCCCCGCCCCGCAGACTGGGGATGTGGTTATCTGCTAGCTGGAGGTGCCTTGACATGTGTTCCTATCCTCCACCGGGCCCCGGTGTGGGCGGCGTGGGCCGCCGCATTGAAGAGGCTATTGAACTTATCGAGATGGAACTGCGCCACGCCGCAGCCTATGTGAATGACGCCGTGATTCCGCAAGTCCGCCGCGAGTCGATCACCGCCATGCGCAACGTTGCCGATACACTGCGCAGCTTCGCCGACCGCCTGGACAATCAGCCTGCCCAGCAGCCGCCCCAACCGCCAAAGGTCCCGCGTTCTTGATGAACGGAGCCTTCCCAAGGAACGGCGCATGGCGCGCAGCCGCCTGGGCGGGAATTGCGCTGGCGCTTTTGTTTGCCTCCGGCTGCGGGCATCACAAGACCGTGGCTCAGCTTCCCGCGCCTCAGGCTGCTCCGCCTCCGCCACCGCTGGAGACGTATCCACCCGCGTCCCAGGCCCTTCCGCCCGCGCGCATTCCCATCACCCCGGTCCCGCCGGGCGGAGTCAGCGCTGAAGACCTCGTATTTGTAAGGACGCACAGACCCATCCTGTCAGAGGAGGGCCTTGCCACTTGGTATTCCGCGCCCTACAAAGGCCGCAAAGCCGCCAACGGCCAGGTTTTCGACGATCACGCCCTCACCGCCGCGCACCGCACCCTGCCCATGGGTTCACTCGTCGTGGTCACCAACCTTGAGACCCGCCAGTCCAGCGCCATGCGCATCACCGATCGCGGCCCCTTTGTGGACGGCAGAATTCTGGATCTCACCATCGCCTCGGCCAAGGCCACGGGCATCTACCGGGTCGGCACGGCCCGCGTCCGCCTTGACGTGTATCGGACACCAAAGCCCATCGAGACGGGCGGCCGCTGGTGCGTGCAGATCGGCGCTTTCAAAAGCGAGCACAACGCCATCAAGTTCAAGGAGCAGCTCCTGCGCAGGTACCCCAGTTCCAACGTGATTGAATTTCCCGGACAGGACAGCTATTGGGTTCGCATCCGTCCCCAGGACGACAACCGTCAGCAGGCCGAATTCATTGCTCGCCACCTGCGCCTCACCGAGGCGGACGCGGACGCGTTTCTCACCCGGCTGGACTAAACAGTTGAATATCTGCGTACCGGGGCGAAAATCTGCACTTTCATTCCGGCAATAGAACAAAAACGATAGAAATTAGGCTAGAATTCCGCCCATCGTCCCGTACATTCGGGATCGAAAGGTGGAATGGAATGACAAGCGAACAACCCAGAATCCGGCAGAACTACGTTGCCATCCTCATTGCCGCGATAGCGTGCTTTCTGGTGGAAGCAGGCTGGTACTCGATCTTCATGCAGCCATGGCTTGACGGTATCGGCCGCACTCGCCAGTGGCTGATGGGCCCCGCGGCCATCAACCCGGCCCTGCAGTATGCCACGGCCCTTATCTCGGCAGCCCTCATGGCCACCGCTATCTCCTGCGTTACCCAGCTCACCGGGGCGCAGACGGCTCTGCGCGGCATCCGGGTCGCGGCGCTGCTGTGGTTCGGATTCGTGCTCACCACATGGTCCACCGAGTATGTCTTTGAAGTTCGCCCGTGGAGCCTGCTGGGCATCAACGCCGGTTTCTGGCTGTTGGGCATGATTGTCATGGGCGCAATCGTCGGCGCATGGAAGAAAAAATAGCTATCCTACTCCGGCGGCGGATAAAACGGCAGCTTGTCATTCTTCTCGTTGGCGCGGCGAATCGTTATATCGTCCAGCAGCAGCGCCGGCGCCAGCACCGTCCGGGGCGCGTCGCCAAAGTAATTGGCAACCCACAGTTCCTTGCCCGCGGCCTCCACGCTGGAGCGCAGCGCACGCTGGTCCAGATCATCCAGCGTCGCGCCCCGCACCAGTTCGCGCTTGCCTGCTGGGCTACCGTCAGGGCTCACGCGGTAGAGCAGCCGCGGCGTCAGTTCCCCGCCCAACGTCTGCACATAGTAAACGCTCTTCAGTCCGCGATCCCTGGCCAGATCCACGAGCTTGCGATTCAGTTCGTCATCAGTCAGTCCATCCTTCGCCATTACCTGCATCACGCCGATCGCCGGCCGCGGCGCGCCGGTAGCTCCCGCGCGTCCGTGCCCGTTGGACTGCGGAAAATCGCGTACCGGCTCGCGCCCGATCAGGTAACTCTCCAGCCGTCCCCCGGTTACCAGCTTTACCGCTTGCGCCGGCACGCCTTCGTCGTCCACGTCGTACGCGCCCACCAGCCCCTTGCCGCTAAAGCTCTTCAACCCAGGGTCATCCACAACATCAAGAAACTCGGGCAGCACCCGCGCATGATAGCTCGACGCAAATGGGCCGTTGGTGCGCGCCTCGGTGCCCAGCTTGGGCCGCGTGGCTGTTACTCCGCTCGCCAGCAGGTCGCGCAGCGTATCCGCCCCCGCTTCCGCACTCAACAGCACCGGCCCGTGGTACTCCTCCTCCACCAGCGGCGCCTTGCGCAAATCGCTGAGCGAAGCAATCTCCTCCACCGCATGTTGGGTGAAAACCTCAGCCGAATCCAAATCCTTGAGCGAAGCGCCAGTCGAGGCATAGGACCGGTCCAGCCTCATCCCGTCGGCCGCCTGCGTTCCCACCCCAAAGCCCTCGTGATACTCAGCCGCAGACTTGCGCACGATGGTTCCTTCGCTGTTCACAATCCACGTGGTCGTCACGCGCGCGTGAAACCCCGCTGAGCAATGCTCCACATCGTGCTGGCTCGCCTTCACCTGAGCCTGGGTCCGATACAGGCCGCTGTCGCGCGCCACGCGTTCCACCCACGCCGCCTCGTCTACCTTCAACGCCAATGGATCGGCCAGAGAGACAACCGGCTTTTCATGGCTGAAGTCGTCGGCCTGCGGTGGTGTCTGCACTTCCTTCAGCGCCGCCTGCTTCTGTGCATAGGCTGAGAGCGCACTCTTGTACGCCTGGTCCGTGGCCGCCCACAACGCCGACCGCACCGCAATTGGATCGTCCTCCAGCGCCGCCAGTTGCAGCGCGCCGTCCCCGCGCCCTCCTGAGCTGTCACTCTTGTAGTCGCCCACCCGCACCGTAATCCGCGCCACGCGCTGGTGGCTATGCTGCGAGCCCTCGCTGGCCCCAAACTCCGCCTTGGTCTGGTAGTCGTCCAGGTCCTCAATCCGGTATTGGATAAAGAACGGTTTCTCAAAGCCCTTCAACTGCAACTGGCTCATGCTCCGGTCCAACTCCGTGAGCATCGCTTTCAGTATGGGGTCTTTCTCCGCATCGGCGCGAGTTTGCTCTGCCGCACTCAAACCCGGCGCGCATAGGCAGGCCACAAAAAATCCAACTCCAGCAAACATCGCAATGGGACGAATCGGCTTCATTGCGCCTCCTTCTTGATGGGTGCTACGGTTTCCACTCCCGGAATCGGCAAGATCGGCGGCCTGGCTGTCCCCTGCTGCACGCGCTGGGTCTCCATCTCGCTCAACAGCATGGCCGGGGCCACCGCGCTCACCGGAATGGTGCCCGACTCCGCCCCGCACTCGCCGTTGAACACCTCGCTTTTGTCACTCGTTGCCAGAATCCGCTTCATCGCCGCCAGCGGAGTGCCCACAATGCTTACGCCCCGCACCAGTTCATCCGGCCGCCCATCCACATAGACCCGCCAAACAACCAATGGAATCACCGAGAACGCCTGCGGCGAACTCCGTGTGGTCACCGCAAACCCCGAAGAGATGTCCTCGAAGTAGAGCCCGTAGGGCTTGCCTTGCTTCTTCGCCTCCTCGATCAATTGCTTTCGCAACTCGCTCTCCGGCTCCGTCCTGGTCGAAGTCACAATCAGGTTGCCCTGCCGCCCGGTGGGCATCCGCCCGGTTTGCGCCCGCCCGTGTCCGTTCGACTCACTGAAACTCGCAATCGGCAGCCGGGACATAAGAAACGTCTTCAGCACCCCATCGTCGATCAGGTCCACGCGGCGCGCTTTTTGGCCCTCATCGTCGTACTCGTAGCTGCCGCTCAGCCACGTGCTACCAAATTTGGTCACCGTCGGATCGTCGGCCACTGACAGAAAGCTGGGCAGTACCGGCTTGCCCAGTTCCTTGGTAAAGGTCTGGCCTTCCTCATCGCCGCGCTGTCGCTGCCCCTCCAGCCGGTGCCCCAGCACTTCGTGGAAGAACACCGCCGCGGCCCGCCCCGAAAGAATCGCCGGTCCGTCAAACGGCTCCGTCATCGGAGCCTTGCGCAGCGCTTCCAGGCTCTTGCCCAACTCGCGCACTGCCGCTTCCAGTTCCGCCTGCGCAGGCAAACCATCTACCGTCTCCGCTTCAAACGTCTGCGCGCGGAACAGGTCCATTCCATCGTCCGCGCGCGTCATGGCAAACATCACCACCCGCGCCTGCAGGTGCGGCGTCACCACCCGAGAACCCTCCGACGAAGCGAAGTAGTCGGTCTCATTCTGCGCCGTCAGCATCACCATGTTCTGATAAACGCCCGGGTACTCGCGGAAGATTTTTGAGAGCGCCCTTATCCGCGGCTCCCATGCCGCCCGGTCCACCACCACCAGCGGAGCCGGTTTGCCGAGGTGGGACTGCGGCGCCTCCTGGCTGAAATCTGGGGAAGTGTCCTCTTCCTTGGCCCGCACCTGCGCCTCGGTCTTCACCCTCAGATAATTGTCCAGCGCCGTGCCGTAGCCGGTGTTGGTAGCAACCCACAGGCTTCTCGCCAGTGCCTCGGGGTCGTCCGTCAGCGGCAATTCCAGGCTGTTTACCGCTGAGCCGCGATGCGTCCCGTGCGTATTGTCCAGCTTGGCGTCGCCCAATCGCACCTGCACGTCGGCCACGCGCACATGATTTGTTGAGCTGTCTACAAGCGCTCCGAATTGCGCCCGAATCGCCACCGCGCTCGCGTCGCTTACTGAGTAACTCAGGAAGTAAGGCGGCAACTGCTTCTCATCGCCCTGTTTTCCAAGTGAAGTGAACGCCCGATGCAGTTCCTTGGTCATGGCGTCCATCAAAACCGGCGTGCCTTGCTGTGCGCGTGCCGCCGCGGGCAGGGCCAAAGCAAGAGTGGCAGCAACGAGAGCGACAAGAGCCGAAGGCCTCATCGCGGACCTGGAAACGAGCCGCCTCTTGGCGGCGGAAGGAATATTCGTCATAGGCTGGAAATGCTCGGCTGAGATCGTCTTCAGTCTCGATTCTCTCAGAGTAAGCTACCTTCGAGGGGATACCCCATGACTTTTGCCCGCGGCTGGCTGCTCGCGTTCTGTTTTACGCCGATGTTCGCGGTCCTGGCTCCGCTTCCTTCGCCAGCCCAAATTCCTGCCACCCCGCCTGCCACTGCCCAGTCAACCGCCGCCCTGCCCGGTTCGCAAGCCTATACTCTGCCGCCGGATAAACTCGCCAAAGCCATTGCTCTCAGCCGCATCCGCAACATTCTTGAGATCGTCGACTCACTTTGGGGCCTGGCTGTTCTCTGGCTCCTGCTGGCCTCGCGCGCCGCCGCCGCACTCGAAGCGTGGGCACAGCGCATCGCTCATGGCCGTTGGTACGAGGGATTGCTCTTCTTCGCCGCTTTCATCCTCATTCTCACTGTGGCCGACTTGCCCCTCGCCTGGGTCGGCCATTCTGTAGGCCTCAGCTACGGCATCAGCGTGCAGGGTTGGGGCAGTTGGCTTGCAGATCATGCCAAGTCGCTAGGTCTCGCACTGCTTATTGGCGCGCCGGTTCTGCTGCTTTTTAACCGGATCGTACGCCGTTGGCCACGCCGCTGCTGGCTGCGCGTCTGGTTTGCCACTCTCCCGCTTATGGTGCTTTCCGTTTTTCTGTCGCCGCTGCTCGACCCCATCTACGACAAATATGAACCCCTCACCGCAAATCATCCCGCCCTGGCGGTTGAGCTTGAAAAAGTAGTGGCTCGCACGGGAACCAACATTCCCCCGGACCGCATGTTCCTGATGAAAGCCAGCGCCAAAACCAACGGCCTCAATGCCTACGTCACCGGCTTGGGCGCCACCAAGCGCATCGTGGTGTGGGACACCACCGCGGGCCGCATTCCCACCGACGAAATCCTCTTCATCTTCGGTCACGAGAGCGGCCATTACGTCCTGCACCACATTCTCAAGGGACTTGCCGTTACGGCCATCGCCACGCTCTTTGTCCTCTGGGCCTGTGCCGGATTTGCCGCCTGGCTCGTCCGCCGCTTCGGCGCTCGCTGGCGAGTCGACTCGATTTCCAGCCGCACAGGCTTCGTAGTGCTGCTCTTTACCGTTTCTGTTGCAAGCTTTGTGCTGGATCCGCTCTCCAATGCCTTCAGCCGCCACATCGAGCACGAAGCCGACGTCTACGGCCAGGAAGCCATCCACGGCATTGTCCCTGACCCGCAGAAAACCGCCGTCGCCGCCTTCAACGACCTGGGCGAAGCCTGGCTCGAAGACCCCAACCCCAGCCCCTTCCTGGAGTTTTGGCTATACAACCACCCCTCCGTCCAGACCCGCGCCAACTTTGCCCTGCACTATGACCCATGGGCCAACGGCGGCCATGGCAGGTTCTTTAGCAAATAGCAGCCAGCTTCCAGTGGTCGCCGTCAGCTCATTTCCATCCTGTGCAAGCGGCGTTTTTCCCCCATGGTCCCCAGGTCGTACACTGGAAAGTCGCACCGCAGAATTCTGATCAAGGAGCATGCCCGCCATGGCTTACCCCGCAAATTACCGTTACACGCGCGAACATGAATGGATTGCCCTCGATGGCTCCATCGGAACCATCGGCATTACTGACTACGCGCAAAACTCGCTCGGCGACATCGTCTATGTGGACGTGCCCAAGGTCGGCGATGCGGTTACCGCCAACGCTACATTCGGGTCTGTTGAAAGCGTGAAGGCCGTCAGCGACCTCTACTCGCCTGTCACCGGAACCGTCACCGCGGTGAACGAAGACCTCAAGTCCTCGCCCGACAAGATCAACGAAGCGCCCCATGAAGCCTGGATCATCAAAGTGGAGCTGGCCGACCCCGCTCAGATCGACGCCCTGCTCGACGCCGCCGCCTACGAGGCCTTCATCTCAGAGGAAACGGGAAGCTGAAAAACAGAGATCAGGGCACAGAGATCAGTTTTTCCGAGTTCAGTCTTGGTTTTTCAGCAGCAAAGGAAGCTCCTCAGTGGCACAAAAGGAAAATACTTCGATCTCCTGCCGCAGCACCAACGCTGGCGGGAAGTCTCAGGCCATCGCCCGCCAGCGGGAAACTGATCTCTGACCCCTGATCACTTGTCCAAAGGACCCTATGCGTTATCTCCCCAAATCGCCCGCCGAACGCCAACAGATGCTCGCCGAAATCGGCGCAAGCTCCATCGACGACCTTTTCGCCGTGATCCCCGCCGAGTATCGCCTTGACCGCGACCTCGCCATACCCCGCCAGCACGCCGAAAGCGAAATCATTGACTACTTTCGCGCCGCCGGCGCCCGCTACACCGCCAAGCACTCCAGCTTCCTCGGCGCGGGAGCGTATCGGCATTACCGCCCCGTCGTGATTGACGCCCTGGTGCAGCGCGGCGAGTTCCTCACCAGCTACACGCCCTACCAGGCCGAAATCACCCAGGGCACTCTCCAGGCCATCTTCGAGTTCCAGACCATGATCGCCGAGCTCACCGGCATGGACGTGGCCAACGCTAGCATGTACGACGGTTCCACCGGCGCGGCAGAGTCGGTCATGATGGCCGTCCGCGTCACCGGGCGGCACAAGGCCGTCGTGGCATCCGGAGTTCATCCCGAGTACCGCGAAGTTCTGGCCACCTACGCCACGCATCAGGGTCTTCCCACGACCCTCGTCGGCTACGATCCTGAGACTGGCCGCGTCGATCTGGCTGCGCTTGAAGCCCAGGTAACCGAAGAAACCGCCGCCGTCCTCGTGCAAAGTCCCAACTTCTTCGGCATCATCGAAGACATTCCCGCCATCGCGGCCATCGCCCACGCCAAAGGGGCCCTGCTCATCGTGTCCATTGCCGAAGCGGTTTCGCTCGGCGTGGTCCGCCCTCCCGTCGAGGCCGACATCGTCAGCATGGAGGCCCAGTCCTTCGGCGTGCCCCTCTGCTACGGAGGCCCCTACTGTGGCGTTATTGCGGTCAAGGAGCAATACCTGCGCCAGATGCCCGGCCGTCTCGTGGGCCAGACCGTTGACCGCGACGGCCATCGCGGCTTCGTCCTCACCCTCTCCACCCGTGAGCAGCACATCCGACGCGAGAAGGCCACCTCCAATATCTGCACCAACCAGGCGTTGGTCGCGTTGATGGCCACCATCTTCCTCACCGTCTATGGCAAGGAGGGCATCCGCGAACTGGCCGAGCACAACCTTGCCAAAGCCGATTACGCGGCCAGGGTCCTCTCCGCGCAACCCGGCGCAAAGCTTCTTTTCAGCGGCGCGCCCCGCTTCAACGAGTTCGTCCTGCACACAGAGGAAGCTCCGTCAGCGTGGAGCCAGCGCCTGCGCGGTGACAAGATTGTCGGCGGTATCGATCTCAGCCGCTGGTACCCCGAACTCCACAACGCCACCCTTTGGTGCGTGACAGAAATCATGCCCCGCGAACGGATCGATGCCGCCGCCAGATTGCTAGCCGCTGCTCCAGTGGAGGCATAGGACACGGCAATGACCAAGCAGACCTACCCGCCCCGAATCATGTACATCGAATGCAAAGGCGGCGGTTTTGTGGGCTATTGCGGGTTCCAGGTTAGCAAGAGTGAAGGGTTGCATGGATCTGCCCGGTTGTACAAAAGCGACTGGCCCGTTGAAATCGATGAAGATGTTCGCGAAGAGTACTGGACTGAGATTCGCAAAAGGCCCGAGTGGAAATTGCAAGCACAAGCTTCACTATCCACCATGGTTCGACCGAACGCTACTTCATTGATTCGACCGAATGCTACTTCTATTGACGCGCAAGTGAGTGTTGACACCGTGGGATGCACTTGCTTTGTATCAGGGCATGGCTTCAGCCATGCCGAAAGAGGCAAAAAAGGAGAAGGGCTTTAGCCCCTGCCATGGCGAGACCGACCCGCAATTCCAGATCAGAGGATGCTCTCTCGCCCGCGCGGACCTTTTTTGCAACCACGAAAACAAGCATGGAACGCCGGATATTGCAATCCGAACGGAATGCTGGCCTGCTCATAGAAGTGCTTCGCGCCAATGTAATAGCAAGGCGATTTGAATTGCACGATTTTGTGATTATGCCCGATCATGTTCATCTGCTTTTGACGATTGGGGATGGAATGACAATCGAAAAGGCGATGCAACTCATCAAAGGCGGATTTTCTTACAGGTTGGGCAAAGAGCATGGGGTAAAAGGTGAGGTCTGGCAAAAGGGCTTTTCCGAAGCGCGAGTCAACAACAAGGGTAGTTATCAGCAGCACCGGACCTACATTGCGGCGAATCCAGTCAAGGCGGGGCTTGCAGACTCGCCTGATCAGTTCCCACACTGTTACCTCTACCTCGCAAACCGCAAGGCCGCCGCGGCTAAAGCCTCGGGTGCTCATGATGAATGCATTGCGGCCCGACTGAAGTCGGGCCCTGATACAGAGCATGAAGATACAAAGCAGGAAGTTACAAAAGATGAAGCCTCTCCATCGACTGTTCACGATTCTGCCCTGTAGGTTCTTGGAGATCCTTCAATGAGGAATACAAATGGCAATGACATCTGAAAATTCCGGCACCCAAACCACCGGCAAAGTCCGGCCCCACCAGACCCAGAACGAAGCCTTGATCTTCGAGAAATCCTCGCCCGGCAAGCGCGCTTACAAGCTGCCCCCGCTTGACGTGCCCGCCGTCGACACCGCAGCTCTTCTCGGCGCAGCCCATCGCAAAACGCCGGGTCTGCTCCCCGAACTGAGCGAGATCGAGATCGTCCGCCACTTCACGCGCCTTTCCACCTGGAACTACGCCATCGATCTCGGCATGTACCCGCTCGGCTCCTGCACCATGAAATACAACCCCCGCGTCAACGAGGCTGTTGCCCGCATCGAGGGCCTCGCCGACGCCCACCCCTATCGTCCCGACTTCCTAGCCCAGGGTCAGCTTGAGGTCATTGACCTGCTGCAGCGCTGCCTACTCGAAATCACCGGCATGGACGCCATTACCTTGCAGCCTGCCGCCGGCGCCCACGGCGAACTCACCGGCATCCTTCTCGTCCGTGCCTGGCACCAGTCCCAAGGCAATCCCCGCCGCAAGATCCTTATCCCGGACTCCGCCCACGGCACCAACCCGGCCAGCGCAGCCATCTGCGGCTACACCGTCGAGAACCTCAAGTCCAATTCCGAGGGCGGCATCGACCTTGAAGCTCTTACCCGCCAAGTCGACGAGGAAACCGCTGCCCTCATGCTCACCAACCCTTCCACCATCGGTGTCTTTGAGAGCGAAATCCACAAAATTGCCGACATCCTCCACGCCAAAGGCGCCCTGCTCTATATGGACGGCGCCAACATGAACGCCCTGGTCGGCAAAGTCCGCCCCGGCGACTTCGGCGTAGACGTGATGCACCTCAACCTGCACAAAACCTTTTCCACTCCCCACGGCGGCGGCGGTCCCGGCAGCGGTCCCGTAGCGTGCAGGGCGTTCCTCGAGCCGTTCTTACCTACCCCGGTTCTAGTCCAAAACGAGAACGGCCTGAAAGGCTGGAATTACGACCGTCCGCAATCCATAGGCCGTGTCCGCGCCTTCTTCGGCAACACCGGCATGTTCATCCGCGCGTTGGCCTACATCCTTGCCAACGGGCCTGATGGGCTGCGGCAGACCACGGAGGATGCCGTCCTCAACGCCAACTACATCCGCCACAAGCTGGAAGATCTCTACGAACTCCCCTACAAAACCCCATCCATGCACGAGGTCGTCTTCAGCGACAAGCGCCAGGCCGCCCAGGGCGTAAAAACCGGCGACATCGCCAAGCGCCTTATCGACTACGGCTTCCATCCCTATACGGTCAGCTTTCCGTTGATCGTTCACGGCGCTCTGATGATCGAGCCCACTGAGAGTGAGTCGCTAGAAGAGCTGAACCTGTTTATCGACGCCATGCGCTCCATCGCCAGGGAAGTGGAAGAAACGCCGGAGCGGGTAAGAACCGCACCCCACTCCACTCGCGTCTCCCGCCTCGACGAAGTTCAGGCAGCAAGAAAGCCCATTCTCCGCTGGCGGCCAAAGGAATAGGGGCAATGGATTCACGGAGCTGGTGCGTTGAGGTTGACCCGGCCTACTGGCCCCGGCTTGTCATTCCTGACGCCTTTTCCGCTTTTTCCTACTTATCCGTCCTTCTCCCGCGCCCGCCTTCGGCCTAAACTCTCCTGATATGGCCTCCATCCCCGATCCGACTCTCGACACCGTACTGCCCGCGAATGTTGACGCCGAAAAGACCATCCTCGGCGCCATCCTGCTTGACAATGCCGCTCACGCCGAGGCCGCCGAAAAGCTCCAACCCGACGACTTCTCCCTCGACTCCCATCGCCGTATCTACTTGCGCATGGGCGAGTTAATTGACGCACAGCGCGCCGTGGACATTGTGACCCTGGCCAACGAACTGGCCCGCTGCAAGGAGATCGAAGCCGTGGGCGGCGTGGCTTACCTGGCCTCGCTCACGGAGGGTTTGCCCCGGCGTCCGGTCATCGACGAGTACATCCGCATCGTCAAGGACAAGAGCCTAATGCGCAGGCTCATGAGCATCTGCGCCATGGCCATCGCCCGCGCCGCGGACCAGAGTGAAAGCGCTCTCCAAGTCCTCAGCGGCACCGAGGAGCAACTGATGGAGGCCACCGAAAAAGGCCTCAGTTACGGCTTCCAGTCGCTCGACCAGATCGTCCAGCACTCCTTCGGAACCATCGACAACCTCTACAAGCAGAGCCGCGAAGTGACCGGCCTGGCCACTGATTTTATGGACTTTGACCGCTTGACCAGCGGCCTGCAGAAAGATGAGCTGATCATCATCGCCGCCCGTCCGTCGATGGGAAAGACCGCGCTCGCCATCAACATCGCTCAGAACGCGGCGGTCAACCATAACGCCATTGTTGCCGTGTTCAGTCTGGAAATGAGCAAGGAGTCGCTGCTGCGCCGCATGCTGGCCTCCCAGGCGTGGGTGGACCAGCGCAAGCTCCAAACCGGCTTCCTGGGCCGGGAAGACCATGCCAAGTTGCAGAATGCATTGGGCCAACTGGTCGAGTCGCGCATGTTCATCGACGACACGGCCGGCATCTCGCTGGCCGAGATGCGCGCCAAGGCGCGGCACCTAAGGCAGAACGCCAAGGGCCTCGACCTGATTGTGGTGGACTACCTGCAGCTGATGTCGGCCACCGTGCCCTCCTCAGGCCGCAGGAACTATGAGAACCGCACCCAGGAGGTCTCGGCCATCTCTCGCGGCCTGAAAGCCCTTGCAAAGGAACTGCACGTGCCGGTGGTGGCCCTGTCGCAGCTTTCCCGCGCAAGTGAGCGGCGAGGCGACGATAAGCGCCCTATGCTCAGCGATCTGCGCGAATCCGGATCCATCGAACAGGATGCCGACGTGGTCGCCTTTATTCATCGCGAGGCATACTACAGCCGCGACGAGGAGATGTCTGACGCCGAAAAGGCCAAATCGGAGATCATTGTGGCCAAGCAGCGCAACGGCCCTACCGACACCATTTATCTGAACTTTATTTCCAAGTTCACCCGCTTCGACAATCCGGACTCGACTCACACGGTCTGAACTCGCGGTTCATTCGCGGTCACGGCTCGTTCAGAATCAGCGCTATGCGGCCTGCAATCAGGTCGCCCGGCGACTCCCCTGGATCGATCTCGATCAGGTCCACGGGAAAGGCGATATTGTATGGCCTCAAGACGAGCCGGTTAGACACAAAATCCACATAGCGCAGCGTCAGGTGCGATCCTTGCCGGATGCCGTAGACGTTGGGCCGGTTCGGCCGGTAGGGCATCAGCGAATTGTAGTGCCGGTCCAGCAGGATGAGCGCGTCCGGAAGCACCAGCGGCTCCATCGGCAAAGCGTCGGCAGAAGGGATGCGCACCGCGACAAACCGCTGCCAGGCGCGGCGGGCATTGGAGACGCGCGTTCGGATCGACTGCAGGACGCCGGCAGGCAGATAGAGCATGGACTGCACCGTCGAGGGGCGGATGAAAGGCTCAAAGAGCGCCGCGGCATGAGACACGACCGGAACCGTGCAGCTTTCCCCGTCGCCCGGCGTAGCCCCGTCTTGATGGATTGCGGACAGAAGGTCGGCAGCCGACAGGTGCTGTGCGGCAAGGACGCGATCCACCGCTTCCAGCGAAAGCTGGCGCCGGTTATGCAGAAAGTTGGAGAGATGGGACTGGCCAAGGCCGGTCTGGCGGGCCAGCAGAGAGACGCTTACCGTCCCGCGCTGTATCCTCCGGAGCAGTTCCAGGCGGAGGCGCTCGTGCATCTGGGTAAAATTCATGTGTGGAAAATCCGCCACGAGCAATACCTGGCGAAAGGTTCCTATTTCTTCTGGCAAAGCTGACAGAGCTGGTTTACCTATAATTTCGGCACTTCATCGCCGGTTGGAAAGCACAGACGCGGAAAACCGTCAGGAGAGATTGACGCAGGAGAACCATATTCCTAGAGTTGCTTTACTTATCTTGCACTGGTTTGTGGGAATTCTTGGGAAGACGCCTTATTGCCACTGAGCTGAGCAGAGCGAAGTACGGCCCTCTTCAGCGCTTAATGGACAATTGCCGCTGGACTTCGGTCTGGTTATCCCATCTCCGTCACAAGGCGCTTCGGGCGGAGCCAGAGTGAACGTGCCCTTGTCGAGGGTCTTCCAGGCGGCCTTTTCTTCTACCTCGGCGACGAAAGACTGTTGCCGGGGACTACCGATTAGGGAAAGGCTACTTGGCGGGCTTGGCTTCAGGGCACATCCACCCTGGTTCCGCTGTAACAGAAGCGTCTGGGACTGGCCAGTCGAGAAATTCCAGGATCTGCGCGCTATGAGCATGACAAAAAACGAGAGAATCCAGACGGCGATCCCCCATCAGGGCGAAAGAAACCTGAGTAGCCGAGCCTGGTTCTCTTCACCCCGCGGAAGAACAATGAAAAAGCAAAGCCGTCGGGAGAAGACGCGAATATGGAGATTCAGTCATGGAGTTGCGCGTGCAATTGAAAGTTTGCGAGGGGTGCGGCTGTCTTTGGTACCGCACCCAAGCCCAAGAAAGTGTTTATTGCAAGGAGTGTGAGACAAAACTGAAGGACTTTCCATCGCCGGAGAGCCGGAAGCGCCGTGGACGCCCAAGCCGCAAGCCGCTCACCAAGGTTTGGGCGCTGGCTGAGGCAATCGGAGGTACGCGATGAGCGCAGCACTCCAGTTGCCAGTGGTTTGGGGAGCAAGCCATGTGCAGGGAATATGGCCGGAACATCAGAAGAAAGGAGAAACAAAGCCGGCGGCGTTTCCTGGAGGAAAACCGCTGGAAAAACCGGGCGAAGCCGGGCCTGTGGTGAGCCTGGCTTTCTACAGGAAGCATACAGAGAGCATGTTGCGGCGTTATCTGTATGCCTCGATGCAAGTGGGCAGAGCGCCATCGATCCTTGGTGATCCGATCGCTCGCGGGTGGGTCTCCAGCAGGCCGGTTCGCACCTTCGAGGACGCCGTGATCTTCGTTCTCGACGTGGAATCGTGTCTGAATCGGCTAGGATCGCTGGACCGTCAGATGCTGAGCCGGATTGTCCTCCAGGAGTATACGCAGGCCGAGGCGGCTACCCTGTTGGGAATGAGCGTGCGAGCCATCTCCTACAAATTCCCGCAGGCCTTGGACCGGCTGACTGAGAAGCTGCTGGAAACCGGGCTGTTGGTATTACCGCATTGATAAGTTAGAAATCCAGACGATGAAGGGGAGCGTGCATAGCGTGCTCTCCTTTGTCGTCTGGGCCGTTCTTGAAAACATTGCGGGGAGAATAGCCTGGGTGCCTCTTGTGATCTGGCAAAGCTCAGTTCTCTGGTATGGTGGACGAATCGAATTCCATCCGGGCGGGGACACCCGCTAGAATCGATTTTCTTCCGGAGGTGACCGATCCCATGAATCCAATGCCTCGTCATTTAGTTCTTCTGCTTCTGCTGGCCTCGGCCGCGCTGGCCGCGCAGCAGCCTGTTCCGCAGCCTACCACCGCGGCTGAGGCGCCCAATCGCGATACCAGCTACATCGACGCTCAGGGCACGGCGCACGTAACGCGGGTGGTTCCGGTGCCGGCGACGATCAGCACCCAGGCGCAATTGGCGCTGGGCCGCCAGGAACCGGATCAGGGCCCGCCACAGTCGCTGGCCGAACGGCGCGCCGGAACAGACGCGTATACGGCGCGCGCCCGTGCGGCCTGGAGCCGGATCTGCCCGAACCAACTGGTCGAGGACAAAATCGCCGGGGTGCCGGTGCGCATTGTTACGCCGGAGGGACTTCCGGAAGCCAACAAGGACAAGGTGCTTCTGAACCTGCACGGAGGCGGTTTCAACTCTGACTCGGGCTCTTATACCGAGTCGATTCCGATCGCCAGTTATACCGGCATCAAAGTGGTGGCCGTGCTCTATCGTCTGGCGCCCGAGCATCCCTTCCCCGCCGCCGTGGACGATTCGGTGGCTGTCTACAAAGAACTGCTGAAAACCTACAAGCCGGAACATATCGTCATCTACGGAACTTCAGCCGGGGCCATTCTGACTGCGGAAGTGGCGGCCAAACTCAAGCAACTCGGCCTGCCACTTCCGGCGGCTCTGGGCATCTTCAGCGGATTAGGCGACTTTGCGCGCGATGGTGACTCGATTGCACTCTACGCACTGCGCGGCCTTTCCGGCCATCTCGACCCGCCCGGCTCTGCCCTTCACGACTCCGATTACTCGGCCAAGACGGATCCAAAGGACCCTATCCTTTCTCCCATCTACTCTGACCTGCACGGGCTGCCGCCCACGCTGTTTGTTACCAGCGGACGCGACATTCTGCTCAGCGGCACGGTGAATCTGCACCGGGCATACCTGAATGCGGGCGTCGATGCCCGGCTGGTGGTCTTCGACGCGCTGACCCACGCCTTCTGGTACGATCCGCTGCTGCCGGAGGCGTCGGAAGCCAACCACATGATGGCGGACTTTTTTGTGAAGCAACTGGGCAAGTGAGTGCGCGAAAACGAAATAAGGGGCAGATGAATGAAATCAACGATGAAACATTTTGGGCCTTTTCTGTATTGCGGAGTCGCAATCGTCTTTGCCGGTTGGGCAGGTTCGGCCGGGGCGCAACAGCCATTGTCGCCCGTTCCCTCCGATGCCATTTACAGGCAGGCCGGAATGCCCGTTGAAGACCGGGTTCGCGACCTGTTGAAAAGGATGACTGTCGAGGAAAAGGCCCGCCAGCTCGATATGTACCGTGGTGTTTCCCAGTCGGTCGAAGACGACGCCCAGAAGGCTGCCGACGAAATAAAGGCTCACGGGTTTCGCCCTGAAGAAGCCGAGAAGATATGGGGGCAATTAGGCGTAGGCAGCATCCACGACCTCTACGGGGCGCCTGGGCTGAATAACGAGATTCAGAAATGGGTGATCAAGAATACTCGCCTGGGAATCCCCGCACTTTTTGCGGAAGAGGGTTTGCACGGATTCTCGACAGGCACGATCTTTCCGGCGCAAATCAATCTGGCAGCTACATGGAACCGGGAGTTAGCCACGCAGACGGGAGCGGCCATTGCCGCCGAGGCTCGTGCGACCGGCGTGGATATGCTCTTTGCACCGGTGCTGGACCTGGCGCGCGAACCACGCTGGGGCAGGGTAGAAGAAGACTTTGGCGAGGATCCCTATCTGACGGGCCAGATGGGGTTGGCGTACGTGGAGGGTTACCAGGGGGATTCGTTGGCCAGCGATCATACCGTCCTGGCGGAACCGAAGCATTTTGCCGGGCATGGATCGCCTGAGTCGGGAACCAACACTTCTCCGGCACACTATGGCGAGAGGGAGCTTCGCTCCGTCATGCTGAAGTCGTTCGAACCGTCGTTTCGCCAGGGTCACGCGATGGGAACCATGGCCGCCTACCACGAGATCGATGGAATCCCGGTGACGGCTGACCCCTTTCTATTGAAGACCATCCTTCGCCAGGAATGGGGATTCAAGGGCTTCGTACTATCGGACCTGGGCGCGATCCAGCGGCTCTATGGCGCGCATCGCGTTGCAGCCAGCCCCAAGGATGCCGTGGTGCTGGCCATCAACTCCGGGGTCGACATGCAGTTTTACGACTTCGACCACAAGACGTTCCAGAGCGCCATCATCGATGGAATCAAGGATGGCTCGCTTTCTGCCGATGCGCTGGACCGTGCCGTATCTGACGTGCTCCGGGTCAAGTTTGAGTTGGGGCTGTTCGATCATCCGCTGGTCGATCCGGCGCTAAACGCCAGGGTCCACCGCGCCAGGGCGCATCTTGATCTTTCGCTCGAATCGGCACTGCAATCCATGACGCTGCTGAAGAATGAAAACCACCTTCTGCCGCTCTCAAAAGATCTGAAGCACATTGCAGTCATTGGACCCAACGCGAAGGTAGCGCGATACGGCGACTATGCACCAGAGCCGGACCCCGCGGCCCAGAACGATCTTTTTTCGGGAATTCAACAGTTACTGCCCCATGCCGAGTTGAGTTATGCAGAGGGAAAGGATATTCCCGATGCAGTGGCGCAGGCCAAGCGTGCAGAAGCAGTGATTCTTGCCTTGGGCGAGCGGCCCGGCATTTCCGGCGAAGGCTCCGACCGCTCCAGCCTTGACCTTCCTGACAACCAGGAGGCATTGCTTGAGGCGGTTGTTGCCACTGGCAAGCCGACAGTGCTCGTGCTCCAGAACGGCCGGCCCCTTACCATCGGATGGGCCAGGAATCATGCAGGCGCCATTCTGGAAGCTTGGTATCCGGGCGAGTTTGGCGGCCAAGCCATGGCCGCGACCTTGTTCGGAGACAACAATCCGTCAGGGCACCTGACCGTCAGTTTCCCCCGGATCATCGGAACACTGCCGGACTACTATAACTACGATCCGTCGAAGAATCACAAGTATGTGGACGGCAGCGATCAGCCGGTCTTTCCCTTCGGATTCGGACTGAGCTACACAACCTTCCGTTTCGATGGATTGCACGCCACGGCGCCAGGGATAGGAAAAGGAAACGTCGAAGTTACGGCCAACGTAACCAACACGGGCGCAGTTGCCGGGGATGAGGTCGTCCAGCTTTATCTTCGGGAAGACGTCAGCAGCGTGGAAACGCCGGAGCGTTCCCTCAAGGGATTTTCTCGCGTCCATCTCCAGCCCGGTGAGACAAAGACTGTCACCTTTGAGGTGCCGCAAAGCGAGCTTGCCATCTGGAATGCGGAAGGGAAGTGGGCAGTCGAGCCAGGCGCCTATACCGTCTGGGTTGGCGACTCATCGGAAGCGCGCCTGACGGCAGCGTTCAGACTGGAAGCCGCGTCGCCCGGCGCCCGGCAATGCGGTCTTTAATAGCAGGCAAAACACGGCTATAAGGAGTGGACCTGTGCGCTGTGGGCCAGGTTCTGGCCACAAGACACCGCGCATGACTCAACGAGACGCTCACCTGTCCCCGGACTACATGGCGGGCGCTGTGGGCAAGCTGGACGGCATCATGGGCGGGATGCTGGCTTTGGGCGATTGCGTGGGGTAAGCGGTTTAATGCGTCCGCTCATTTGCGCTGCAACCACTCAGTAATCTCAATTTGCAAGTTGAGATGGTGTCACTCCGGCGGCATCGGAGAGAGTCAACGTCACCTTTATTTGTTTCAAGCCGCAATCCAGGAGAATCTCTCTGGTGTTGAGACTCCCGCTTCCTGCACCGCTGGAGAGTCGATCATTTGGCTACCACCATATGTAGCAATCGTGCAGGATGTGAGTCCATCTCTTTCCGCGTTGTGCATAGCCTCATTCAGCGCATAGAACATGGATTTACTTGAGGAGTCGTCAATCTCCCAATACCGAACCGCTGTGGTAAGAACATGCCCATCGAAGGCTATATTACCGACGACCTTGTAGACTTCACCCACCTTCTTCTCGACCAGCCATGAGGACACCTTGCCCGTGCCGAGATGTCGCAATTCAAGATTGGAACCAAGACTCTCAAGCACGGTTGATTCCAGCATCCCCAGTGTAAGCATATGGGTTCCGATGGTGATTGAAGGCGTGGCCGTCTGTGCATGTCCAGTGGTACAGCACACGGCGAGGAGCAAGAGCAGCAATGCGGGCATTCATGCGCCCAATTCTTCCACATCTACCCGTCGTGCAGAGAAGAAAAAATCACGGGATGCGCTTCAGAATGTCACGATAGCGTCACGGTTTGTAGTGGGGCGAAGAATAGTCTCTGCAAGTTATTGATTTTATGGCGTCCCCGACGGGATTTGAACCCGTGTTATCGCCGTG
>CAZNAW010000048.1:0-22696 GCA_964571165.1 uncultured Occallatibacter sp. | reverse complement strand
ACAATACTGGCATCCGGACAGCGTTTCCCAGCTCATCATCGAAGGGGTGTGGGAGTCCTCGGCAGCAAGAGCGTCCTCGCATTTAGCTTACCGCACCAATAACGCTTCCTGCTCCAATCCGGCGTTGTAGCGGTCAATCAACTCGACGACGCGATGGACTGCCGGCAAATCGGAGCGTCGAAGTTGGGCGAGCATCGCTTGGCTGTTTCCTTTCTCCAGCAATTCTCGGTTTGAGAATTTTTCGAAGCGCGATTCCAGGTCGGCGGGTAAATAGAGATCAACACGTTTGCCAAGCCGTGCGCGAATCCGCTGAAACTCTGACATTCCGGCAGGATCGTAATCCGGCAAATGCAGCAAACTAAAGCCGGGGTCAGTTGTGCCAGCCAGCCAATCAACAGCGCGACTCGAAATCCGTCCATGTCCGTAAATCATCAGGTCAACACCGAGGTTTAGTTGATCGGCAGCGATGAAGACCGCCGGACTTTCCACCAGTGCACATGAACCGCGCAATTCGTAGGGGCAATGCGGGGTCAAGAGAAATGAAAAAACGCCATGCTCCGTTGTGGCAGCCAAAGCGGCGACCGGCTTGTCATTCTTGAGCAGTGCATCGTCCCGCCAGGCGCGAAGGGAAATGATCTCGTTCTCGTTGTTTGCCAACGCCTTGGTATCACGGAATCGGCTGAGGCTCACTACGCGGCTTCCGGCGTCTGGCGGCAGAGTTGCCTCGGGAAAGCGTTGGTGACAGAATTCGCGTAGGGCGGCGGCATTCTTCACTACGATCTGGATACCTGCTCCGCTTCGTTGTCTGTCGAGGACTCTGCTGTCCAGCAACGGCGAGAGGAGTTCTCGAAACGCCTTGCCGCATTGACTTTCAGGCAACGCGCCGAGTTCCATCAATGCGAGCAGCCGGGTTCGAGTTTGGGCTTGGAGTTTCATGGCTCAACTGGGGCGTATGTACGTTTGACAGTTGCCCGATGTTTGTGACGCAGGACGATCCTTCCGTTTTGCGGTTGGAGGAAGTAGATCGCGTCCACTTCGCTGACCGCCTGGGGCGCGGCGGTAATGGCGATGAAACCGAGCTGTCGAGCGGTGCGCAGGATGGCCTGGCGGTTATCCGGATCGAGCGACTGGATCTCATCGAGGAAGAACGGCACAGAACAGTCGTCACCTTTCAATTGGTTCTTCAGCAGCAGCAGGTTGAACAAAACCTTAATAGTGATGGTTGTGCCATCGGACTCGATCTGCCTGAGATCGTGATAGGTATGCCGCTGGTCATTGGCGCGGGTCACTGTGAAATGGAGCGTGAACAGGTCGGCGAACTTCACCACCGGATTATTCTCCAGCTGGCGACGGAAATTTGTGATGGTGGATTCAAGTTGCGGGTCGGCATCGAATAGCCCGCCGGGGTCGAATGCCGCGAGACGCTTGATCCAACTCACCCGGTCACCTTGCTCAACCACATCGAGTTTGACCGCCTTGAGGTTTGAAACTTGGACCTTGGTGAACGCCCGATTGATCTCCGAAGCGGCATTGGCGACATGTCCAAGGTCTTTGAGGACAAGATCGAACGTTGCTTTAAGCCCCTGCAAATGCGCGTTCCAGTCCCGCGACAGTGCATCTTCCTTATCTGCCAGTGCCCCCAGTTCATCTCGCAAATTCCGAACCGTCTCAATTTCGTTTTCGCCCCGAAATTCATCGGCGAACCATCGCTCGGTCTGGACCAGGAGGTCGGCAATTTCTTCGCATAACGCGCCCTGCCTCTCCTGCTGACGGAGAAAAATCGCGATGGCGGCGCGGAAGTCGTCCGGAATGCCCTCCGCCACACGGGGCTTGGTGGAGAAGTCGGGGAAGGTGCATTTGCCGAACTCCCCCAAAACCGTGTTCAGGTCTTCTTCCTGTTGCTGAATTGAATTCTCCGCGTCCGCTTTGGCTTTCTCGGCGACTTTATACTCGGAGGTGAGTTTGTCGATTCGGTCCGTCGCGGCGTCGATACTCCCCTGGATCTGCCTCAGTTCGGCTCGCAGTCGTGGTTCGTTGGTCTTCGCCTTCTGATATTCCCCAAACTGGAAGAGACGCTTTCCTTTGCCCTCAATTGCGCTATCCAAGGCTCTGCATTGTGCCTCCAGCTTTTCGCGCTGCTCGATGGCGGCGAGCATTTCCGTCCACCGCTTAAGCGTGGCTTTGTGGTCAGCCAATTGCTCGCGAGCGGCGTCCAAGTTCTCCAACCCCACCAAAGGCTCACCGGTCTTCGGTAAGGGAAATGACACGTTGGCGTCGCGATAGATCCCGTCTCGCGCGCTTTCCAGCAAACCACGCAATACCCCCAGCAGCTCCTTCGGCCGCGAAACTGCAACGCCATCCTTGCCGACCGGGAGCTCCAGCAACTCACGGTTGAGGATCCGAAACAACTGGCTGAGTTCGTCGTCCGTGAAATCTTTGCGGAGCGCGGTAATCGCCAGGCGATCAAAGCGCGCAATGGCCTGCTCCTTTTGTATAACGAGACCGGTGAATCTGTCGAAATTTCGCTTGGCTTTCTCCCGTGACTCACCCTCCGCGTTGGCAAGCTGCGTCTTGAGCAAGCGAAACTGGTCCTTGAGATTGCCCAGCGCAGCCCGTTCCAATTCTTCCGGAAAGCCCGAGAACTCCTTATCCTGGGCTTCGACGTTTTCCAGCAACCCAGCCAGCCTGCCTTTCTGCTCTGAAAACGTCGTCACGTCCTGTCGCCGGTCCTTCAGTTCCGCTTCGATCTTCTTCACGTTCGCCTCTTGCGACGACCGTTCCGCTCGGAGTTCTTTCAGCGTCTCTCGATGTTCTTTCTCGAATACCTCTCGCTTGGCGCGCAAATCCGTCCAGCGCCAGACAAGTTCGCCTTGTGCGACCTCGCGTTCATCAAATTTGCCAACGAGCTTCTCGACGAGCTTTTGATTGTCCTTAAATCGCTTCAATCGCTTCTTCCGTTGCTCAAGCAGGTCATAGTCCTGGAACTCGCGGGCATCTATCGCCACCTTGTCGGTGGCGATATCCGCACGCATCAAGAGCCGGTTTCGCATCTGTTCCTGCGTGATGGCACTCAGCGAAAGAAGGTCTTTGAGCGTCTCGCGGAATTGGTAATACTTGTCACCGTCACGCAAAGCGACGATCCCAAGCCCGCGTCCGTTGACACCGGCAGCGGGCAGCAGCAATTCTCTCTGTTCCTGTGCGGTCCTGATAACCCGGTAGTTCTTGCTCGCACCGAGTCGCGCGCTCACGTCGCGTGGTTCACGAACCCGATTCTGATTCTTCTCGTCCAGAAAATCCGCCGCGCTAAACGGGCCTGAATGAAAGAATCGCTCCGGGTCGCCACCGCTGGTTTTACTTTGACCGCGCCAACCGAAAACGAACTGCCCGGTCGCCCCAAGGCACTCAAAAAGCATGTAGCTGTACTGGTCGGGGAAGTAAAACTGGTGCGTCTCTTCCGGTTTGAAGTTGCCGAAGTCCATGGACCGCCGGTCGTCGATGTAGAGGAATTGCAGGGTGTTGATGAGCGTGGTCTTGCCCGAGTTGTTGGGGCCGACGATTTGCAGCGTGCCGCTTGCCAGTTCAACCTCCGCGTATTCGTAGGGGCCAGAGCGGATAAGAACGAGTCGTTGAGGACCGGTAGGCATCTCTATTCCTTCGCTGACGACGACGTGGGAGGGTTCTGACTGGCGTTAGCGGCTCCAGCCGCGTTCCCCTGACTGTTAGCCGCCTGCACAATTTCGATGCACTTGGAGAATACCCGGTGAAACGGGCGGAGAAATCGGAATTCATCCGGCCCCAGCCATTTCACCCAGCCGATTTGCTCCATGCGGTTGAGCAGTATCTTCACGTCGCTCATCTCGTGCATGTCCACTTGTCGAAGCAGGGTTGCGTAGCGGTCGAGGGCAAAATGCGGCAGCGCCGTCATCAGAAAGTTCTGCCCGAAGATGTATTCCTCGATGGGTCGCCCTTGGTTGGCAGCGTGGTCGATGACGATGTACGAGAAGACCGCGATCCTTGGTAACGTGTCGGGCACGTTTTCCGGGTTATCCGGCTCGAAGTAATAGAATTCCCGTTCGTGCCGCACCAGTGTCAGTCCCAGCGCCGCAAAATAAGCCGCATAGTCGTCTGACCGCGCCTGCAAGGCGCTGAATTCCGGCTCGTCGTCGGGACCGAGATGGTAGCCCCGCTTCAGGCGGTCGAAGATCTCCGCAAGATGGGGTAATTGGTTCATGCCGAAGCCAGTGTGAGGGGTGAGGCTGTGATCTCACCGTCGGGCGTATGGTAAGCGCGTGGCGTTGCGTCGGCAAAGGCAGCCTGAAAGTCGCGATGAAACAACAGGCCGCTGAAACCGGTGAGCACATCGGAAGTGTCCCGCTCGGGAAATTTCCTGACCAGCCAAGCCATCAGATCCTGCAACGGCAAATCTCCGCGCACGAGATCGGGCAATGAATCCAGCCACATGAGACGCACCAATTCGGTTGGATTGTCTTTCTCCGTCGAAAATTGGACCACGGGCGGCGGCTGCGGCGGGTGATCGACAACACGTCGCAGTGCCAGGGCAATTGCGGCGTCGCTTGGCACATTCTGGAATCGCAAAGCTGCCAAGCCGATAAGATACTCATTGCCCCACTTCGATAACCCATCGGTCTGCAACTTCTCCAAGGCACGGGCTGCACCCTCGGCGATGAAACTCGAACGGCGCAACGATTCGAAAAGCGGTTGAATCTCCTTGCGGCACTGCATGAACACCCGAAGAGCGTGCCCGCCCACCAGCCGCAGGAAACGCAGGTTGCGGACGAGTGCCAGATTGTCGTTGAATAGCGCCTCTTCGCGAGCCCGATGCAGCAACCGTTCGGTTTCGTCAAATGCGGCGCGCAACTGCCCGTCGGGACGAACAACTTCGATCATCGGCTCGACGTAGCGCTCCATCCAGTGGACGATGCGCTGATATTTCTCGCGCACCGAGACACGGGAACGCTCGGTCTTGAACCGGGCAACCTCGGCGAGAATTGCGCGCTGCGTCTCGTTCAAGTCGGCGTAGATACGGCGCAACGGCTGGCTTATGTCCTCGAAGGCGAGCTTGACCTGTTGAACATCTTCCTCGTCGAGTGCACGGGCAAGACGCTTGCCAGTTGTTTCCAGCGACAGCACGCAGCCGCGAATCATCTCCGGCGTGGCTGGATTTGCCTCGTTGTACAGATATGTCAGCAACCGTGCCACCGGATCAGCCAGGAAGAACAGGGCACCGCCCGGTTCGGTCGGAACGAGAATCTGCAACTCGCGCAACCGTCGCCATGTCGTTTCGGGCAATTCCTCGGCTGCACTTGGATTCAGTCGAATCAGACGCAACGCCTCGGCGTCTGAAAGCTCTCCCCCGTGTTCCGCCAGCGCATGCAGTAACGGCGCGTGGTTCGCGCAGAAGTTGAAAAAGCTCTGTGGATTTACCTTCATGTTTAGGCTGATCGGTGCCGCTCTTAGTTTACCGATGGAGCGTTCGCTTCTCCACAGATCGGCGAATATGGCGGCGGCCCGCTCGACTGCGCGATTCCCCAGGGTCGGCCCGACCTGCCACCTGTCAGCGGATCGAACCCCCTCACACCTCCGTCCCCGACACCTTCTCCACCTTCTCATTGAACAGCCTCACCGCTTCCCGTCGCTCATCGGCGTCAAGGCCGGCCACATCGAGCAGCCTGTTCCAATTCCGCCTCAGGTCTTCAAGGCTCTGGAACCCGTCAAACCCCACCGCCCCTTCCTGCCGTATGTAAACGAACCCCTCCGCCTCACTCACCGCTATCTCTGCAATCCGCGGCGTCGTAAACGACTCGCCCAGCACAAATCCCACAATGGCCGCCATCAGCGGCGACATGCCGGGGAAGCGGGCGGGATTGAGCTTGCGGGAGAGGGTGGTCATATTGTTGGGGCCAGGGTGGCAAAGTATAACGCGCGGGGCAGTGGGACGACGTATCCCACATCGCCGCCAATCCCGCAAGCGTCCCGGCGTCCTCGATCCGCTCAGGCGGAATCAGCCCTTGTCAGCTTTGCGCCTGCACTCCGCGCACGGCATCATCCCCGAGAAATAAGGCCAGTGCCCGATGCAGTTGCCATCTTCCTCATACGAGTTCGAGCACGGTCGGTGGATTTTGTTCTTCCCGCACCTTCCGCAAAGGATGCCGGTGCATAGACAACTGACGCCGATCCTCTTCTCTGGATCAATCCCAACGGACAAGCCCCAGTTCAGATCGCCTGCTCGGACGTTGCCGCGATATTCACCGCAAACGGGACATTTTACCAAACCTTGTGGAATTGCCACGACGTTGATCTCCTATCGCGCAATCAGGACACCAACGAAAAGAGCCGCGTCCTCATCGGGAAACGCGGCTCAAACTGCGTGGAGTTATTGTTCAAGCGGTCAATCGCCGCTCGCACATCGGCTGAAGCTCACAAGCCTCGGCCAAGCCACCGTGGCACTCCCGCCCGGTTGGCAGGTCCGACTTCCGCCGGACCGTTCCTGATGCTGAGGGCATTGTACCGGGGACGCTGGTGAAGTCGATTACAATTTGGCGGCGGCTTTGGAATTACTGGGTGGAGGAGAAATGGGCGGACGCATTGATCCGACAAATCCCGGTGCCGGCGCGAGGAGGGATCATCGCCGCCCCCAATTCATTGCCGTGATCGACAATTGCAGCACAGTCGCTATCGACACCCAGACGAAATACGGTCCTTGGACCACTGCGACCCAGCGATACTGCGGCCACACGGCAACGCCGCAGCAAATAATCGTCGCCCACACAATCAGAATGTCCACTGCCGCCAGTGGCACGTTCCTCAATCCCGAAAAGATCGGCATGAACAGGATGTTGGCGACGAGATTGATGGCGAATGGGAAGGCAAACATCCAGCCAATCTTGAAGCGGAACGCCTGCATGAAGACGAAACCAAAGCCGACCAAGATGATGGGATAAAGGACCGTCCAGATCAGCCCAATGGTCCTCGGAGTGGGCGTCCAGGAAGGCTTTGCGAGCGAGTTGTACCACTCCATCCAATTCATTGGCATCTCGATCCCAATTGTTGCGGGTCGGTCAGGCGGTTTGCCGCCATCAGCGGCGACATGCCGGGGAAGCGGGCGGGATTGAGCTTGCGGGAGAGGTGGGTCATAATGTCAGTGGTGGGAATTATACCGCGCCGAGGCTGGGCCGGGGATGAAATCCCCATCGCATTTACGCTACTGACGCGGCGTTCGCTTCTCCACCAATTGCCAGTCGTGGCGGCACGTTCACCCCATCGGTAGAATTGCACAATCGGGAAGCCGGACTAACTACCCGGAGTGGCCCGACCGAGCCGGTGAAGCATGAATTTCCTGGAATTGGCCAAGTCACTTCATTTGATCCTGTCGAAGCTGGAAGACCTCGCGTGGAGGCGCAGCACGTCCAAAGATGAATGGGGCATCGTTTTTTACAACATGATGTATTTGACGCCTGAGGCCGAGCGACTCGGCATCGACGTTTCATCATGGCGGCATTTGAGAAAGATCGCTACCGCACTCCCGCTCGGCGATCCAAAGGTGATAGACATCGACGATAAGGTGTGGCGTTTGGCCGCGTTGGCAAATGCCTATCTGATTCACAAATTATCCACACCTGAAACCGCACCAACAGAGAGGGCTTCCGACCGAGCGTCGAGTCCCGCCGCTGCAACAGGCCAGTCGGGGCTGCCCGATGGAACTGGAGAATTCGTGGGCACACCTGCCGCATATATTTCAGAATTGAGATTCTTACGACAATGCCTTGCCCAATTGGACAGTCCAACTGAGCAGACTGCAATGGTCGTCAATCGACCCTCGCTTGAATGGCAAAGGAAGACCAATGAAAATGTCGAACTTCGCGGGAGATATCGGCTATATCACGATCGGGTTGCAGTGTTGCTAACGGAATGCCCGGAACAGGCGATCGCCGCTGGTGTAACGCCCGCCGCTCTGGCAGAAAATGTGACTGGAATCCGGTGGCACAAGGCATATCGAGATCTAACCGGGAATGAATATCCCGAACCTCCTATCGGCGCGGCCAGTGCATTGGCGGTTAGCAAGTTAATTGCCACTGCGGAGGCGTGGACTCTAAACCATTCCGCTGTGCCATTGCCAACGACAAAACTCGATCGAGAACCCCTGCCTCCATCCGCCGAAAGAGCGTGGTCACAATACATGGAA
The DNA here is from genome assembly GCA_964571165.1 of uncultured Occallatibacter sp. Classification (GTDB taxonomy): domain Bacteria; phylum Acidobacteriota; class Terriglobia; order Terriglobales; family Acidobacteriaceae; genus Telmatobacter. The sequence goes on along the minus strand of CAZNAW010000048.1, from coordinate 14,493 downwards.
GCAATCCAATCCGATGCGTCACAGGCCAGCCTTCCCCTCACCAAGGTCTATCTGCGAGCAAAGCAAGCGAGTAGCGACCCCGATTTCCCATCTTTGCAAACATGGTGCCGATACGTCCGAGCCGCAAAGAAGCACCATCAGCGCGGATAAATGCGGATTGCTGGGCGGATTATTTTCCGCGTCTCCGAGCCGCTGATGCCCTCGGCGCGGATAATCCGCGCTATCCGCACCCCCAAGTATATGAAAAGCCGGTTCAGCCCAGACGGGCGCAGAAAATCCTGGCCGGCGCACGTTGCGCCGCGAGTCCGCAGGCCGTCGAGGAGTTTGCCTTGCGATACCTTCACCTGAACGGGCGATGCGTCCGGCAGTCCATTCGAGCGCCAACATGATTCGCAAGCCCCGAGAGGGGCTTCTTGCGGCAGTGTGTCAACTGTCACAACCGAAAGGGCGTTGCCAACCACCCGCCGACGGCTACCCAGAATAACGTGGAAAAGAGGAACCAGTTCGCCCACCTCAACATTCGCCTTCGCTGCTCTTCAACTTCTGGCGGCAGAATGTATTCAACTGGCGCTCCCGGATTTGCGCGCGAGGTGTGGGCCACGATTCCCTTGGCAACGGCATCGGTGATTTGGATTGCGGCAACCGCGAGCCGGTAGTCGAGCATGATTTTGCATCGAACAGCGATTTGAAAACAAAAATAGCCCCACACACACAGCGTACTCCACCGCCCATAGCCATGAAGACCTACGGCGAAAGCGAGCGAGAGAGTTGATAAGGGGAACGCAATCTCGGAGGCTATTGTCGAGATCCAAAACAGGCGAGGCGGCGTTGCCACTCTGGAAATTGCTCCCCCTATCGCTCGCCCGGCAGATTTCCCAGCGACAATAGCCAGAGCCGCACCCACGATCGCTATCGCGCCGGCGACGCCGTTGTTTGCGATGTAGCTTGCGTCCCAGTTGATCGCCGCGAGTGGATACATGGCCCAAATCCTATCAGATTCGGGTCACGTTTGCATCGCCGCGCTCTACACCAATCCGCCAGTTTCAGAAAGTCTCAGCCCGCCGTCTGGCTTGCGCGTTGCGGAACGATTATCCTTGTTTGCACGCCCCGCGCCTTGAACTGGCCCAGTTTGATTTCCGAAAGCGGAATTGAGCCAAACCGGGACGTTTTTGGGAAGGTGTGGATCGATGAAAACGATATTCGATCTCTGTCGGCCCCGTGAGGACGTGATTTCTGGACGGTTGCGCGATGAGGAATTCGCGGCCGACCTTGCCGCTGTCGTGTCTGACAAAGGCGCCAACAAGGTGCGGGAATACAGCGACCCGGCGATTTTCTTCCGCAACACTTATCCCACCCGTGGCCTTCGTGTCCTACTCGAAACCGTCTGCCGACGATTGAGCGGCACGGGTGGCGAAATGAATTCCGTCATTCGCCTGGACACGCAATACGGCGGCGGCAAGACCCACAGCCTGATCGCGCTCGTTCACGCCGTTCGCGGTCTCACTGGTGTCGCCAACGCCAAGGAGTTCATCGATCCCGCGTTATTGCCAAAGGGCAAAGTTCGCGTCGCTGCACTCGATGGCGAGAATGCCGACCCGGCGAATGGTCTGCAACTGGAACCCGGCCTGTTTGCACGAAGTATTTGGGGAGAGATGGCGTATCGCCTGGCTGGGCGCGCGGGTTTCGATCGCATTCGCAAGAGCGATGAATCGCACGACGCGCCTGGCGCCCCAACAATCGTCGAACTGTTCGGTGGTGAGCCGACCCTGATCGTTATCGATGAAATATCCGTTTACCTTCGCAAGATTGCGCGAGTTTTCCCCAAGGGGGCCGAGCAATTCACGGCATTCATTCAAGACCTCATCAAGGCCGTATCGGCGACGCCTCGGGTTGCGCTGGTGTTCACTCTTGCCGTCAAGGCCGAGGATAAGTCGTCTCAGGACGCCTACAAATCCGAAAACCAGATCGCCCTGAAGGCGTTTGAAGAGGCCGAGCAGGTTGTGGCGCGTAAGGCAACACAGTTGAATCCAACGGAAGAAGACGAAACGGTCGATGTCCTGCGGCGCCGGCTCTTTGAAAAAGTCGATCTGGACGGCGCCGCGTCGGTTGTCGCATCGTATTCGGCGGTCTGGGATCGAAACAAAGAGTCCATGCCGCCGGAAGCCTTCAGCCCGGAGACACGAGACCAGTTCCGCCGCGGATATCCGCTGCATCCCGAGACACTCAATACGCTCATCGAAAAGACCAGCAGCCTCTCGACATTCCAGCGGACACGCGGAATGCTCCGGCTGTTGTCGCGCACCGTCCGAAATTTGTGGGAGCAGAAGCCCGCCGATGCGTTTGCCATCCATCCACACCACATCGACCCCGGTTATGGACCGATTCGTGACGAGATAACAGCCCGGCTCGGTCAAGGCGCCTACACGCCTGCGCTGGCAACGGATGTCGCCGCAGTCCCCGACAAAGACCCTGCCATTGCCCAGCGCATTGATGCCGAGTTGTTTCCCGGTCAACCGCCGGTCACAAGCTATGTCGCTCGGACGATTTTCCTGCACACGCTGGCGTTTGGGGACGCCGCACAAGGCATCAAACCGGACCAGCTTCGTTATTCAGTATGCTCGCCTTCAATCGACCCCGGTTTCGTGGAAGCGGCTCGGAAACGCTTCGTGGCGGAGTCTCTCTATCTTGACGACCGGCCTGGCGCGCCCCTGCGGTTTCGAGTTGAGGCAAACCTGACGCAGATGATCCGCAAGGCGATGAATAACGTCGATGCGGACGAGCTGCGGACGCACCTGAACGAGAAACTGCGCGACCTCTTTGATGGTCGCGGTCACAATCTGGAACTTATCCCGTTCGCTTCGGCCCCGTATGAAGTGCCCGATGAAATCGGTGACGGGCGGCCGTATCTGGTTTTGCTTGGATACGATGCCTTCACCGTCTCAGACGAACCATCGTCCTTGCCGGCCGACATCGTCCGGATGTTCCAGAAAAAGGGCACGAAGGAAGAACTTCGGAATTACCGCAACAATCTCGTCTTCGTTGTTGCTGACGAGCGGTATCGCGACGACATGAAACAGGCTGTCCGTCGCAAGCTGGCGCTCATCGACTTGAAGCGGCCCGAACGGATGCGCGACCTCGCCGACCACCAGCAGCGATCCGTCAACGAGGAATTCGACAAGGCTGACTTCAAGATCGCCCAAGCCATTATGCAGTGCTATCGCCATTTGTTCTATCCCAGTCATATCGCTGTGGGCGGCGGCGACGTTCAGCTTGGACACACCGCCATCGAACTGGCGAATGTTTCCAGCGATCCCGGCAACGGTCAGGTGCATATTCGCCGCGCGCTGCGCGAGCAGAAGAAGCTCCTTGAATTCGGCGATCAGCCCGACGCTCCGGGATTTGTGCGCGATCAGACGCCGCTCAGGACCAAGGGATTTCTCACCACACAGGAACTGCGCAACGAATTTCGCCGGGCACCGAAATTGTCGATGCTGCTCGACAACGGGCCGCTCATTCAGTGCATTCGCCAGGGCATCGAAGGCCGCGTGTTCATCTACAAGCAAGGCGATCTCGTCTGGGGGCATGGCGATCCGCCGCCATCCATTGCTATTACTGACAATGCCTTTGTCTACACGATGGCCGAAGCGAACAAGGTCGGCATCTGGCCGCGAAAGCCCAAGGAAGAACCGAAGCCGGCCGGCCCACCCGGACCCGGATCTGAAGCCAGCCCCGATCCAGTCGGTGGCGCACCTGCCGCGCCAACGCCAGAGCCAGCCAAAACGAAGCCCCAACTCTCGGCCGAAGGCCCGCTGTCCCAATCGCTGCTTGAGCTTTTCGATAAAGCCCGCAAGGCCAAGGTGTCCACACTAAATCGAGTTCGCATCAAGCTGTGGGAAGCGTCGCCGGCGTGGATGGTCCACCAAGCGGTCGCCACCTATCGCGATGCAACCGTCACATGTGAATTCTCGGCATCGCTCACGGCCGAAGGCATCGATAATTTCAAGGTTGATTTCACCGGCAACATCGCCAAGGCCAACTCCGTCAAGTCGTTTCTCGACACACAACTTCGCGCCGCATCCGATCACCAGTTTGAGGGTCAATTCACGGTTGTCTTCACGCAGCCGTTGTCCACCACGCCGGAAAAGACCGAAGCATTCACCAAAGCCATGACAAAATACGGGGGCGGCGAAGCCTATGTCGAGGCCGACGCGGCCGGACAGCAAGGAACCTGATTATGAGCGCCATCCCTCACAGTCGTTTGCGCGGTCCATTCGCCGCTGAAAGCCATCCGATTTACGAGTTGCGCGCCACCGGTCTCCCCGATTCGGACGTGGAGGTTTCGATCTGGCAGTTGCCCAGCCCGTCAACGCCGCGGCTGTCGCAAGCCGAACGAACCGCCGCGCTGCAAGGCCGCCCCTGGCGCATGATCGAATCGCGCATCCTGAAACAGCTCAAGCGCGCCGGCATCAGCCTGGCCGGCGTCAGGAAGAAAGAGACGGTCTCATTTGGCATCGACGAAGACATGGCCCTGAACCTCGCCCTGCTCTTTCGCGTGCTGGCGCCGATGCGGAGCATTGATCGCATCCGCATGGTCGCCGAAGGCATCGACAAGATGAGTCGCGAGGAGGCCGGATATTGGCTCGGCATGGCGGTCCATCGCGTCTACCCGCGTCGGGTGCTGGCCGCCCTTCGCGTATTGCTGACCACGCCATGATCCATGTCCTATCCAGTTGTCGATGTTACCGATTGGCCGTGGACCCGCGACGAGCAGATGGGTTCCAAGGCCAAACTCTGGGTCCGCGATGACGTAGGGAATCGCTGGCTGTTCAAGGAACGTCGTCACGATCACGGCGAAGACTGGGCCGAGAAGATATCTGCGGAACTCGCATCGCTGCTCGGCATTCAACATGTAGAAATCGAACTCGCCACGCGAGCCGGAAGGCCCGGCGTTATCTCGAAAAGCTTCCTCATCGATCACGACGCCTATCAGCTCGAACATGGCAACGCCTTGCTCTTTAAGGCGGATGCGACGTATCCCGTCGCCGGCCCAAACTTCAAGACAACCGAGCACACCATCGACAGGGCGCTGGCAGTGCTTGGGCAGGATTTCATCACACTCGGCGTTTTCATCGGCCGCCCTGCGGGCATTACGACCGTGCCGGATCAGTTTGTCGGATACCTCATGCTCGACGCGCTGGTCGGCAACACGGACCGTCACCATGAAAACTGGGCTGTCATCATCGATCAACGCACGCAACAGGCCGAACTCGCTCCGCTTTACGACACCGCATCGTGTCTCGGCCGCGAACGGACCGATGATGATCGCGTGCGCCGGCTATCCGGCAAACCGGGCGTGCCAACATTCGAAGCGTATTGGCGCAAGATGCCGTCCCGCTGGTATCGCGATCCCGATGACCGCAGACCTTTACACCCTCTGGACGCCTTCGGCCTCGCCGCCCAGCGTTATCCGGGCGCGGCCGCAATCTTGTTGGACAGATTACCTTTGCTGACCGATCCAGCGATCGCCGAGATGGCAAATAACGTGCCGGCCATGCGTATCAGCGTGCCTGCTCGCCAGTTCATGGTAAAGATGCTACTATTTGGTAGAGATAAACTGATTTCTGGAGCAAGCGTTAAGTGATTACCGAGCAGGCAATTCGAGCGATCTTCGTCGCCTGGCAGCAGCCCCAGTCGCGGCAATACTATCCCATTGCCCGGCTTGTTCCGGATGTGGGTGACGAGCATGACCTGTTTGAATTCGCCTACGTTCAGGGTGCTCAGGATGCGATTACGGAAGGGTTTCAACCCTTCCTGGCATTCCCTGATCTGCTGGGCGTCTACCGCAGCCGCGAACTATTTCCGTTCTTCACCAATCGCCTGATGTCACACAAGCGGCCGGATTTTCCCGATCATGTTCGGCGTCTGGGACTGGACACGCAGGCCGATCCCATGCTCATCCTCGCGCGCAGCGGCGGCACGCGCGCCACCGACTCCATCGAGCTGTTTGCCCTGCCCGTTTGGGACGAAACGATCGGGTGCTATCGGGCCTTCTTCTGGATGCACGGCTTTCGCCATCTGGAGCCGGATAACCAGACACGCGTTTTGGCGCTACAGCCCGGCGATGAATTGCTTGCCCAGCCCGAGCCGACCAATGCGTGGGATGCCAACGCCATTCGTCTGCTGTCGCCAGACGGCGTTTTCGTCGGCTATGTGCCGCGCTATCTGACCAGCGATGCCATTCACCTGTTGTCCAGTTGCGTCGAGTTCCACGTCGTTGTTGAGCAGGTCAACCAAGACCCGGCCCCCGCACAGCAGCGCCTGCTCTGCCGTCTGGACAGTTGCTGGCCGCCGGACTTTGAACCGTGCAGCCAGCCGGCGTATCGGCCGATTTCGCAGCAGGCCTCGAAAGTCGATCCCTGCCGCCACTAAACCACTGCCCCGATAGGATTTACGTTGCGGCCGGCCCATCGCTGGCGACGGCATGAATTCGCCGAACACTCGTTCAGGGTGCAGGTGGGCTTTGAAAAAAGCGACAGCCCACTGGACATTTCGCTATCATATGGTATGATTTTGTCCGATGAGGGAGTCAATGGCGACGCGGGAACGACCTCTATGGCAACCGCTGGGGATGTACAGGATTTCCTCAACCAATTCCGCACGTGCGTTGAGTTCGGATCAAGGGTCGAGTTCCGGCAGACGCCCAAGAACATTCAAGGCTTGGTCACGCTCAATTTGACCCAGGCTGAGGCGATTAGGCGAGTTTGTTCGTTGCAGTGCAGCGATTATTGCTGCGGCCCCCAACCGGACATAGATGAGGACGGCAAGGAAATCTGGGTCTTCGGTTGCGTTGAGAACAATATCGAGGTGTATATCAAACTGCGCCTCGATCCAAGAAAGAAGCGATTCGCCCGGCCGGTTGTGCGAAGCTTTCATCCTGCCGAGCACTTGCTCGATTACCCACTGAAATGAAAGGCGGTGGGCCATGAACAAAACGATCTATTGCCCGATGTGCGAGGAAGAGCGCGCGGCGCGGGCCGAGACGGTCCGCGAAGAATACGAGCTCCGAGGCGAAAAGATCGCCTTGGATGTCCCGCGATTGATCTGTTTGACGTGCGGCGAGTTGGTAATCGATGAGGCGTATGGCGACCCGACCCTGCGTCTCTACGCTGAATACCGGCGTCGCCATAACCTGCTCACGCCCGATCAGATTCGCGGCATTCGCGACAAATACGACTTGAGCCAGGAGGCCTTCGCTATCCTGCTCGGCACGAGTCCAGCGACTCTTGCCCGCTACGAAGGCGGAAGCGTTCAGGAAAAGGCATACGACCAGTTGCTCCGCGCCTGCTACAACCCTGTTGTCGTGGCCGAACTGCTTGAACGGGAAGGCCCAGCGCTTTCAGACCTTCAGCGCCGAAATGTCACCGCCGCTCTTAATCGGGTCCGGCAGACTGCAGCGCTTGCCGCAATTCCTGGATGCCGTGAACTGAGCCTCGCCAAATACACCGCCGTGGTTGTGTGGTTCTGCCGTCACCTTCACTCGATACCGCAAACTAAAATCTGCAAGCTGCTGTTTTACGCGGATTTCCTTCATTTTCAGGCATTTGGCCGCTCTCTGACGGGCTCGAATTACAGACGCCTCGCATACGGACCTGTTCCCTGTGCCTATGAAGCGCTGCGCACCATTCTCGAAGAGAATGACGCAATCGAGGTTCAGAGTATCGTCTATCCTGCCGGCTACGATGGTTTGGAGTATCGGATCGGCTCCGCTGCTGCGAATAACCCCGACGTGTTCACCCAGGACGAGAGCCGGGTCTTGGATTTCGTCGCCACCACGTTCGGCAGGCTCAACGCTAAAGAAATCAGCGATCGATCCCACAAGGAAACGGCCTGGACCAAGACACCGGCGAAGGAATTGATTTCCTACCATCACGCACAACATCTTTCCGTTCGATTGCCGGCCCGCTAACCCCGCGCTTCCCATTGGCCTGTCCGGCGCGGACAATGCCCGCGTCGGCATGTGGGACGATGGCCAGGACTATTCCGGCCGTCCGATCGCATGTCAGGCGAAGGGAGCTTGAAGTTGACGCAAAAACTGGCGGACGCGATGGCAAAAACACCGGCGAAATCCAACCGGCGGCTGATTGAGGAGTGGCTGCCGATCGTGGAGATCGGGATCGAGTCTCTGCGCGAGCGCACGCCGATGACGCCGTTCCCAGCGCCGAACCGGCTGCATGTCTGGTGGGCCCGTCGGCGGCTGGTCGCCAGCCGGGCCGCCGTGCTGGCTTCGCTTCTGCCCGCTGATGCCGATCATGGGAAATTCCTTCACGCACTTGGCATCCACGGCGACCCGACGAAGGCCAAAATAGCTATACAAGAGGCGATGCGAAACGGCGTTCGGGTTGCGAATCCATATGGCTACGATCGCGCATTTGGCTACAACCCGACCAACGCGGATCGTGATTACGTCCGCACGCTGGGCGGCCAAGGTGTTGCTCCACGCGTCCTCGACAGCACAGCTGGGGGTGGCGCGATCCCATTCGAAGCGATGCGGCTCGGTTGCGATGCCTATGGCAACGATCTCAACTCTGTCGCATGGTTAATCCTCAAAGCTACTGTCGAGTTCCCAGCACGCTTTGGCCCCGAATTGCTCAGGCGATATAAGGATCTGGCTACAAGGTGGCTAAAGGCAATGAAAGACCGGATGCAACCGTTCTTTCCCGTTGATCCGAACCCCGGGCGAGAGGACGCCACTTTTCTCACGGCCCGCACTGTTCGGTGCCCGTATTGTAGCGGCCTGGTGCCGCTTTCGCCGAACTGGAAGTTGAACAACAAAGGCGTCGGCGTGCGTGTTGTGCCGCAAACAGGCGAGCCGGAGCACCGCGTTTGCACCTTCGAGATCGTTCTCGACGCTACCCATCATTCCGCCGGAACCGTCAAGGGCGGCGACGGTCTCTGTCCGTTTCCCGATTGTGGCCGCGTGTTTTCAAACGTTGAGATTCAAACCCAGGCGATGGCCGGGAAAATGGGCGAGCAGCTTTATGCCGTTGTCTACACCGAACGGAAGGTTATTGGTCACAGCAAGAACAGAAAACCGAAGATCAAAAAGACCCGTGGCTTCCGTGCCCCGCGCCCCGAAGACGAAAACGCCGAGCTCGTGAAGGCAACTCTTGCCGGCAAGATGCCGGAATGGTTGGCGCGGGGCATCATACCCGATGAAGAGATTCCGCACGGCCACAAGACCGGCGACGACACCGGCAGGGGCACGGACAAGCCGCGCAAAGTCGGCATGCTGAAGTGGCGGGACATGTTTTCCCCGCGTCAGTTGCTGGGGCATTGCACGAGCGTGGAAGTCTTCCACGACCTCGTTGCCGAATGCGGCGGCCCGGAGAAAATCAACCCGATCGACAAGGCGGCGCTGACCTATGTTGCGATCGCGCTCGGCAAGTTGCTGAACTACAATGCTCGTTCTGTTCGATGGCACGCAAACCGCGAGGTTGTTGCCGGGGTGTTCGATCGACATGATTTTGCGTTCCTGTGGAGCTACGCCGAGATGTCCCCCTGCGTTACTGGGCTGGGATATGATTGGGCGATTAAACAGACCGGAAAGGCACTCGAAGAGTTGATTGAATTATGCGGCGAGCGCTTCGCGCCGGACGATGAACACTTGAATTTCAATTCGCGATCGGCAAACGGTGACGACCGATCCATGATATCTCTGACCAAGGGCTCTGGCGATCAGCTCGGTACTATTGAGGATGAATCAATCGACGCCGTAGTGCTCGATCCGCCCTATTACGATAACGTGATGTATGCGGAGTTATCCGATTTCTTCTATGTCTGGTTAAAGCGGACGGCTGGGCTATTGTTCCCCGAGGATTTTGCTGACCATCTGACGGACAAAGACCGTGAAGCCGTCGCCAATCCGGCGAAGTTCAAAGACTTCTCGAAGGTTAAAGGGAGCGGCGGCGCCAAGAAGCGCGCGAATCGCGACTATCAGGAGCGGATGCAGGCGATCTTCGCCGAGGCCCGACGGGTGCTGAAACCGGAGGGGATTATGACGCTGATGTTCACCCATAAGGCCACAGGCGCGTGGGACGCACTGGCCAAGGGGTTGGTGGACGCCGGCTTTGTGATTACGGCAAGCTGGCCGATCCAGACCGAGGCCGAGGGAAGTTTGCACATCAAGGACAAGAACGCCGCCAAGAGCACGATCTTCCTCGTCTGCCGCCCGCGCGAAACGGCCGCGGCGGACGCCGAGGCGACTTATTGGGAAGAAGTCGAACCCAAGGTCACGGCGGTGGTGAAAGAAAAGGTCGCGCAGTTTCAGGAGGCCGGAATTCGCGGCGTGGACCTGTATCTCGCCTGTTTCGGCCCGGCGCTGCAAGTATTCAGCGAACATTGGCCGATCAAGCGCGGCCGGGCGAACCAGAGGCCGCTGCCGCCGCGTGGAGCACAGCTCAAGTTGATGGAAGATGAGGATTGGGATCCCTACGCCGTCCGTCCCGAGGATGCCCTGATGGCCGCGCGCGGCGCGGTGAAGCAATGGCGATTGCAGCAACTCACCACAGTTCGCCGACAGGCCCATCTTGATCCGGTGACAGAGTGGTTCGTGCTGGCATGGGATGCGTTTGCATCGCCGCAGTTCCCGGCCGACGAAGCGCTGAAGCTGGCCCGCGTGGTCGGCGTGAACTTTGACGAGCAATTGCGGAACAAGATTCTGGAGCTGAAAGGCGGCGACGTGATCGTGTGGGATTCAACCCAGCGGGCAAAAAAAAGTGCCATCGCATCGACGACCGGCACATGCCGACTGGACGCTCTGCACCAGGCCGCCCATGCCGTGCGCGATAGGAACGTCGGAGTGGCCAAGGATATGTTGGAACGGGCTGAACTGGACAAGGACGCCGCACTGCTATTGGCGCTGGAGGCGACGCTGAACGTGTTGCCGACGCCGCGGATGGTGGGAGGCAAAGGCTCGCTGGCCGGCGCTGCGGCGGATGCCGATGCTCTGGAGAAGTTGCGGAAATTGATGTTCGGGACGGAAGTGCCGCAGTCGAAGCAGTGGGAGCTGTTCGATATGCCGGAGCCGCCGACAAAATAAACTGGGGACGCAAGTGACCGACGCGGCCGCGACATCATCATTGCGGGATTTGAATTGGGACGTGGGATACAGCCATGAGGATGGCGACCTGGTCCGGCTGTTCTTCGTGCCAGCGCTGTCGCGGGCCAACCTGTATCAGCGGGCGACCGGATACTTTTCCGGAGATGTGCTGGCGCTGGCGGCACGCGGGCTGGATGCGCTGATCGAGCGTGGCGGCCGGATGCAGTTGCTGGTCGGATGCACTTTGACCGAGCACGACGTTGACGACATCAAAAAGGGATACGACGTTCGCGAGGCCGTCACGCGGTCGTCGATCAATCGGATACCGCTGAGTCAGGAATCGGCCGAGGCGCGAAAGAACATCGGATATCTGGCTTGGATGATCGCGCACGAGTTTCTCGACGTGAAGATTGCCATTCCGCTGGATGACGATGGCCAGATGCGGGCCGGGCTGGGTTTGTATCACGCCAAGGCCGGCGTGATTGTGGATGACGCCGGCGACAAGCTGGTGTTCAAAGGCTCGATCAACGAGACGCCGGCCGGATGGCTGAACAATTGCGAAGCGTTCGACGTGAGCTGCTCATGGCGCGGCGACTGGGATGCGTTAAAGGTCAAGAAGACCGAGGGCGAATTCGCAAAACTCTGGTCGGGGCAGGCGCACAGCGCCAAGGTGTTCGATTTCCCCGATGCGCTCAAGGAAAAGCTCCTGGAGTTTCTGCCGGCCGACGACACGTTCGTAAAGCCGCCAAAACCGAAGAAAAAGGATAAGGGCGATCTCGAAGACGAGAAGCCCAAGCTGCTGCCGGATGAGCGGCGGCGGTTGGTCTGGTCGTTCATCAAGAATGCACCCAAGCGGCCGAACGGCGCGATGGTCGCCGTCGTCACCAGCACGGTGAAGCCGTGGCCCCATCAATTGCGAGCGTATAAGCGGATGCTCGATACGTGGCCGTTCCGGCTGCTGATCGCGGATGAAGTCGGCTTGGGAAAGACAATCGAGGCGGCGCTGATAATCCGCCATGCCTGGATTTCGGAACTCGCCAAGCGTGTGCTGATCCTGGCCCCCAAGGGCATCCTCGGACAGTGGCAATCGGAATTATATGAGAAATTCAATCTGCTGGTGCCGATTTACGATGGGCAGAACCTGTGCTGGCCCGAGCATCATCATCGGACCATGCGATTGACGCAGCCGGTCGGGCGAGCGGAATGGACCAAGCAGCCCATCGTGCTGGTCAGCAGCCATCTGATGCGCCGGCGCGAACGGCAACAGGAATTGATCGACGCCGAAAACTGGGATTTGCTGGTGCTCGACGAAGCCCATCACGCCCGGCGCGAATCGCCCGGCACGCCACGCGAGGGTGGGCCGAACCGCTTGCTCAAGCTGATGCACGCGATCAAGGATAAGGCAAAATCGTTGCTGCTGATGACGGCAACGCCGATGCAGGTGCATCCTGTGGAGATGTGGGATTTGCTCAACCTGCTGGGAATGCCGATCGAATGGGGGCCAAGGGCGTTTGTCGATTACTTTGAGTCGCTGGGGCGCAATCCCAGTGAGGACGATCTATTTGCGGCCGCGAAGCTCTTCCAGATTACAGAGAAATCCTATGGCCCGGTGGCGCCGGGGTTGGTCCAGCGCGTTGCCGACGGCATGAAGCTCAACAAGATCGACACAACGAAGGTTTTGGCGGCGATGCGCGATGCGAACACCAAAATCCCGATCAAGCGATTAAACACGAAGCAGCGGCAGGCGATGGTCGCGCTTCTGAAATCGTGCAGCCCGATCAGCTACCGAATGTCACGGCACACTCGCAATCTGTTGCGGGAGTATTACAAAAAGGGACTGATCGATTCACCAATGGCCAAACGACAAGTGACAGACAAGGCCGTTGTGCTTAGCCCGGCGGAACGGGCCATGTATGACGCCGTGGAAGAATACATCAGCACGACGTATCAGGCGGCGACCCCTGACAAGAAAACAGCGGTCGGGTTCGTGATGACGATCTATCGCCGACGCCTGGCGAGCAGTTTCTATTCGCTGCGCAGGACGCTGGAAGACCGTTTGGGGCGTATCAAGGGGCTGCCCGCTAATTCCACCGAAGAGACGCAGCGAGAGGAAAATCTGCCACAGGACGATCAGGCATCGGAAGCCATCGGGGCTGAGGAGGCCGCGGATTTGGAAACCCAGGCGTTGGCCGTCGAAGAAAAGGACTCGATCCAGGAATTGCTCAAAGGCATCGCCAAACTCGGGTCGGACACCAAGGCCAAGGAAGTCCGTGACCAGTTGAAGATCGCATTTGAGGCCGGCTACGACACCGCGATCGTCTTCACCCAATACACCGACACGATGGATTTCCTTCGCAACTATCTGGCCGAGCAATTGGACGCGCCTGTTGGCTGCTTCAGCGGCCGCGGCGGCGAGATGCGCGACGCGGCCGGCAAATGGGTGGGACGATCCAAGGAACATATGAAGCTGAAGCTCAAGGAAAAGGCCGTTCGCGTTCTGGTCTGCACCGACGCTGCGGCCGAAGGTCTGAATCTCCAGAGCTGCGGCGTGGTGGTCAACTACGATTTGCCGTGGAACCCGATGAAGGTCGAGCAGCGGATCGGTCGCATTGACCGTATTGGGCAGCAACATCCAGAAGTGCGAGTCATCAACCTGGCGTATGCCGATACGGTCGAAGCCGATGTGTATTTCGCACTGAGCAGCCGCATCGGGCTGTTCAACGGCGTCGTCGGCAAGCTGCAACCCATCTTGGCGAAGTTGCCCAAGGAATTCGAGGCCGCGGCACTGCGGCGCAAGGAAGATCGGGAGCGGGGGCGACACGAAGCAGTGCGGAATGTCGATTTAATGGTCAACCAGGCGGAGTCGGCGGCGTTCGATATCGATGAAGTCAGCGACGCGGATTTGCTGGCGCCGTCGTTTGCGCCGCCGCCATATACTCCAGATCAGTTGCCGATGGTATTGGCACACGAGGAACTGCTTCCGTCAGGAATGGTCTGCAAGGAACTGGACCCGAAGACCTACAGCGTTTCTGTACCCGGAGACGCTGAACTCGCGAGAATTACGACCGACCCCGACATTTTTGACGACCACTTCGAGAGCCACCAACTGCTGCTGCCGGATGGGCCGTTGTTCCGCAAGGTGGCGGCGGCCGGTGAGGGCGCCAACAGCGATGAAGTCGCGAAACTCGTGGGTCTGGCTGAACTACTTGATTAGCGTTGCCGCGACGACCTTCCCAGTCAAAGCTGGGCCGTGCTTGAATCCCCACGATCGCCAATCACTCCGTCTGCCCACCTGACCACCTGCTCATCCGTCCACTCCAGGCTTTCCGCCCCGGCCCCTGCCACCCACCGCGTGTTCGTAAACTGATCTCGGACCCGTTCGGCGACGCTGTAGA
>CAZNAW010000047.1:0-22889 GCA_964571165.1 uncultured Occallatibacter sp. | reverse complement strand
CTGGACGAGATTCCCAACGACATTACGCGCAAGACGCCTGCCTGCTTTGAGCCCACGATCGATTATGTCGTCGTCAAGATTCCCAAATGGCAGTTCGAGAAATTTCCCGGCTCCGACGACACTCTTGGTCCGCAGATGAAGTCCGTGGGCGAAGTAATGGCCATGGGCCGCACCTTCAAAGAAGCGCTGATGAAGGCCTGGCGTGCGCTCGAAACCGGCAAAAAGACCGGCGCGGAGATTCTGGAACCGCGGCGTCTGACGCAAATGCTCGTAACGCCGAAGCCGGAGCGACTTGGTTACATCCGTTATGCCTTCGAACGCGGCTTGAGCGTTCGCGAGGTGGCGCGTCTCACCGGCATGGACTCCTGGTTCCTGCACCAGGTTCGTGAAGTTACGCTGGCGCAAGGCTCGATTGCCGCCACCACGCCCGAGGCTATCAACACGGACGAGCTTCGCCGCTTGAAGCGCCTGGGCTTGAGCGACGAGCGCATCGCCACGGAGTGGAAGCTGGAAGGCCACGCAGGCACACAGCAGGTGAGGGAACTGCGCGAAGGAAAGGGAATCAAGCCGGTCTTCAAGCTGGTGGATACCTGCGCCGCTGAGTTTGAATCCATGACCCCCTATCTCTACTCGACCTACGACGAAGAGGACGAGGCGCCGCCTACCAAGACCCCGAAGATCATCATTCTAGGCTCGGGACCGAATCGCATCGGTCAGGGCATCGAATTCGACTACTGTTGCTGCCACGCTGCCTTTGCGCTCAAAGACGACGGCTACGAGACGATCATGGTTAATTGCAACCCTGAGACTGTCTCCACTGACTACGACACCAGTGACCGGCTCTATTTTGAGCCGCTTACGCTGGAAGACGTGCTTGCGGTTTATAACCACGAGGCACAGTCGGGCGCGGAGATCGGCATGATTGTCCAGTTCGGCGGGCAAACGCCTCTGAACCTCGCCCAAAGGCTACGAGCAGCCGGGGTGCCGATCATCGGCACTTCGCCTGAGTCCATTGACCTGGCCGAGGATCGCAAGCGCTTCGGCAAGTTGCTTGAAGAGCTTGATATTCCACAACCTCGTGGCGGCACAGCTACCAGCGTGGAAGAAGCGTTAGCCGTTGGCGCGCGAATCGGTTATCCGGTGCTGGTCAGGCCCAGCTACGTGCTTGGCGGCAGGGCCATGGTGATTGCCTATGATGCCGAGGCGGTTGCCCAATACATGAAGCAGGCGGTCGAGTACTCCCAGGAGCGTCCGGTACTGGTCGATCACTTTCTTGAGAACGCCATCGAGGTAGACGTGGACGCGCTCTGCGATTCCGAAGACGTCATCATCGCCGGAATCATGCAACACATTGAAGAGGCAGGTATCCACTCCGGCGACTCTTCTTGCGTTCTGCCTTCGGTGAGCATTCGCAAAGAGACCCAGGAGACGCTGCGCGCCTATACTCGCAAGCTGGCTCTTGCGCTGAAAGTAGTCGGCCTGGTCAACCTGCAGTTTGCCATCCAGCGCGACGCTAGGGGCCAGGACCACGTCTATGTGATCGAAGTGAACCCACGCGCCTCGCGCACTGTGCCCTACGTCTCGAAGGCTACAGGCATTCCGCTGGCGAAAATTGCGGCGCGGCTCATGACCGGACGCAAACTTCGCGATCTGCTGCCGGCCCAGCTTGCCGCTGGCAAGGACCTGGAAACGGGAACGCATTATTACGTGAAGTCGCCGGTCTTTCCATGGTCCAAATTCGCGGGCGTCGATACGGTTCTAGGCCCGGAGATGCGGTCCACTGGTGAGGTGATGGGCGTCGCAGCCACCTTTGGCGAGGCATTTGCCAAGGCGCAGCTTTCAGCAGGACAGGTGTTGCCCACCGCCGGCACGGTCTTCTTCAGCGTCAACGACCATGACAAACCGGTGGCCACCGACCTGGCGCGCCGCTACCTGCATCTCGGCTTCAGGATCGTTGCTACAGAGGGCACGGCCGATGTGCTGGAAAGGGCCGGGCTCGTGGTCGAACGGGTCTTCAAGGTCAAGGAAGGCCGGCCCAATGTCGTGGATCTGATCAAGGGCGACCGCATTCAATTGATCATTAACACCCCGCGCGGCCAGGACACGTTCTTCGACGAGAAGGCGATCCGCCGGGCAGCGGTGCTGGCGCGCATTCCCACCATCACCACCATCGCCGCAGCGCAGGCCGCGGCGGAGGGGATTGCCGCCATGCAACTGCACCACACCACGGTTTATGCGCTGCAGCAACTGCACGCGTCGAGCGGAGCCTGAGGGCGAAGTAGCGATCAAGCCGCATACTCAGCTTGTGGTTCTACAATGAGACCATGCTGATTGAAGGCATCTTTGCGGCAGTACCTACACCGTTCTACGCTGACGAGCGGATCTATTTGCGCAAGCTGGAAGCCAACATGGCGCACTACTCGCGCAGCCTTTTGGCCGGGATAGTGGTTCTGGGGTCTACGGGCGAGGCGATCCTGCTGGATGATACCGAGTCCGGCCAGGTGTTGCGCGTAGCCGCAGAGGCCACCGCTCCTGAGAAAGTTCTGATTGCCGGGGTCGGGCGCGAAAGCGTGAAGGCTACCGTCGAGTTGGCCGAGGCAGCAGCGCGGTTCGCATACGACGCGGTATTGGTCCGGACGCCAACCTACTATGCCAGCCAAATGTCTTCAGGGGCTGTTCTGCATTACTTCCGCAGTGTCGCGGACCGCTCGCCACTGCCGGTTTTGCTCTACAACATACCCACATGCGTCCCATACCAGATCCCTATTGAACTGGTGGCTGAATTGGCGCAGCACCCCAACATTATCGGAATCAAGGATTCCAGCGGCAGTCTGGAGCGGATTCGCGCTGCAGTCGAAGCTACGCGCAACGCTCCATCGCGGACCGAGACGGTTACGCCCATCTTTGAAGCAGTGACCGCCCGCATGATAGCGCCCAGAACTGAGTCGGGCAGTGGCACATTTGTCTCGGCAGGGGATCTGGCAACAGGCGCGGCCACGGCTACGGCTCCTCCGGCGACGCCGCTCAAGACTCGAACCAGGGAGGTTGGTTTTCAGGTGCTCACGGGCTCGGCTGCCGGACTGCTCGAATCGCTCAAAGCTGGAGCCGTTGGAGCCATTCTGGCCTTTGCCGCTTGCGCCCCCCAGGCCTGCCAGGAGGTCTATCTTGCCTGGAAGGATCACGATCTGAGCCTCGCGGACGAGAAACAGCAGCGCATCTCGGCTCCTAGCCAGCGCATCGTAGGCAGCCTGGGCATCAACGGCGTCAAGTACGCCTGTGATTTCAACGGCTACTATGGAGGCCGCGCCCGCGCGCCGCTGCTCCCGATCTCAGCGGAAGAGAAGGCTGAAATCGAAGGATTGTTAACGGGAATCCGGAATTAGCAAGTACAGGACCACGAAAATTCTCGCAGACGGGAAGGGAATCAGCTACATTGAAGGTTCGCATTTTCCCGTTCAAAATCCTGCGAATCGGTACAGGCCCGCTTCCGATTGGCCGATGCCCTACCGAATTACCCGCACGTTGTAGGCGCTGGCCGTAGGCACCGCTGCGACAGAAGCACAGACTTTCACCGTCACCGTGCCGGCCGTGCTCACGTATCCATGCCAGAATATGCCGTCGCCCGGGTAAGAGACAGGCGCGACCACAACAGCCATGGAAGCCGTGGCTGCGGGGATTCTCACAGTGCCCGATGAGCAAGCTCCCGCGTTGAGCGCCGATCCGCCAATGCTGCCAGTCGTTCCCGACAGATATGGTTCAACAGCGGAACTGGTCGGTGGCGCAGGCGATGAGCTGGAGCAACCTGGGCCGGACGAGGAAAACCCCGAAGGACCAAAGGTATAGGTACAATGCGAGGCGTAGCCGGCGAATCCCGTGGCGCCTGCGGTCAGAGTCCAGGTCTGAGTGGTCGGGTTGTAGCCAAGTACATCTTCCGCCGGGGTCGGACCAACCACATTGCTGTTGGCCACTGTAAGAATCTGAATCGTTCTGTTCCACAGGGCGCACTGTGCCGCTGTGCCGCATCCCTGGAACACCGAGCCTTGTTTTGATCCTCCATTCGCTCCGAAGGTCGGAAAGACGACCTGCAATCCCGCCTGGTGCGGTCCAAATAGAGTGAAGCCGTGCGGCGTGGTTTGCAACCCACGGCCTGGAATGTAATACTCCGCCAGTCCCGGCGGCAGACCGTTATACACGGTTGGGTCATTTATGTTGTAGAACGCAGCTTCGTAATCGTTGCCAACAAAGCTTCCGCCGGTCTTGAAGACCATATTGAAATGCTGTCCGCCGGGCTGAAATTGGTTGAATATCATATTCAGACCAAACTGTTTGAAATTGAAATAGTGGGGTTGCTCCACCAGATCGCCGCTGCTGAACGTCCCAACATACGGTGTCGTCTTGATGGCCGAGCCGTCAATCGCTCCTGTGTCGTGGTTGTAAGCATCCAGGGTCATGGCCTGCGGGAAGATGTGGTACGGGTTCGACGTAACCACGGTCACGGTCGGATTGCCGCTGATTCCTGCACCGGGATTTACGATTGTGCAACCTGAAAGGCTGCCTTGCTTCACCGCTGTTGGTGTAACAATCGGCGCCGTTGTGTGCGTGATCCCGGATATTCGAATCTGTGGCACTCCTGTTCCCCAGGGCCCGTAGATGTAGCCCGAGCCCCCATTGGTTATTGTGCAAGCGCTGATCACGCCACCACTGACAATCACGCTCGCTGTTGCCCCCGAGCCACCCATCTGCGGCTGCGCCCTGGTGCCCGTTAAACCTCCGATATTTGCCTGGGGCGTGTAGAGGGTCAGGATGTTGCCGCGGGAATTAGATACGATGGGGAACACGACACGAATGGGGCCATTTAACCCGCTGTCCGTCGCCAGTCCGAGTCCATTCAGGTTTTCTGGCGTCACCGTATCGGCGTCGAATGAAAATCCGTATCCTGTAAGACCGCCCGAGGCAAGCGTGGAACCCGCATGTGTGGGATAGTTCAACTGATCTACCGTGATTGAGGTTCCTGTGGGGATTGCGGTAATGTGCGAGCAACCCCATTTGGTATCCCCAAATCGGAAAATGCAGACGATTTGGTTTACGGCGAAGCCCTTTGAACTCGCCACGGGAATGGTCACGTCGCTTCGCGGAAAGGAGTTTGCGCCCGTTGAAGCGTCGTCAATGCTTGCGGTGGTTGTCGTCGTCCAGGTGGTAACGCCGAACTGAGCATCCCAATTGGTGCTGCCTGACCCTGTGATGACGCCGCGTGCAATATTCGCCACATACCCCGTCGTATACGCTTGGGACAGGTCGATCAGGGCCACCCCATCTCCAAAGCTTCCCGCAACGCCGTTCGTCTGATGCGTATTGAACGTACAGGTCGCTGAGCAGGAGACGCTATAGATTTTCGCCTGGACAACATTGCCGGATTCTCCGTTATGGGAGTGCCAGGTGATCCCTTCATTCGCGCCCACTGACGAACCTACGCCGTAGCTGTCGCTGTAGATTCCGATCGTGTCGCCAGGGGAGTAGTGGTTGATCCGTGCAAGGCGGTCGTAGATTGTCCCCAATGTGTGAGAAGTCATCAGGGAAAGCTGGTTGACCTGATACGCCTCATCCCAATAGGAATCCCGTCCTCCTGAAAACACTGTGGTCTTGAGGAACAGTGCACTGGGGGTCCAGCTGCTTACGCCATTGCCGACTTTTGTGATGTTCTGTGCGAACGTTGGGGAAGAACCCAGAAATCGGGTCGGTGATCCGCCGAACTGATTCGACATGCCTTGGTTGCAAATGACTTGTGGTGCCCCCCACCGCCAATCGGTTACGCACCCGAGTGGATCAGAGTTCATTGGCCCCACGACCTGGCTCGTACTCATGAGAATGTTTGCCCCACCCCATGGCTGAGCCTCCGACTGCGAATAGAGCGCGGGAGCAACGACAGAGCACGCGTAGGCATGCAAGGCGCACTGCGCCAGTGACATCTTGATCCCGTTGTTGCCCGTACCCGCTGGCGACTGCCATTGTTCCGCAGAGAGCGTGGTTCCATTTGTAGAATTAGGCGCGTTCCCGGTAGCCTGAGCCGCGCAGATCATCGTTGAGGTCAACAAGAGCGCGATGGCGACTGGCGTAAAGGAAAGGTCAATTCCCGCCATCGCACGTAGCTCATCCGGCTCCATGCCGCCCCGCGTCATTCTTACAACGCTGCCGATCCCCAAGGCCATTAGCACCTCCAGATACCCTCAAAAATAGAAAGCCGTCTGTTGGTCGTACCATTTGGGTGAAGTCCCAGTATAGGGTCCATTCGTTGCACTCGCCGTTGTCTGAATCCAGTATTCAGGATAGGGATATGTACTCGTTCCAACCAGTGTGCAGCTGGTTCCGGCAGTGGCTGCGTTGGCCCATTCAACAGGCTCCCATGGATGACTCTATTCGTGCCGCTTGGAGTCATCCGTCCAAGTGCGACCGTTACGGGGGATACGCATCAGTCCGCCCCCAGGTTAAATGTGATCGCACTATAGGTAATCGACGTAGCAGTCTGGTTACACACTTGCCATGTCGCTGTATTGGCCGCTGTAGGCCACGCTTGGAATACCATCCCGCCCTTCGCGCCCCACCCGGTTAGAGACGCTGGATTACTCGAATAGCTCACAACGACCCGGCTGAAAGCTCCGGACGTGGTCAGGCCCGTGTCCGTCACCGTCGCTGGAGTGGAGCAACTATTGGCCCCCTGAGTTCCCGCCGATACGGTAACGGTGCCGCCCGCCACGCCCGCATAAATGCCTGTCACCTGTTGCCACGTGCAGGAGCCGCTTGAATAGGTCGCGCAAACCAGATCCATATAATAGCCATTCGGCAGAGATTGGTTCACACCCCCCGTGGTACGGATTGACCCGGCCCCGCTTGCGCCATTGTAGATAATCGAGGCCGCGTAAACATTGGTAATGGTAATGCGCCGCCCCAACACGCCGCCCGTGATGTTCTTCAGTGTCACCCCGTTGTAAAGCTGTATCAGAGATTGACTCGTGACGTCTGCCGTGGTCCCCCTGGAGATTTGCATAAAGCCCAGGTTCAAAGGCTCAGACGCTACGCCCGCGTTTCCGTTGCTGTTTTGCGTGGACACGGGCGCGGAACAGCTATTCTGCCCCCACTCAAACAAGCCGCCAGCTTCGCCCCTATTCTGGTCGCCCGCAGGAAGCGCATTGATCACAGAGGCTGTTCCGCCGATGCAGTGGTTGTTCGCAAACTTCCCACTTAAGTAAGTCGCATCTGTGTAGACGGGCGGAATCGACTGGGTGATATTGATAAGGTTATTTTCAATGTCCACCGAATCGGAATATTTTCCTGTAATCCGAATGGATGCACTGCCCGTACCGGAGTTCGTTCTGGTACAGTCGGCCTCGAAATAGCCATCTTTAATGCTGAGTTCAACGATATTCTCAGCGAAGACACTGGCACAACTGCCATTCGCCGCTGTCTGGCCGTTATGCTCTATCACGTTTGCATGGAGGGTGAACCTGGAAGTCGCTCCACTCCCATCAATCAGCGCGACGCCGTAGTTTCCATTGTTTTCAAACGTGCTATAGCTAATCTCCATCGCATTCTTGGAGCCAACCCCGTTCGAGTTGTTGCAGGTCGCCGTAGTCCCCAAACACCCCGGAGTCGCATGATCGGCTAGAAATCCATCGTTCGTCGCCTCATTCACCACCACATCATCAACTTGGCAGCTAATGCAGCGCCCTATGATGTGTATTCCGTTGGTAAAGCCCGGATTGATAGACACATGACGGATTTTCCTCTGGTCCGTGATCCAATCTATATCCACACGGCCCTGTAGTTGGATCGCGTCTTGACAGCCTGAAGCTCCAGGGCAATCGAATGATACGTTATCAAGCTCGAAATTCCAATTTTCCGTAGCAGCGTGGCCGGTATCCGCTGTGAAGGCCGTAACCGCGCAGCTTGACGCGATTGTGAACTGTGTGGGGGTCGCAGAAAGGACAGTTGCGAATCCACCATTGAGGCAAGAGGCCCCCGGCGTGGTAGTCAGGCCGTCGATGATAATTGGAGCCTCGCCAGGCGCAAAGTTATTTATTGCGGTGATAGTCGCCAGCCCACCCGAAGCCACCGAATAGCCAGTGATATACGACAATATTTGAATGCCCAGCGCGGGCAGGGATTTATTCAAAGGCTCGATTCCGACGCAGTTCTGATTCGCGCCCATCACTGTAACCCCGGTCGTAGGTTGGAAATTATCGAAATAGGTTCCGCAGGGGAGGAAGATGGTGCCCGATGAGTTTCCGTTCGCCACAAGCCGAGCATACGCAGCGGAAATAGTACCCGTACCGGGCACCGCGTACACGTAGGAGGTTGCAGCAGACTCAGCTGCCGGAGCGCCCGCCCGGTAATCGAGCCAGGAGCAGTGAGAACATTTTGCCGGATTCGTCCCATGCGGCCAGACAGCCAAAGAAGGATCAATCACGATAATGCAAGGCACCGCGAGGTTCGAGCCGCAAGCTGCTTGTGCGTTCGTGATCTTTGTCCCCACATCGGAACCGGGAAAATTGCGAGCGTAGAGAGTGTTATCGGTCTGAGCCGCGCAGACAGCAGCGCACAACAGGAAAAGGACGGGCAGAATCTTTCTCATCGGTCACCTTGCGTAGTGGGTGAAGCAGGGGAGCTAGGTACGCCCCAGCTTGTGTTTATTAGGTCAGGAGGCAGTGTGGAGGCCGGCTAGGCCGAACCGTTGCTTTTCCTCCGCAACAACAGCCGGAGCGGAGGCCGCTGAAGCCATTTCCGATGCAATGTCTTTATACGCGCTTTCGATGTCCGCGAGGAAGGTTTCCGTGAAGTCAGCGAAAAGGGATTGAGTTCTTGCCATCGCAACCATATTGTCAGGAATTTCGAGACCGTCCGTAGCAATGGCAACAGCACCATCAGTTCACAATGGAGAAGGCACGGCCATAAAGGAAGGCGATTTGTCGAGCGGGGGTGTGAGGGATGAATGGGGTGTGAGGGATGAATATTGAAGGTCCTTCCGGTTTTAATGTCCGATAACGTATATTCTGTATAGTCAAGCCGGATCTGAATCCGAGACGTCTATAACCCTATCCAAATTCCCTGCTTTCCCTGCCCCGGTCGTACTTCGCGATCTCAGATCATTGGAACTCTAATCCAACGGATTTGCGCTCATTCGCCTCGTCGCGTGGCTACATCTTATATCGGCCAAGGTCCTCGTCATTCAGCCCTTCCAACCAACCACGCAGTTGCTCAGCAGTCGGGCCTTCGGGTGGGCCGGAAGTGTTCAGTTTGGCGGTCTGCATCACCTGCTCGGTGACGTAAATCGGACAATCTGCGCGCAGCGCCAGAGCAATGGCATCAGAAGGCCTGGCGTCGATAGCCACTGGTTCATCTCCCTGCCTGAGCCATAAAACAGCAAAAAATGTTTCATCCTTAAGTTCCGTAATTACAACGCGTTCTAATGAAGCATTCAAGTTTCTAATTAAATTTCTGGTCAAGTCGTGGGTCATAGGACGCGGAGCGGCTACCTTTTCGATCTCGATAGCGATGGCGTTCGCTTCAAAAATGCCCACCCATATGGGCATTACCGTGTCTGAAGCAACGTCCTTGAGCACTACGATGGGCATATTGGTCGCGGGGTCCATCATCAGACCGCGTATCCTGACCTCGATATCCATGGCTTGCCCCTTTCTGCGCTCGACCGTCTGCCTTCCATCTTAGACGCATTCGCCTACAAGGCTGTTTGGAAATGCCCCTGTGATTCTCACCTGCAGGTAGCTGCCTGGCGCAGGCGCTATGGGCTGCCCGCAGGTAAAGTTGACCGGCTTGTTCTGGCTGCTACGGCCAATGACCTGCCCACGTGCTGGATTCAGTCCCTCAACCATCACCTCTAGAACCTGCCCCATGTGCTTGGCATAATTGATTCTCTGAATTTCCCGTTGCCGGTCCAGCAACACTTGCAGACGGTTGGACTTCTCTGCTTCCGGGATGGAATCAACCATCGTCAGCGCTGGCGTGTTAGGCCGCGGCGAGTATTTGAACCCGAAAACGCAATCGTACTCGACATGCTCCAGAAGGTCCATGGTCTGGATGAAGTCATCCGGCGTCTCCCCGGGAAAACCCACGATGATGTCGGTCGAGAGTGAGATCGGTCGGCGCGCTGCCTTGATCCAGGCAATCCGCTCCAGATACCACTCTGGGCTGTACTCCCGCGCCATGAGTTTGAGTACTCGCGCAGAGCCTGATTGAACGGGCAGATGCACGTGGTCGCAGAGCGTGGGTATGGCGTCGATGGCCTCGACAATATCGCGGGTAAAGTCGCGCGGGTGGCTGGTGGTAAACCGCACCCGGCGGATTCCAGCCACCTGCCCCACAGCGGCCAACAGCTCGGCGAAGCTGCACTTTCCTTCAGGATCGCGGTAGCTGTTTACGTTCTGGCCCAGGAGTTGTATCTCCGTATAGCCCTGATCGGCAATGCGGCGCGCTTCTTCCAGCACCGACGAGGACGTGCGGCTACGCTCTTTGCCGCGCGTGTAAGGCACCACGCAGTAGGCGCAGAACTTGTCGCAACCTTCGATGATCGTGATGTAGCCGCGGTATTGGCTCTGGCGCGCGGTGAATTCGGTCTCAAACGTCTCGTCGGTCTGTCGATCGTCAAGTCCGGTGATTCGGTTCTCGCCAGCTTCGAGCCGGGTAAGCATCTCCGGCAGTTTGCGGTAAGAGGCAGATCCCGAAACCAGCGAAACGTACGGCGCCCTCTCGAAGATTTTCTCGCCCTCTTGCTGAGCCACGCACCCCAGTACGCCAAAGCGCTTGCCCGCCTTGTGCAGCTTCTTGTGATCGTTGAGGCGGTTGAAAACCTTCTGCTCTGCCTTGTCCCGGATCGAGCATGTGTTGTAGAGGATCAGGCCGGCATCTTCCTCTGACTCGACCTGGCTGTACCCCTGCTGCCGGAGTGTGCCAATCACTTTTTCGGAGTCATGGGCATTCATCTGGCAGCCGAAGGTCTCAAGATAAAAGGTTTTTTCGGTTGCCATAGCAATCCCAAGTATACCGTGGTGCGGGTTGTAGACGCGCGAGTTCCCTGTCCGGCGGCGGCCTTGGGCGCTGCTTCAGCGCAACCCGGTATGCAGGTAGGCCAGCAGCGCAGCCATCTGCTCCTCGGTAAAACGGCCGTTGAAACCCGGCATCATTCCTCTCCCGGCCAATACATTCTGGCGCACTGCCGCATCCGTGGCCGGAATCCCGCTGGGGAGCGTTTTGCGGTCAAAGACACCGTGCAGGTCTGGCGGAACCTTCTTCAGAGCCAGATCATTGTCCTCATGGCAGTGGGCGCAGCGCACTTCATAGAGGTGCTTCCCTGCCGCCTCCTGTTGCGTAAGCGCCGGTGCCGAATGGCAGCCAGACAGGCACATGCCCACACTGGCCGCCATTCCCGCGCAAGTCGCTGCCCAGCCGCCAAACTGCCGGATCGGTGGAACCACGCTGCCTCTACGCCTTCTGGGAAAACTGTCCGCTCACGTAGTCCCAGTTGAGTACCTGGAAGAAAGCCTTCACGTAGTCGGCGCGCCGGTTCTGGTACTTCAGGTAGTAGGCGTGCTCCCACACATCCACGGTAAGCACCGGCGTGTGACCCAGGGTCAGAGGGCTGTCCTGGTTGGAAGTAGTCTCAATGGCCACCGTGCCGTCCGGCAACTTCACCAGCCAGGCCCAGCCGCTCCCAAACACGCTCAGGGCGGCTGCGGTGAGCTTGTCCTGAAAGGTGGAAAGCGAGCCGAACTTGGCGTCAATGGCCTTGGCCAGTTCGCCACTTGGCGCCGCGCCGCCCTTGCCAAGCGTCGGCCACCAGAAGGAATGGTTGGCATGGCCTCCGCCCTGGTTTCGGATGGCGGTGCGCGCAGCCTCTGGCACGGCATTCAGGTTGGCAACCAGTTCCCAGACAGTTTTCCCTGCCAGTTCAGGATGGGCGGCCACGGCAATGTTGAGGTTGTTCACATAAGCCTGGTGGTGCTTGTCGTGGTGCAGGTGCATCGTGGGGGCATCAAAGCTCGGTTCGAGCGCGTCATACGCATAAGGCAGAGGCGGCAACGTGAAAGGCCCTGTGGGGGCCGCGGCGGGAGCTGCAGCAGCAGTTTGGCCGCCGGGGAATCCCTCGGCACGCAGGGTTTCAGCGAGTAATGCGGCGCTGGTTACAGCGCCAATCTGCAGCATAGCGGTTCTGCGATTGATCGACGACATGGGATGAGATTCCTCCGAAGGGTTTGTGTTTGGGAAGCCGGCGACAGCAAGCTTCGCCGGAAGAAGGACCGTTGCATCAGTCTGATGCGGACGACGCGACAAGGTCAAGTGCGCTCATTGATTTGGGGGAAGATCGTCACAACTATCTCTTGCGTCCGGCCCTGGGCAAGTATTCTGGTCCCATGACGCTTCCCTCTTTAGCTCAGATCCGCGAGGCACAGACCGTGGTCTATCGTCACATGCCAGCCACGCCGCAGTACACGTGGCCACTGATCAATGAACGGCTTTCGGCTGGGCAGCGGCCCGGGACCGAGGCCTGGATCAAGCATGAGAACCACACGCCGGTTGGCGCCTTCAAGCTGCGTGGGGCGCTGGTCTATATGAACTGGCTGAAGCATACGCAGCCAGATATCAACGGCGTGGTGGCGGCCACGCGCGGCAACCACGGTCAAGGGGTGGGCATGGCAGCCCGGCTGCTCGGTCTGAAGGCGGTTATCGTTGTTCCCCACGGAAACAGCATTGAGAAGAACCGCGCTATGCTGGCGCAAGGTGCCGAGCTGGTGGAACACGGCCATGACTTTCAGGAGTCGCTGGAGTTTGCCCGCACTCTAGCCAAAGAGCGCGATTTCGCAATGGTAGACTCCTTCCACGAACAATTGGTGCTGGGTACATCCACCTACGCGTTGGAGCTCTTTGAGTCGGCGCCCCCGCTCGATATTGTCTATGTGCCCATTGGACTTGGCTCGTCGATCTGTGGCATTGCGGCGGCGCGCAACGCTCTGGGGCTCACGACGGAAATTGTCGGTGTAGTGGCTGCCGAATCCCCTTCCTACGCGCGCAGCTTCAAACAGCGCAGGGTTGTGGATGCGCCGTCGTGCACCGCAATCGCCGACGGTTTGGCTTGCCGCAAGCCCAACCCCCTGGCAATGGAAGTCCTCTGGGACAATGTCGTTCGCATCGTCGAGGTTTCTGACGCTGCGATCGCTGTGGCCATGCGTGCCTATTACCAGGACACGCACAACCTGGCCGAAGGCGCCGGAGCCGCTGCGCTGGCTGGAGCGCTTGAAGAAAAGAGTAGCCTCCAGGGAAAGCGGATCGGGATTGTGCTCACCGGCGGCAACGTAGACCGCGAGATCTACGAACGCGTGTTAGCCGGGGCGCTGTAACGAGGAAAAAATGAAACAGAAGCCAGAGAGTCTTACCCCGATGGATCATGCGGCCCAGAACCGCTGTTTTGGTTGCGGCCATGCCAATCCCACCGGACTGCGCCTCGAGTTCCTGCTCGCCGCAGACGGCACTGTCGTCTCCCTGGCGACGGTGCCGGAGAGCTTCGAGGGCCATCCCGGCTTCTTGCATGGTGGCATCATCGCCACGCTGCTGGACGAAACCATGAGTAAGGCCGTGCGGGCCCGCGGCCTGACAGCCATGACCCGGCAGATCGACATCGACTACCTGCGTCCGGTTCCCTCCGGCGTGCCCCTCCGCATGGAGGGCCGCGTTGTCCGCAATGAACGCCGCAAACATTGGACCAAAGCAAAGATCTTGAGCGCGGAAGGAGCCACGCTGGCGCAAGGCAAAGGCCTGTTCATCGAAGTGAGCGCCCAATAATAGAACTCTGGGACGGCCCGAAGGCCGCCCCGCCTTGGCTTAGTGAATCATGTTGATGGTTTCCTGGGTCACGGTGTCAAACGTGGTGACCGCCTTGGAGTTGGCCTCGAAAGCGCGCTGAGCGATGATCAGGTCGGAGAACTCGGCGGAGATGTTGACGTTGGACTCTTCCAGAGACCCATCCGTCACCGTCCCGAGACCGCCCGCTCCCGAGAGGCCAATCGAGGCCGATCCGCTGGCTAGAGTCGTTTGATAATCGCCAGCGCCCTCGAGCGTCAGTCCCTGCACATTGGCCACGTTGGCCAACGCCAGTTGGCCCACTACCTGGGTCTGGTCATTGGAATACGTCACAGTGACGGTACCGTCGGAGCCGACCGTAAAGCTCTGATACTCGCCGCTGGTGTAGCCGTTCTGGGTGGTCTCGGAGACTGCGGAGGCCGTGGCCACCTGGCTGATCGTGGGCGCGCCGCTGGGCCCCAGAAGATTCCAGTTGATGCTCAGGTTGTTGGCTTGGTCGGCCAGCCCGTTAAAGGTCAGTGGAATCGATGAGATGTCGCCGGCGCCGGTTCCCACCGGGGTTGCGGCTACAGGCACCGGGGCTGTTTGTGCAACCGTGGTCAGGTCGCCGTCCCCGTCGAAGGTCAAGGTTCCGGTCACCGGCGTTGAGACTCCCGAGGCAAAGTCCGATGCCGGCAAGGAAGCCGAATAGCTCCAGGTGTTCGCACCCGTCTGGGTATAGGTCACCGTAGCCACGTGGCTGATGCCCAGGGAATCATAAATCGTGATCTGAGCCGGAAACTGAGTCCCAGCGGCAGAGGCGGCATCCAGGTTGGCGGTCATGTTGAGGGTAGTTGTGGCCTGCGGCTGCTGCACCTGGCCGACCGGGATATTGATGGCCGTCAGTGGCGCGTTGGTGTTCACCACCCCGTTCACGGCCGGATAGCCCATCACATTCTGGCCGCCCGCAGTCACCAGATCGCCGCTCGCGGCAAGCGAAAAATCGCCGGCGCGTGTGTATTCCTGGGTCGCGCCGTTGTCAACCACAAAGAAGCCGTTCCCGTTCAATGCCACGTCGGTGGAAGTCCCGGTCGAGCTGATGGTTCCCTGCGTGAAGTCCGTGTCAATGGAGGACACCGTAGCGCCCGCGCCCTCCTGGATCGGATCGCCCGACCCCTGCGAACCAATCTGCTGGTAGAAGAGGTCGGAGAAATTGACCGTCTGGCTCTTGAAGGCCGTCGTGTTCATGTTGGATAGGTCGTTGGCAATCGTGTTCAGCGCCGTCGAATCGGCGTCGAGGCCAGTAAGCGGAATGGAAAAACTTGCCATCGTAAATCTCCTCTGGGTGTGATCGAGCGTTGGTGCAGGCCTTGGCGGCCGGCAAGTGAGCAAACTCTATTCAGCGCCGGGCAGCCTGCCCGTGATGGACTGCGCATGGGACCGCCCGTCCAGGGCATGGGCCACGCGCTGCGCCGCAGGATTCACCTCGGGCACGCTGAGATTGCCGGGGATGTGTTTGGTCGCGAAGGCTCGGGACGTGGTTGTGCTGGCAGTAGCCGCGCTGGAAGCGCCGAACTGGCTTGCTCCCAAGCCGCCTCCCTTGTGCGCGGTCGCGGCGTTTGATCCAGTAATGCCCGGCGTTGCTCCGCTGGCATCACTGGAGGTGGAGCTGCCTGAACTGCTGGTTGAGTCTCCCAACGCGGTCGACACATTCTGGTTGATGCTGATCAGTTGCTCCAGACTGTTCACCTGGACGAGTTGGTCAATGTACTCGTTGGGATCGGTATCCGCGGTCGGGTCCTGGTTCTGCATCTCCGTCACCAGCAGAGTGAGAAAGTCATTGGCCGAAATGGTGGATGAATCGCTGCTCGAATCGTTTGAACTGTCTGTACTGCTCGTGCCGCTCATACCGGCCATCGGCGTCGCGCTCACGCCCTTGAGGGCTTGTCCCGCCGCCATAGTGTGATTCCAAATCCCTGTTGCCGCTGCCATTTTGCCTCCCTGCCTTGTCTGTGCCCCACTGCTGCTCCCCGGTTTGTCTCTACTCCGTTCCGACTTGTCTCAGTTCGCGCCTCGAACCTGTCTGATCGCTGAACTCAAGCCATCACAGAAATGTGAAGCCCTCCCGAAGTGGATGGTGGTGTGCTAACGTCCTGCCCTCTGGCCTGTGCCGGAATCGTCGCCGCCGTGAAGGCAGGTACGCCCGTCTCCGTGCTGGATTGCTGGCCCGCATTCTGTCCTGTACTTTGACCGGCTCCCTGCTGCATGTTTTGACCCGCATTCTGGTCCATGGCGGACTCAACGGCCCTCCCGTCGGGCGCGGCCAGCGTGAGCGTTTCCACCGGCGTGTGATGCTCGGCGAGATAGGCGTTCAATCCCGCCATGTGGCCGCCAAGTGCCTGCGCCGCATCTGCCGAATCGGGAACCAGAGCGGCATGGATGCCTCCTCCACTCAGACCCGCACGCACCGACACCCAACCCAGGGCAGGGTCCTGAAACCCAGCCTCGGCCCGTTGACTTCCTGCATGAATCCAGGTGGGCGTGCCTGAGGCGGCCTGCGCATCCAGCGCGGCAAAGGTCTCGCGCCGACCGGCAATAGTCGGCGTGCCCGCCGTCGTTGCCGCGATGTCGCCTGCGGTATTCCCTGCCCCAAAAGAGCCTGCCGGGGTGCGCGATAGCGTGGACCCATCCAGCGCCGAACTGTCGGGCTGTGCCACGGGGGGTGGATGGCCTTGCTGCTCAGCTGGTGAGAGAGTGCTGGCCGCCTGAGCCGCCCGGGGCGTGGTTTGCCCTGAGGTTCGCGCGCTACCGGCAAGCCCCGGCTTCTTCTCGATCGCAGGCATCGACTCCTGCTGGCTCTGGAACTGCGCCTCGATCGGATTCTGCCCCTGAGCGATCCTCTGGAGCGGACTCTCTGCGTGATCTTGTGTTTGGCTCGATGCCGGGGACTCGTTCCTGGCAGAGCCGATTTCCTTTACGCCTGAAGTCGTGCTGTTCACATCCCCATTTGGCAAGTCGCGGACCACGGAAGCATTCGGTTTGTCATTCCCAATGACCGATTCTCTTTCGGCTGAATGAACTCCTGCAGGGTCCGACAATCCTGCGACCGTCGCAAAGATATCTGAGGTCGAGCGGGTCGGCTGAAGGAAGTTCCGGCTCGCACTCCCCGGCAATTCATGCGCGAGATTGGAAAGTGAGGAGGGCTTCTCAAGTTCGGTGCCATGTGTCATTGGAGGGACGCTGCCGGGCGTCGGCGTCTCCCTAGTGACAATCCCCGGAATTGCCGCTACAGGCGCAAAAGCTGCTTCGACTGAGTCTGCTTGAAGCTTCGTGCTGTGATGAGTGTTGGCTGAGTGCGAGTCTGCAGAGGCTTCTGCCGCGGTGGTGCTGCCCGTATTTTTCACAACTGGATGGGTCGCGGCCTGCCTGCTCTCGCGCGTTGCATTGCTGGAAGCCGCAATTTCGGTCCGAGCGTGCGCCGAAATCCAGCTTCCTCCGCCAGTCGCAGCGGTGTCCTGTTCTTCTTGCCGTGTTAAAGGCTGGATTGCTGCGTTTCTTTTGGAGGCTGCGCCACCAACGAGGATTGAATTTGCTCCGGAAGCTTTCCCGGCAGTGTCTGGTTGAGTCGCTTGGCCAACCGTTTCGTTTTGATCTGCACCGGTCTCTTCCTCGGTAGGCCCAACCAAACCGGCGCCCAGAGAAGCGAGCAGCGACTGCCAACTGGAGCGAAAACTCTCCGGGCCAGCAACACTCCCCGTAGAAGAACTCCCAGCAGTCTCACCGGCCAACGCTGCCGCTTGTGCCCTCCCCGGCTGCTTTGCCGCAACCGTGCTCTGGTCCGGCCCGGGTCGGCCTCCCGAAACAACCTCGATTCCTGCGGCAACCGTCATGGGATGGTTCAGGGCAGGAATAGTGCCAAAGGAAGTGAGCGCAGGTTAGAGCATTGTCAGGAATGGGAGGATCAATTCTCGTCCAGGAAGGCGGTAGGCCTCTATCCGGATCTCCCCCTCAAGTGTTCCCCCATTGTGCGCTCGTTTGCCGCGCTGCCTGACGGCGGCTCGACCGGCCGGTCCGGCTGCGCTTCGCCCTTTGTCCGATGC
The DNA here is from genome assembly GCA_964571165.1 of uncultured Occallatibacter sp. Taxonomy (GTDB): domain Bacteria; phylum Acidobacteriota; class Terriglobia; order Terriglobales; family Acidobacteriaceae; genus Telmatobacter. The sequence continues at coordinate 4,947 of CAZNAW010000047.1, read as the reverse complement.
ACTCTGGAGCTGTACCAGTCGTCGAGCGCTTGCTGACTGCGACGGCTGGATTCGATGGCGTCCCGTGCTTCGGTCTCCCGGATGAGAGTCTCTGCCTGTCGGCGCTCCACCCTATCCTCCAGGAATTTCTGCTGCAGTGTAGCTATGTTGAGCTTCGAGGTTGCTATCCTCGCAGCCAGCGCCGCGCTACCTCTCGTGGCGGCTCGCGTCTCCTCAAGACCGGCCAGCCGGTCTGTGAATTCGCCGGTGTGGGCGCTGGCCGCGACCAGCCGCCGGCCTCGCCGATCCCGCTCGGCGGCAGCCGTCAATGCCCGTTCCAGGCGGTTAAGTTCGCCAAGTGCTGCCTCCAGCGCCAGGCGGCTCTGTTCCTCTTCAAGATCCCGGATGCGGAGCAGGCGGCGCAGTGCACGCGAAACAGCCATGGCTCATACCTCCGCAGCCAAGGCGGCGAGACGGCGCACGCAGTCGGCAAAATGGACGCGCTCGTGCGCGTCCTGCGTCATAAAGGCGCGCATCGCATCCCGGGCGCGCAGTGCGCGGTCCAGGTCCCGGTCTGACCCTGGTTTGTAGGCGCCAATGCGCACCAGGTCCTCCGAGTGAGCGTAGACAGCCATCAACCGGCGCAGGAGCGCAGCCTGCTCGCGATGTTCGGGCTGGGTGACCGCCGGCATCAACCGGCTGATCGAGTCCAGTACCTCAACTGGCGGATACCACCCCTCGGCTGCCAGAGCGCGGGAGAGCACTACGTGTCCGTCCAGCAACGACCGTACGGCATCAACCAGCGGATCCTGCTGATCGTCGCCTTCCATCAGCACGGTATAAAAAGCGGTGATCGAGCCCACGCGGAACTGCCCGGTGCGCTCTACCAGCCGCGCCAGCCGGGTAAAGACAGACGGCGTGTACCCTTTCGCTGTAGGCGGTTCCCCTGCCGCCAAACCGATCTCCCGTGCGGCCATGGCGAAGCGGGTCAGCGAATCGAGCACCAGCAGCACATGCTTGCCTTGAGCGGCAAAGAACTCCGCCACCGTGGTGGCGGCCAGCGCCGCTCTCATGCGCATCAGCGGCGACTGGTCGGAGGTCGAGACCACGACCACCGAGCGCGCTCGTCCCTCTACGCCGAGCGCGTCATCGAGAAACTCGCCCACCTCGCGGCCGCGCTCGCCCACCAGCCCCACAACCGTTACATCCGCCTCGGTGTTGCGCGTCATCATCCCGATCAGTGTGCTCTTGCCCACTCCCGAACCACCGAAGATGCCCAGCCGCTGGCCCCGGCCCACGGTCAGCAAAGCATCGACCACACGGATTCCGGTGCCCAGTGGGGTGCGAATGGGCGCACGGTCGAGCGGGGAACGTACCGCTCCGTCCAGAGGCAGAGTCTGACAGACAGCCGGAGGCCGGCCCTCATCGATTGGCATGCCCAGCGCATTCAGCACCCGGCCCATCAGCGCCGGACCCACCTCGATCTCGGGACGGGCACCCAAAGCCGCTACGGGATCTCCAAAGCGAATGCCCTCCGTCGTCTCTACCGGCATTGACAGCACATTGGACCCGCGAAAGCCGATCACCTCGGCCAGATGCGGCCGGCCAAACTGGTCCTGGATCTCGCAGCACTCGCCCACTGAGGCCAACGGGCCAGCCGACTCGATGGTCTGACCCACCGATTCGAGTACCTGGCCGCGCCATCGCCAGGGCTGGCTGCGGTCTAGGCGCGCGAAATAGCGGGCCAGATATGGTCTCATGCGAGGTTCTCCCGGATCGCTCCCTCCACCTTATCCGCACCGGTCACAGGCTCTGCCCTGTGTCCACCGGCACGGTCAAAGAAGCCACGCTCAATCTCCCCCAGTTGGGCGCGAATCCCCAGATCCACTGAGCCCATCTCCGTCTCGATCGCACAGTCGCCCAAGCGCATCCCATCGCCGGCAAGGACGACGGGCTTCACGGCCAGATTCGGCAGCAGGGCAATGGTTTCGGTCCACAGGTCCAGTTCGGCCGATGGCACCCGCAGCCGCACTTCGGTCGCCCCGGAGAGTTGGCCCAGCGCCACCCGTACGGCTCCTGTCAGCAGCAGCGGGTCCATCTGCGCCTCGCGGCGTAGAATGCGGGCTGCCAGCGCTAGAGCCAACTCCACTACCTCATGCTCGACTGCTTGCAGATACCGGTCGCGCTCCAGGGCAAAGCTCTCGATCAACTCGGCGGCCTGCCGCACGCGCCGCTCGTCCGCAGCCGTTTGGGTCGCAGCCTGCGCATCGCGCTCCATTTGGCGGCCCTGCTCACGACCAGCCTCGAACGATCGCCGCGTCTCTTCCAACAACCGCCGGTCAAACTCCTTGCGTTGCCCGGCGTCAACTGTCCCGCCGGCCCGAGTCTCCCGTTCCTCCGGACTCCGGCCCGATTCCCCTGCCGGTTCCGTACCAGCCCAGCCACCTTGGGTTGCAAAGGATGGTTCGTCGCGGCCCGCCGGATATTCGAAGATCTCGATTTGCGCGGGGTCTTCCGGTTGTGGTGCCGATTCCATCACCTGCAAGGAGTCCATCGTCCATTCCCGTTATCACGGCCCTGTTTTGCTCTCTAACCCTCTGAGAGCGGTCCAATCAGGCGAGCATTTCGTCGCCGGTCTCCAACTTCAGAATCACTTTGCCCTCGGCCTCCAGCCGCCGTGCCAGGTTGAGAATCTCCTGCTGGGCCTGGGCTACTTCGCGCGAGCGAACCGGACCCAGTACCTCCATGTCCTCTTTCAACATCTCCACAGCTCTTGAGCTCATCGCCTTGAATATCTGGGCGCGTAGCTCGTCATTGGCTCCACGCAGAGACAGCGCCAACTGCCGTTTATCCACCCCGGAGACAATTTCGCGAATGGTGGCCGGTGGCACCGTGACAAGGTCCTCGAAGGTAAACATCAGGTTGCGGATGCTCAAGGCCAGTTCTGGCTGTTCCTCTTCAATGGATTCGAGAATTTTCTTCGATTCCTCGGCATTCAGCCGGTTAAGCAGGTCGGCCACTGCCTTGAACCCGGAATAGCTTTTGCGCGCCGTGTCGCCTACGTTTTCCAGTCGCCGATGCAGAATGTGGGCTACCTTCTGGGCCATCTCCGGCGAAAACTGACGCATCTCAGCCAGCCTTTGGATGGAGATGACCTTGTGATCTTCGCTCAGGTTATCTAGCACCATCGATGCCCGCCGCGGGTCCAGATGCGCCAACACCAGCGCGATGGTCTGCGGATGCTCGGAGTCGAGAAGTTTGCCCAGTTGCTGAGGGTCGGTGAGCTGCAACTTGGCCAAATTGCCCTGGGCGGCTTCCTGGGAGCGGCGAACCAGCATCAGCAAGTCCTCGGCGCGCTCCTTTCCAAAGCTCTCGGTCAGCAGGCGGCTGGCGTAATCCAGTCCCCCGTGGACCATGAAGTTCTGCGTCTCCAGCAACTCCCAAAATTCCTCCAGAACCTCAGAAGAGAGTTCAGGTGTAACCCCGCGCAGTTCGGCAAGTTCAGCGGTAAGCCTCTCCACGTCGGGCTCCGGCAGGGCCCGCAGGATCTCCTTGGCCAGTTCCTCGCCCACAGCAACAAGAAGGATGGCCGCCTTTCGCAATCCGGGCATATTCGCTGACTGGCGGTGTCTTGCTGCCCCGATCTCGTTTTCCCGCTCGGCCAAAGCCCCGGTCCTTTCCCTTCTCGCGCTCTTTCTCTACCCTTATCCGGCTTGTCTATGGTCCCGGACTAGTCGGAGTGAATCCAGCTCTGCAACAGGCGCGAACTCTGCGCCGGTTCCCGCTTGAGGTGCCCGGTGATCTGTTCGAAGATTTCCTGGTTTCTCACCCGCTCGGGATCAGCCTCTGCGGGCTCCAGTGAGCTCAGGGCAACCTGTGCAGCCGCTGTTCCCGGCGGCAACTCCCTGGCTACTTCTTTTTTGGAAACCGGCGCTCGCCCGGCGCGGCGAAGGGCGGGACGTACCCCAAAAGCCACGACAACCAGCAGCCCCGTCAGCAGAGCGACGTACTTGACCAGAACCGGCGAATTCTCGACCGTGGCTAGCGACTGGCGAAGCAATGAAGCCGGCTGCTGGGAGCGGTTTTCATCGAATGCAAGGTCCTCGACCGTCAGCATGTCTCCGCGCGCGGCGTCAAAGCCCACCGCCGCCTGGGCCAGTGCGGTCAGGTTGTGTAGCTCATCGCTCGACCGGGGCTGCCAGGTTGCGGGCTTGCCGCTTGTAGCGGCCTGCGCCAGGCGGTCGTTCACCACGATCGCCGCTGTGAGCCGCCGCACGCGTCCAGGATTCTCAATCACATGGCGCACCGTTTTCGACGCTCCGTAGGTGCCGGACTCGGTTTTGGAACTTTCCGGCGTTGTGCTTTGCTGCGGATACACGGGCAGGGTCTGGGAGTTGGGCGCGTTCGAAGCGGTCCCCGGAACTCCCGCCGCCACCGGTTTGCCGCCGCTGGTCTGCTCGGTACGCTGCATGGAAAGAGTCACCGTCTGGTCCGGATCGTAGCTCTCCTGAGTCTCCTCGGTGGCTGCCGGATCGTAGTCCAGGGTTACTGAAGCGCGCACGTTGCCTGCCCCCGTCACCGGCTCCAGGGTGGAAACCAGCTTTTCCTCGAGCGCCTGTTCGGCGCTCAGGCGCATCGCATCCGCAGTCTTCGGACCCAGCCTGAGAAGGCCAGCCGCATCCACCAGCACTACGCGCTCGGGCGTCAGGCCATCGACGGCGGAAGATACCAGATTGCGAATTGCCTCCGCCTCTCCGTCGGCCAGCGAGCGATGGCGCAGCTTGAGCACCACGGAGGCTTTGGCCGGACGCTCAGTCTCGCGAAACAACGAATCGTGAGGCAGCACCAGATGAACTCGTGCCGATTCCACATCGGCCAGCGATCCCACGGTGTGTTCGAGTTCGCCCTCGAGTGCCCGCTGATAGTTGACCTGCTCGTCAAACTCCGAGCCCACCCAGTTGGGCTTGT
>CAZNAW010000046.1:0-23400 GCA_964571165.1 uncultured Occallatibacter sp. | reverse complement strand
TCGGAGTTCCGGTCAAAGGCGGCGGTCTCAAGGAAGGCATTGAAGTCTTCCCGCGCCAGGACTGGATCGATGACGGCGAGTACGGCAACGCCATTCGCGCGCCACTTGGCGTGCACCGAAAGACGAATCTGCGGTACTGGTTCTATGACGCCGACGTGACCCCTGAGGCGCAACTCGCCTACCTCAACGGTCTGAGGAAGCTCACCGAGGATGGACTGAAAACCTTCATCCAGGGAATGAGTCTTCCCGAAGCGTACAAGCCGGTTGTCGCCGCTCCGTACATTCCAACAACTTCTTCCTCGACACAACAGGAGTTCCGAATCCTCGAGCACGTTCGCACTACGCGCAAAGATAGCCGCAACCTGTGGGCGCGGTGCCCGTCCTGCGCGCAGATTGGGCGGGACCGCACCGGCGACAACCTCGCCATCCAGATCAAGAATCCGCGCTTTTACAAGTGCTGGGCCGGCTGCACGAAGGAAGAGATTCGCGCGGCACTGGGACAGCCGATCCGCAGACAGCAGGCAGTGTAGAGGAGGTGAATTCGATGAAACCATTTTCTCAGGGAGCAATCTCCGCCGTGTCGAACGGCCAGCCAGAAGCCACGCGGTTTGCGCGGTATGGTCTTGCGATTCCGCGGCGGATCTTGAGAGCTTTGGAGAAGCGCGGCATTTACTGCCAGTCCAGTGTCTCGATCGAGCACCAGCATCTGGCCAAGCGATACGTTTTGCGCGCCACCGAATCCGGCGGGGCCGTCGCGGACATGGGCCGCTACTGCGCGTATCTCGATGCCAATGGAATTCCGCTCCCGTGGTTGCAGCCGATCGATTCGCTATCCGGCAACGGCCGGCACGCGATTGTGATCGCGCCGGAGTTGGTCCGAGTCGAAATGCTGCGCATCGGCCACACCTATGAAATGGCGATCTCGAAGCACTCGCTCGTGAACAATGGGAGCCGGGTCCGTCCGGTCATAACCTCGACCTTGCTCTTCCGTGGCAATCAGGGAACGCTTGCCGTCGATCTATGGAACCCGGAGAACAAGCGTCTGCGTGGCTCGATTGCTCCGGTCTTCTACACCCCGGCGGGCGAGATACGGCAGCATCTTGAGCGCTTCGATGACGGAATTCGCAAGATAACCGGCGCTCTCGCCTGCCTCGGTTGCAAGCATACGCACGTCGCGGTGCCGCCTTCAATCACAATTGGCGGTGCCTCATGAGTCGCGCAATCGAAGTTGGAGCGCCAGACTGGAAGCCTCTTGAGGGCGTTCTCTCGCCGGAGCATTGCGCAGACTTCATGTTCATGGGTAGTGCCGGTGGGATCGTGCTCTACAAGCACCGCGATACGCGACGGTATCTGAATATCGACTCGGAGACAGGCCGGTTCTACCAGTACGTCGATGGCGACTACGCCGAGATCAGTCGGGAACAGGCAATTGAGCACGTTTACGGATCAAGACAAATTGGATGGAAGGGAGAAGATCATGGGTAAGAGCGTCAACAAAGTCATCTTACTGGGCCATGCCGGCAAAGACCCAGAGGTCCACGTCCTGCGGAGTGGAACCCTGGTCAATCTTTCGCTGGCGACAAGTGACGGATACAAAGACAATCGTGGCGAGTGGCAAGAACGCACCGAGTGGCACAACCTGGTTGGCTACCAGAGGATCGGAGAGATTCTTCGGGACTATGTCAGGAAGGGTTCGAGAATCTTCGTCGAGGGCGAACTTCGCACGCGCTCCTGGGAAGATCGGGAAACCGGACAGCGGAAGTTTCGCACGGAAGTGGTTGTGCATGAGGTCAGCCTCCTGTCACACGGACCTGCCTCGAACGGCTCGAACGGACCGGAGCCATATGCCAGTGGGAACGGCTTCGTACCGCAAGAGTTCAGCGCCGAACAAGAGATTGAGGCATCAGAGGTGCCCTACTAAAACTGGGCTTCGTCGCGTCCACGCTTTCACCGAGAGCGCCACATGGGGCGCTCTCGGTGCGTTTGGGCTCAACAGAAAGCCCACTGGAGGTTTCGCACAGAAGGAGTTGAACTATGGCAACAGCAGCGAAATTCGCAGGAGCGGAGCGGGAGAAACTCTTCGCTCAACTCGAAGTGCCATTCGATCCGGCTCAGATCAAATGGCGGGTGATGCGCACCTCGGATGATCGGCGGTCTGGCGCAATCCTTCCATTCGCCGATCCGCGAGCGTACACAGACCGGCTCAACCAGCTCTTCACGCCGGCGGGATGGACGCGCGAGTACACCATCTCCACTGTGCCATCGCTGACCCGCGTGGACAGGGGCAAAGTGGTTGTCACCAGCAAGTTGCTGGTTGCAACCGCCGTCACAATCACTCGGTTGGGTAGCCATACGGGCACCGGAGAAGAGTGGGCGGACAAGGAAAACGCCGTGACCGCTGCGGACGCGCAGGCCTTCAAACGTGCCTGCAGTTGCTTCGGCCTTGGGCGGTATCTCTACCGCTTCGAGGAGACCTGGGTGCATTTGGATCAGCGCGGAGAACCGGTTGCGATGCCCGTGTTGCCGACGTGGGCGCTGCCGCCGGGAGTGACAATGGCTCCAGCAAACGGCCAAACCGTCGATGTGCGAGGCCCTGTCGATCACAAGCTCACTGCCGAGATCGAATGCTTTCGCGACACGCTCGGGGATGGCATCTATCGAGAGATCCTTCGACGGGCGGGCCACAGCCGCAACGCACGGACGATCCCGAATGCAGAGCGGCAGAAGAATGTCGTCGAGTGGATGCAGGCAGCATCGCGCGGCCTTGAGCGGGTTCATGTGCTGGCGGAGATGGCGGGAAGCGCTCAATTCACCGCAACCATGCGCAACCTGAACATCGCTTCAACCGGGCACCTTCCCAGTCTTTCCGCACTCAAGCAATTGGTTGCGGATCTCGAAGTCGTCTCCGACCAGCAAGTGGCGTAGCGGCCACCAACCCATCGGGAGGCCTTCCATGCGCAACGTCAGAATGCTTCGACCGGAACCGAACCTCGTCAGCATTCCAGTTGAACAGGCCATCTACTGCGAGAACTGCGCCATGGTGTCAAACTCGCGCCACGAGCGATGTGGCAAATGCGGTAGCGTGCGCGTCCTTCGTTTGGCCGCCCTGATTGATAGACCGCCGAGTGGCCCGGACTCAGGACCAGCCCTGGCTGGTTGCGTCGCTCCGGCTCTGCAATTGGATGTGGTCAGGGCGGCGTAAGAATGAACCATCAACAAACCCCAAAAATCCGGGAGGCGGCCATGACCATTTTGGCTGACGATTTTGCGGCCATTTCGTCCTACAATGACGGTATTGTTGTGGAGACTCCCCCCATGGCCACGGCATTGGAACAATACTGGACAGAGCGCAAGCGAATCTGTGATGAGACTGTCGGCCAGTTGCAGCAGTCCTCCACGGATGTCGATGCCGAGCGCGCATGGGAATATTTCTGCTCATACCACACCGCATTTCTGCGGGAGTTGTTGAAGCGCAGTGTGAAGGGTCTGGGCGCGCCCTTGCGCCGATTGTGGGGTTGGCACTTCGGACTCATTCGGGAAGCCAGGCGCGCGTTCTTGAGAAACGCAACGGTCGAGCTGTGGATACCCTTTGCGCACGACCCACTGAGCGTGGTTCGTGTTCCAGGCAGGACCGGCAAATACGATGCGGTCGAGTGGCCGGACGATGACGGAAAGCAATATGAGTTGGGCAAACCCATCGTTGCAGTCCGCTGGCGCAGCGATGACTTCTTCATGATTCTTCCATCTGGCGCGTATGTGACTTTCAACACGTTCACCTACACGAAGAACGGTGTCACTTGGAATATGCAGGAGGCGCTGCCCAAAGCCTTTGCCCGACAGCTTGCCGGCATTCAACTTGAGTTGCGATTTGCGGAAGAGAGTTTTGCGCTGCTTCGTGCAAGCTGGAACAAGAAAGACCAGTTGACGCGCGCCACCGCAAGTTCACGACGGAGCGAAAAAGCGGCAGAGTCATGGCGCCGGGTTTATATTCCGGAACGCCAGAAACTGGACATTCTGCGCAGGGCAGAACTGTTCGAGCGGAATGACCCGGCTGCCCCACGCGGTCTGTTGCTGACGGGGCCTCCTGGAACCGGCAAGACTCTTGTGGCCCGCACACTTCGAGAGATGATGGGCTGCGACTTCCAGATGCTCTCTCTTGCCGACCTGAAGGACCAGAAAGTCGGGGCGAGCGGCAAGCGCGTCCGAGAGGTCTGGGACCGGGCAAGAAACCATCAGCCGGCGATCATCTTCATCGACGAGTGCGAGGGAATTCTCGGCCGCCGGGGAGCGGCCGAAACAGATGCGTTTGCCACCGACATCGTTCAGGCATTCCTGGCCGAATGGGACGGCATCCGTGGGAACGCTCAGGTCTGGGTGATCGGAGCCACCAACCGGCGCGATATGCTCGATGACGCCATTCTCTCCCGGTTCGGCTGGGAGATCGAGCTAAAGATCCCCGGAGAGGAGGATCGGCGCCAAATACTTTCGCAGGAGGTTAAGGCTCTGGGCCTCTCGGTGGAGGCGCCCCAGGAAGCCGCAGCACTGACTCAGGGAATGAGCGGCCGGGATCTCAAGCAGCTCGCGCAGTCCGTTCGCGCAATTGCTTACCCCGCAGAACCCACGCCGGAACACTTCCTCGAATCGATTGCATCCACGAGAAAGTCGCACAACACGAAAGTGGACAGCAAGGCCGGCTGGGAGACGCTGGTGCTCGACAACGCAATTCTCGACCGCCTCAAGCTAATCTGTGCGTTGCTTCGCGATGCAGAGAAGTGGCAGGCGCAAGGAGTCTCGATTCCCAGGAGCCTCTTGTTGGCAGGTCAATCCGGCGTGGGAAAGACGCAAGTTGCCCGAACGCTCGCCAACGAAAGCGGGCTGGCTTTTCTGGCGGCCACCACGGCCGATGTAAAAGCCAACTATCTTGGGCAGAGTGGCAACAGGGTGAGAATGCTGTTCGAGCGCGCGCGGTCGAGTGCACCGGCGATTCTGTTTCTGGATGAATTAGACGTCATCGCGCCTGACCGTGCGGCGACTGGCGGAAGTGACCAGTTGACGGATGAGATCGTCGGCCAACTTCTCCAGGAGATGGACGGCATTGCCGCCCGCGACAGTCATGTCTTCCTTGTTGCCGCCAGCAATCACATCGAGCGAATCGATGCCGCAGTCCGCAGCCGATTCCAGGAGAGGCTGGTCATCCCGCTGCCCGACCAGCAGGCCCGCGTTCGGCTGCTCACCAACCTGTTGACGGGAAAGAAGATAGGATTTTCTTTGAACGACGGCGCCGTTCTGCTGGCAGACCAGACCATGGATCGGGCATTGAGTGGGCGCGACCTCGAAGGCTGGGTCCAAGCTGCGGAACAGAAGGCTCTGCTCCGGGCCTTGCGGGATGGTGGCCCGGAGAACTTCGCCATCGGGCTGGAGGACTTTGGGGAGCAGTTTCAGATGCAGTGAGCCGGCTTGTACCCAATTCGTCATTGTGACGGTATTATGATGTGATTTACGTGTAATTTATCCACAATCGTGCGATACTCACCGTAGAGGCCATTACGAGGAGGGCTGCCATGGCAACAGCATCGCAACCGAGACCCGATCTTTTCGCACATCGGGAGGCTCTGCGGCTTCCTGCAACTGCGGTCGTCGCGAAGTTGGTGGAGATCGTCGGGCGCAAGCTCACCGCCTATATAGGTGGAGTGAAGGATGCGCGTGCGGTGGACCGCTGGATCGCCGGCGGCGAGATCTACGGGGATGCCGAAGCGCGTCTCCGATTTGCCTTTCAGGTGGTGCGGACCTTGTCCGAGCATGATTCCCCCGGTGTAGTGCAGGCTTGGCTAACCGGTGTGAATCCTGAGCTTGGCGACCGCATTCCGCTACGTTTGCTGCGCGAGAGTGAAATCGATGCGGTTGCACCCGCAATCCTGAGTGCCGCACGCGCATTCCTGGCCGGAGCATAAGCCGATAGGCAGGTTCTTCGTCATCGAATCTCCTGTATGGGAGCCGAAGTTAAAGTCAAGCATAACTAACTTGACATTTACGTCAAACAAAACTATTATGTTTTGTGTAGCGTGGAAGACAACTATGGCACCGATCCCGGCTTTTGAACCTGACGGACTCCTGCCAACGGGCGACTATGAAGTGTCGTTCGACCAATTGCGCGAGTCAGCCTTGGTCCTCGGTCCTGGCGAATCCGTACGCTATCCCAATTGGGATCACGCTTGGCGGTTGCGTCTCGTTGACAACCTTGAAATTCTGACGCGACAGTTGTGGCAGGTGGGCATCCGAGAGATTTACGCAGATGGCTCCTTCGCCGAGGACAAAGATCACCCCAACGACATCGACGGCTATTTTGTGTGTGATCTCCTCCAACTCAGCAGCGGCGAATTGACGCGCCAGCTAAACCTGATTGACCCGTTCAAGGTGTGGACTTGGGAACCTGCGTCAAGGAAGCCTTATCGAGGCTATCCGAAGAAGCAACTCCCTATGTGGCACCGGTATCGAATCGAGTTATACCCGCATATCCCCGGCATGGGCATCGGATGTGGAATCCTCGACCGGTATGGCAACGAGTTGGAGTTTCCATCTGCGTTTCGACAATCGCGCCGCGACGGCAAGTCCAGAGGGATAGTGAAGATCAAATACGGGGGCAGCCATGATTCGCAATGAGACGGAATACCAGGAAGCTTCAGAGCGCCTAACTCAGGAGCGGCAACGCCTCGCCGAGCATAAGACCAGGCTGAAGACTGCTGGTCTGGCGGAAGAAGAGATCAAGCGAGTGATCGACCCCTTCGAGTCTTTCCACCTTCAACTCAAGGAAGAAGTGGAGAGCTACGAGAAGCTGAAACGCGGAGAGTTTGGCGAGCTTGACAATCTTCGCGGGTTGGGGCATCTGCTGATCTCGATTCGCATTGCTCAGGGACTCTCGCAAAGAGACCTGGCCAAGAGGCTCAATGTTCATGAATCCCAGGTATCCAGAGATGAGCGGAACGAATATTTTGGCATAACTCTGGAGCGAGCAATCCGGCTGCTTGATGCGCTCAATGTGAAGTTGCACACCCAGGTTGAGATCGTGCATGATCGGGAAGCTGCGGTTGCCTGATTATCCAAGTTACCTCAAAGCTCCGTGTCTCTATAAATAGAAGTTATGCTCCAAGCCGCAAGCGAAGATCAGCTCGCGTTTGACAGCCGGCGCCCCTTCCCCACGCAACTGCGTCCGCAGTTGCGCATTCTCAGATTTCATCCCAACTGTGCCTTGAACCATAAAATGCCACCGGGTTGAAGCATAAAGTGGCACCAGTGCGCTTATAGTCCCTTTCAGATCAGCGCAAGTCCTCATGGGCGGCAAGCCTCGTTTGAAGCATAAAGTGGCAGTAAGTGCAATTGCTGTCGCGAGCAGTTCGAAGGGTATCTACTGCTGTATGCGCGGACAGGGAAAATGAGCCGCTGGGCGATACCGGTGTAGAACCAATTCAGCTAGCTTTGCATAGACCGGCGTTTGCAGTGCGACCATCAGATGACTGCGCCGGCCGCACTCACTTTTGGAAGCATAACCTGGCACTTAGTGCCATTTTATGGTTCAAGTCACACCAACTTTCGTCAGAGAGAAGGAGAATCGATGGCACGAAGTGTCGCGAAATTGAAGATGGGATTTTACCCGCTCCCGGAGAGCGAAGGCAGGAAACTCCGAGCGCTTCTTACCTTCACAGGGCCCGCATCAGTAGTCGATCCGTGCGTGGGTCAAGGCACGGCGCTCAACCTGCTTACTCAAGGTGCGGATGTGCGCCGTTACGGGGTTGAACTCGATGCCGAGCGAGCACTGGCCGCAAGCGCAAAGGGCATCGAGACGATCCAGGGCAATACTTTTGACGCCGTTGCCAAGCCTGAGTCCTTCTCGCTGTTGTACCTGAATCCGCCCTACGACTCCGAAATCGGCTCGATTGGAAACAGCCGCATGGAGCGCCTGTTTCTCGAACACACCTTCCGCTGGCTGGTGATGGAGGGCGTGCTGGTGCTGGTCATTCCGTTTGAGCGGTTGCATGAGTGCGCCGGGGTGCTCAGTTCGCATTTCGCCCGACTGAATATCTTTCGCATGACCGACGAAGAATCGGTTCGCTTCCGGCAGATCGCCGTCCTCGGGGTTCGCCGTAATGTGCGCGGCGTGGCCGTCGAGGAGGCGCGGCGACAGCTTCAACGCATCAGCCCGTATGGCAGTTTTCAGGCGTTGCCGGAACTGGCACCAGGTGCATGTGAGCCGTATCCCGTGCCTCCAACAGGCGAAGCTGCGCTGAGTTACCGTGGGCTGCCGTATGACCTGCTGGAAGACTTGCTGCCGCTGTCAGGCGCATGGAAGCAGACGATGCCGTTTCTGATGCCGCGCGAGGACGTGGCCACGGGGCGTCCGATCACGCCACTGCATGGAGGCCATGTGGGGCTGCTCTGCACGGCGGGCCTGCTGAATGGCGTCTTCGGCCAGGGCGATGACCGGCACATCGCGCGATGGAGGTCGGTCAAGCATGTGACCACCTTCGTCGAAGACGACGGCGATGAGCAGATCATCCATCACCGGGAACGGTGGGCCAACGAACTGCGATTGGTCTATGCCGACGGAAGAACCCTGAAGCTGACCGAAACGCCGGCGAAGCAGGAAGGAGAGGACGATGCAGAATGCGCACCTGAGGCTCGGGTTGCTTGAGTATCACCGCATGACGGAGAAGACCTCGACCCGGATTCGGCTGCGAGTGGACCGCTACGTGGGGGAAGACGAACAGGCGCACCTCATCAGCGTCTTCGGCAACGATTCCGATGTTGGCGCGATCACGGCGGCGGTTCACGAGAAGGCCACGTTCACGCTGACCTTCCCGGATGGTGAAGTGAAGGAGATCTCTCTCGGCGAACACGCCTCCTGCTACAAAGGAGCCGTGAGCTTGTCAGACCGGAGGCATCCCGTGCGGCACCTGGTGGCTGTCTCGGAGGAACTGTACACCAATGGCGGCGTTGGACGGACGATATTGCTTCAATACCAGCGGGATCAAGCCTGGGCGACGCTGGTGAGCTTTCTCGGACTACCAGCCGAGCCGTCGTGGGCCGATCATGTCCTCGGCGTTGTCGAGACGGAAGAACGCATTAAGCCGCTCGACGGCATTGGCTTCCAGCCAGTGCTGATCTCTGCGACGACTGAAGAAGTGCTTGATTGGATCGGAGTAGGCTTGCGTTCAAAGGCATTGATCTTTCCGAAGAAAAATGGCTCGATCATCTGGCCAAGCCGCTCATGGCAACAAGCCATAAGCGCTGAGTTGCTTGCTGCTTGATATCACATTTCCTTTAACAACCCCACCGGACATCCTCATCAAGACTCCGCGAGGCATCTCTATGGAGACTACCTTTGACTATCTGCGCGCCCACGCGATCGAACTCGGCTCGCGCATTCTCGAAACCTATCCTCCGCTTCAGAGCACGAAGGATCCTGTTGCGACGCGCATTGCAACGCTTCTGCGGAAGGCGTTACCCGCCCAAGCGCTTGCCATCACTGGCACGGCGAAGTATCTTCGCAAAGCAAAGGCAGCGCGAATTGTCGCTGAGTGCGGGGCCGGCAAGACATATATGGCGCTGGGCGCGATCCATGTGTTGGCGGAGGGGAGGCCCAGCACAACGTTGGTGATGTGCCCTTCGCACATCACGCACAAGTGGGCGCGGGAGGCTCTGCTCACCGTGCCACGCGCCAGGACCTTTCTGATCGAGGATATGCGCAACGGCGGTGATCCCAAGAAGCCGCACGGCATCTGCGAAGTCAAGTTGCGCAAGGGCCGGATCATATATGAAGGGCTGCGCCTGTCTCTCGCCGAACTGCGGTGCATGGGCCGCAAGGAGTGGCGCAAGCGTTGCTCCGCTCCAGCCTTCTTCATCACCGGAAAGGACAAGGGGAAGCTGGGTTACTACTGGGAGCACGCGTACCTCAAGGCGAAGTCCGGGCCGAATCTCGGCGGTGTCATCAATCCCGACAGCGGCGCTGCGATCATGGACTCGGAGCGGCAGAAGCTCACCCATCTCGACTTCGTCGACAAGATCAAGCTCTTTGAATCTCTGACTCTGCCGCAGGGGGGAACAACCCGCTTCTCCGCTCTCTGGCAGGCCGATCGCGAGCGCATTCAACGCATGGCGCCAATTGAGTACATTGGCCGTTACATGGGCGGATGGTTCGACTTTGCCATCGCGGATGAGCTGCACCAGTTGGCTGGCGACACGGCCCAGGGCAATGGCCTGGGCGTGCTTGGACGAGCGGCAAAGAGGCTGATCGCTCTCACCGGCACATTGATGGGCGGATACGCTGACGATCTGTTCAACATCTTCTACCGTATGGAGCCGCACACGATGGCTGCCGAGGGTTTTGCGTATGGAGGCCAGGGACGGCGCGACTTCCAGCAGCAGTACGGCGTACTCGAAACCATCGAGAAGGTGCGGGACACGGACAACGCCTGCTCACGGGCGACGAAGAGGACGATCCAGGTTCTGAAGAAGCCGGGCGCGTCGCCGATGCTGTTCGGCAAGTTCCTGATGACCACGACGGCGTTCCTGTCGCTCGAAGACATTGCGGACAACCTGCCGCGATACGACGAGAGCGTGCTTTCAGTCGAGATGGACGAGGAACACGCCAAGGCCTACGAAGAACTCGAAGAGGATATCAGGGCTGCGATGCGGGCGCATCGGGGCAACAAGAGCTTGATGAGCATTCTGCTCAACACTCTTCTACTCTATCCCGACCATCCTTATGGCTTTGAGGACATCTGGGCGCGGGCCTTTGACTCGCAGACGAAAGAGTATGTGCGGTTCCTGGTGACAACGCCGCAGAACCTGAAGGAGGACGGTCTCTATGCGAAGGAACGCGCGCTCGTCGCGGACATTCGGGAGGAACTTCGGCAGGGGCGGCGCTGCCAGGTATATGCGACTTACACAGGCGAGAAGGATGTCACGCTGCGGCTGGAGTCTGTGCTCAGGCAGGCCGGATTTCGGGTTGCCGTGCTGCGCTCTTCGGTTGCAACGGACAAGCGCGAGGAGTGGTACGAACGGCAACTGAAGGCTGGAGTTGAAGTCGTGATCTGCCACCCGAAGCTGGTGGAGACGGGACTTGACCTGTTGGCCTTTCCGACGCTCTATTTCTACGAGACTGGCTATTCCCTCCATACGTTGCGGCAGGCCAGTCGCCGTTCATGGCGCATCGGCCAGCGGCACGCGGTGCGCGTGAAGTTCGTCACCTATGCGGGTACGATGCAGGAGACCTGCCTCCGTCTGATGGGCAAGAAGATGCTTGTCGCGCTGATGATGGAGGGCAAGTTCTCCGGCGAGGGGTTGCAATCGCTCGACACCGACGAAGATCTGATGAGCGCCATGGCGCGCGAGTTGGTCGAGAAGGCAGGAGTCGGGGCAAGTGCAGATCAAATGTGGCGTGAATTAGAGAGAGAACGGGAGCGGGTGTTGCCGCAGCCGCCCGCGGTGAAGGTCGAAGAAGATGACAATCCAGTATTCGACCTGTCCGCCGCCGAACCCATCGGTCAATCAGATGAACGGACTGGCATTCACATCGTTGAACCTCCTGCGAGCGTAAAGGTCCGGAAGAAGTCCTCGCCGTGGTCAACGGGATCATCGCCTGCTGTGCAGCTCAGCCTCTTCGGTTGAAGCTGCGCACTGCATTCCATTCCTTCCATTTTCTGATCCTTGAAATCCTTGAGGAGAACTACATGTCAAACGAAGATCGTCGCTCCCAGACGTTTGTTGAGTGGTTGCTGGCATTGCTCGAAGAGAGGTTTCCCTGGCTCGGCAAGGACAATGACGAACCAGTCAGCGGGGCCAATACTGTCGATGAGTTGGCTGAGTTGCATCGAAGCCTGATCGATCAGCGCGATGCGAAGGCTCGTAACGAACAGCGCACAGATCTGTAATCGGCCGTGTGCCGCAGTTGCAATCGAGAGAAACGAGTCAACTTCTTGTTCATGGCTCTTCCCAATGACTGCGAACGGTGCTAGCGTAGCCAATGGGAGAATCGTTCCAGCGATGCCGGCGACAGCCGGTTCGCAATCAAAGGCAAGAAAAAGGGTCGGCGCGAGCTGGCCCTTTTTCTTGGTGGAGACATTCCATGCCGAAAGGACCGTTTCTTCCTTCGGAGTTTATGCCCACGAAGTTCTCGACGGCTCAAGACAAGGCTGAATTCGGAAATACGTTTTTGCACTTCATCGAATCAGAGTGGGCACGAACCGCCTTTTCCAAGAGCTTCTACAACCGCCTCTCGATGTGCTTCTCGCATATAGCTCATTACGATGCCGCGGGATTTTATGAAACGTGGTTCACATCGGATGCCGACCGGCTGAGCTTCTTGCGACACACGCTCGCCTGGCCGTGCTGGGGCGATCCGGAGTACACCTTTTGCGATGTCGAACGCGCCATCCAGCAAGAGATTCGCAAGCGCAACTATCTTGCTCGTTATGAACTGCGAGCCGCCGAGGCCGTGCGCTCCCGTGAAATGGAGACGCTCAAGCGTCTTGAGACGAAGTATCGAACGGTCGCCAGCCGTCAGCTGGACGAAGGACCGGATTGCTCGGCCCCTTCATCCCCTGCTCCAGAGGTCGCACAGAGCACCAGGTTGCCCGTGCAAGCCAGCCTCTTCTGAAGGCAGCAGGCTACCACTCTTTGCCCGAAATCAAACCATGACGATCCACAAGGAGAAACAGACCAATGGCCAGTCTCAAAGCAGAAGTTCTGTTGCGTGAATTCAATTACAACGGCGTTCGCATTCCAGATCCGGCGCCGCAGATGAGCGTCGAGCAGGTTCGCGACCTGCTCACGCCTACCTATCCAGAGATCGCGACCGCAACCCTCACCGGTCCGGAAGATACCGGGACTACGCTGCGCTACACCTTCAGCCGTGCCATCGGGTCGAAGGGGTGAGCCGTGCACACCTCCACAATATCGAAAGAAGAACTGGTGGAGTTGTTCCTCAAGAAGGCCGCGGAACCGCCTCCGGAAGCCAATCTCATTCTGGCGAGCCATCTCCAATGCAGAGAATCCCGCGATCTCGCACAAGCCGTCGCAGAGGCAATCCGGCAGTATGTAGCTCCGGGGAGCTGCCGGCTTCCAACCCCATCGGAGCTGCTTCCACCTCTGGGATAACGACACTCGCTCCAGACTTTGGCCAGGCATTGCCGTCGCTCGCCGATGTTCGCGCCGAGTATAGCCACGAGGTCAACGCTGAACTCATCTATGAACTCTGCGCTGCCCTGGTGCGCGAAAGATTGGGAACTGCGGAGACCTGGAAGACATCTGGCGGCAATGCGCTTGCATTTGCCCAGTACGCCATGATGCATGGCATTGGCGCGGGGCGCGGTGATCTGATTCAGCGCAACGTCGAGTACCACCTTGAAGTGAGCGATCAACTCGGCCGCGCGGGAAGCGATGCGGAGCTCGAAAGTGGGCAACTCGTTGTAACCGTCGAGTGTGGTGGATCAGGCTATTTCAAGATTGGCCCGGCAATCGATGCGCTGGAGACGGAGGCGGAGGGATTGGGTGCGGCGTTCTATTGGGCGCTGACCTTGGCACTTTATCGCGTGATGCGGATCTACAACCATGACGATGCGCTCATGTACGAGGAGCGGATTCGGGATTATGCTGCCGAAGACGAAGAAGAGAACCGCGGCCAGTATGAGTTTCCTGAGGTCGAAAAGGCGTTGCCGGAGTGCATCCAGAAAACACTGAAGCGCGAATGCCCTGATTGGAAGATGCGCGACCGCGATCTGCTGCGCAGGTTTCGCAATGGCAAATTCAGTTCGTGGTTCGAGAGATTGCGGCGCATTCAGCGACTCTCGCGGCTTCCCCTCAAGCAGTCGCGTGACTACCTCGAGCTTGGTTACTACGACGAGCCTCCACTGCCGTCCTTGCTTGTCACCTTCAAAGAGCACGACGCCATTACCGCCTGTTTCGACGAAGAAGGTCAATACATGATGGAAGGCACTGCCGAGCCGACCGTGTGTGTCGTCTTCTCGCCGCAGAATGCGGATGAAGTTCGGCACGCATTGCGGATCGTGGATCGCTTTGTCGCACTAAATTTCGAACTCTTTCAGTTGGTCGAGGATGTTCAAGGATGGGAGAAACGCCATGCAGGTGCATGTGTCGATCGGGGAGAACCATCGCTTCGAGCTGCGTGAGGCGCTTCTGGTCTACCGCGACAACCAGGGCAGCTTCATCACTCGGCACGACGTGACCGCCCGCAAGGACGCGCCACCCACCCTCGGTCCGGCGCAACCTCTCACTGTGGCATTCATTGAGTCCCTGATGCGCTCCCTCAGCGGCAGCGTGCAGGCCGAGGTGCTGCCAGCGAACATTCTTGCCAAGGCTGATCGCATGATCGTCTGGTGGACTCCGGCGAAACGTCGGCAGATGTTCTATGAGAACTCCGAAGGCAGGGCGGCGGCGCTGAACGGCCGCATCTTCCCTCAGCCTCCTCTGGTGTGGAAGGTATCGAATGGAGAACTCATCATTCGGGCGATCACCGAGAATAAGCGGCCAGATTGCTCAACAAGACTCGCCGTCGCGCCCTTCTGGAATCTCTCGGATGACGGGCATGTCTGCACGGGCACGATGCGCCGCCCGGACTCGGCGTCGGTGGCGGCAATTCCAGCCTGGGAACGTGGCTTCTACGAGAGCGCCTTCACGCATGCCAATGTTGGGCGTCTGACGCGCCACGAAGGCGGATTCGATGGGCTGTGGAGCGGCCTTGCCGGAAAGCGCAGTCGCTTTCCACTCGAAACTCTCATCGTTCTGCCGCAGACGCTAGCGCAGTTCGTGCGCGGAGAGAGGGGCTGATATGCGCATTGAGCACACGCTTCCAAGTGATCTGTTGGGCCAGAAACCGGTGCGTGTCCTGGTTGTTGGCGCGGGCGGAACCGGCAGCACCATCGCCATGGGCCTGCCATATCTCGACCAGGCGATGAGGGTATGGGGCCGGTCATCGGGGCTCGAAGTGGTCATGATGGACGCCGACACGGTCTCGGAGACGAACTGTGTGCGCCAGCCATTCTCGACCTCCGACATTGGGCAGAACAAGGCGACCGTTCTGATCAATCGCATCAACCTGTTCTGGGGCACACGGTGGCGGGCCGAGCCGGCATACTTCGGCGAGCGGACATTGGACCGGGTCAACGACACGTCCCTCGATCTACTGATCGGCTGTGTGGACACACGGGCGGCACGAAGCATCATCGCGCGGGCGTTGACAAAGACCAGGAACCGCACAGCGTATTGGCTTGATCTCGGCAACAATGCTGCCAGCGGCCAGTTCGTTCTCGGGCAGCCATTGAACGCGCGCAACCGACGGAAAGCCGGCCGGCTGCGCACAGTCAGTGAGTTGTATCCAGAGATCATCAACGCCGAGGCTGGTGAAGATCCGCTGCCCAGTTGCTCCGCAGTCGAGGCGCTGGACCGCCAGGAGCCTTTCATCAACCAGACTCTGGCGTCGAGCGGATTGGCCATGCTGGCGCGGCTCTTCCGCTACGGAAGACTCACGCACCACGGCGGCTTCTTCAACGCGCAGAGTGGCCAAATGAGCGCGTTGCCAGTCGATCCGCAGCTCTGGTCGAAGACGAAGAGACGCGGTCGGTTCGCTCAAACATCATTCAAGAGGGATTGATATTCAATTCTTGCGCCGGATATATGGTTGGATGGTTCCGGAGGCTGTCCATGAAGATGACACTCGACCACACCCTGGCTATCGAGGCGAAAGCGATGGTTGCGTTGGCCTTTCGCAATGGCCCGATCGAAACCTTGCATGCGGGAAAGCCGTGCGCTGTTTGCTGCGGCAATCCAGCGGTCTCACACATTTCCGATGAGGAGATGAAGGCCATGATGAAATCGGCCGTCGATACTCTCTACAACCTTCTTTGGCAACGAGAAAACGATCCAGCGGCTTATCTGGAAAACCTGGTGCTGCGGCAGCGCTACACCATGCACTGGGATGATCCAGAACTCAAAAAGGCCACGAGACAGAAATCATCAACTGAAAGTCATAATCCATGAGGAGAGATACCCATGTTCAAAGAGCTTGTTCCAGTCCTGCGAGATCGTGCCGTTCTATTGACGGTCACGCTTCTCGATGAAGATCAGATACGAGTGAACATTGTGCCGAAGAAGCTCAAAGACGGCGACAATGACGCTCTTACCACGCCACTCAGCGTGACCGGCACTGCCGAAGATCTTGACGCCGAGTTGTCCTCGACCATTGTCGGCTTCGTTGGTTCCCATCTCCAGATGAAGAACACCCTTGAGAAGGCGAAAGCTGAGATGGATGCGGCTTCGAAGGCTGCTCAGGCCGAGGCGCGCGCGAAGTCCAAGACCGCGACAAAGTCAGTGCCGCCGAAAACGGGAGTCATTCAGAATGACCCAACCACCAGGCCCGCCGAACCTGCGAAGCCGGCGCCGCCGAAGACTGCAAGCCTCTTCGACTTGCCGACGCCCGCGGTCGAACCTACCGCTACGCCTGACGAATCGGAAGAGAACGATGAGCCCTTCGTCGCAATTGAAGATGAAGAGCCAGTGGAAGATCCGTAAGCGTGACTTTCTGGCCGTCTTGACTATTGGCCGGGGGTGCTGTGTGGATAGGACCCTATGTGTCCACGATCGATTCAAGTGGACACGACCGGTCGTAAGCAGTGTGTGCTATTTCTGGAGATTGTTGACTTCGTCGACGTAGACACCATCCGTGGTGGCGTTTGCGATGGCGGTATCGAGACGTGCGAGGAGTTGCTTGAAGGTTTCGCCTTGGCGGCGGCGAAGCATGGCCAGGGTCTGGCGTCCTTCGGTGGCGATGGCCACGGCGCCGACGGGGTCGATCAAGCCGACCACGATCTGTCCACGCTCGGTGAACGAATCGAGATTGGGATACATGGTGATGGCGAACGGAGACAGATCGTACTCGGTGGGATCTAGGCGGCTTGTCGTAACGCGGGGGCCAGTTTTCCGGCGACGTTCCATGGCAGCAGTTCCTCGATGCGTTTTATGGGATGCTCGCCAATGCGCGCGAGCACGTAGCGCAGATAGGCCTCGGGGTCCAGACCGTTCATGCGCGCCGTTTGAATCAGACTATAGAGGATGGCGGCGCGGCGTCCTCCAGCATCGGAGCCGGCGAAGAGATAGTTGCGGCGGCCAATGGCCACGGAGCGCAAGGCTCGCTCCGCGATGAGGTTGTCCAGTTCAATCCGACCATCATCGAGATAGCGCGCAAGCGCATCCCAGAGGCTGAGCGCATAGCGAATCGCCGCGGCGGTTTCGGACTTTTGGACTACTTGGTAGAGCACCTCTTCAAGCCATCGTCGCATGTCGTCGAACAGAGGCTTGGCTCGCGCAGTGCGAACGGCACGGCGTTGCTCGGCTGATCGCCCCTTGATCTCCCTTTCGATCAAGTAGAGCGCTGCGATGCGATGGACAGCTTCAGTGGCGATGGGCGAGTTGTGTGCCTTCATCAGATCGAAAAACTTGCGCCGGATGTGCGCCATACACGGCGCTTCCTGAATCGCTCCATCCTCATAAAGCTTATTGAATCCTGCGAATGCGTCCGCCTGCAGGATGCCTTCGAACTTCGCTAGATGCGCCTGCGGATGTTCTCCCCTGCGGTTCGGCGAGTATGCGAACCACACCGCAGGCGCTGCCTTGTCGCCGGCCGGGCGATTATCACGGACGTAAGTCCAGAACCGGCCAGTCTTGGTCTTGCCTGTACCCGGCGCGAGCACCGGAAGCGGTGTGTCATCGCCGTGCAGCTTTTCCGTGTCGAGCACATAGCGGCGCAGAACTTCGGCCACCGGCGCCAGCAATGCAGCGGTCTCGCCTATCCAGCGGGCGAGAACAGAGCGATCCAATTCGATGCCTTCGCGTGCAAAGATCTGCGACTGCCTGTACAAGGGCTGATGATCCGCAAACTTGGCAGTAGCCACATGCGCCAGCAAGCCGGGCCCGGGAAGGCCGCGATCGATCACCCGCTCCGGCGCCGCAGCCTGCACCACGCAGGAGCACTTCCTGCAGCTCATCTTCGGGCGCACATGGCGGATGACATAGAAGCTCGCCGGCATGTACTCGAGCATCTCCGAAGTGTCCTCGCCCAGCTTGCGCAACTCTCCGTTGCAGCAGGGGCACTTGGTGTGTTCGGGAAGATGCGTTCTAATCTCGCGCCGCAAATGCACCGGAAGCGCACGGCTCTTGCGTGGAGCGCGTGCAGGCCTGACAGAGTTCTCCTGGCCGGCCGGCGGTTGCTCGACTTGTAAACTCAGAGCCGGCTGCGCTTCAATCACAGATCCGTTCAGGCTGAGCGTCAGTTGGTCTGCATTGATCGGAGCCTTCTCAGACTTCTGTCCGAACTGCGACCGGTTGAGTCTGGCAACCTGCAGTTCCAAATGCTCGATCCGTATCATCTGCGCGATGACAAGAGAACTCAACGCCGATGCACCCATCTTCTCCAACTCACTCTGACGGGCGTGCACGCAGATCATGAAAGAAGTATGCCACGATACTCCATCCTATGCGCATGAAAGTTATGATAAGTCGCTGGTAAGTTAGCTCAGATGACTTATATCGCCATCGGCGGCTGCCAGGTTCGCAATGGCTGCCTCCAATCGATGCCCTCGCACAACATCGACAACTGCGCACGTGTCAGAGAAACTGCACCGCTCTCGGCTTGCGGCCAAACGAAACGGCCTCGGTCGAGCTTTTTTTGGAAAAGGCACATCCCGTCGCCGTCATGCCAAATCAGCTTTACCAGGTCACCTCTGCGGCCACGAAAGATGAACACATGCCCCGACAGAGGACTCTTATCGAGTGCGCTCTGAACCAAACCACCTAGGCTGGCGAATCCACGCCGCATATCCGTCACCCCGGCCACAAGCCAGATCTGTGTGTTGGCAGGGATCATCCCCGCAGGCTCTCAAGAACTGCCCGAATCATCCCCGCATCCACGGCACCTTCCAGGCTCACCAACGCTCGGCCCGGAATCTCGATGTTCATCGTAATCGTCGGAGTTGCAAACTCGCTCTGTTCCGCCGTCGCCCCAGGTTCTGGATCTGCGCCTTCATCGCTGTCAACCCGGACCGGAAGCAAGCGCACGCTCGACGACTCCGCGCCTACCTCTCCTCCGAGCTGACCAGCGCGATAGAGCTTCCGCCAGTAGAACACCTGGTTGGCGTTGACCCCATGCTGACGTGCCAAAGATGCAACAGACATGCTCGACGATAGCGTCTGCTCAACAATCCTCCGCTTCTCAGCTATCGTCCTGAACCGCCGCCGACCAGAATCGCTCTCGGCCAACTCGACACCAGCATCCATCCAAGCCCCCATGCGGCCGCATATCCGCCACAAGTCAAGCTTGATGCCTCAGAAACACCCCGACAAGGCGGCCTGAAAACCACGCTTACGAAGATCCCGAAGAACTGGACGATGCGGCCTGATGGAGCGCTCCACCGCACATCCTTCCGACCATGAATTGTTTCTGGATTGACCAACCGCCCGAAATCGATGAATGATCGATTCCTCACTGAACGCGATGGGCGCCAACTGAGGCCAGATCCAAATTCAAGCTGTGCAAACACCGCATGCTGAGGTTCGTGCCGTCCCACTTTTGCCGTGATACAACTGCGTTGACGATGGCGCACCCTCGTTCTAGTGGCGACAGATGGCGACCCACACGCCGCGTGTGCCTATCGGCTCTCCGAATCCGATGCCGCAACTTCCTCAGTCCGTAAGCCAAAGGCTTCGGCTGCCGCCCTACTTACATCAAATGTTGCGTCCTTCAAGATTGTTGGACGACGATCCTCTTTTCCGCTGTTCTTCTGCTTCAGGTAGGGGCCAAGAGGATCGAAGAATTGGGTTGACAGCTTCTTATCGCCCCGCAGTCGTACAGAGAGCAACTCGCTCAGACGTGTGTCCTCGAGGTAAGGGGACAGCTTCTCCAAACTGTCCACACACATGCAGAGGAGCGGAGTTATACTCTTCCGGTATCGAACCTTCCCCAAAGTCTCCCTAAAGCGATTGTTCAAATACGTGTTCACGCCCATATATCCCCCGAACTCGTCGCGGGTGACCACGAGGGGGATGATTGTCGAGATGGTGTGCATGTCGATTCCGTTAATGCGCCGCGGCGCTTCGTCGGAGCAGGTCGCTTTGATGGCGGGCACAAGCTGTGTCACGCCCTTCTTCTTTTCACTCCCACCTACCCATTTCTGTTCTAGTTCATCTCTCAATGAGTCGATGTCGCCGCTGTATTTGGCTTTAGAGGTAATCATGTTTCCTTTGACTTCGACAAAGATCGCGGTTCCATCACATTGCACGATCACATCGCAGACTTGCTGATCCGCATTGTCGGAATATCGCGGATTAGGAATGATGCGATTAATTTCTTCGTTCACGGACTTCTGTAATAGCCAGATGACGTAGTCCTCGAAGATTCCGCCCCAAAAGACAGGAAAAATCTCCCTCTGCTCCTTTGGCAAGAACCTGAGTATGCTCCAGTAAACGGCAGAGTCAAATTTCTCAAAGCCAATTTGTGCGTCGAGCGGGAAATAGCGATTCCCAATCTTGACGAGCGGCTTATTCCGTATGACTCGGAAGTCGTTTGGTCTGGGATTCTGTGCAGTCAATGCAGTGCGAAATTCGTCCGGGTTTGCGGAAACGAGCGCAAAAAACTTCTCGATCTGTGAGGAGGGTAGAGGCAGTTTCGCAAAATAGGACTCATCGATTCCGAACTTGGATGCGTCTTTCAAGGCCTCCGGAACATTCACGAGACGCGTGAATACAACGACCATCATGGCTTCAAATACTCCGTACGGAATTCCGGAGGCCTGCTGAAAGAGATCGCGGATATCAAAGAATGCCTTTTCATGTCGCCTCGACTCCGCAATTCTGGTGACGATTAGGTGTGAGCGGCCCATTCTCTGAAACGCGTTTGTAAACAGGTTTGCTTCATTGCTTGGCAGCAACATCAGAATCAATTGCAACGAGGATTCATTAGGTGCGGATGGCTCAGGGATAGATATATTGAGCACGTCGTTGGCCATTAGGAAGAGTTCCCCGAGTTCTCGTAGCGGCAACTCGGTTCCTGGCGGGTCTCCAAACTCTGGGCAGAATCTGGCGACTTCCTGCATTAAGAAGAGCAGTTGATGCCGGTGAAAGACATTGGCTTTGTTTCTGAGGATCCACTCGGCTTCCGGTGTTGGGAACAGCCTGCGAACTCAGCTGCTGTGGGCCTCTTCAGTGTGTGCCCCGACTACAAAATCAAGTGAGAAGCTGATTGCGGCGCATAGCCACAGCATCTGCCGTCGATCGTAGAGGCTCAGCCGGGCATGGAATTCCTCCGATGTCGGGACTGCTCTGCGAAGATTCCGGTAGGTTATGAACGTCTCGATTCTCATCGTGTTTCATTATCGATCTTTCTGCGACGAAATGCGGCCCGGGGGCGTTACCCACACAGATTCGGAGTTCGCATCCGTCCTTGCGTTCGACGAGCGCAAAATCACGGAGGCACTCAGGGAACGGTCCAGGAGTGTGTTGGGGACCACACCCCAATTCTTCGAACTCCGGTCGCATGACGGGCAATACGGAAACATTGACGTGACGAAAAATACGCGGATCTGTCTTCTGTAAGCGTGTTCTGTCACTCAAAGAGCGCTGGCTGCATCGACACTTCTTCAGGCTCGCGGAAGTTGCTCAGGCCAACGCCCACCAGACGGAAGCGCTGATGGGAACCCAGGTCCACGCGATCTCTCAGGGACAAGGCTATGCTGGTCAATTCGTCGCACGAAGCCGGTGGGTGCGAGGGTGAATGGCTGCGTGTCAGGATTCTGAACTCGCTTGTCTTCAGTTTGAGGATCACGGTGTGCGCGATGCGAGTCTCCTTGCGCGATGCGGCCCATGCCTTCTCCGCCAGTCGGCGTATCGATGGCTCCGTTTCCGACAGTGGTACATCGTGTTGGAACGTATCTTCAGCGGAAACCGATTGCGTGGGGCGGTCCGGCATGACTGGGCTTTCATCGATTCCGCGGGCCAACTCGTAGAGGCGCAGGCCATGGCGGCCGAACGGACCTTCGAGCGCCGGCAACTCAAGCCCCCGCAAGTCTCCCACGGTTCGTATTCCAAGCTTCTCAAGCCTTGCCTCCGTCACCTTGCCGACGCCAGGAAGGCGTCCCACCGGAAGCGGCGGGAGGAATGAATCCACCTCATCTGGCTGAATGACGAATAGACCATCCGGCTTTCGCCAGTCCGAGGCGATCTTTGCCAGAAACTTGTTCGGCGCCACTCCGGCGGAAGCGGTGAGGCTCAACTCCTCACGGATTTGCGCTCGAATTGCGCGTGCCACCCGCGTTGCAGTAAGTAGCCCGGTCTTGTTTTCCGTAACGTCCAGGTACGCTTCGTCCAGCGAGAGCGGCTCAACCAAGTCCGTGTGCCGTTTGAATATCTCCCGCACGAGCCTCGAAACAGCCCGATAACGTTGGAAATCCGGGGGAACGAAGATAGCCTCTGGGCAAAGCCGCTCGGCACGAACCGCTGGCATGGCAGAACGGACGCCAAATCGTCTCGCCTCATACGAGGCGGCACAGACAACAGAACGGTTGCCCAGCCAGGCGACAACGACTGGCTTGCCGCGCAGTTGCGGGTCATCCCGTTGCTCGACGGACGCATAAAAAGCGTCCATGTCCACATGGACTATTTTGCGGACGGTCATCTGGAGCAAATCCTAGTGGTGGTCTCCGCGCTTGCGCGAGTGTAGCTTGAGGGCCGCCATACTGCTACCATTTTCGCTCTTCTGCGTCCGAGAGCTCAGCTTTGAGCCGAGAATTTCGGAGTTCGACGAGCTGGGGCTGAAGCCCTGGATATTCACTTTTAAAATGCGCCAACAAACTTGCGAGGATGTCTGTGATGGAAAAGAGTTCAGATGAACTGCGTGAACAGTTCGGGCACTGGGGAGACAACCCGGTGCATTCTGTATCCGAATGGAAGCAGGAAGTGCAGGCAGACAACCCTCGTATTGGCTACTGGGAATGGGTAGCCACACTTCTCGAAGCGGAAGATCAGTCTGAGGCTGTCAGGGAGACAGAAGGTGCCGCTCCAACGAGGTAGCGGATCCACGGTGGCATCACTCAGCGGCACTTCTGACTCGACGGCACTTGTCGCTTGCGGCCAGAACGCACCTTTTCACCAAACAATCCCTCTTGTACCTACAAGGAAATCCAATGAAACCATCCAGGCTATATGAGGCGCTTCATGCGCTGATAGGTGAGCGTGTGCCTCTGCACATTTGGGGCGCATGCGGTGTCGGCAAGTCGCAAATCGTCGCTCAGGTCGCGGACGATCTCGACTATGAGTTCCTTGACGTTCGCGCCGTGCAACTCG
>CAZNAW010000045.1:0-24587 GCA_964571165.1 uncultured Occallatibacter sp. | reverse complement strand
GAACAGGCGACCACCAGCGCCGAGGCTATCGGCCTCGCCGGGCTGGATTGGCGCGTCGAGCAATGGCCGGTCCGGGCTTTCGACCCGGACAACAACGCGACGGAAGCGGGAATCCCCGACACGGTGGCGAATGTCCGCACCGACACCAAGGCCGTGTTGGGCGTGGTTGGGCGGCGCTATCGAGTCTTTCAGAACCATGAAGCTTTCGACTTCATGGACGGACTGGTTGGGGACAAGCTGGCCATGTACGAAACGGCGGGCAGTCTGCACGGCGGCAAGCGCGTGTGGATGATGGCCAGCATTCCCAAAGAGTATCGGGCCGGACCCGACGACCTGATTAAGCCTTACGTTCTCTTGACCAACACGCACGACGGCAGCCAGGCGCTTCGGATGATCCCCACGACCGTGCGCGTGGTTTGCCAGAACACGTTGAATCTGGCCCTGCGCGAAGCGGGCGTTGAAGGGTTGACGATTTCCCATCATCCCCGCTTGGAAAGCCGGATTGCCGAGGCGCGGGCCAAGCTCGGCATCATCGCGGCGCGGTTCGACAAGTTTGACGACGAGTTACACGCGATGCTTGCCAAGGAATTGAGCGTTACCGAGGCGGGCGGATACTTCCGGGGTTTGACCGGGGCGGACCTTCCCCATGGCACGGATCGGCAGAAGAAAACCCGCGAAAAGGTGCTCGGGCAGATGCTCGACAACTTTGACAACGAGCGGAACACACTTCCGGGCGTGAAGCACACCGCATGGGGCGCGTACAACGCCGTCAGCGAATGGGCGGACCATCAGCGGAAGTACCGGGGCGCGTCAGCAGCCGACAAGCTGGACCGGCAATTGGATTCAATCTGGTTCGGCCAATCGCACCAATTGAAGCAAGCCGCGTATCGCGGAGCGCTGGAACTGGCGGGCATCGCCTGATTGGCGACCTCTCCCCGAACCTGCCCCGGTGCGCATGGAGGCGCGTCGGGGCGGGCTGGGGAGCGGTTGTCAATGTGACGCCGCCCAATCATCAGTGGCCATTTACACAAAGGAGATTCATCATGGCCAGCTACAACCGAGTGATCCTCATGGGCAACCTCACCCGCGACCCTGAGCTTAAAACGCTTCCGAGTCAGACAGTGGTGTGCGATTTCGCACTGGCGGTCAACCGCCGCTGGAAAGACGCCGAAGGAGGCGACCGCGAGGAAGTGTTGTTCATCGACTGCGCCGCGTTCGGCAAGACCGGGCAGACCATCGGCGAGAGTTTGACCAAGGGCCGACCCATCCATATCGAAGGCCGACTCAAATTTGAGCAGTGGGAACAGGAGGACGGCCAGCGGCGCAGCAAGATTCGCGTGGTCGTGGAGCAATTCCGGTTCGTGGATGCCAAGCCCGGCAACCGCGACACCGCCCAGCGCAACGGCAACGGGCGCGGTAAGCGCGGCGGCAACGGCAAGAATGCCAGAGCGGCGCGGTCCGCAGACACCGCCCAGGGCGAGTTGGTTGGCGCAGGGCAAGAGATTCCGATCTAGCCCGACTGAGACGACGTGTTTGATTCAATTCAATAACCCAGAAAGAGAGCGTGTTTTATGAATCGCAGTTTTTCCCAATCTCGTGATGTTCAGATTTCCGTGTCCCTGTCCAAGCTGATTTCCAGCAAAGGCAATCCCCGGCGCGTCAAGCCGGAGCGGGATGCCCACCGCCGCATGGTGGCGTCCATCCGGGCCCATGGACTGCTTGCCCCGCTGGTGGTCCGGGCCGACGACCGCAGCGCCGGCAATTTCAAGGTGATCGCCGGCAACCGCCGACTGGCGGCGCTGCGCGAGGTGTACAAGGATGTGGCCAAGGCGGGGCGATCGCCCAAAGTGCCGTGCGTGTTGCGCTCGGTCGATGACGACACCGCCAACGCCTTGGCGCTGGCCGAGAACTTTGTCCGCGAGCCGATGCACCCGCTGGACGAAGCCGAAGCGTTCGCGGAACTGGCCCGCGAGGAAGCCAAAGGCGTGGAATCCATCGCCGCCGAGTTTGGCGTGAGCCAGCCGTATGTCCGACAGCGTATGAAGTTGGCCACGCTGGCCGAGCCGGTGAAAGCGGCATACCGCCAGGGCGGAATCGACACCGCGACCGCCGAGGCGTTCGCGTCCGTTCCGCCGGATCGGCAATTGGAAGTCTGGCAGGAAGTGGCCGGGAATCCACAACATGCGCAGCACGTCCGCAACGTGATCGCCCATGCGTGGATCGACGCCGCGTCCGCGACGTTCGACCTGTCCAAACTCCCGGCCACCGCCGTCAGCCGGGATTTGTTCGCCGAACGCGTGTTGGTGGAGCGCAAGGCGTTCATGGAGGCGCAGGCGGAGGCGTTGCTGGCGCAGCGCCAAGCCCTGATCGAAGAAGGTTGGGCCGACGTTGTGATCGGGCCGCAGGCCGACGTTCAAGATCGGTTGTGGTCGATGGCCGAAGCGCCCCAGGAATACGACCAGACCACCACGGCCGAGCTTAGGAAGCTGTACGAGAAGCGGAGCAAACTGGAATCGAAGTTGGGCGAACTGGACGAATCGGACGAAGCCAAGGGTGAAGCGCTGCAAGCCAAACTCGAAGCGCTGGACGATGAGGAACAAACCTTGACCAAGGACGCCAAGGTTCATTATGCCGAGGCGACCAAGGCCGTCGGCACCGTGTTCCTGCTGCTGGACCCCGATGGACGAGTCCGGCGCGAATACCGCATCCCGCGAACCCGCCCAGCCGCATCCAGCAATGGACATGATGGGGGCAACGGTCAAGCCGGGAACAACTCGATGGAAGCGCCCAAGCCACCGACTTCGGATGACCTGAAAGACTCGCAACTGGCAACGACGTTCACGCATCAGGCGCTTGGCGTGCGTGAAGCCTTGCTCAAGGATGCCGCGACACGCAGGCGGATTCTGGCTCTTGTTCTGCATGAGAAGGTGCGCAGTGAAGCGCTGGCAATCCGGCATGAAGCCAACGGCAGCACGGTTCATGCCGACAATGCCGAAGGATTCACGTCCGCCGCACTGGATGGAATCCGCAAGCGCCGAGCCGAGTTGGACCCGCTGCATGACAAGCATTACGTCGAAGATCATGCGGCCTATGACGCCTTCCAAGCGCTATCGGATAAGAAGTTGGATGCACTGATCGACTTGCTTACGGTCGAGTGCATCACGGCCCACCTGCAGCGCCGCACCGAATTGGTCTGGCGTCTGGCTGCGGAATTGGGCGTGGAGGTTCGACGGTTCTGGCGTCCCGACGAGCGCTGGTTGTCGGGATACCAGAAGATTCAGTTGGCCCACCTGATCGGTGAATTGCGCGGTCCGGTCTACGCCAAAGCCGCCGAGTTGAAGAAGAAAACCGAGTTGGTTTCCGACTTGGCCAAGCTCTTCACCGATGCCGCCGAAGGACGCTTGGAGGATGCCAAGGTTGCGGCCAAGGTGAACTCATGGCTGCCGTCCAACCTGCGCGAAGCACCGCAAGCCGACGCCACGCAGCAGGCGTCAGCGGCATAGATCATGCCGTCCAGTGATACGCAAAGAAGCCGGATCGGGCATCCCTGATCCGGCTTCTTTGTTGGTTTGCCGAGACGTTGCACGTCATTCCCAAGGGTGAGGCGTGCGCACCACTGGGTAGCGGACGACGTTGGAGAAGCATTCGGCGATGGCCCGCCAGTGTCCGCCGCGTTGAGCGACGCGCAGCCAGGTGAATTGCCAAAGGGCGATTTGAACGGCGATGATGAACGTCGCTCCCACGGGAATCCAGAAGTAGATCGAACGGTTGTGCAGGAGGAGATCGACCAGCGCGATGGCCCACAACGCCAGCACGCCGACGACTTCGGCAATGCAGAACAGCACCACCGCCAGCCGTGCCAGTTGCAGCACGCCAAGCCAGAACAGGAACCCCAGGCTGTCGCCTATCCACCGTCGCATTGCTTCATCCGTCCTGCTTTCAGACCATCGCTTTGCATCCGTCAGCGCTTCGCTCTTTGAACATTCATGACACCCTCACCATTATACCGTTGGTGACTGTCGCCATCTCGCAACGCCTTCACTTCTCGCCACTTTTTTCCAATGCGTTTGAGTCCAGCTCGACAGTGTTCTGTCTGGCTGAACTCAAATCTGTCGGGCCGAGCTTGACGTTCGGCATCTGTTTGGTATAATCGGTTTAGTTCAATTCATCGGGTTGAACTATATTTTTGTCTTTAAGAAGGGAAGGCAAGATAAAAGGAGTGTAGGCGTGGTTGGTGTATCCAGTTTCAGGGACCGCACTTACAGCGCTGACAGGATGGCTCAAGGTATGACGCAACGCTGACGTGAGTTGGTTGCGTCCAGAGGCGAAAGGAAATGGTTATGGCAAAGGATTCCGCACGAAACTCCGCGGGCAAAGTCGAGCCGGACCGCGTTGGCAAAATGCACGCCCGGCGGCGCGAGCTCAGCGTCCGGACGCAACTGGCGCGCCGGCTGCGCGGCTTCCGGGGCAAGACCGGGAGCGCTCGCGCGCCCTCTTCCAGTGGCCGGCGGCTGCAGCGCGTCATCGTCAAGACACACGTGGCCCGGCACAAGCCGGGCAAGGCCAAGGGCAGCCTGACGCGCCATGCCAGCTACCTGGGCCGCGACAGCGCCAGCGCCGACGGCAAGCCGGGCGTGTTCTATGACGCCACGCAACAGGGTCTGGATGCAAAAGAGCAGACGGCGGCCTGGGTGCCGGACCGGCATCATTTCCGCATCATTATCTCGCCGGAGCGCGGCGGGGACATCCCCGACATGACCGCGTATGTGCGCGACGTCATGCAGCGGGTGGAGAAGGATCTGGCCCTTGCCGGGGTGATCGAACCCGGCGCCAAGCTCCAATGGATCGGGATCAACCACCACAACACCGACAACCCCCATGCGCATGTGGTGCTCCGGGGCAAGCTGGAAGACGGACGGGACTTGGTCATTCCGCGTGCCTATTTGGCGCACGGCATGCGCGGGCGGGCGTCGGAAGTGGCGACCGAACTGCTCGGCGAGCGCACCGTCGAACAGGCGCGGGAAGCGCGGCTCAAGGAGGTGGAAGCCGAGCGGTTTACCTCACTCGACCGCATGATCGAGCGGCATGTGGAGAATGGCAGGATCGACCTGTCGCCCGCTAAGCCCATCGGGTTCGGCGCGGACGACCGGCAACTGGCGCTGTCTCGGCTGCAATTCCTGGAAGGCATCGGGCTGGCGCAGAAAGACAAGAGCCACCGGCTCAAGGGAACCTGGTGGTCCCTGGACGAGACGTTCGGCCAGTCGCTTCGCGAGCTGGGGGCGCGCAACGACATCATCAAACAGCTTTACAGCCAGCTTGGCAACGAGGCCGGACGGGTGCAGCGTATGACCGGTGGAGCGGAGGTCTCGGTTCCGGTCGCGGGCATCGTCATTGCCAAGAACCGCGCGGGCGAACTGGAAGATGATCGGTTCATCGTCGTGAGAGACAGCGCCGGTCAGGCGCACTATGGACGGGTGCGGGATACGCCCAGCTACCGGGATGTTCATATCGGATCGGTGGCGGAACTGGGCGCGGGAACCCAGCGACGCCAGCAGGTGGCCGGGCAGATCGTGGCCGTCGCGGAGGCTCATGGCGGCATCTATTCGGCGCAGTTGCACGAAGCTGATCTGCGCCAATCCAAACCGGATTCCACCGAACGGGAGGTTGCATCGGCGGTTCGCTCGGCGGAAGCCCGACTCGCATTCATCGCCGGATTTGATGGTTCCGGTGTCCGTGCGTTGGAAGCCGGGGAGTATGCGATCGACGTGGATCAATACTCCCGGTTCAGTCAACGGGGCGTTTCACGCACCGACGTTCGGGTCATTGCCGAGCACACACTGGAGAGACAAGTCGAAGCGCACGCGGTGACGTGGCTCGACCGCCAGGTGTTTAGCGACCGTCCCGATCAACGGACGGCGGACCATCCGGCGGTTCAGGAGGCCATCGAGCAGCGGCAAGAATGGCTGGTACGCAACGGCTATGCCCGGCGCGACACGGCGGATGGCGGCGCAGTGGAATTGCAGCCCGATGCGCTACAACAACTCGCCGCCGAGGAACGAGCGGACGTGGCCGGAAGGCTGTCCGGCAAGCACGCACTGCCGGTGGCGGAACTGCCCCAGGGCGGCACGGTCCTCGGCGAATACGCCGGCACCGAGCATCTTCATTCCAGCAAGCTGGCGGTGGTCGTCACGGAGGAGAGCGTTTTCGTTTCGCCCATTTCCAGAGCGCCCGATGTCGATGCCAGCAGTCCGGTTGAACTGCAGCGCACGTCGGCCAGCGACTCCACCGTCGAATTGTCCGTCGGTCGTTCCATGGATCGGGACCGGGGACTGTCGCTGGATGGACCGGGAGGAGGTGACTGATGACCGCGCGAAACATCATTCTCGCGTATGTGCTCGTGCTGTTGGCCGGTCTCACCACCGCCACGCAATGGGTCGGCTATCGGCTGAATTACCATCCGGCCCTGGGCGGGTTGCACGTGGGCGGGCACGTGATCTACCCGCCGTGGGCGATGTTTGTATGGGCCCGCGATTTCGGGCCGGACATTCCGCGCACGCTCCACGAGGGGTATGCGTTCATCGGCGGCACACTCATTCTGGCCACGTTGCTGCTGATCGGTGCCCGCCGGTTGCGCCGCCATATCCCCGTCCGGGAGATCGGCAGGGACCGGTGGGCAACGCGGCGCGACATGAAACGCGCCGGATTGTTGTCCGGCAGTGGAACCGTTCTCGGATGCGCCTTTGATCGGTATCTCACCTACGACGGGCCGGAGCACCAGCTTGTTTCCGGGGCCAGCCGATCCGGCAAGGGCGTCGGCCACGTCATTCCGACGCTCCTGAACTGGAATGGCAGCGTGCTGGCCTATGACGTGAAGACCGAGTTGTGGCAGGTCACGGCGGGCCTGCGCTCGCGGCTCGGCTACTGTGCCTACTTCAATCCGACGAAGCATGACAGCGCCCGATTCAACCCGTTGTTCGAGATTCGCAAGGGTGACAACGAGATTCGGGACACGCAGAACATCGTGGAGATGCTGGTCAATCCCACCGGCGCCAAGCACACGATGGACATTTGGGACCAGCAGGCCAGCCAATTCCTGGTGGCGCTGATCCTGCACGTGCTGTACACGGAAGCCGACGGCCAGAAGAACCTGGCGACAGTCCGGATGCGCTTGCTCGACTTCAAGAACACCGCCAAGGCGATGATCCGCACGCTGCACCGGTTCAACCCGCAGTCCGGCGCAGCCGAAGTTCATCCCGAAGTGGCGTTGGTGGCCGGCGAGCTGCGCCGCCAGCCCGAGAAGTTTCAGGCCAGCGTGTGTGGCACGGCGGCGGCGTATCTGACGCTGTGGGCGGACACCCTCATCGCCCGCAACACCGCGACCAGCGATTTCCGGCTGAGCGATTTGGTCTGCGCCGATCGGCCCATGACCCTCTACCTCCAGCCGCCGCCATCGGATGCGCCGCGTCTGCGCCCGTTGGTGCGGCTGATGATCAACCAGACCTGCCGGGCGCTGATGGAGCATTTGGATAAAGACAGCGCGGGCCGAGTGAAGAATCGCCGGCTGCTGCTGTCGCTGGATGAATTTCCGACCTTGGGACGGCTGGACTTTTTCACCATGAATCTGCGCCAGATGGCGGGGTACGGGATCAAGGCGCACCTCATCGTCCAGTCGTTCAATGACATCGTCGAGCAGTACGGCCCCAACAACACCATCCTGGACAACTGTCACATCCTCACGGCCTTCGCCGCTGCCGATACCGTCACCTGCCAGCGCATCAGTCAGATGACCGGCACGGTGACGGAATATCGCGAGAGCTATTCCCAGGCCGCCAGGGGCATCGGCGCCAGGACCGTCAGCCAGAGCGAGCAGGTTCGGCCATTGTTGTCGCCAGGAGACGTGCGGGAACTGCCGGTGGACGACCAGCTTGTTTTCGTGACCGGGTTCAAGCCCATGCGAACCAAGAAGGCGCGCTACTTCACCGATGCCACGTTCATGAAGCGCGTCCTGCCGCCCCCGGATCAATCCCAAGGGCTCAATTTGCCCCCGCAGCCGCAGATCGATTGGCTGCGCGAAAGAGCCAAGGGACCGGACTTGCCGTTGCCACGGGAAAACAAAGGAAATGGCCCGCACCAGCGCCCGCAGCCATCGCCAGGGGAAGACGAGGAAGGGACGGACGAGGAGTTGTGGCCGGACGGACATGTGACCGACGTGTGAGGCCTCAGCGGCGAATCAATCACTCATGGCGATGCAAAAAGTCAGATTCACATTATGGATGGAGGAGGACGTTCTCCGAGCTGCCAAGCGACGCGCTGCCGACGAAGGTGTCACACCGTCGCGGGTGATTGCCGCCGCGGCCAGGACGGTGCTGATCGACACCCCGCAGGATGCCGAGACCCGGGTTCTCAAAGCGGTGGAGCGGGTCTTTGCCCTGATCCAACGAATCGACCGGCGGCGCGGCTATGACCAGCAGGTGCTCAAGGAAATGCTGGGCTTGATGGTGCAGTCGTTTTTCAATCACACGCCAGGCATCCCGGAAAAGGACAAGAAGGCCGCACTGCACAGCGGAAAGGCGCGATTCAATCGCTTCCTCGACACGCTGGCGGCCAACCTGCGCGCCGGCCAGTCAATCATGCATGATTTACCCGCCCCAACGGAGCCGGCGGTGCCGGCGATGCCGGAGCTTGCAGCGCCGACCCCAGCTTCGATTGAAGCCGCCCATCCGAACCCCGAACCGCTGCAAACGCCAGAAGCCGAGACACCGCCCTCGCCCGCCGAACAAAATGCGACCCATTCCCGGCAAGATGAATCAAATGAGGCGCGGCAGGAAAAACCGCCCGGTTCAACGGGCACGCGCTCGCGGTGGAGTTTGTTTTGATGAGAAGGAATATCAATATGGCCGGTCAATCCAACGAATCGAAAAACGCGGCTACGTCCGTTCGCCTGCGCCAGGCGGAGAGCCTCTACCACGCGCTGGGGCCATTGGTGTCCGATGCCCTTGCTCGACCGGACGTGGTGGAGGTCATGGCCAATCCCGACGGAAGTCTGTGGGTGGATCGCGCCGGCGTCGGACGAGAAAAGGTGGGCCATATCGAGCAATCCGCCGCCGAGACGACCATCCGCCTTCTGGCCAGCCACATGGGCGAGACGGTGACGCCGGAACGGCCGGCCGTCGCAGGCGTGCTTCCGCGCAGTGGCGAGCGGTTTCAAGGGCTGTTGCCACCCTTGGCGGAGCGGCCGGTCTTTACCATCCGCAAGCGAGCTTCGATCGTATTCACGCTGGATGATTATGTGGCCAAGGGGATATTGTCCGCCACCGGCGCCGACGTGATTCGCCGCGCCGTGGTGGATCGAAAGAATATTCTGGTGGCCGGTGGCACGGGGTCGGGGAAAACCACGCTGGTCAACGCGATTCTGGCGGAGTCGGCGTTCAAGAGCGACCGCATCGTTCTCATCGAAGACACCAAGGAACTCCAATGCCCGGCGGAGGACAAGGTTGAATTGCTCACCAAGAACACCGAGCCGCGCGTCACGATGACGGACTTGCTCCGAATGACGCTACGACTGCGACCGGATCGAATCATCATTGGCGAGGTTCGCGGCCCAGAAGCATTGGCGATGCTCAAGGCATGGAACACCGGCCACCCCGGCGGCGTGGCAACCATCCATGCCAATTCCACCGCCGATGCTTTGCGAAGGATCGAAGACCTGGTGGGCGAGGCTTCACAGGTTATCCCTCGCCGCTCGATCGCCACCGCTGTCAATTTCGTTGTATTTATTTCGCGGACTGCGGTGTCCCCCGGTCGGCGAGTTTCGGACGTGGCGGAAGTAACGGGCGTTGTCGGCGACGAATACATGCTCAGCCATGCGGTTGTCCCCTCGCGCGAAGGGAATTGCTGACGGAAATGTCCGATCCGATCTGCCACGCGATGCTGATGCAAGTACCGGTCCTCTCGAAGATTGAAAGCACTTCGGATAGGATTTGGTTATCCAGCGGCAAACCGGTTTCATCGCCGCGATGCGGCAACTTGCTGCTGGGGACAGCAAGGGTCACGGTATGCCCGCAAATTTGCCACTTGAACTACGCGACGAGTTCCGTAAACCGCACATGCGGGGCACGGCCATCGAGCTGCGCAACCGCCAGGGCACGGGCTGGACGCAGCGCGACCCCGACGAACTTCTGCGCATCACCTACCCGACTGGCGACGTGCAGCGGGCACTTGCCGGGATTTCGACCGGCGCTCAGGGCCGACCCCTCGTTTTCCTCGGCCAACGCGGTCGCGGCAAGTCGCACATCATGGCGCTGCTGCACCACGCCATCGAATCGCCGGAGAAGGTTAATGGATGGGCACATGAATGGGGTGCCAAGCCCGGTTTTGATTCCCTTTCCATGTTGACGCTGCCGAAAGGCTTCATCGCAATCACGGAAACCCTGTCCAATCAGGAATACCGCACGCTTTGGGATTTGATCTTCGAGCGCCATCCGCGTGGCGAGTATTACCGGGGCAAGCACGCCAACTCCGGGATTTCGATTCCTTCCAAGTCGCTGCTGCAAGATTTGTTCGCCGAGAAGCCCACCGCCCTGGTCCTCGACGAGTTCCAAACCTGGTTCGACGGCCTGCACGACGAGCCGGGCGACAACGGCCTGAAGCGGCGGCAATGGGCTTTTAACTTCGTGCAAATCCTGTCGGAACTGGCCAAGGAACGCCCGGACCTTCTCATGCTGGTTGTTTCCGTGCGTGACACGTCCACCGAGGGCTACCGCCAGATTCATCGCATCGGCCCGGTCGTGATTGACTTCAAAGGCGAAACGGCAAAGGAAGACCGCAAGCGATTGCTGCTGCACCGCCTGTTTGAGAACCGTGCCCAATTCTCGACGCCTGCCATCGAGCAGGTCGTCGCCACCTATGCCCAGGAGCGCGTCCGGCTTCTACACGCGAACAAGACCGACTCGGAGAAGGATCGCCTGCGCCGTGAGGTGGTCGATGCGTGGCCATTCTCGCCGGACCTGCTGGGGCTGCTGGAAGACCACATCCTGATGGCCGAATCCGCCCAGGACAAACGCGACCTCATCCGCGTGCTGGCGGAGCTCTACCTCGCCCGAGGCGCTGCCGTTCCACTTTTGACCCCATCCGACTTCATCGTCACCGACGACAAATGCGGCGTACTGACCTTGCTCGACTCGTTCGCCACCACCGTCGATCAAGAGCATTTGCGGGAAAAGGCCATCCGCAATCTCGGCGCGCTCCAGGCTGCGGGCGTTGCCGCCAACGATGCCGTGTCCGTTATCAGCGGGATTTGGATTCGGTCGCTGTCGGCAAGCAACATTCTCGGGGGCACACGCGAGGAACTTCAACTTGATCTCACCCGTGACCGCGCCGCCGATGACAACGCCTTCACGGCGGAACTGGCCACGATTGTCGAAAACAGCTTCAACATTCACGAAGTCGGCAC
The DNA here is from genome assembly GCA_964571165.1 of uncultured Occallatibacter sp. Lineage (GTDB taxonomy): Bacteria > Acidobacteriota > Terriglobia > Terriglobales > Acidobacteriaceae > Telmatobacter. The sequence continues at coordinate 13,135 of CAZNAW010000045.1, read as the reverse complement.
GACGGACAAGCGGTATTGCTTCAAGCTCGAAGAAAACCCACTCTCGAAGGTGAAGGCTAACGCGAAGAACGACAAACTTTTCGAGTCCGATGCCCCGGCCGCACCAGGTCTCTTGCCGGTGATGAAGGATCAAACCTTCATGCGGCAGGTGCTCGAACATCAGCTTCGCTCGCCGGATTCGGTCAACGAACCACCGTCGCGTGTCCTTGTGCTGGACCCGAATTGGGAAGCATCACCGTGGGCCAACGTGCCCGCCCAGGATCAACCAGAACGGTGGGATAAGCCCGTCCTGCTCGTGTTACCGATAGCGCCGCCCGATCCGAGTGCGGCATTAGGCCCGTGGCTGGCCAAGAATGTCACGACCCGCCGCAATATGACGCGGTTCCTGCTGCCCAAGGCCGGGCTTCGCGCCATTTATGATGATCCAGACTTACGGCGGCTCGCACGATGCGCCTATCTGGCCAAGTCATGGAGGGATGCAGAACCGGTCTACGCGGACATCTTCCGCCGCTTCGACAAAGACCTTCGCCGCGAGTTGTCCGACCGCTTCGACCGTTTCGCACTTCTGTACCGCTGGAATTATCAGCAGCCAACCACCTGCCAGTTTCACGTTGAACCGTGCGCCACGACACCCGAGAAATTGGCCAAGGCCGTCGAAGACAGCATCCGGGCAAACTTCTTCGCCCCGGAAGACTTTACGGCATTCATCACCGCCGCCGCACAACGCGGCGACACAATGAAGCAGGTATTGGGTCAGCTTCGCGAACCACCCGCGAAACCGGAAGCGGACGCGATTCCGTTCTTGGGCGAACACGCGCTATATGAGCAGACAATCCGCGTAGCCGCCCGCGATCAAATTGCGTTGAACGTGAACAGCACCTGGTATCGGGCCGAGGCAAATGAAGGCGAAGAGCAGGCGTATGCACGGCTGAAACGATCTTGTTTCCGCACCGGCCGTGAACTGGAGGAAGTGCAGCTTGGCCTGCCCAACCAGGTTGGAGGCACCGGCGTATCCATCCCGACACCCCGTCCGCCCGTGACTTCGGGCGGACTTTTCCCAGGTGTCACCCCCGTCGTACCATCGGTCCCCGGAGTGCAGCCGGTTTCGCCGAATCCCATATCCCCAACGGCGGTCCCGGTTCCGATTCCGCCAGCACCATCGGCGATTATCCGCCAGTCCAACGGCGCAAAGAGTGGGATCAACCTGCTAGGCGACATCGAACGCTGGGGGCTTCCCGATGCCGAACGCCTTGCCGTCGCCACCCTCACCTTGCGTGGCCTGTCAGTGAAGGAACTGCGTGAACTCTGCACCAAGCTGCCGCCGAAGCTCCTGGCGGAGTTGCAGATCACGTCGAATCCAGAACAGCAAGGGGGAACAGGCAAGTGACTGCCATATCAACCACAACCGCCCCGGCAGACGCCACATGGGAATCGTTGATTCTCTCCGAGCGTCCCGCCGCCAAGACTTGGGAAGACATCTTCTCCAAGCTGGGCAGCATTGCCGTCAGCACCACCAATCCCGGCCTGCTTCACCGTGAGACAACGGCCCCGGATCGGCTGATTGCCGAATGCGCGTGGAACCTTTGGCAATCCTTTCCGACCGACGCTCCCAACGTCGTGGATGCCATTCGTGGTTTCTGGTCGTCACCGTCCAGCAGCACAGGCACCGCCGTGCTGATCCTCGATGCCCTGTCGCTTCGGGAATTGCCGCTCATTCTGGCCGCTGGCCAAAAGCGTGGCGTCAAATCAATACGCCACAGCGTGCGGGCCAGTGTTGTCCCCACCGACACCAACCGTTTCGCCGCCACGTTAGGCTTGCCGAGCCGGTCCAAACTCGCCAACAACGACTACCCGCAGTCATTCATCTTTGCAGGCACTGACGTTCATACTGACGTGCTTGACGGCCATTTTGCCGATTGCGTGTCCCGCGTTCCGGCCAAGCCGCGATTGTTCATCTGGCACGAATGGCCCGATCACCCGCTGATCCACAACCACGCCGAGGTTACAGACGGCGAAGCCATCGTTGCCGCCGAAATCAAACGCACGCTGTCGTCCGATGACTTCTGGGCGTTCGTCAATGCACTTCGCCAGGGTCGCCGCCTGCTAATCACCGGCGATCATGGTTATGCCACGGCGTGTGAGTTTTCCAGCGAAATCAAGGACGATGAAAGCATCCGGCTGTTCGCGGGCACTTTTGGCGCGATGCGTGCCATTCGTGAAGACCCGGCCCAACCGTGGCCCCGGCGCGATCTTCCGCCACGGGTATTGCGTTTCCCGGTGGGCAACGACACATGGCTTGTCGTCATCGGCCAGCGGAAATGGAAGGTGCGGGGAGGATTCCCGACCCTTTGTCACTATGGCCTATCCCTGCTCGAAGCCGCCGTTCCGATTATCGAATTTCCAGCAGCATGACCCATGCTACAGCCAGAGGAAGAAATTGAATGTCCGACGTTATCTCACAACCCCCGGCCCCTGACTCTCTTTTCGGCGAAGGCAGCATTGCAGACAAGCCAAAACGTGACCGGAAAGCTAGTGCCGCCAAGGAAGCTGCACTGGCCGAGCATCTGCCCCCCAATCTTGGCAAGCCGATCAAGGTCAACGTCCCGGACTTTTCAAACCCCAACCGACCGAAGACGTGCCTTGAAGTCGATTTCCCAATTGCACCTTTGAATCTCGTAGCCAGGCGGGAGTGCGTTGCTGGCTCAACAAGAAAGCCTATTTTCCAAAGTATGAAATGGTGGGCCAGGCGGGTCGGCTCTGTATTCCGCTGCATTTTGCTCTCAGCGGCAGCGGAGGCACCCTATAAGCAACAACCAGACGGAAAACTAATACTGGGGGTGGACAATAAGCCGGTCATCGACGAGGACGCCGTTGCCCAGTTGGTCTGGGATGCCTACTACGCGAATCACCAACTGGCCGGGAATTTCAAAAGCCTGCGCGTGCTCGACCCCTTCATGGGCGGCGGCACCACGCTCGTCGAAGGCTCTCGGCTTGGCTTCCAGGTCACGGGAGTCGATCTCAACCCCGTCGCATGGTTCATAGTTAAGAACGAATTGGCTTGTGCCGACCCCGCCGAAGTCAAAACGTTCTTTGACCAGATCGAAGCAGAAGTGAAGCCGCAGATTCAGCCGTTCTATGTGACCGATGGTGTCGGCGGGCGCAAGGGCACCTGGTTCAAGGTCGCCATCGACGGCTCAAAGGAAAAGATGCCTCCGGCCTTCGACCCGGTCTCCCTTCCGCCCGATCAACGCAAGCCTTATAAATACGACGGTCCCGAGGTGATCTACACCTTTTGGGCCAAGCACGGCCCTTGCTCCAAACCGGGCTGCAATCACCGCACACCGATCTTCCGCTCGCCCATCGTCGCCATTAAGAAACTCGGCGTGAAGTACCTGCAATGCACCTGCAAGCAATGCAAAACCGTTTTCCACGCCGAACTCGGCGACGCCCGCATCGCCCCCGATGCCGAGCATGTCGTGTTGGAAAATGAACATCCCTACACCATCGTCTCACCCGGCTTTACCAAGCGCCTGCTGGAATACACCGAAGGCACCAAGGCCGACAAGAACCGCCGCATCGGCGAGTTGTCCGAACTGGTTGAAACCGAAGCTGGATTCAACTGTCCTCGCTGCGGGGCCTGGTCGGGCCAGACCGTTCGCGACGTGCTGGCCATGCACGTTCACGCAAAGCGAATGTCGGACATCGACAAGAAACACCTTGGTATTCTGCCCACCCGCAACGGCAAGAAGCCAATCTATTGCACACTTTTGATCGACCCCGACTGGCTCAAGGGTTCGCCGGGTGACACCGAAGACGGCGGTGAACTAGGCGGCTTCATTGATGCGCCAATTGACGCGACCGAAAGGTGGTATCGCGAGCGGCTTAAGAACCTTCGGCTGATCGAGGTACGCGGAACCGCCACCGAACAAAGCGAATCAGATGGTGAATCGAACGACGACGAAACCACCGAGGAGCAGTCCCTTCCGCCGACAATCAAGCTGCGGGATGGGAGAGAGATCAACACGCGAGCCGAGACAATTGCCCGAAAAGCGAATGGGAATGAGTGGGATTCACACTTCGTCTGCGCCGCATGTGGCACACCGCAAGATTTACGGCTGTCCATACAAAAAACTCGCCGCACGGCTCCTGTCGCGCCGTATGCAATTCAGGCCTATGACGCCCAACGCGACGCAGGCAACCACCCCTACGGTGGGCGTTGTTTCCTCGCTCCAATGAAAGCGGACATGGAACGATTGGTCGCTGCCGAGCGCGAGTGGACTTCGCGAAAGGATGCCGACCTGAATGGCCATTGGCCGCGAGAAGAACTCCCCTTCGCGTACATGACACATCAGGCTAATTTTGCTCTTCCCGAGCAAGGCTATACCCATTGGTATCGGCTCTTTAACCCGCGACAGTTGCTCACTCTTTCCAGTCTCTTGCTCTCGGTCTCGTCTCACGTTGATACCGACGCCGGATTACTGGCGTTAGGAGCATTCCAGTATTACTTGCGAACGCACAACATGCTGTCTTTCTGGAATATCTCACAAGATTGCTTGGAACCATCATTCGGAAATCCAAACTACAATAGCAAGCCGCTGACAATTGAAGGTATTCCGTTCGGCGAGTGGGGCCGAAATAACTGGACCACTTGCACCAACAATATTCTGGACGGTCTCGCATACGGTCGTGATCCGTGGGATTGGTTTATTGAAAGTGGAGAGGAAAAAGCAGTTGTTGCTCGGCCAGGCGATTACCTCCACCCCCAAACGGCGTCGGTCGAATGCTGTTCATCGACGGAGATTGCTTCTCTCGTCACCAAGAGCATTGACTTGGTTATTACCGATCCGCCATTCGGAGATAACCTGTACTATTCTGATCTCGCTAATTTCTTTTATGTTTGGCTTCGTCTTCCGTTGAAGCGGACAAGACCGGATTTGTTCGATCCGCCAAAAACACCAAACGCGCAAGAAGCACTCAAGCCTCGCATTCTCCCCGAGGCCGAAGGGAACCAGCACTATTACGACCGCCTAACCCCTTGTTGGGCAGAGGCCTGCCGTGTCATGAAGGACGGCGGGATCATGGCTTTCACGTTCCACCACAGCGAGGATGCACAGTGGGAAATCGTGCTGCGCAGCCTATTTGACGCAGGCTTCTATCTTGAAGCTACTTATCCGATTGCCAGCGACGAAATGAAGGGGGTGGGCGGTCAGTTCGGCGCGAAGGGAACCGAATATGACATCATCCATGTCTGCCGCAAGCGGCTTGAGGAGCCTCGCCAGGTGTCGTGGCCAAAGATGCGGCAATGGGTCAAGGGCGAGCTATTCCGGCTGCGTCCGTTGTTGGAGTCGTTCAGGAGTCGCGGGCTGTCGGACGCGGATGTTCGTGTGGTCCTGCGCGGCAAGGCATTGGAGTTTTTCAGTCGGCATTATGGAACGGTAATGGTGAACGCGCCAGGTGGCGAGGAAGCAGTTCTTTCAATTCGCGACGCATTGCTCGGAATCAATCAATTGCTTGACGAAAGCAGCAGCGCACCGGGGGATCGCCCACCGAGCATCGTGCAGCCTGTCGTCTATCAATACCTACGGCTCTTCGGTGTGAAGGCGGCTTACAGCCGCGACGACGTGAGCAAATTGCTTCGCGGCACGGCGATTCAGCAGCGCGACTTTGAACACATCGGCTCATCGCCGTGGATTATCGAAGCGGACAAGGTGATTACCCGCGTGCCAATTTACGACCGTTTTCAGAAGATGGTCAAACGGTCACGCCGCGAATTGAAGACGGAACTGGACCAGTCGCATTTTCTGATCGGTGCCGCCATGCCCGCCCAGGACGGCGATACCAGCGTGAACATCGAAAAAGAACTGGAACGCGAGACGTTCCTGATCCGGCCCGGCGTGGAAGCATTGCTCGACTGGTACAGCAAAACGCCCGCCGGACCCGATGAGCCAGGCATTCCCAAGGCAGCGGCTACGGCGTTGCAACTGCTTCGGGCCGCGTTCGAGGCGAAGCGTGCCCGCATGAAGCAGGAAGACCCGTCGCTCTTTGATGAATGGGAAGCAAGCATGGCGACGGTCGCCTGAAAGGAAGCAGCCTATGCAAGAAATGACCGCCAGCACCTGGAAACGCACCGGCAGCAGCATTATCTGGCATCCGGCGTTGCTGGCCGACCTGGTCCGCGACGTGGAACCCACGCCGCTTCGCACCATGATCGGCTGGTTGAAAACCGGGTTTCCCGAAAATCCGCCAGGTGGAGGGCGTACCGTGCTGGTCGGCGGCCTGCAAACGGTCGTCGAGACGATGATGCAGACCCAGACGCCCGACGCCGTGGCGGACTGGCTTCGGAATCACGCGCTGGCGACAGTGCGGATGTGGAAGTCGCATTGGCCCACGGTGGGACTGGTATTCGTGATGGACGGCCCCGGATCGCTGTTTGAATACAACGTCGGCGACGAGTTGGTCTACTTCGGACGCGGGAAAGACCGGGCGAAGAAGGTGAAGCTGTCGCAGGCGATTTGGAACGGCGCGGCATCCGGGGCCGGTGCGTATCAAGTATTGGACCCCGCCACCAATGAAATCGGCGGGTATTTTGTGCGGTGGCTGTCATAAACATGAGTGATGGAATCGGCACAGTTTCGACCAAGGCGCACGGATTAACCCCCGGCAGCAGCGTCATTCACGCCGAATTGGGCGATGGCGTTGTGCTGGGCGTCGAAGGCGGCGGCTATGCCCGCGTGTTCTTCAAGGGACACGGGGAACGGCAAGTTCTGGTTCATGCCCTCAGCCGGGCCGCAACCTGGAACGATCAAGTTGTGTCGTCGCCACAACCGGCGACAGCGGACGTGTTGCGGAAGCTATGGCTGGCCATCGAAGCAGAACGCCTGCCATTGATGGACACTGCCGCGACACTCACGTCGGCCAAGGTCGATTTGCTGCCGCACCAGATCGTACTGACCTATAAGGTAGCGAACGCATCGCCCCGACGTTTCCTTGTGGCCGATGCGGTGGGTTTGGGAAAGACCATCGAAACAGCCCTGATTCTCCGCGAGCTTGCCTCACGCGGAGAACTGACACGGGCGTTGATGATTGTGCCGGCGGGCCTGGTGGACAACTGGCGTCGTGAACTGAACGAGACGTTCAGCCTCGATTTCGAGGTGTTCGGGTCCGAAGGCGACGTGACCGACCGCAAGAGCAATGCCTTTCTCAAGCATAATCGGCTGATCGTCAGTATCGACACGCTCAAACGCCCGGCTCGCGTGAAGCGGCTGCTGGAAGCGGCGCGGTGGGATCTGATCGTGTTCGACGAAGCCCACCACCTGACCGCGTATGAAAGCGGCAAGAAAGTCCACAAGACGCAGAATTTCAAACTGGCCGAGGCGCTTCGGGAGCACAGCCGCGACATGGTGCTGTTGTCGGCCACCCCGCACCAGGGCGACCATTTCCGATTCTGGATGCTGATCCGGCTACTCGATCCACGATTGTTCGAGAACGTCGGCGACATGGTGGACAATCGGCACCGGCTCAATGCCGTCGTCTTCCGTCGCACCCAGGCCGACGCCTGCAATGCCAACGGCGAACCGCTGTTTTCCCGTCGCCAGGTTCACACGAGCGCATTCCATTTGAACGATGCGGAAAAGAAGTTTTACGACGCGCTGATGGGTTATCTCCGTGACGGCTACAACCTTGCGGCTATGCAGGGGGCAAAGGGACAGCCGCTCGGATTCGTGATGACCATCTTCCAGAAGATCGCATCATCGAGTTTTGCCGCCGTTGCGGCCACATTGCGCCGCCGTCTCTTGATGCTCACGATCCATGAGGCTGTTGTCTGCGACGAGAATCTTGACACGGATGGCCGCGACCGGGCTTTCTCTGAGGCCAGGGAGCTGCTGCGTGATATGTACGCCCTGCCGGACGACTTGATGGGCCGGGCCGAGGTGGACCGGCTTCTTGCCGATGGAAAGATCCATCTGCTGCGGAAGCTGGGAGAAAAGGGTTTGCCAGAAGCACTGGATTCTGAAACGGCAGCGCCGGGAGAAGAAGAATCCGCCGCCGCCCTGGTAGCGGTGGCGCTCCCCGAAGAGCGAAAGCGAATCCGGGCTTTGCTCAGTGAGCTTCCGGCGGGGATCGAAAGCAAGACCGACGAGTTGCTTCGCGGGTTGGGTGATTTGTGGCGTTCCAATCCCCAGGAGAAGGTTGTCGTTTTCACGACGTATTTGGGAAGCGTGGACACGCTTCGCAGCGCCATTGACCTTCGGTTTCCCGGCAAAGGCGTTGAAGTTCTCAAGGGCGGCGACCACGGTGCGAAGATCGCCGCCGAGAAGCGATTTCGCCGGGCCGATGGCCCGCGTATCCTGATTTGCACCGCTGCCGGGCGTGAAGGTATCAATCTTCAATTCGCCCGCGTGCTGTTTAACCATGACCTGCCGTGGAACCCGATGGACATGGAGCAGCGGATCGGCCGCATCCACCGCTACGGACAGCGAGACACCGCCCAGGTCTACAACATCGTGTCGGCGGACACGATTGAAGGGCAGATATTCTTGCTCCTGGAACAGAAGCTTCTCGCCATCGCCCAGACGCTTGGCAAGGTGGACGAATACGGCCAGGTCACGGAAGACCTACGCGGCCAGGTGCTTGGCCAATTGGCCGAGCGAATTTCGTATGAACAGCTTTACCAGGACGCGGTACGCGATCCGACCTTGAAGCGGACAAAGCAGGAACTTGAGGTCGCCGTGGCCAACGCCGACCTTGCCAGAAGTGTTGTCTTCGAGCTTTTCCAGGAACTCGACAGCTTCAACCTTGAAGATTACCGCCAGTTTGACGATGGCGGAGCCGGAATGAACCGTTTGTTGGCCTTTGTCCGCGATTGGGCAGCGGCATCCGGTGCCACAATTCGGGAATCCTCAAAGGGCACACATGAATACGCAGGGCCTGGTGCCGAGCGTCACAGCTTCACCACGAGCCGGGAACACGCCAAGGATGATGACGATCTCGGCTTACTCGGGCTTGAGCATCCGCTTGTCCGCCGCTTGCTGGCCCAAAGTCGGGACTTGACCGCATCGGAGCGGGCGATCATCGGACGTTCGCCGCGATTTGCCGACAAGCGGATGGCCATTTCAATTTGGCGCGTCGAGGTACACGGCTCAGGCGGCTATTACCGGCAGGCCATCATACCGCTGGCAGTTGATCCGACAGGCAAGCGTCTATCCACCGCCGAGGCGGTGCTGACACATTTGCTTGAGCTTGAACCCGCGATAAGCAGTCCGTTGGATGCCCCCATGCGGGCACGGCTGGTGAACTCCACCTTGCCGGATATGCTGCGCCGGGAGGTGGAACACCGTGGGCTTCTGCGCGAGGACGCTTCGCTGGCGACGCGGTTAATCGCGTGGATTGAAACAACCTGATCGATCAGCCTCAAGGTTCCCCGGCCATCTCGCCCATCTCCCATCTTCAACGCACAATCACCCATTTTGAAGCATACCCAACCTCGGCTCACCTGCCGTACCACCGTGATTTGGCCGCTAGTGGACTATTTGAAAAATGCATGTTGACAACTAGCCCACTAGCCGATAGCATTCATGTGCAGAATAACGGTGATTTTTACAGTGTATGGAAGATAAAAGAATGGAATCCGAAGATTTAGTCCAACTGGCTCGCCTAGCCTTGGTGGGGCGGCCTCAAGATGTGCAAGCCTTTGTGCAGCGGCTGTCCCGCCGCTATCGGGCGTCCATCCCCGATCTGTCACAAAAGCTGAATACACTTTTGCAAGAATCTCCTACGCGGCAATCGCCCCTCCGGCGAGAGGCGGCGGCACCCATGCCGGTGGACTTGGAATCGCGGCTGCAATTGCTTCGTGTCGAGGAGAACCCAAATTTGGATGTTGAACCAATTTGGGACGATGTCGTCCGCGCGCAACTAATGCAAGTGATTTCTGAGCGCCGACAACTTCAGGAGCTGGCCCACCAGGGACTTTCGCCCACGCGATCTTTGATCTTCACAGGTCCGCCAGGCGTAGGAAAATCTTTGGCTGCCCGTTGGATTGCGCGGGAGCTTCAACGGCCCCTTCTTACGCTTGATCTTTCGGCTGTAATGAGCAGTTTTCTTGGACGAACCGGAGCGAACGTCCGTCATGTTCTCGATTACGCCAAAGGCGTCGATGGGGTGTTGCTGCTGGATGAACTCGATTCGATTGCCAAACGTCGTGACGACGTGACCGACGTTGGCGAACTCAAACGCCTCGTAACCGTGCTGCTGCAAGAAATCGACGATTGGCCGGCTTCTGGTTTGCTCATCGCGGCCACGAATCATTCCGATTTACTTGATCCCGCTGTATGGCGTCGCTTCGAGCTGCGTGTCGGCTTCCCAATGCCGACAGACGTGGCCGTCCGGCAAGCCATCGACACCTTTTTGGGTCCTGGTATTGCATCGACGCATTGGCGCGATGTGCTCGCCGTGGCCTTACGTGGGCTTTCATTCAGTGACATTGAACGCGAATTGTCCCTTGCCCGACGCTCTGCCGTCGTTCATGGCATTCCGCTCGAAGACGCGCTAAGCCGCAATATAAAAACCCGTGTTGAGCCGTTAGCACGGCGTGAACGAGGCCAAATTGCCCTTTGGCTCACCGAAGCAGGTATATCGCAGCGCCAGGTACACGATCTGACCGGCGTAAGTCGTGACACCATTCGGAAAAAGACCAGGAACGCCAATCCTACTAAGGCAAGCGAGGAGTAATTCGAGATGCCAGAACGCACAAATTTTTTGATCGGCTATGGAGAGCGACTCGCTTCCGACTTGGCAGCGCCGGTCGGTGGAGCGCCCAAAACACACCCCTATTCGTTTGCGGAGGCCCGCAGTCGCTTGACTCCCAAGGTAAAGATCGCTGCGCAGCAACTGGCGAGTCTGCCACAGGAGGCTTGCCCCGAGGACCAAACAGTTGCGCTCGTAACCCTCCATCCCACGTATCTCGCCAAGACCTACTATCCGGCCGACCTGCTCCACGCATATGGGTTAGAGACCGTCGGAAGCCGCGCTCGTGAAGTTTCGCCAGATAAGTGGACCAAGAAAAAACCGCCCGCGTCTGCCGTAACGTCGGAATTGTATGTATCTGGACCGCGCCGCCGCTTTCAGCAATTCGCTGGCGACATCGACCATCTGCAAGCAACCGCAGCCGGCGCAAATGATCTCATCAAAATCGAAGATTTCCGAACCCAGCCTGCGGAGGAGAAACTCAAACCGTTTCGCTCGCAGGAGAAGGATCCGCTTCTCGAAATCGTCCTACATGCGCAGCCGATTGTCGAGGATGCTTTTATTCTGGAGGGGTTCGAGGCGTATCTGGAAACTCTTCACCTTAGCCTTAACTTGGATCGGCGGCGTTTCTTTGCTGAGGGACTTTGCTTCCTTCCCCTCCGGGTTCCACGTGAACTTGCATCAGAAGTGGTAAGATTTTCATTTCTTCGCATGGCTCGCGAAATGCCACGCCTTCGTCAATTTAGGCCAGTTACGCGGGCCACTCCCGGCTTTTCACCGTTTGCTTGCTGCCTTCCGACAGAGGGGCCAATCGACCGTGACATCCGCGTTGCAGTCTTCGACGGGGGCGTCAAAGCGGACGCCAAGCTTGATCCTTGGGTCTCTCGTAAGAAAACGAAGGGTCTCGGTGATCCTGTTCAGGAATTCCAGAATCATGGTACGGCCGTCACTTCGGCCCTGCTCTTCGGACCCTTGCAGGACGGTGTCACTGCCGACCGCCCGTATGCGAGCGTCGATCATTATCGTGTGCTGGACGCCAACACGATGAAGGACGATCAAGGGGAGTTGTACAGTGTTTTGGAACGCATCCAGGACATCCTCGACTCACGACCGAAATACGACTTCATCAACCTCAGCCTTGGTCCAGACCTGCCGGTCGAGGACAACGATGTTCACGCCTGGACGGCGGTGCTTGACCAGTTATTTTCTGATGGACTGACTTTGCCCACCATCGCAGTCGGCAACGGCGGCGAACGCGATTGGCCGTCTGGCAACGCGCGCATTCAAACACCCGCCGATTGCGTTAATGGGCTTTCAGTCGGCGGTTGCGACCGGATCGGAGCTGGCTGGAAACGGGCGAGCTATAGCTCAATCGGTCCTGGCCGCAGTCCCGGAATCATGAAGCCCGATGGCCTGGCTTTCGGCGGCTCCAGCAAGGAGCCGTATTGGGTTTTGAACGCTGAAGACCCCGGCGCGGCCATGCCGATTACGGGAACGAGCTTCGCCGCACCGACGGCGCTCCGCACGGCGATTGGGCTGCGCACCCACTTCGGCAAACTGCTCTCACCGCTCGCCATCAAAGCATTGCTATTGCATAGTTGCGATGACGGCGGTCACGACAAGACGGAAGTGGGTTGGGGACGCATTCCGTCCGATCTCGAAGCAATCGTGTTGACCGACCAGCACGCGGCTCACATCGTCTATCAGGGTGAGTTGCGACCAGCGAGTTGGGTCAGGATGCAAATCCCGATTCCGGCCGAGTCCATGGCTGGCATGATTCAGGTCGCCGCCACGTTCTGCTTCGCTACCCCGACCGACCCGCAAGACCCTCTTAATTACACTCGCAGCGGCCTGGAAGTTCGGTTCCGCCCGCATGACAAGAAACGCAAAGACCCAACTCAATTACATGCGGATTCGAGCCACTTTTTCCAAGCCAAGGATATTTTTGTCGAAGAAAGCGATCTTCGGGCTGATGCGCACAAATGGGAAACCACACTGCATAAGCGCCGTTCCATGCGCGGGGCGGGCCTTCGCAACCCGGTATTTGACGTGCATTACAACGCCCGCATCGGCGGACGCAATGCAAAAGGGGCCGACAAAATTCCCTACGCGCTCGTCATCACCATCTATTCGAAGAACACCCGCGACTTGTACGACAAAATCGTGCAGCGATACCGCACGATTCTGGAGCCGCTGTCGCCCATTGTCACAATCCCGATCCGCACATGATGTAGCCATGCTGAACGCAAACTTTTACCCTCTTTTCAGGAGATCAGATTATGAGCCAGCCCGAAGGACCATCCGCCAAGCAGAATGCCGAAGGCACCGACAAGTCCGTGCTAGTGTAGTGTCTCAATCTGATTGCATTTTATCCAGCACGGCTTTCGCCCGG
>CAZNAW010000044.1:0-24735 GCA_964571165.1 uncultured Occallatibacter sp. | reverse complement strand
TGATCTTGCCCGCGGATTCAAACGTGGAATCTTCAAACATGGCCAGCCTCGAATGGGGTCTTCGTTACTTCTATTTAGACACCGCGGGAACTGCAAATGTTCCCAAGGATCAAAACGGTACCACACAAGCGTGCTCCACTGCTATCCGGAACAACGCATCTCATGCAAAAACTGCTGCGAAACCAGTGCAATTACGATTCAAAGGGTGTTCTACACTCTGGCACGCTTAGCGGCCGGCAACGCAGTTTCCTTGCCCTTCTTTGCCCGCCATTGCTGCCATGCAACCAGCATTGGCGCCGCCACAGCGATCGAAGAATAGGTACCAATAAGAATACCAATCACCAGCGCAAATGAAAAGCCGTTCAGCACCTGACCGCCGAAGATGAACAACGACAGCACCGTCAAAAAGGTCAATCCCGAAGTCAGCACCGTCCGGCTCAGCGTCTGGTTGATGCTTCGGTTCACCACATCCGGCAGCGACTCTCTCCGGCTGAGACGCAGGTTCTCGCGAATGCGGTCGAACACCACGATGGTGTCATTCATCGAGTAGCCTACCAGCGTCAGAATGGCCGCGATCACCGTCAGGCTGATCTCCCGGCCGGTGAGCGCAAAGGCGCCTACCGTAATCAGCGTGTCATGGAAGCAGGCAACCACCGCGGCCACGCCGTAGATCAGCTGGAAGCGGAACCACAGGTAGACCAGCATACCCGCCATTGAATAAAGCGTGGCCAGCGTAGCCTGTTTCTCAAGCTGCTTGCCTACCGTGGGGCCCACAACCTGCACATTGCGTACCGTGAACGGGTTGCCATAATGCGTCTTCAGCGCGTCCTGGATCTGCTGCCGGCCAGCGTCCAGCGAAGTCTCGTCATGCTGCTCCGGCAAGCTGATCAGCACCTCGTTGTTCTTCGGCTCATCGTAGTTCTGGATGCGCGCATCCTTGATGCCTGCCGCTTCGGTAGCCTGGCGAATCGCGTTCACATCCGGTGTCCGCTCGAACTGCACCTGCACCTGCGTGCCGCCGCGGAAGTCCACGCTCAGCAGCACCGGGCTGCCGATCTGCGGCTGCGCCCAGTTCCATCCCATCTTGACGACGCCGGCCACACTGAAAATCAATGAAAAGCCGAGGAAATACCACTTCAACCTCAGCCAGTCCACATTTACGCCGCGAAACAATTCCACTGGATCTCTTCCCTTCCTGGGGCTGAAGCCCGCGGGCTTCAACTTTGAATCTTTTCCACTGCCGCTCCGGCAGCTCTCGTGCCCGGTTCTAGATGGATACCGCTTCCCCTGGCTTCAACTTGTTCAGGTGCGCATCGAAGATCACCCGCGATACAAATACCGCCGTGAACAGGTTCGCCGCCAGACCGAATGTCAACGTGACCGCGAAGCCCTTCACCGGCCCGCTTCCGAACAGGAACAGGATGGCCGCCGAGACGATGGTAGTTACGTGGGTATCGACGATGGTCACCCATGCATGAGCAAAGCCCTGGTCCACGGCTGCGGCCGCAGCCTTGCCGGCCCGCATTTCTTCACGGATTCGCTCAAAGATCAGCACGTTCGAGTCCACGCCCATACCGATGGTCAGAATTACTCCGGCTATGCCCGGCAGCGTTAATGTGGCCCCGGAAAAGCCCATGAAGCCCAGCAGAATCACCAGGTTTAGAAACAGCGCCAAGTCGGCGTTGATGCCCGAGCCCTTGTAGTAAATGAGCATGAACACCATCACCACGAGCACGCCCACAATTGCCGCCGTCACACCCTCGCGGATTGAATCAGCGCCCAACGATGCACCCACAGTGCGGTCCTCAAGATAGTTCAGCGAGGCCGGCAGCGCGCCGGTGCGCAGCATCTTGGATAGAATCGTGACCTCGTCTGGGGTAAAGCTGCCGGTGATCTCACCGGAATCACGAATCGCACTTTGAATCGTGGCGACTTCGCGGACGCGTCCGCCCATCACGACCGCCATGCTCTGGCCCACGTTCTTGCTGGTGTAGTCGTAAAACTTGTCGCCGGCCTCGTTGGTCAACGTAAACCGCACGTTCCGACGCCCAGCCTGATCCGTACCCGGATCTGCGGAGCGGAAGTCTTGCCCCGCCACCACCGAAACCCGCTGCAGCACGTACACGCTGTCTGAGTCAGAACCGGTCGCCAAGTTCCCCGAACCATGCGCCAGTTCGTCTTCCGATGGAACTACGCCGCCCAGGCTGGCTGTCGCCTCCTGCTCGTCCTTGTAAGGGCCTCCAGCAACAGCATGAATCTCCAGCCGGGCCGTTGACTGGATGATGCTCTTCACGCGGTCCAGGTCGTCGACACCCGGCAAATCCACCAGAATCTGGTTATCGCCCAGCCCGTACTCCTGAATCAACGGCTCGCTTACGCCAAGCGAGTCCACGCGGTCGCGAATGCTCTCAATCGCCTGCTGGTCGGTCTTCTGCTCCAGCGCCCTCTCGATTGACGGCTTCATGGTGAGGGTGAAACTGTTGTCCGAACCCCCGCCTGTCAGGTCGTATTCATTCGAGAATTTGGCGTCCAGCGCGGAGCGCACGTCACTGGCCTTGCCTGGGGCAGTACCTTCCACGCGAATCACCGTCGGCTTGGCCGGATCCGGCTTGTACACCTGTGAAAAACTCAGGTTCGCCGTCTTCAGGTTCTGCTGGATGCTTGCCACGGTATTGTCCGTTTCGGCACTGATCGCCTCTGACACCACCACCTGCAAGATCAGGTGAGCGCCACCGCGAAGGTCCAATCCAAGGTGAATCCGCTTGCTCAGCGCGTCTGTCAGCGCCTTGCCGCCTACCCCCGCCGGCACCCCGAAGATGCCGTAAACGAAGATCACCAACACCCCGATAATGAGAGCGATCTTTTGCTTGAGATTCTTCTTCATCGTCCCGTTTCTCTAGTTCAAAACGCTAAATGCCAATCCAAAACCTGAAAACCCGAAGGACCGCTTAGGAGCCCGAAGCGCCATCCTGTGTCACCGACGCAATCGCGTTCTTCGCCACTTCCAGCTTGATGTTATCTGGAGCCACGCGAATCACAATCACATCTTCCTTGATTGAGAGGATAATTCCCCGGATCCCTCCGGCGGTGGTTACCCGGTCGCCAGCCTTGATCGAGCCCAGCATCTGCTGCCACTGCTTTTGCCGCTTCTGTTGCGGCCGGATCATGACCAGATACAGCACCGGAATCAGCAGCAAAGGAAGAAGCATCGGAAGACTGCTTCCTGCTCCTCCACTAGGTGCATCCGCAAACAATGCCAAACTCGTCGCCACACTCATCCCCATAATTATCCTTTGCCCGCCCTTGGCCGCAATCTCCCTCGTCCGTGCAGGGCACAGGCGCACCCGGCCTTGAGCCGGTCGCCTGATGAAATTTGTCTCCGGGAATGGTCCTGGCCGCTGATTGCGTCCGGCCCAGGCTCCGGCCAGACTCTGCGATTGACGGCATGATCACGGCACCCTGGAATTGCATTGCAATCCCGCGCCCGCGTCCTTACCTGTCACCCAACTGCCGTTTACTTCCTGTTCGACACAGCCTTCCCTTGGAAGTCCGAATGCGGAACTCACACCCTTCACCCAGGGCCCGCTCCGGCCGGATTCCAAAAGAATGCCTAGAGAGATAAGATACGCGCGCCCGGTTGCGTGTCAAGGCGCCCCGTCATCGGCAACGCCCGGCGCAGCGTTTCGTATCGAGCACTTCCTGCGCTTTACCCGCCCCTTACGAAGCCCTTACAGATCGTCTACGCAATTCTTACGCCCTCTGATTTCTGCTGAAGAGGCAACACTTTTTCGCTTCTCGCGGCCTCCGGCAACTTCCGCCCCGCACAGCGGAAAGCGGGAACAGGAGCGGTTCGATGCTCAACCTTTTTCTCGGCTTGCTTTGGCTAATTCCGGTGGGTCTTGCCTTGGCCTTCATGCTCTGGGCGTTTTGGAACTTCTCCAAGGCCACAGGCAGGCGCTAGGCTATTCTAGCGGCGTTCGCCAGAGTGCTTGACGCCACATACTGGGGATCGTCCGACGTCCCAGTCGCGAAACTTGAGCGCACGCTTGCCGAGAGGCAGACGATCACCTGCCTGATACGCGTCGGTAGTGTCGCGGTCGATCTCAACAAACGTGACCACCCGCTTGCGGTCAGCCCCGCGCGGGTCCGCAATCCCCAACAGCTCCAGCCTCAGCAAGGCCATGCGCACGCCCGGAATCCGGCCCGCGCACAGGTGCCCACGCACCGTCATTTCACCCTTTTTCTGGCGAGAGAGTGGAAAAACCACAAACCCGGACCAGTTGTTCTTTGCTGACGCTCTGACTTTCTGACTCGCTACTTCGCCGGCTTCACCTCTGCCGCGGGTGCCGCTGTGTCCGGTTCCTCGCCCGCGTCCTCCACCAGCACCGCCGAGCCGGGAACAAGATCGAAGCTCACGCCGCTCGTCCCCGCTGGGTGAAACGTAATCCGCAGCGGCTCCCGCTGCCACTCAGCCAGCCCGCAGACCGGGTCCGCATGATTTTCCACATTGAACGAAGCCAGCTTCTTGGCCAGCAATGGCTTGCGCGCCGCTACCTGCGCCACCACGGCATACAGACTCTTCCCGCTGGCAGTGACCCCGCAATACGCCCCATAATCGCGAAACCAGCTCACCTGGCTCACGCCGGGATCGTAGTCCGGAAGCTTCAAGGCAACCACGTGTCCGTTCACGCGGTCCACCAGCAGCCACGGACCCCGCTGCCAAACCCAATGTCCCTGCTTGTCGCCGGGTAGAGAATCGTTCAGCCGGAGCACGCGCCGCACCACAAAGCTGCGATCGGTCACGTCGTGGGCCTCGCCGGTGGTCCACTCTTTCAGCACTCCGTCCACCAGCAGCGACCGAATCTTCAAGGCGTCCTCGCCGCCAGCCGCCCCGGCCGGGTCGCCGGTCTTGGAATACGGCACCCGCTTGGCCGCGCCCAGCACCACGGTGTGTACCTTGCGTGCCGCCGCCGAGGCCGGTAAAGCGCCCCCCAGAATGGTCACAAGGACCATCACCACCATCGCAAACAGCCGCCGAACGTGCATGACGGTTCTACTCCTGGCTCTGTGCCGCTGCCACCGCCCGCGCCACGCGAAATGCCGCACCCTCGTTGAAATGGGCTGCCAGCACCTGCATCCCCACCGGCAAACCTGCCTGCGTAGCGCCGCAGGGTACGGTCACCCCGCAGATTCCCGCCAGACTGGCCGTTACCGTGTAAATATCCGCCAGATACATCGCCAACGGATCGCCCGTCTTCTCGCCCAGCTTGAACGGCGGCGTGGGCGCGGTGGGGGTGACGATGGCATCCACCTCGGCAAAGGCTCGCAAAAAGTCCTCGGCCAGGAGTCGCCGCACCTGCTGCGCCTTCTTGTAGTAGGCATCATAGTAACCGGCAGAAAGCGCATAGGTTCCCAGCAGAATGCGGCGCTTGACCTCGGCGCCGAAGCCCTCGTCGCGTGAGTGGCAGTACATCCCCGCCAGGTTCTCAGATGCCGCCGACCGATAGCCGTAGCGCACCCCGTCGAACCGTGCCAGGTTGGCGCTGGCTTCTGCCGTAGCCACCAAGTAGTAGGTCGGAATGGCGTAACGCGTATGCGGCAACGAAACCGGTTTCACGCTGCACCCGGCCGCCTTGAGCGCGTCGATGCCCCCTTCGATAGCGGTCCTCACCTCCGCATCCAGCCCTTCGCCGAAGTACTCGGCGGGAACCCCAATACGCAACCCCTTTACCGGCTTGTCGCTCTCGACCGCGTAGTCCGCCACAGGCGCCGTCGAACTGGTGGCGTCCTTGGGATCGTGCCCTGCAATCACGCCCAGAAGCGTGGCCGCGTCGCGCACATTGCCTGCAAACGGTCCTACGCGGTCCAGCGATGAGGCAAACGCAATCAATCCATAACGCGAGACGCGCCCATAAGTCGGCAGCACGCCCACCACCCCGCAAAAGCTGGCCGGTTGGCGAATCGATCCACCGGTGTCCGACCCCAGCGTAGCCACAGCCAAATTGGCTGCTACCGCCGCCGCCGACCCGCCGCTCGATCCGCCCGGAACCCGCTCCGTATCCACCGGATTGCGCACCGGCCCGTAGGCTGAGTTCTCATTCGAGGAACCCATGGCAAACTCGTCGCAGTTCAGCTTGCCCAGCAGAACCGCCCCAGCCGCCTCAAGCTTCTCGACCGCCGTCGCGTCATACGGAGGCCGGTACCCCTCCAAAATCTTCGATCCGGCCGTGGCGGGGGCTCCGCGCATCACCAGCACGTCCTTGATCCCCACCGGAATCCCGGCCAGCACGGGCAAGGGATCGCCCTTGGCCGCCAGTGCGTCCACTCGCTCTGCCTGCTCAAGTGCCCGCTCTTTGGTGAGGCTCAAATAGACGTTGAGTCGTGGATTCACCTGCGCGATGCGGTCATAATAGCCGGCTGCCAAATCGGCCGCTTTGGTGGTGCCCGCGGCAATCTCCGCACGCAACTGGGCCAGAGACTTTGGCTTTGCCACAAAGGTTTCCACTGGATAGTTTTCCGCTGCTTTGGTTTCGCCTGGCAATCGAACCTTCCTCTTATTTGGCCTCTTCCGGCCTCTTCGCGGCCTCTCGGTCGGCTAAACGAACGTCGCAGTTACTCAAATGCGGGTGAAAAGCAAGCCCCTACCGCTCAATCACCTTCGGCACCTTGAAGAAGACCTGGTCGGTTTCCGGCGCCTGCGCCAGCACCGCAGCCCGGTCCAGCGACGACAGTACAGAATCCGCGCGCAACCCGCCGGCTCCCGCCGCGTTCTCGAGTTCCGCCACTTGCGCCAGCGGCGCCACGCCGGCCGTATCCAACTCGTTCAGTTCGGCCACGTAGTCGAGAATGGCGTTCAGATCATGCAGCATCCCCGGCGTCTCCTCCGGCGCCAACTCCAAATGCGCCAGTTCGGCCACACGTTCCACATCTTCCACCGTTACTCTAGCGGTCATCCTCTGCACATCCTCATCCCCGGACCTGCCCAAGGCCTTCTCACGGTCCGCATTGCAGGCTCTCCACAGCGAGGCCCGAAGGTAAAGTATAGTCTGTCCCAGCTTGCATCCGGCCTCCGCTTCCCGGCGTCTCAATCCACTGTCAGTGTCACAGTCACGCCGTGCTGCATCCCGGTGGAAATCACGGTGACGGGAATCGCATAGGTCCCCGCCGGGGTTGAGCCCGAGCTCGATGCAACGCCCGATCCACTGCCAGAATAACCTCCGCCCGAACTGGTGCAACTGGATACACCGCCCGCCAGAATGGCTCCCAATGCAACCAACAACAACGCCTTCCGTCGCCGTCTCCATCCCAGCGGCAACAATACCAATCCGCAAACCAGCGGAACCACCTGCCACCCAATTGGAACGACCGACCGCGCGGAAGACCCCGATTGCCCGGTCGAGATCTGCAAAGTCACGTTGCCGCTGGCCCCTGCGCTCACCATCTCGCTGCCGGGATTGAAAAGGCATAGCGCGTTCGCCGGAAGCGCCCCGCACTGGAATGTGAACGATCCCTGCGACCCATCGATCGGCGTAATCGCCAGGGTGTAGCTGGCTGTCTGGCCGCTGGCGACGGTCTGGCTCGCCGCGCCGCTGGACGCCAACGTGAAATCGAAGCCCATCCCCGAAAGCGATACCGTCGCGCCCGTGGACGCCGTGCTGCTGGTAATGGTGAGGCTTCCGCTCTGTGCCCCCGCGCTTGCCGGAGCAAACACCACTCCCGCAGTGCAACTCGATCCCGGCCCCAGCGTGGTGGCGCATGTGTCGTTCACCAGTTGAAACCCCGCCGGAACCGACAGCACCAGATTGCTGAACGCGGTCGTTCCTGGGTTGGTTACGGTCAACGTGGTGGGGGTGCTGGCCATGCCCACTCCCACCGCCCCAAAGTCGATCACCGCCGGCGTCGCATGAATTGTTCCCGGTACAGACGCAATCTGCACCGTGCCGTTCAGGGGCACGCTCACTGCCGTCACACCGGGCGTCGAAGAGGAGATCACCAGCGTGGCCGCGCTTCCGCCTGCCGCTGCCGGAGTAAAGATCACCTGCACCGTGCAGCTGTTTCCGTTCGTCAACTCGGCCCCGCACGTCGTCGCTCCAGTGGTAAAGCTGCTGGCCGCCTGGCCTGTAATCTGGAAGCCCATATTGGCCATCGGCGCTCCGCCGGTGTTGCTCACGGTCAGCGTCGACGGTGCGCTGGCCACGCCCACCTGCTGACCCGCAAAGCTCAGGCTCGGCGGGCTGACGCCGATCGCCGGCGGCTGCACGCCTGTTCCTGACAGCGCCACCGTCTGCGTCCGCAGCGAATCGGAGACGGTCAGCGTCCCGGTCTGGCGGCCCGACTGGCTGGGAGCAAAAACCACTGAAATTGAGCAGTTCGCGTGCCCTGACAGTTGCGTGCCGCAGTTGCTCGACATCTGGAATGCCCCGCTCACCGACACTGCGATCGAAGTCAGCGGCAGGTCTCCGCCGTTGGTCAAGCTGACCGTCTGCGCCGTTGAAAGCTCACCCACCACCGTTCCAGCAAAGCCCAGCAACGTGGTCCCAAGACTATCCGTAGGCCCGGTTGCCCCGGTCCCACTCAGCGCCACGGTCTGCGTCCCGGCCCCATCGATGAAGGTCAGGGTTCCTGTCACCGCTCCCGCCTGTGAGGGCGCAAATTCCACCATCACTTGGCAATCCGTATCTGCCGCAAGCGTGCTCGTGCCGCACGCGTTACTCGCGATCTTGAAAGGAGATGTAATGGTGACGCCCGTAATCGGGGCTGCCGTTCCGCTGCTGTTGCCGGCCTCCACCTGCAACGGGGCTGAAGTGGTCCCCACCTCCACCTGTCCGAAGTCCACATTCGCGGGCGTCAGGCTGACTGCTCCCGAAGGCGTGCCGGTCCCGCTCAGATCCACCGTGAGCTGCCCGCCATTGACGTTGGCGCTGATGGTCATCTGGCCCGTCCGGCTGCCCGTCGCGGCAGGCGTAAACGTCACCTGGATCGTGCAGTTCCCGCCCGAGGCCACGGCCACATTCACGCAGTCGTCGGTCTCGCTGAAGTCCCCACTCATTGCAATTGAGGTGGATGTCAGCGGAAACAGCCCCGTGTTGGTGAGGGTCACCGTCTGCGCAGCGCCGGCAGTGCCAAACATCTGGCTACCAAACGTCAGCGAAACGGGGCTAGCGTTCGCAGTGGTCAGGCCCGTGCCCGCCGTCCGCAGCGGAGTCTGCCACAACCCTCTGCCGTAGGTGGCCGCAACCAGCACCTGCGCTGATGCAGCCGCGCTGAGTCCGACCACTGGCGCCTGCGGCAGTCCGCTTCCAAATGCTGACCAGCAATTGGACGGCAAATTCGCGCAGTTCCCCACCTGTGGCGTGAAATAGACCCCCGCGTCCGTCGCAATGTAGGCCGTGTTGGCGTCCTGAGGGTCCACCACCAGGGCGTTGGCCGGAGCCCAGGGAAGATTGGCGACGAGCGATGCCCAGTGGGCTCCGCCGTCGGTGGAGCGATACGCCACGCGCACCGCCTCCGGCTGGGTCGGTATCCCCTCCACGGTCATGTAGACCGTCTGCCCGGTCGGGTCGTGCGTGTCAACGAAGATGCTTGAAATGTCCAGTCCGTATGCATTCAGCGCATTGCTGTCGTTGGTTACCGGGTTCCGCGTCAGGTCCTGCCACACAGGCGCCGAGTCGCTGCCCGGATTCACAGTCGCCCGCAGAACATGCCCAGAAAGTTGCGTTCCTCCGTTGGCCGAGCCAAACATGCCCACATACACAACTTCGCCGCCGTCAACCAGCGCCATCGCGGCCATGGAGCGAATCAGCGCATCTCCATTGCAGGAAGCGTTCTCCGTCCCGCCACTCCCCGCCCCAACACTCGTTGCCCCGCTGTCCAAAATTGGACTGATCGCATTTCCCCCACTCCAGCCGATGCCGTTGGCCGGCCCGCGCCAAACCCGGCAAGTCCCAATCAGCAACTGTGCCGCATCCAACGGGTCCACAAGAAACGGCGCTGGCGTGGTCATTGCCAGACCATCGCCGCCCACATCCGCGTTATTCACCACCGGGCCGGTGCCGAATGCGGCAGGCGTGCAGAGAGCCGCATCCGCGCAAAGGTAGATGGAAACTCCCGCCCCGTTGTTCACATACCAGTCCTCGCTGTTCGTCGGATCGATCGCCACCGGCCCACCGTCTCCACCCAGAATCTGCGGCCAATCGACCACCGGCCCCGTGCTGCTCTGCACACCGGCGGTCCCATTCACGCCCAGCCCGGCCATCATCGTGTAAGGCGTCACGGTCGCCTGCGACATACTCACCACCTCCGCCAGCGATCCCAGGCTTCCATTCAGATTCTGGAAGTGGCTCGCATCGGTCGCCGCGCACACCTGGTCCGTCTCTCCGACGGCGTCCAGCGAGCGCCACAGCCCGCTGTCGTTGCCCGCAAAGATTTCCAGCGGATTGGCCACGTTCCACGCCAGCACATGCTGGTAAGGTGCCACGTGCGCGCTCATGCATGTGCTCGCATTGGTCGTGTTCCGCCACGTGCAGCCCATCGCCAGACTGCACTTCCACAGGTCACCGTCGCCCGCCAGCAGCAGCGTGTCCTGTTGCGAGGGCACTGCGGCCAGGGCCAGCGTGTAGTCGCCGTTGGCAATCGTGGAGGCCCCTTCCACGGTGCTCGTCTCCAGCGCTGCCGTATTCCACTGCTGGGCAAAGGTGATGTTTGGGTTCGCGCACGCGCCACTGCTCACCGCGCACTGGTCCTGCCACATTCCCTGGTCCTGGTTGTTGATATCCACTGTCCAGGCAAACATGTCGCCGGTCTGCGGATTCACCGCCAGCGTCCCACGAAAGATGGGGCAGGCGATCGACCCCGTTTCCGCGGAATTCGTGGGACACCTCTGGGTCGTCAACCCTGCGCCGGGTTGCGCCGTCATTCGCGTCCACGTCACCCCGTCCGCCGACTGGTAGTAGCCGTGGAATCGCACCGCGGCTACAAACATCTGCCGAACCGGGTTCCACACCACCGAGGTAGCGGCATTCCCGTCAGGACTCGCAAACGCGTCCGTCGGCCCCTGCACGTCTGCGCCGCCTCCGTCCGTAATCATCGCCAAATTCCACGTGGCTCCGCTGTCGGTCGAGTAATACAACCCCTCGTAGCTCGTCTGTGGTCGGGCCGCGTTCACCAGCGTCCCTTCGTAGGCCTGCGAAACCGCACCCACCACCAGTTGCGGATTCACCGTGCTCCACGCGAACCCCGCAAAACCTTCCCCCGCAAAGCTCCAACGTTGGTCAGCCGTGCTTTGGATCAGGCTCCACGTGTTTCCCCCATCGGCCGATCGCAGAATCCCCGCCCCATAGTAGGAGTCCAGCGCATCGTTCGGGTCGCCGGTTCCGGCCAGAATCACGCCCGTCCCGCCCGCCTGCACCGTCAAAGCCCCAATGCTGATCGAAGCATCTTGCGCGCCGGTCAGGGCCGCCACCGTGTCTGTGAGTGGAGTAAAGATCACATTCGCCGGGTTGGGTGTCGCCGCATTCTGCGCCACCCATACTCCGCCCCCGGTCGTTCCCAAGTAGAGTCGATTCCCGGTCGAGTCAGAGGGATCCAGCGTCATCGAAGAAACACGGCCCGTCACCAGTCCATAGTTCGGCGTCACCACCGCCGTTGGACCCAGCGCCTGCCAGGTGGATGACGCAGTCGCCGCCGTCTGTGCCTGCGCTCCAGACATGGGCGCATGGCTGCGCCAGCCGACACGCCCCAAACCGGCCCGCTTCTGAGGCCATCCTCGCTCAGCTAGAAATCTTTGTGCCTGAATTACCCTCGGAGGCAGATTCGTCCGCTGCGGCGCCTTGATCCCTTGGCTACCAACCGGTCCCGTGGTTGCAATTTGCGCCAGCGCCGCGATGGACGTCACAAACGCAACCGCCAGTGCCGCAAGCGGTGCTCCTGCCCATCTGCCGCGCCGACCGCCATTCCACATCGGAGAAACACACAGTCCAACTTCGCCCCTCGAATCAGGCTCTCCGCATACCCGTTCAGAAAACTGCATCGTCGCACACGTCCAGAATCCGACTCCAGCCTCCCCTCTCTCAAAGTCCAAGGGGGATTTGTCGGAATCCAATGGATTGCATGGTGTGAAACAAGCAGTTTCCGGGAATGGAATTGTGGCCCATTATAGGCCCGCAAGGAATTGGTCCGAATGTGATGGCTGCTACAGCCGCGCCGCTCCCGGCCTATCGCAAATCCAGTTTGTCGCTCCCGCAGCTGTGCTGGCGGATATACGATCCCGCGTCGAACTTCCTGGCCGTCGAGGCTGCCGACATGGGCCGCACCAGCCCGAATACCGGCCGGTCGAACCAGGGGCGGTCGTGCCGACCCACAATGGCCCACGCAATCCCCGCATATCCATTCGGATCGCGTCCATCCAACTCATACCGGTCATTCAACATCACCGCCCAGTCGAAGGCAGTGGCCGGGGCCGGCGCCCACTCCAGAATCTTCTTCGCCCAGTACATGCGCATGTAGTTATGCATCCAGCCCGTATCCACCATCTCCCGCTGGGCCGCGTTCCATAGCTCGTCGGCGGTCTCACCCCGCTCCAGTTGCTTAAGACTATAGCGATGCGGCCGCGCATCCCCGGCATGTTCCGTCAGCGTCTTGCGCGCCCACGGCGCCGCGCACTCCCAGTTGTCATAGTTAGGCTCGTGGCGCACAAACAGAATCGCCAGTTCCCGCCATCCAATCAGTTGATCCAGAAACTTCTCGCCCGCACTTGTCGGAGCCTTGCCCTGCTTCATCGCATCCTTGACCGCCAACGCAATCGTGATCGGCCCAATGTTTCCAAAGTGGAGAAAAGGCGACAACCGGCTCGTCCCCTTTACTTCAGGATGATTCCGTTTCTCCTCGTAGTCCGCCAATTCCCCGCTCACAAATTCTCCTAGACGCCGAAGCGCGGAGCGGGAACCCCCGGTAAAGCTGTCCACCGGCCCCACCGTCCGGTCCAGTTTGGTAAACCCCGCGGTAATCTCCTGCCCGGAAACCTGAGACCCCACCGGAAAGCTCTCCAGCTTTCTCCAAGGCTTCCACTCGTAAAGAGGAGCAATCTTGCCGGGGGCTACCAGATATTTCGGTAACTCCGCCTTCAGGCGCGGGCGAAAGTGATGCAGCAGCACAAAGCTTCGGTCAAAGACCTGCGACGGCACCACCACGTCGGCATCGACCGTCCAGAAAGGAAGCTTCAGCCGCCTGGCCAGCACCCTCCGCCACCGTTCCGGCTCGCGGCATGGATTCTCATCTCCAATCAGCAGCGCTGCCTCAACCTCGTCCAGAAACGCTTCCAGCGAGTTATGCGGATGCCGCCGCACCACGAATCCCACACCTCGCTCCTGTGCGTCCTCAGCCACATCCCGCAGCCCCTGCGCCAGAAAGTGATAGTGGCGCAGATTGGCATTCGGATAGTTTGGAATCACAGAGAAATAGACCACCACCGGCAACCCCAGCAGATTCCCAGCCTCAATCGTCACATCGAGCGCCGGATTGTGCACGATGCGCATGGCCCGTTGCATCCAGTAGACGACGCAGCGGCTGCCCTTGCGCGGCGGACCTCCGCGCCGGATCTGGACACGGATCTGGCTGGCGAGGCGGGCAAGCTCTTCGGGAATTTGCGGGGTGATGAGCATGGGATTCACCTGCAATAAGTCATAGCTTCTATACAGCATTTCCGCTCGACACTGAGAGCAAATCAGTCCGCCTGACTTCGCATCGTTAACCGTCAGTCTTTCGCGCTTCTTATCTCTTCAACTGGCTCATTTTCGACCAACACTTGAAGGCTTTTGTAGACAATCCATGCAGTCACTACCCAGAACAACAGCCGAATGACTGGAGTCGAGGCTCGAAGAATATAGTGCCACCTTGTCGCAGGCCCATAAGGAGTCCCCAAACCAACTATGAATGCAGGCGCGAATTTTACAGCGGAATAGATCTGTACATAGAGGGTTAGAACCACTGCCAACCCGCCCATAATCGTCGCAATCAGCGCAGTTCGTTTCACTACACGAGTAGCGCTTCCACCTTGAGAAGATAACTCGCCTTGCCTAGGCGTAAGGAACAGGAGGAAGAGAATAATGGCCAAATCCGCCAGAAACTTCACTGCATCCCATGCGTAGGGGAAGTAAAAGTTCTCGAGCCAACCACCCAGTCTGGCAGCCACCGTCGGCCCTGAAAAGGAATTGATATACGGCAAGCTCCGATAAGCCGCCTGAAGCAAGCCGATGAATCTAGGCAGTGCGAGGAATACACCCGCAATCGCTGCTGTCGTGAGCGCTAGGTATCTCATCTTGCACGAAACTGCGGGCGTGATTCCGGTCTTGTATAGCATCGCCATCAGGACAGGTAAGGGCGCACCGAATAGAAGACCGACCACGATACAAGAAACCGCCGGCCATTGAAAATCCTGCTCCGTTCCCATCGCCCAGGCCGGCAGGAACATGCAATGCACACTCACAAGTCCCAAAGTTACAGCCGCCATCAGAGCGGTCTTTCTTAAATCCAGCCACACCGCGGACTCCTTTGCTGAAGCAAAGCCGATTATAAGAGTCAGACCCGCGTAGTCAATCCAATTGGAGAATCACCGAAGCCCTTCCCGAATCCGGCAAAAAGGGCCGCCCCATCGAGCAGCCCCTTGTTTAAATGGGTTTCGCTTACAGCCTACCAACGCCCCCAGGCCCTGCTGATGTAGTCTGACAGCGTCATCCCGACCAGCGCCAGAAACGTAAAAACTCCCGCTCCGACGGTCAGCTTGGTCAGCTTGGAGCTGTACTTCACATGCATGAAAAACAGCACCACCAGCGTGGCCTTGGTGGTCGCGATGGCCATCGCGATGATGGGGTTCCAGAAGCCCAGGTCGATAAACGACGCCCATACCGTGAGCGCGGTGCCCACCAGCAACGCGATAAGGATGGTTACATAGACCTTGGGGCCTACGATGTGATGTGCCTGTTCGTCGTGTTGTTTCTGCTCGCTCATGCCGTCCTGTCCTTCATGCGTGTCTGCTGATCAAATAGAGCAGCGCGAAGAGATAGATCCAGATAATGTCGACAAAGTGCCAGTAGAGGCCGAAGTTCTCAACGAACGTAACGTGGCCTGTGGTGTAAGCCCCGGCCCGGGCGCGGAAGATCATGAATCCCAGAATGCCGATGCCGATGATCATGTGCAGCGCATGCATCCCGGTCATGGCGAAGTAGAGCGAAAAGTAGATCTCGGTGTGGCGCGCCATATCCGGCGGCAGCGGCTTATCGCCCGCCTTGACGGCTGCGGCGTCTGTCTCAGGATGGGTGAACGACTGCAAACTGTAGTGGAGGCCCGGAACGTGGTGCTTCTCGATCTTTTCTGAGTACTCAACGGTCTTGATGCCCAAAAATCCCAACCCCAGGATGAACGTAAGAATCAGGCACAGAACCAGTCCGCTCCTGCGCCGTGTTTCCGCGCACCAGACTCCCATGGCCATGGTGAAGCTGGAGATGATGAGCACCAGCGTGTTCAGGGTGCCCCAACGCACATCCAGTTGATGCGACCCGGCGACAAAGGCCGGGTAATACCAGTTGCGGTAAATGAGATAGGCGGTGAACAACCCGCCGAAAAACATGACTTCCGTGAGCAGGAACAGCCACATCGCAAAGCCGGCCGCATCCGCCTGCTGCTCCACGGATTCAAAATGGTGGCGCTGGTACGACGGATGTTCGTCATGAGCGGCCTTCGGTGCGCCATGTGCAATCGC
Organism: uncultured Occallatibacter sp.; assembly: GCA_964571165.1. Taxonomy (GTDB): domain Bacteria; phylum Acidobacteriota; class Terriglobia; order Terriglobales; family Acidobacteriaceae; genus Telmatobacter. The sequence continues at coordinate 8,981 of CAZNAW010000044.1, read as the reverse complement.
TGAGCTATCCGACACTGGCTACCTCTTTCGCTTTCTGGCGGGCCAGATTCTGGTTTTCTAGCCACTCGTAGTCGTAGGCTTCGTGGTCCATGATTGGAATCTCAGTAAAGTTCTCCGTCAGAGGCGGCGACTGAATCTGCCACTCCAGCCCCGTCGCCTGCCAGGGATTGTTCCCCGCGATCTCGCCGTACCTCAGCGACCACGTCAGATACAGCACCGGCAACAGGTAGCCAACGCCCAGGATCGTAGCGCCGGCGGTCGAGAATACATTCAGAATCTGAAACTCCGGCGGATAAGCCGCATAGCGCCGCGGCATGCCCAGTGTGCCCAGAATGAACTGCGGGAAGAACGTGAAGTTGAACCCGATGAACGTGACCACCGCCGCCAGTTGCGAGATTTTCTCCGGATACATGCGCCCGGTGATCTTTGGCCACCAGAAGTGGATGCCTGAGAGAAACGCCATCAACATGCCGCCCACCATGACGAAGTGGAAGTGGGCCACGATGAAGTAGGTTTCCGTGAGGTGAATGTCGGTGCCGGAGGTGCCCAGAAACACGCCCGTCAACCCGCCGATGGTAAACAGCCCCATGAACCCGAACGCATAGAGCATCGGCGTTTCAAAGGTGATGGAACCCTTGTAGAGCGTGAACGTCCAGTTGAAAATCTTGATGGCCGAGGGCACCGCAACCAGCATTGTCAGCAGGCTGAACACCAGCACCGCATAGTTCGATACGCCCATGATGAACATGTGGTGCGCCCACACAAAAAACCCGAAGACCGCGATGGCCACCGACGAGAAAGCCACTGCCGTATAACCGAAGACCCGCTTGCGGCTAAAGGTGGAAATCACCTCAGAGATCACGCCCATGCCGGGCAGGATCATGATGTATACCGCCGGGTGTGAGTAGAACCAGAACAAATGCTGGAACAGCAGCGGATCGCCGCCCTTGGCCGGGTCGAAGACGCCGATCCCGATGGTCCGCTCAAGAGCCACCAGCACGATGGCGATAGCCAGCACCGGCGTACCCAGAACCATGAGGATACTGGCTGCGTAGTGAGCCCACACAAACAGCGGCATCCGGAACCACGTCATCCCCGGACAACGCATCTTGTGAATGGTCACAATGAAGTTTAGCCCGGTAAAGATCGAACTGAATCCGGCAACGAAAACCGCCAGGCCCGTGGTCAGCACATTGGTGTTGACATAGTGCGTCGAGAGCGGCGTGGTGAATGTCCAGCCCGTATCCACGCCACCGGTAATCATGGTCACCAGCACCAGGATGCCGCCCACCACGTAGAGATACCAGCTCAAAAGATTGACCTTGGGCAGAGCCAGGTCCTTGGCTCCCAGCATCAGCGGAATCAGAAAATTGCCTAGCGTGGCCGGCACTGACGGCACCAGAAACAGAAAAATCATCACCACGCCATGCATGGTGAACACCTTGTTATAGGTGTCGGTGGCCATCAGATCGCTCTGCGGCGTCAGCAACTCCAGCCGGATCAGCCCCGCAAGCGCCCCGCCGATAAAGAAGAAAAACGTGATCGAAATCAGGTAAAGAATCGCAATCCGCTTGTGGTCGCCGGTTAGCAGCCAGCTCAAAAGGCCGTTCTCTTTCGTGAGAAAGTTTACCTTCGGAATTCTGGCTGTGGACTGGTCGGGAAGACTGACAATTGTAGCGCTCATTGCTTCACCATCCCTTGACTGGCGGGCTTCTGTCCCGCGGCTCCGGCCGCCGGTCGCTGCGGCGCCCCTTCGCTCCCCGGCAGAAGATCGGTCGTGTTGGTCGTCTGCTGGATTCGGTAGTCGGAGTTGAGGTTCTTGATGTACTCAACCAGCGCGATGACCCCTTCCTCACTGATCTGCCCCTGATATGTGGGCATGATCGGCGCATAGCCCTGGGTCACGTGCTGCGATGGATTCAGGATTGACTCGCGCAGATAAGCATCGTCGGCGGTGATAGCCTGTCCGCTGGTGAGCGTCAGCTTCGCACCATACACGTTAGCCAGACTCGGCCCGCGCGCATCCGGCCTCGCGTTGTGGCACGCCGCACAGCTCAGGCTGGCAAACAGCCGCTCTCCGTTCTGCGCCAGCGACGCTCCGCTGGTCGACTCCGCCAGCCACTTTCTGTAGTCCTCCGGCGTCAACACCACAATGTCGCCAATCATCGCCGAGTGCGAGGTCCCGCAATACTGCGTGCAAAAAAGGTGATACGTCCCCGGCGTTGTGGCCTCAAACCACACCGTCGTGTAGCGGCCCGGAATCGCCTCGCGCTTCACCCGAAACGCGGGAATCGAAAAGCTGTGAAACACATCCTGCGAAATCAGCGTCAACTGCACCGCGCGGCCCGCCGGCACATGCAGTGAGTTGATTTCATGCTGCCCACCCGGATGCTCCGCCTTCCACATCCACTGCTTCCCCACCACGTAAATATTCATGGCGTTGGCGGGCGGCGTGAAGACGCGGAAATAGATCAGCGCACCCCACACAAACATCACGAGGAACAGCCCCAGCGGAATGATCGTCCATGTGGCCTCAAGCAGCGTGGAGCCCTCCACCTGCACTGCAACTGGATGCCGCTCCTTGCTGTAGAGAATCGAGAAACTGGTGACAAGCAGAACCACAATGGTGAGTCCGATCAGGCTCACCAGGACCATGAAGAAGAGCAGCGCGTCCATCTGAGGCGCAATCTTCGACGCCTCCGGCGGAAATAGCGCGAAGTTCGTCATCCACTTGACGAGAAACTGCCAGATTACTGGACTGATGTGGCTCATTCCGTTATCCGTTCACCTTTGTTCCTGTCCCTGTTGTTCCTGAACCAGGCCCGTTGTCATGCTTTGCATCCCGGCGGAACATCGCCAGCATGAATCCACCCAGCGAAAACATCGTCACCAGCCCGCCCAGCTGCACGATTCGCGCAACGATCAGCGAGTGCTTGTTGGTCTGCGGATCGTAGTGGTAGCAGTAAGTCAAAATGTTGTCCACCGGCGAGCCGATGCGATTTGAAGACGCCTCTGCCAGCCCCAGCCGCAGATCCTTGGGCGAGTATTCGACGCCCATGTAGTACTGCGCCAGCTTGCCCTCCGGCGTCACAATCTGGATCGAACTGGCGTGCGCAAATTGTGTCAACTTACCGTCCGGACCTGGAATCTTCACATAACCAAAGCCCACCGCCTTGGTCAGCGCGTCGATATTGGCTTGCGTGCCGGTCATGAAATGCCAGCCTGCCGCCGTCTCCGGATGCCCATACCGCTTCACGTAGCTTCGCTTCTTGGCCGCCGCCAGGTCGGTTCCCTCCGTGGGATCGATGCTCACCACGATCACGTTAAAGTCCCTGCCCGGAACCTCGTCCACCATCTGCAATGCGCCCGTCAGGCCGTTCAGCTCCTCTGAGCACAGCATGGGGCACTGGTAGTAAACCAGCGCCAGAATTGCCGGCCGCTTGCCGAAGTAGCTCGCCAGCTGCACCTGCTTGCCCGCGTCATCGGTAAAGGTCAGCGAGAGCGGCAGTTGCTCATTCAGCCGTTGAGCAATCCCTACGCCATTCAGAATTGACGGCGGCTTGTCATTGACCGGCCCCATCAGTTTTTCGCCGTAACCTGAAACCTGCGCCCGTGCCGCCGGAGAAAACGCAAACACGCTCAGTCCCAATGTGGCCGCCACGGCCAGCGCCGCGTCCCACCATCTTCTCCGGATTGTCCCAGCTCTCTGCATGTTTCCCACTTCCCGTCTGTAGCGGATGTCCTTGGATCAAGTCCAGCCCACAAATGCTGGATGCCCCAAATCTCGACTTTGAGACCCGGGAAACCGCAACTCTCAACATGCCGCTCCGTTCAGCACCCTCTACTTGCGCCGCCCGGCAACCGCCTCTGCCTGTGCCTCGTCCTGCTCATACCCGGTGCGCGCAAACCCACTGGTTAAGGGCACCGCCACCACCGGCTTCGTGTCCCCGGTCAACAGCGGCGCATGATCCGCCTGCGGCGCCACCGGCAACCCGCGCTCTGCAATCAACTCCATCGCCCGCTCGATCGGGATCCTCACTCGCCGCGGCGAGCCCTGCGTCGGGTCGACCCAGCTGTAGTTCTCCAGTAGCAGATCTTCCCGCGCATGCAAATCAGCAATATCCTGATTGCCGTCGTCGGTCTGTAAACGCGGCGTAGGAAAACTCTGGGTTATTTCCGCTACCTTCTGCTGCAGTTCGGGGCTGTTGGGCAGATTGCCAAGCTGGCGGATATCCACTGTCCTGGTCCACTTGCTGTTGGGCCCGTCTTCCTTGTTCATCTGCGCATTGATCACCTTGCCGATCCCGTAGCACAGCAACCCTGTCACGGCCACAAAGATGGCAAGCGCGGTAAGAAACACCACGATGCCCGAGATGCGGATGTCGCTCCGCTCGTAGCCTGCGGCTGCGTCTATCTCTTCCGGCGCGTGATCTTCCGGCTCCTGCCCCATATCGTGCCCCGAATCGTTCTCTGAACCGTCGTTACTATGCGTGGGCATGTTCCGCCTCCAGAATCTCCGCAACATGCGGATCGTTGGTCTGCACCAGCGGACGCGTCTTCAATCGCGTGCAGTAGAAGGCAACCCAGAAGGCTGTCATCGCCACTGGCACGGCCACATACTCGAGAATCCCCCAACTGAAATGTAGGTTGCGCGCCGCATCCTTGAAGTTCGGCTCAATCAGCCAGAACAGGTCAAAGGCCTTGGCGAAAATCATCCATTGGCACACGCGCACCAGCCGCTTCTTGTTGCGCTTCAAATCTCGCGACAGCAACAGCGTGAACGGAATCAGCCAGTGGAAGATAAAGTCGAGCGTAATGATTACGCCCCAGCCGCCCTGGAAGCGGTCAAGATACCACGGAATCTCTTCCGGCAGATTGCCCGACCAGATGATCAGGAACTGCGAGAAGGCCAGGTAGATATTCAGCATCACAAACGCAAAGGTGAACTTGCCCAGGTCGTGCTGTTCGGTCTGCCGCAGAATGGTATGAAAGGGTTCACCCTTTGACAGCGATATCGCGACAATAATCCCCAGCGCCAGCACTTGGTAACCCTGCCCAACCAGGAACAGCAGGCCATACACCGACGAGTACCACGTGGGATCAAGCGACATGACCCAATAAATGGCAGCAGCGGACATGGTGATGGCATACACAATGATGCCCGGACCGCTGATGTTTTCAAATCGCTTGATCCACTCGGGCGTGGTAGCGGGGGAAGCCGCATCCCGTTGAAGTCCCAGAAGATTCAGCCGCCAGGTGTAGTAGGCCCAGATCGCAAAGCAGATCAAACCAACCACAACAAACGCTGTCGGATTCAGCATCTGCCGTTTGAACTCGATGGCGTGCGCCTGCGCCTCGTTGATCCATCCCGATTTCAGCGCCGCGCTTACATCGTCTACCGCGGCCCACAGGTAAAGCTTCTTCAATGACAGCGCAACCACCACCCAGTAGACGAACACCAGCGGCAGCGTGCGGCTCATCGCCTCCAGAGGCCGCCGCAACAGCAGGCCCCACTTGCCGCCCGTGCAGTACTGCACCATCAGCAAGGCCAGTCCGCCCACGGCAAAACCAAAGGTGAGCACTAGGCCCAGCAGCCAGGCTCTGAGCACATGGTCGATGTCAAAACCGTGCCCGTCCCCAAAGCCCAACGCTGCGGCGATGACCGAAGATACCATCCCGATGGCCAGCGCACGCGTCTTCCAGGCGTCAACAAAAGCCGGGGCGCCTAACTCTGCGGGAAGCGTGTTGGCATGAGTCTCGTGAGCCATTCTTCTGTTTCCTTAGTGCGCGGCCGCCGGGGCCGGTTTGCTTGCGGGAATGTTGATTGCCGGGTCAGCCGGATTGGCCGGAGCCATAGCCGGTGTGCCCTGTTTTGCATCGTGCGGATAGGCCTGGATCGCAGTAGGAGGGAGCGACCAAGGCTCGGCAAAACCTTCCGGCAAGTCTTTCTCTTTCGCAATATCCTTCAGGTTTCTCACCTGCACGCCGGCCGGCACATCCTTCTCTGTCGCCGCCTGGCTCAACTGCAACGCGCGTATATAAGCCGCCACCGCCCAGCGATCCACCGGCGTGACTTGTGCCGCGTAGTCCGGCATGGCCCCGTAGCCGTGCGTCATCACATAGAAGTAATGCGAAATGGGCTGCGACAAGCGCACCTGGTCGTGATAATTGGCGGCCGGCTTGTAGCCCCGCTCCACAATCGCGCCCAGCCCGTTGCCCACCCGGGAGTGGCATGGCGAGCAATAAATGTTGAACCGCTCCTGCCCGCGTTTCAGCACTTCCAGCGTCACCGGGAAAGGCATCAGATTCTGCTCTTCGCGATAGCCGTTCGCGCCCTGCACCACACCGGTATAAAAGTAGCTATCCTCGCGCAACTGGCCGCGCGCCACGGTATTCACCACCTGCGGACGCGCTCCGCGATGGTCGGCAAACATCTCCGAACCCCGCTGCGGAATCAGCTTCGGCTGGTTGTGCATATCCTGCCGGCAACCCGCAATCAGCAGCAACGCAGCCATGCTGCCCGAGGCTGCAATTCGCCCAAGCGTCCTACTCATCGGATTGAGGCGGCTCACTTCCATCAGTACTCCACCTCCACCACTGAAACCGGCTGGAAGCTCTCGAGATAAGCCCTGGCTTCCACCAGGTCGAACTTCGGGTCCAGCGCCTCCAGGCACAGGAAAAACTTGTCCGTTGTCGCCCCATCACGGAAGTTTGGCGCGTTGAACAGCGGGTGATAGAGCGCCGGCAGACCGTTCAGCGCCAGCATCCCGAAGGCTGCCGAGAGTCCCGCAAACAGAATCGTCCACTCATACGCGGGCACAATAAACGCCGGCCACGAGTACAGCGGACGTCCCGCAATATTCAACGGATATGCCAGCACCGAGACCCACACTTCAAGCCCGAACATCGCTGTCAACCCCATCAATCCGCCCACCAGCGTCACAAGCGGCACCTTGTTGCGGTGGAAACCGATGGCTTCGGCCGCCTCTTCCAGCGGATACGGTGTGTAGCAGTCCAGCCGCCGCCAGCCGTCACGCCGCGCCTGTTGCGCGGCCCTGATCAGATCGCCGGGCGTATCGAATTCGGCCAGCAGGCCGTAGGTTCCTTCGCGTGGAGGCATCAGAGCGCTTCCTCCAATTCACATGCCCTTGCTAGCTTCTTCAAAGGTGTCCATTTCTTGAGGAAAAGGACACTCGAGGTTTGCGGTTTCGAGTTACGGCAATGGGAGAAGCGCATCAGTCACCAGCCTTCGCTATCGCCTTGGGCGTGATCTTCGCCCCCGGCAGCATCATGCGAATCTCAGACATCGGAATCATGGGCAGGAAGCGCACGAACAGCAGGAACAGTGCCGTGAACAATCCCAGCGTGCCCACATAGATTGCGTAGTCCCACCGAGTTGCGCGGTACGTGCCCCACGACGACGGCAGAAAGTCGCGGTAGAGGCTCGTCACCACAATCACGAAGCGCTCAAACCACATGCCCGTGTTCACCACAATGGAGATGAAAAACATATACGGAATCGAGGTGCGCAGCTTGCGCGACCACAAGGTTGTCAACGGAATCGCGAGGTTGCACGTAATCAGCACCCAGTACGACCACCCCATCGGCCCGAACATGCGGTTCCACATCATGAACGCTTCCCAGTGCGACGCCGAGTACCAGGACATGAAGACTTCCATCGCGTACCCATAAGCCACAATGAAGCCCGTCGCCAGCATCACCTTGCCCATATTGTCGATGTGCCGCTCGGTGACCAGACCCTCAAGGTGATAGAACTTGCGCAGCGGAATGGCCAGCGTCAGCACCATTGCAAAGCCCGAGTAAATTGCGCCGGCTACGAAGTAGGGTGGAAAGATCGTCGTGTGCCAGCCCGGCAGAACCGCTACGGCGAAGTCGAAGCTGATGACCGTGTGCACTGAGAGCACCAGCGGAGTGGCCAATCCGGCCAGCAGCAGCGATGCTGTCTCATAGCGCATCCAGTGCCGCACTGATCCGCGCCAGCCGAGCGACGCCATGCCATACAGATACTGGGCCATCTTGGTCTGCGCGCGGTCACGCATCGTTCCAAAGTCCGGGACCATGCCGATGTACCAGAACACCACCGAGATGGTCGCGTAGGTCGAGACCGCGAACACGTCCCACATCAGCGGCGAGCGGAACTGCGGCCACACGTTCATCGTGCTGGGATACGGCAGCATCCAGTAAGCCACCCACGGACGGCCTACGTGAATGAGTGGAAACATGCCGGCGCAGACCACGGCGAAGATCGTCATCGCCTCGGCGAACCGGTTGATCGAGTTGCGCCAGCCCTGCTTGAACAACAGCAGAATGGCGGAGATCAGCGTCCCCGCGTGCCCGATGCCGATCCACCACACAAAGTTGATGATGGCAAAGCCCCATGCCACCGGCTGCGTTACACCCCAGATTCCGGTGCCTTTCAGAAACAGCCACGTCACCGCGACCAGCAGCATGGTCGCCCCGGCGCCGCCCACGCCGAACAGCGCAAACCACCCCAGCGGCGTGTCGGGCGTCAGCACGATGCGCGTGATCTTTTCGGTGACCGACTTGAAGGTCTGACCCGGCGCAATCACCCGGTACTCGCCGGTCGCGGGGTCGATCATCGGGTGGTGTTTTACTTCGCTTGTTGCCATGGGCAGATCGAGCCTCTCAACCCTTCACCGGTGCGTGTTCCACCGGGGCTTCTTCCAGTTCCTCATTCGGATTCAGCACTGCGGCCACATACGTCGTCCGCGGACGCGTATTCTGATCGGCCAGCACCTGGTAGCTGCGCTCGTCATCTTGCAGCTTTGCTACCCGGCTCTTTTTGTCGTTGATGTTGCCGAAGGTAATGGCCGAGGCCGGGCAAGCCTGCTGGCACGCGGTCACGATTTCACCGTCGCGAACTGGGCGATTCTCCTTGTCGGCCTCGATCTTGGCCGCCGAAATCCGCTGCACGCAGTAGCTGCACTTCTCCATCACGC
>CAZNAW010000043.1:0-26456 GCA_964571165.1 uncultured Occallatibacter sp. | reverse complement strand
TTGTAAGTGCTTTGCCGTCTATAATTTGCGTTTCCGTGCTCACCATGGCATGGAAGAGGTCATCGGTTCGATCCCGATCAGGTCCACCAAAGAATCCTTTAAAATCAGGTAAATAGCCTCAGATACCCCTACCGGGTATCCGGAGTATTTGGCGCCTCTTGGCGCCAGTTTTTATTTTTCTCCTTGTTTTTGTTTTCGAGCTCGGTCCGACGCTGCAACCTGGCGTCCAGGTCTGCGGCGATCTTCCTCGTCTTGCCAGCCGCTGTGCTCGGCTTGCGAAGCTCGCCGTGGGTCGAGTCAACCATGTCCGCGACACCCTCCGGAATGACCGGCAGGTTGACTTCGGTGGCGGCGCAGCTTCAAGCCAAAATGAAGAAGATGCATTTTCAGGCGTGCGCCACCGGCTGGTCCGACCTCACGAGATGTCCGGACGAATCGCCCGGTGCGATCAATCCCTTTGCCTGAGCCGATGCCCCAGGAACGGCTTACTGGCGGGATAGCTACTCTTCCGAATGTGTTCCGATAAGTTCAGGAACGGCGGGCGACAGAGCAAAGAACACGCCTAAGTGTATTTGGATGGAAATTCATCCCTGCCCCAAACTTTTGGCACTCTCGCCGCGATGTTTTCGCCCGCAGATTCAGCGGGGGAGCTACAATTGGTTGTTCCAAACACACAAATCATCTTTGGGACACAACAATTTGAGGGAAGAGGAATTGGCTTTGGGATTCGCCGCCACGCCGTGGCGCGGCACGGCAGCCCAGGATGAGTGGAGGGCGCCGTAGGAGTGCGAGTTATCTCAATTCTCTCTGCCACCTGTCTGCAGAGTCGACGGAGGATACGATGAGTCTGCTGCGACCAATCTGGCTGGTTGAAGATAGCGATGAAGACGTCGAGTTGACGCTCGCCGCCCTGCAGGAGATTCATCTGGCCAATCGCGTGGTCGTCATGCGAGACGGCAGCGAAGTACTTGACCGCCTCCAGATCCCGATCGAAGCCGGATGTCAACCCGCGGTCATCCTGCTGGACATCAAGATGCCGAAAGTGAGCGGCATCGAGGTACTGCGCCACATCAAAGGCGATCCGGACCTGAAGCATCTGCCGGTAGTGATGCTCACGTCCTCGCGACAAGGCCCCGACGTGACTGAGTGCTACAACCTGGGCGCCAATGCATACGTTGTGAAGCCGGTCGATTTCACCGGATTCTTCGATGCCGTGAGGACGGCGGGAAAGTTTTGGGCAGTTGTGAATGAACGACTGGAACCCGGCTCACTTGCAGAGGGCTACGATGTCAACCATCCAGCAAAGCGAATCTGAGAGCACAAGCCGACGGACTCGAATTCTTCATCTGGAAGATAATGAGTTTGACCTTGAACTGGTGCGGAGCCTGCTCGAAAAAGAGGATCTGAACTGTGAGATCACCCCGGTCGAAACCCAAGCGGACTTTGTGCGCGCATTGGAAAGCGGGGAATGGGATCTGATTCTGTCCGACTATGCTCTTCCCTCCTTCAATGGTCTGGAAGCACTGGCAATTGCCGTAGCAACCTGTCCCAACACCCCCTTCATATTTGTCACCGGCACGCTTGGCGAAGATATTGCAGTGGAGAGTCTGAAGGTTGGGGCGACCGACTATGTGCTGAAACAGCGCATGGCGCGCCTGAGTTCGTCTGTGCGCCGCGCGCTGAAAGAGCGGGCGGAGAGGCTGCGGCGGGAATTGGCGGAGCGGGAATTGGAGAGGAGCGAGGAGCAGCTTCGTTACCTCGCCTATCATGACTCTCTTACCAGACTGCCCAATCGGGCACTTCTCCAGGATCGTCTGGAGCAGGCCATTGCCGGCGCGCGGCGGGACTCAAGTAAGGTCGCTTTATTGTTTGTCGATTTGGATAATTTCAAGGATGTCAACGACTCGCTCGGGCATCCCGCCGGAGACCTGGTTCTGCAGCAGGTTGCCGAACGCTTGAGGAGATGCGCCCGAGAATGCGACACCGTGGCCCGCCAGGGCGGCGACGAGTTTCTGGTAGTTTTGGATACCGTAAAGGACAGCACGGATGCCGTCATCGCGGCTGATCGAATCCGCAGGACGATCTCCTCCGAAATCTGTGTCCATGGAGTTTCTCTTTCTACCACGTGCAGCGTCGGGATCAGTCTCTTCCCGGACAATGGCGGGGACGCCGAAACGCTTTTCAGAAATGCGGATATCGCCCTCGCCCGTGCCAAAGAAAGCGGCCGAAATGAGTTGCGCCATTTTACAGAAGATATGCATGGGCAGGCATTGGAGCGATTGACGCTGGAACACGATTTGCGCAGAGCCCTCGACCTCGGCCAGTTCTTCCTCGAGTATCAGCCCCAACTGGATCTTTCCACGGGAAAGATCGTGGGCGCCGAGGCTCTGCTTCGCTGGCGACATCCCCGGCTGGGGATGGTTCCACCGAGTAAGTTCATACCGATGGCAGAGTGCATCGGAGAGATCGTTCGCATCGGCAAATGGGTTCTCCAGACGGCTTGCGCGCAAACCCGGCAATGGCAAGAGGAGGGCATAGCACCGCTGGTGATGGCGGTCAATGTTTCCGCCGTGCAGTTTCGCGATGAGTCTTTGCTCTGCATCATACAAGACACCCTGGATGAGACAGGCCTTGCCCCGCAGTACCTTGAATTGGAGGTGACGGAAACCCTGTTGATCTCCAATGCCAGCGTCCTGACGCCTCTGCTGCAGCGGCTGAGCGAACTGGGGACCAACCTGGTGATCGACGACTTCGGCACCGGATACTGCGGTCTGAGTTACTTGAGGCGATTCCACTTTTCCAAGTTGAAGATCGACCAATCGTTTGTGCGCTCGATCTTGACCGACAAGCGAGACGCCATGCTGACTGCGGCGATCATCAACATTGCAAAGCTTCTCGACATGGAGGTAATTGCCGAGTGCGTTGAGACGGGGGAGCAACTGGAGTTGCTGCGATCGCTGGCCTGCGATGCGATTCAGGGGTTCCATTTCAGCCGCCCGCTGAGTACATCCGACTTTGCCGAGAAGTTTCGAACACAACGCGCTCTCTTGCCTGCCTGAACAGGCCATGCTCGCTGGCGAATGCTGCGCGCGAAACCACTGCCGAGAAGTGCGGATCGCGCGGCCACAGCCAAGTTCGAGCCGGGGATGCGGTTCGTTTTGTTTGGCTGTTTCGGCCTGCGCGGATTTCGTCGTGAATCGGATGCATCGAGATGGTCGGGATGAGTCGTCCGGTGAGACCGGTTGCAGGGAGGGCGAAACAGGGAGCATGTCCGTCATGGCATCGGGGCGAGGCGGGATGGCCGGATGCCCCAACCGCGTTGCACGCGAAGGCGCAAAGGTTTTCGGCGCAGGGCTGCGATTCTACAATTCGGGGGACGCATGGGCGATGCAGGCTCATGTTGTTACACTTGAAACCGCCTACCGGCGCCAGCCTGCATTCTGCCGAGGCATGAGAGGGATCGATGGATCGGTGCGCGGCAAATGCGGAGCCAATTTGTTCGCCACGGGAGTTTTCGTTTCGCGACCCGCAGGCCTTTTCATTTCTCGGCATCGTCCTGCTTTGCGCCTGCTTCTGCATGGTGCTCGCCGCCCGCGCCCAGGAGCCGATTCGGCTTCCCATCTCCGAGGGTAAAGACGTTCGCTTCACGCACGTCGCCTTTGGGGCCGCATCCTCACATGGCCGGATAGCTCAGATCGTTCAGGACGATAAGGGCTTCTTGTGGCTGGGCACGCAAGATGGTCTGCAACGCTATGACGGGTATCGCTTGCGCGAGTACCGGCATGACCCCAACAATCCGAACAGCCTGAGTGGCAGTTACATTTACTCACTCTTCAAGGACCGCGAGGGGCAGCTTTGGGTGGGGTCCAACCAATCTCTCGACCGGCTCAATCCGGCAACGGAGGTATTCACGCACTACCGGCTTCCTGCCGCAGACTTCGAGGGCTGGGTCTCACACATCACCGAGGACCGCGAGGGAATGCTTTGGCTCTCCACGAACCACGGCCTCAACCGGCTGGACCCGGCCACCGGACAGACGATTCGCTACCAGCACAGAAATGGCGATCCGGCCAGTTTGAGCAGCGATGCGATCCGCGCGACGCTGGAAGGCAGAGACGGTACGTTCTGGGTTGCAACGACCGCAGGCCTGGATATATTCGATCACCGGTCAGGCAGGGTCACTCACCATATTCCGCTGCCGGCGCGAACCGCCGCGGAGCGCCCGCACTCGGAGATTTCGCTCTGCGAAGACCATACCGGCAGAATCTGGGTTGCTTTCTCGTTCGGGGATGGCTTGGCCCTGGTGGATCGGGGTAGGAACAAGCTCATCTACTATTCCTTTGGAACCAAGAGTTCCGATGCCGCCACCCTGCCCGGAATGCGCACGATCTATGAGGATGAGGACGGCATATTGTGGCTGGGCACGGCAAACAACGGCGTCCTCAAACTCGATCGCGAACGCGGCCACTTCGTGCGCTATCGCAACCAGTCCAGCGACCCCGCCAGCCTGGTTTCGGATCAGGTTGTGTCGATGTACGAAGACCACGAAGGCAACGTGTGGGTGGGGACAACCGGCGGCGGCGTCGATCACTTTCAAAGAAAACCGCTGCCCTTCACCCGTTACCAGCACGAGCAGGGGAATCCGAACAGCCTGGACTCCAACTACGCTTCGGCGGTATTTGTCGACCGGAGCGACACGATGTGGGTAGGAAGCATCAGTCAGCTTACCCGCATCGATCGGAAAACCGGCAAGTTCACCTTCTACCGCAAGGCGGGAGGCGCAGGCAACCTGTCCAGCACCTGGGTCCTTTCCGTCGCCCAGGATGCTCGCGGCGATCTGTGGTTCGGAACCCTCGATGGGGGGCTCAACCGCCTCGATGCAAAGAGTGGGACGTTTAAGGCCTATCGTCACAGCCCGGATGACCCTCATAGCTTGTGCGACGACACGGTTCTGGCTCTGCTAGTCGATCACCAGGGCGCCCTGTGGGCCGGTACAGAAAATGGATTGTGCCGCTTCAATCCGCAAACCGAGCAATTTCAGGAATTCAAAGCGCCAGGGGAAGGGCGGATTCGCTATCGCGCCCTCGCCGAAGATGCGCATGGTTCCCTCTGGCTGGGCACCCTGGAGACCGGGTTGCGAAAACTCGATCCCGCCACCGGAAAATTCACCATTTACCGCGGAAACGAGGCTGCCGGGAACTTGCGAGGCAACCAGGTGAATGCGGTTCGCGTGGACCGGTCCGGAACCGTGTGGGCTGGAACCGAAGAAGGCTTGAACAGGCTCGATACCGCCAGCGGCTCGTTTACCACGTACACCCAACGCGACGGTTTGCCCAGTGCTTTCTTGAACAGCATCCTGGAAGATGCGACGGGCAACTTATGGATCGGCACCAGCGGCGGGCTGTCGCAATTCGATCCGCGCAAGAAGGTATTCAAGAATTACTACGTTGCCGACGGCTTGGCGGGAGATGAGTTCTACAACTATGCCTCGGCCTCCAAGAGCCCATCCGGTGAGATGTTCTTCAACTCGTACGCGGGAGTCGTCTCCTTCTTTCCCGACAAGATGGTGGAAAAAGTTTACGCTCCGTCTGTTGTTCTCACCGACTTTCTATTATTCGGGAAACAGGTGCCTTTTGCTGGAAACTCTCCGCTGCAACAGCCGATCAACAGCACGGACTCGATCGTTCTATCGCATCGGCAGAACATCTTCTCTCTGGAGTTTTCCGCCCTCAGCTTTACCAACCCGGAGCGCATTCGCTACCGCTACAAGCTGGAGGGATTGGAGACGGAGTGGAACCAAACCGACAGCACGCGGCGCTCCGCCACCTATACCACTCTGGCTCCAGGAACCTATGTCTTCCGCGTACAGGCCTGTTTGAACCGGGGGGACTGGAGCGAAAGAGGAGCGCAGTTGCGCATCGTGGTTCTGCCGCCCTGGTGGGCCACGTGGTGGTTCCGCACGATCGTTGGCTTGTTGGTTCTGGCGGCCATCTTGAGCGTCTATCACACACGGGTACGCCGCGTGGAGCGGCGAAACAGAGAGTTGGCTTTGGAGGATGCTCGCCTGCGCGAGCACAACCTGGAACTGGACCGGAGAGTGAAGGAACGGACCGCGCAGTTGGAGGCATCCAACAAGGAACTTGAGATGTTCTCGTACTCCATTTCGCACGACCTTCGCGCGCCCTTGCGCCACGTCAACGGCTTTGCCGCCCTTCTGGTCCATGAGTATGGCGGCCAATTGGACCCCAAGGCGTGCGACTACATCGAGAAGGTCCAGCGCAGCGCCAAGCGCATGGGGCAGATGGTGGACGAATTGCTGGAATTCTCGCGTTGCGGCCGCGCAGCGTTGCATTTTATCCCCACCAACCTGGCAAATCTTGTGGAAGAAGTCATGCTCGTGCTCCACCAGGATTGGCAGGGAAGAGAGATCGAATGGAAGATCGGCGCTTTGCCTGTGCTTGCCTGCGATCGCACGTTGATGCTGAACGTCTTTCAGAATCTGCTTTCCAATGCGATCAAGTTCACGCGTCAGCGTACCCCCGCCGTGATCGAAGTGGGGATGATGGAGATGGACGGCCGTGCGGCGATCTTCGTGCGCGACAACGGCGTCGGCTTCGAAATGAAGCATGTGGACAAGCTCTTCGGGGTCTTCCAGCGGCTTCACCGGGCCGATGAGTTTGAAGGCACCGGTGTGGGCCTGGCCACGGTGCAACGCATCGTCCGCAAGCACGGCGGCGAGATATGGGCGCATGCGGAACTCGACAAGGGCGCCACTTTCTTCTTCACCCTGGAAGGAATGAACGCCAAAGCAACAGATACGAAATCGGATGAATCGGCACAACCATAGAACGTGGCAATGCCCCGGCCGCCAGTGAATAAGCGCTTCTGCCGGCACAAGTTGCTTCGCCCATGTTTTTGAGCGGGCGCGGCTTTAGCCACGCCGCCTGATCAGCCCGAGAGACTGAAAGGCCTGAGAGCGGTTCCAGAGTTTCCGTTCCCCGCCAAAACAGAGACTTGCGGTTCCCTAAAACTGGTACTTCAGCGACAGTTCCAGTTGACGGGGTTCGGAGCGTGTGCTCCGAACATACCCCCAAGAGGAGCCGCCTCCCGTGGTGCGTCCCTCGTTGTTATAGCTCACAATGTTGCCCACATTGTAAGCATTTGCCCGGAACATCAACCTATGGGCGTCCTGTAGCTTCCAAGTCTTCTCCAGCGCGCCGTCCACCTGGCGGAAGCCCTGGGCGCGCTCCGAACCAACGCTGGCAGTGCCGAAGATGGGCGCGCTGCCTACCGGAGAAAGAGCCGGCTGACCGTAAGCGCAGACACCGTCGTCCACCCCGGAAAGGCCGCAACCGGCACCCACCTGACCCGAGTGCGTTGCCGAAGGGTCTTTACCCCATCCGCCAGCGATGACAATGCTGTAGGGAAAGGTTGCGGAGCCATTCAGCCCCGGATCGGGCGCATAGGAACCGCCACCGGTGGTTTCAAACCAGCCATCCTTACGGCCTGCGATCTTCATCTTCCGGTAATGGTTGGCGCGGAGCAGTCCTGCGCCAATGGCCCCGCTGCTGCCGTTTGCGGTAATGGTATTTGGCTGCCCCGAGAACATGACCGCACTGCCCGCGACCTTCCATCCGCCCATCACTTCATCGAGCCAGTTTGGGATCTCCGCCGCAAACGGCTTGCCGCGTCCGAAGGGCATATCGTAGACCCACATGCTGTTCAGCATGTGACGGCTGTCGCTGGCCGAGGGCCCGTATTCGCAGCGCAGGCAGAAGTTGTTCTGAGGGTTGTTCCCGGCAATGTTGTTGTCGTTGACCTCAACCAGTCCCGACGTATCGCCCAGCGCCTTGGAGTAGGTGTAATTCACCTGAAACTCAAGACCGTTCGTCGGCCGCAGCCGGTAGGTTGCCTCGCCGGCATTGAAGTTGGAGTAGGCTTCCGACTCGTACAGTTGCACTGGGTTGGTGCCAATGGCGACATTTCCCTTCGGGGTGGCAACCACGGTGGAGTTGAACGCCGCGCTCGTTGGCGTACCCACCAGAGTCTCCTGGTTGATATTGCGCACATCGCCGAGATGCTGCGCGATATTGCCGACATAGGCCACAGTGACGCTCTGCTTGCTGTTGATGGCATATTCCGCCACCAAGGTAAACTGCGGCTCCCACATCGGCTTCAAGGCGCCCCAGGCATTGAAGGAGACGCCCGTGGGACTGGCGCCAATGGCGCCAAAACCGTTGGTTACCAAAAAGGGGGATCCGGAGGCCGCTGCCGAGGGAAGGTTTGCCGTCGCGGCAATCGCAATATCGAATGGGGCATTTCCCGTATGCGGATGCAGCAGGTTGTAGTCCATAAAACCAACAACGCCGAAACCGCCGCGCACCACCAGCTTTCTGCTGAGCAGGTCCGGGTTCCATGCAAATCCGACGCGCGGATCGAAGTCGCCATACGTGGGCTTGTAAATCGACCGGCTATTCCCATTCACGCCGGCCAGTTCAAGGGCGCCGGTGGTGGGATCGATGTCCGACAGCTTGTTGTGAGCCTCGACCATCGGCTGGTCAAACTCCCAGCGCACGCCATAGGTGACGGTCAGGTTATCCGCCAGCTTGAAGTCGTCCTGCGCAAAGACTCCGAGGCGGAACTGCCGCTGGCCTACGTCTCCGGTCTGCAGCGAGACGGAGTAGCTGGAGGAGTAGTCCAGCAGGAAGTCGGCAAAGTCGTATCCGACCTGCTCGCCGAGCGCTGGATTGCCTGTGAAGGCGCCGGTGTAGTTAAAGGCGCCCAGCAGGCCGGCGGAGTTGTTCTGGTAGAAGTTGTTCTGCACCCGAAACAGTTGCGCGCCTAACTTGCCGACGTGGCGTCCGTGCTGCCAGGTGAGGTTGTCGCCATAGCTGAACTGGTTATCGAGGGCCAGACTAGCCGCCCCCGAGTTACCGAAGTCGGCCACGCCAGTCATGTTGGTGCTCTCGGCAAAGTGCTGCAGGCTGAAGCCAGCCAGGTAGTTGGGCCACGGGATTCCCACCAGCGATTCCCCGCCTCCCAACTTTCCCGAAAGGTCCAGGTTGTACGAGTTGTATTGCATCCGCGTAAAGCCGACGCGGGCTTCATTGACAATATCCGATGTGATCACCCGATTGTAGTGGAGGGCGAGTTGCTTGAAGGGAAAGTCGTTGATGGTCGGGAAGGAAACCGGGTCGGTCGCCTCTGTGGTGCCGTCATCCGCTTCACCCTCCGACCAGCGCCCGGAGATGCGATCCTTGGCGGTCGGCGTCCAGTCCACAGTTATGTCGCCCTGGTCGTTGCGGGTCAGCGACTTGGTAACTCCCTGATAATTGTCCGCGATGGGCGCCACGGAGACCGCGTTATTGGGAAGAGGCAGCAAAGCAGGGTTCGCAAACAGATACTTAGCCACCGGATTGTTAATCGGCACAAGGTTCTGATACAAGACGCCGTCGATGGTCTGATTCAGCGGCGCAAAGCCGTTCTGCGAATCGTACAGTTGGGGAACGGCCGATCCGAAGTACGCATATCCCGCCCGAGGCGAGACACTGCTGTCGGAGGGATCGTTGCTGGAGGTGTTGCCGCGCCAAGCGTTCAGCGGCACATTGGTGATGCTGTCACCGGCGGAAGGCAGGCGATACGCCTCGTAATCGGCAAAGAAGAAGAGCTTCTTGCGCAGGATGGGGACCGGCCCGCCGGCTGTCACGTTGTAGTTGGTCTGCGTGTATTGGGTCCGCGGCGTAAAAGGCGTGCCGGGTGGAACGCGCTTGTTCTGAAAGAGGTTCGCATCCATCAAATAGTTCTGCAGGTATGCGGCGGCGCTGCCATGATACTTCTCCGTTCCGCTCTTGGTCACCACCGCGATCTGCGTGGCGCCATCGCCGAATTCGGCCGGAGGCACCTCGGAGACGATCGTCACCTCCTGGATCGCCTCGGGCGCAATATTGTAGGCGGGCGCGCCGAAGCCGCCCCACTGATTGACCACCGCAGCAAGGTTGGCGCCGGTGTCGACTATGCTGATGCCGTCGATGGTGAAGTTGGTGGTATAGGTTCGGTTGCCGTTAATGTTGGGCAAAGTGGCGAAGCTCTGCACGCGCTCGCCTGAGTTGTTCGGGCTGCTCTGCCCTGCCCCGTTCCACTGGTTGCCGTCGGCGACGTTGCTGCCGGGCACGATCTGCGTCAGTTCGGTAAAGTTGTGCCCATTGATGGGGAGATCGTTGACCAGCGTCTCCGAGATGGTGCTCTTGATCATGCCGCTTTCCGTGTTCAGCACTGTCGATTCCGCCGTGACCTCCACCAGGCTCGACACCGCGCCCGGTTTCAGCGTGGCATCCACTTTGGCTTCCTGCACCGCCTCCAGGACAAAAGGCTGGGTCAGCAAAGTTGCAAATCCCCTGGCTTGGACAGAAACCTTGTATTGGCCCGCCGGCAGGAAGCGAATGCTGTAGATGCCGGCGGTGTTGGTCCGGGCTATGGTGGCAAGATGGGTGGCCGTGTTGGTCGCCGTCACCAGGGCGTCCACAATCACCGCTCCGGAGGTGTCCGCTACGGTTCCGCCGATGTTTCCCGTCACCGTCTGGGACCAGGCCGCGGTACAAAGGAAAGCCATGGAAATGAAGCATGGGACAAGTCGCCTGGCGATGGATTTGTTCATTGGTTCACACCTCATCCGTTCTGTCGATGTGGAAACACACTTATCGGGTTTTAGGACTGGAGCTTCGACGAATTCAGGAAGAAATCCGCAACGAAACAGTAGCACGGGACAACGCGAGGGCCGCGAGCACCCGGCCCAGCGCAGGTCGCGCGCAAATACTTCGTGCGGTCTGTAAGACTGCCTCACCGGAAATAGGCGCGCAACACATACTGCTGCAGCATCCTCTGGGTATTGAAAAAGGAGCCGTTGAGGGCAATCGAGTGTTGCATCACCTCAATAAACCGATCGCGGTTCCCGTAGAAGAGGGGAAGAATCTTCTTCTCCAGTTTGTAATACAGGGAAGCCGCACTGCGCGCCCCGTCTTCACTTGCCAACTCCGGTGAGTTGCTTGCATTCTGGCTGCTTTCAATCGACCATCCCGTAACCCCTTCGATCCATCCTTCGATCCACCATCCATCGAGGATGCTGAGACTCGGCACGCCATTCAGCGCGGCCTTCATACCGCTGGTTCCCGAAGCCTCCAGCGGAGGTTGCGGGGTGTTCAACCACAGATCCACGCCTGCCACCAGCCTGCGGGCAATGTCCATATCGTAGTTCTCGATAAAGACGATCTTCAGTTGGTCCTTGAGCCGCTCCTTCATCGCGCAAACCCGTTGAATGAGACGCTTGCCCTCCTGGTCCGAAGGATGGGCCTTGCCACTGCAAATCACCTGAACCCGTCCGACCTCCCGACAGATGCGCGTCAGCTCGTCGGGATCGGAAAAGAGAAGATCCATCCGCTTGTAGGCGGTGGCCCGGCGGGCCAAACAGATGGTGAAGACCTCTGCGTCGAGTTCTCCGCCCGCGTGCCGGTTCACAAAGTCGATCAAATCGTCTTTGGCCTCGCAGTGGGCACACCAGATCTCCTCGCCCGGAATGCTTTCGGCATTGCGCAAACTGAAGTTATCCTGCCGCCAGTCGGGGATATAGCGATCGAACAGCGCTCGCATGGGCGGACTGCTCCAGGTGCCCACGTGGACACCGTTGGTGATGGCGTCGATCTGGTAGCCGCCGAACATCATCCTCGATATCTCGCCGTGCTTTTTGGCGACTCCGTTGACATAGCGGCTCATGTTGAGCGCCAAATGGCTCATGTTCGCCACGGAGCCAAGACCGTCGCCTTTTTGGTATCCGGTTTCCGAAGGGCGTCGCCCCAGGACCCTTTCGGCCACATCGGGGGAGAAAGCCGCCTGGGGATCTTCGCAGCCCCACACGGCGCGGCTCAGTGCGGCCATCGGGAACTGGTCGTGTCCGGCGGGAACCGGCGTGTGGGTTGTAAAGATGCAGCGTTGCCGTACCGCAGCCAGATCTGAAATATCGATCTTCGTCCGTCCAGCCTTCTCCGCATGTTCGCGCAGCAGCGCCAAGGTCAACAGTCCGGCGTGTCCCTCATTCATATGAAAGCGCTCGATCTGGTCGTACCCTAGCGCGCGCAGCGCCTGAATGCCGCCAATCCCCAAAACCACTTCCTGGCCCAGCCGGTAAAGCCAGTCGCCCCCATAGAGCTGATCTGTCAGCCGCCGGTCCCGCGGCTCGTTTTCGCGGAGATCGGAATCCAGCAGGTAGACCGGAACGATGTACCCGCCAACCCCGCGGATCTCGAACTTCCATATCTTCAACTGCACCGTCCGGCCCTCGATGGAGACCGAGAGCCTTTGCGGCAGCTCTTCCAGAAACTCCTTCAACTCCCAATGCACGGGCTCTTCCTGCTGCCAGCCGCTGGCGTCCAAATGCTGCTGGAAGTAGCCGGCGCGGTGCACCAGCGAGACCGCAACCATCGGCACCTGAAGATCGGCTGCGGCCCGCAGGGTATCCCCTGCCAGCACGCCTAAACCGCCGCTGTAGGTGGGAATCGACGACTCTAAGGCCACTTCCATGGAAAAGTAGGCGATCTTTCGCACCCCTTGCAGTGCCCGCGCAGCCCGCGCGCCCAATTGCGCCAGTTGGCTCTTGGGCACGTAGTCGGTGGCCCCCATGCGGACGATGACTACGGCATCCTCCTCGCTGATCGTACCGGAGACGATCAGGAACGGAATCGCCAGCGCCCGCTCCTGCACCAACTGCAAGGCGCGTTGGGCGCTGAATTCCGGCAGGTTGCAATCCGCGAGGACGAGGTCGGGAGTCTCGTCCAATTGGGCCAGAAAATCGGACTCGGTATCGACCCGCTGCCAGGCGATCTCCAGCCCGTGATGTTGCAGTTCCCAAGCCATGAGCTGGGCATCGTTTTCGCTGTCTTCGACGATCAGCACGCGCACCGTTCGCCTGGCCAGCCGATGCGCTGTCTCCTCCTGGAGAAACAGGCGATTGGAATCTTCCTGGGTCATGGCTCCCCCTAACCCCCGCCGCGGGAAATCCGCCACCATCCTGGGCGGGTCGTCTTTGAATCCCGAGGTTTGCTGCGGATCTCGCGAAAACACTCCGATCGCAGTTACCCCTCCATGCGGAAATCGCCTTTCCGCGCATCTCTGGAACAGAACAATCGCAGCCTATCTGACAAGCTTTTGCACCACCGCAACCAACTGATCGGAATTAAACGGTTTCACGATCCAGCCGGTTGCGCCTGCCTTTCGCCCCGCATCCTTCTTCTCCGCCTGCGATTCCGTTGAAAGCATCAGGATGGGAACATAAGAGTAACCCGGCAGCTTGCGCACGGAAGCGATCAGTTGAATGCCGTCCACATTGGGCATATTCAAGTCGGTAATGATCAGGTCGAATTTGCCGCCGCCCGCTTTGGCAATTCCGTCCTTCCCATCTACGGCCTCTGCCACTTCATAACCCGCCTTTTGCAGAGTGAAACTGACCATCTGCCGTATGCTTGACGAATCGTCCACAGTCAGGATCTTTCTCATCGCCGTACCTCCCTCTGCTTCAACCAGGAGTTATGTATCTACTCCAGCTCAAAAGGCCTCAAAACAGTCAGCGACTGCAGATCGCCCCCGGCTTTGGCAAGCGTGTCGACAGCCGCCGTGCTGGCTTTTGCTGTCATCGACTTTCGTCCTGCCCGGCCGAATTCATCGTTGCCCCCTTATCGTGCATAGACCAGAATTGCGCCGGCGACTGCTTGCAGCGGCAAGACCTTGTTGACCGCTCCGTACTTGATCGCCTCCTTGGGCATACCGAAGACCACGCAGCTTGCCTCGTCCTGGGCGATGGTCATGGCCCCTGTCTTTTTCATCTCCAGCATTCCCCGCGCGCCGTCGTCGCCCATTCCGGTGAGGATGACACCTACCGCATTCTGGCCGGCATAGCGGGCGGCGGAGCGAAACAGCACATCGACCGATGGACGATGGCGGGAGACCAGCGGCCCCTCCTTGATTTCGACAAAGTAACGCGCGCCGCTTCTCTTGATCAGGGTGTGACGATTTCCCGGCGCGATGAGCGCCCGCCCGCGCAGCACCGTGTCATTGGTCTCCGCTTCCTTGACGGTAATGCTGCAGAGACTGTCGAGGCGTTTGGCGAACGCGCAGGTAAACAACTCCGGCATGTGCTGCACAATGACGATGCCGGGAGAATCGGCGGGCAGCGCCTCCAGCAGCGTCTTCAGTGCCTCTGTTCCGCCTGTCGACGCTCCGATCACCACCACTTTCTCCGTGGTCTCCAGCATGGCCCTGGTGGCAGGAGAGAGGATGGCGTCGGCGGTCAACCTGGGCTCAACCGCGTGGCTCGGCCGCAACAAATGCAAATGCGCAGCAGCAGCAGCCTTGACGGCCTCGCAGAAGACGATTCGCGAATCCTCCAGAAACTGCCTGGCGCCGAACCTGGGTTTGGCAATGATCTCTACCGCCCCGTATTCGAGCGCCTTCAGAGTGCTTTGCGCCTTGTCCTCAGCAAGGCTGGAACAGATCACAACCGGGATTGGGTGTTGGCTCATGATCTTCCGCAAGAATGTAAGCCCGTCCATGCGCGGCATCTCGATATCCAGAGTGATCACATCCGGGACTTGTACGGCGATTCGATCGGCAGCGGCGAAAGGATCGCCGGCAGTGCCGATTACCTCGATCTCCGGATCGGAGGAGAGCACTTCGCTCAGCGTTTGGCGAACGACCGCGGAGTCGTCCACGATGAGAACGCGAATCCTCGGCGCGCTCATATCCCCAGCCCTTCCGTTTCATTCCAACGCGCAGCGAACCCCGCATTGTGTTTGAGCCGGCGAAGCCGGATTTCGCCATTGCCGGTATTGAAATAGATATCCAGACCGGACTCGCCACGCAGGCTGGACGCTGCGATTTGGAACCCCTCGCAACGCAGGACCTCGAGCGCGGTCTCGCAATTGAGCCTGCCAACGGTAGCTCTTGCCGATGTCTCGTTGCCGCAGATCAGCACGTCGGCGCCGCCGAAGAGCTTGACCTGCACCTCGTCGCGAGGGGCGCCCAGTTCATCGAACCTGCGGGCCATATCGCGAATCGAGAAGTCCACATAGCGGTAGCCGACCTCAGGGGAGACGTTCCGCGCAAAACCATGCGGACACCGCGGCAATATAGCGTGGCAAAGTGCGCCGAGGCCCAGCCTTCGGCATCCAAAAGTTACCCCGACACAGGATCCGAGAAGTGTGCGGAGAATGGTCGGCTGCCGGGCAAGAAACATCTCCCCCGGCTGCAGAAAGATTTCCAACAATTCGGCTTCACCATTCGGCATCGACCCTCCTATAAAGGGATGGGCCAACCGGCAGCAAGGGAAGGTCCATTCCGTGCAATGTCTCCGAGTGGCCGACGAAACAATATCCCCCGGGCAAGAGATGCCGGGTAAGTTTCTGCAAAATCCGCTTCTGAGTGGGCTTGTCGAAGTAGATGATCACGTTGCGGCAGAAGATGGCGCTGGCCTTTTTCGTAATCCCGTAGTCGGCATCCATGAAGTTCAACCGCCGAAATTCGATAGTTTGCCGCAATTCCGGCACCACCCGCAAGAGGTTCGAGCTGCGGTCGCGACTGCGCATAAAGTACTTCCGGCGCAAAGCCTGCGGCACGGTCTTCACTGAATCCTGGTTAAAGATCCCCACTTTGGCCTTGTCCAGCACCGCGGTGGAGATATCGGTTGCCAGGATGCCGAACTGAAAGCCTGGGTGGGCCTGAGCAAACTCGCTCATCACCATCGCCAGGGTATAGGGCTCCTCGCCAGTGGAACAGCCGGCGCTCCAAACCAGCATCTGCCGGTCAAATCTGTCACGGGCGACCAGTTCCGGAAGAGCCTTGTTCATCAGGTAGTCGAAATGGCCCGGCTCGCGGAAGAAGTCGGTCTTGTTCGTCGAAACCACATCGAGTAAATGAACGATCTCATCCTTCTGCCCCTGGCGACCGAAGAGATAGGCGCAATACTCGGAGAAAGAGGTTAGCTTCAGCTTCTTGAGCCGCCGCTTGATGCGCAGCTCAAGCATGGTCTTCTTTTCCGCGTTCAGATTGATTCCAGACTGCTGGTAGATCAGGCTGCGGAGCCGACCGAAATCCGCGTTGGAGATTGCTCCCTCGCCACTGCACATAGGATCAACGAGGCGCTCTCGCGCCCCTCCCCCTTTCATCGCCTGGCCGCTACAGCATTTTCTGAAACGGCGTAGACCGAAAGCACACACTCAAGTGGCCCTTTCCTCAACGGGGTCCCCGCGGAATGCAGTTCCAATGCGCGGCGCGGGTTCGATGGTGGGAAGGGGCGACTGCAGAGCAAAACCGGGAAGGAGGGTCTTCCCGCTGCTGCTTCAACCGCCCCTTCCCCCATCTCAGGCCGCCACTTCCGTCGTCGGCTGGCTGGCTTCCTGCTGACTGCGCACAATCGCCAGTTCCTCGGCGGAGAAGACGCGGTCGATGTCCAGAATCATGATGAACTCCGATTCGCGTTTACCCATGCCCTTGATGAAGTCGGTCCGTATGCGCGTGCCGATTCTGGGCGGCGGCTGGATTTGGTCCGGCTCCAGGTCGATGACCTCTTCCACCGAGTCGGCCAACGCCCCGATCACAAACGACTCGCATTCCAGCAATACCTCCACGACCACAATGCAGGTGTTTCTGGTCTTCTCGGTTTTCGACATCTCGAAGCAAAGCCGGAGGTCCACAACCGGGACCACGCTGCCCCGCAGGTTGATCACGCCGCTCATGAATTCCGGGGTTCTTGGGATCTCGGTGATCTTGGTGAAATCGAGCACCTCCCGCACCTTGGCAACGTCGGTCGCGAAGACCTCGTTGCCCAGCTTGAAGGTCAGGTATTGGCGCGACTCCGTAATCTCGGTAACACTCATAGTCCGCTCCTTTCGCAGGTTGAACGGGCGCGGCCCGCAAGCGATCCGCGCCCGAGCCGGTCAGTAACGCTCAAAGCCCTTGTCAAGGTCGTCCTCTTTCTCTTTGAGCTTGAGGCTAACCCCGGACCTGGCCGCTGCTTTCATGCCGGGAGGGACCGAGTGGGCATAGGGTTGTCTTGTGTCCCTCGGTGGGGCGGCGCCGACGCGGCGCGAACCCCTTGCGCCGGCGTTCTGCTGCGAAGCATGACCGTCTTCTCCGGTGCGGAAGAAGCCCAGCGCGCTCACCAGTTGCTCAGACTGGCCGGTCAACTCTTCGGTGGTCGACGCCATCTCCTCGGAAGCGGATGCATTCTGTTGAATGACCTTCTCGAGTTGCTGCAGCGCCTTGTTGATCTGTTCGGCGCCGGTATCCTGTTCCCTGCTGGCGGCGGTGATTTCCTGAACCAGATCCGCGGTCCTCTGGATATCCGGCACCAGTTTGTCGAGCATCTCGCCAGCCTTCTCCGACACCTTTACCGTGGTGCCCGAGAGTTGGTTGATTTCGCCCGCCGCCTTCTGGCTGCGCTCCGCCAGCTTGCGGACTTCCGCCGCCACTACGGCAAAGCCCTTGCCATGTTCGCCGGCGCGCGCCGCCTCGATGGCCGCGTTCAGCGCCAGCAGATTAGTCTGGCGGGCAATTTCCTCGATGATGGAGATTTTGTTGGCAATCTCCTTCATCGCCGCTACTGCCTCCAGAACGGATTTGCCGCTCTCTTGCGCATCCTTGGCCGACTTGGTGGCGATCTTGTTGGTCTGTTGGGCGTTTTCGGCGTTCTGCTTGATGTTGGAGACCATCTCCTCCATCGAGGACGACGCCTCCTCGGCAGAAGCCGCCTGGGCCGTCGCACCGTTCGAGACTTGGACCGATGCCGAACTGATGGATTGGCTGGCAGCCGCCACCTCCCCGGCAATGACGCGGATATCGGTGACTGTGCGCATCAGACCGGCCACCATGGCCGCCAGCGCCTGCATCAGCTTGTCCTGCGGAGAGCGCTCACGAAGGTCCACGGTCAGATTGCCGTTGGCCACTTCTTCGGCCGCCGCGGTGATCTGGTTCATGGCCCCGATGAGGATGTTCAGGTTGTTTTTGATGGCGTTGAAATCGCCGTTGTAGGTGTCGGTGATCTGCGCGGGAACATCCCCCTTGGAGATGCGATCGACGTAGTTTGCGGCCACGTTCAAAGGGCCGATAACCGCGTCCAGGCAATCGTCCACACCCTGCACGATCTTGCGGAAGTCGCCCTGATGCCTGGTCGCATCGGCGCGCGTCGCCAGCTTGCCTTCGACCGCCGCCTTGGCCAACAGGTTGGCGTCGGCCACCAGCGCGTTTACCGCATCGATGCAGGTGTTCAGGTTGTTCTTGAGCACATTGAAGTCGCCGTTGTAGCTGTCGGCGATCTTCGGGGGAATGGCTCCCTTGGAGATCTGGTCGACATAGTTGGCGGCTACGTTCAACGGGCCGATGACCGCGTCCAGGCAATCGTCCACGCCCTGCACGATCTTGCGGAAGTCGCCCTGGTGCTTGCTGGCGTCGGCGCGGGTGGCGAGCTTGCCTTCCACCGCAGCCTTGGAGAGCATCCCCGCGTCGGCAACCAGGTTGTTGACCGCGTCGATGCAGGTGTTCAGGTTGTTCTTGAGCACATTGAAGTCGCCGTTGTAGCTGTCGGCGATCTTCGGGGGAATGGCTCCCTTGGAGATCTGGTCGACGTAGTTGGCGGCTACGTTCAGCGGGCCGATGACCGCGTCCAGGCAATCGTCCACGCCCTGCACGATCTTGCGGTATTCGCCTTGATGCTTGCTGGCGTCGGCGCGGGTCGCCAGTTTGCCTTCCACCGCGGCGTTGGACAACATGGCCGCGTCGGCCACCAGGTTGGCGATTGCGTTCTTTAGCTGCATCATGCTGGCGTTGATCCTGTCGAACTGCTTTTTCTCCTCGACGGTATACTTGTCGGCGTCTTTGGTCCTCAGCTCGAAGTTCAGATCGCCTTGCGCCAGTTGCACCAGATTCGATGCCAGCCGATCCACCTCGACGCCGGTATACGCCTTGGAGCTGAGCGTGGCGGAGAGATCCTGCACCACCTCCACGTAGCCCACATGCTGGCCTTTGATGTTGACCAGTCTGGAGGTGTCCTGCTTGCAGTTCATCCCGCACCAATCGAAGAAGCTCTCACCAACGCCCTTCCTGGATTGCGCAATGCCGCATTTATCCGTGTTGCAGATGTTGGCGTTGGCCGTCGAACAGGGCTTGCCCACTGCTTCCTTGCGGTCGCGTATGTAATGCTGATCGATCATCAGCTTCTCGAAGGCCTTATTGAGGAAGACCCATTTCATGTCGGAGTCGATGACATGAATCGGGAATGGCACGGCGTCAATAATGCCTTGGTACCATCCCATCTTGTCGACGACAACATCCAGGGTGCGGTTCACTCCTTCCACGATCTTGCGGTAATCGCCCACATGGCGCGAGCCGTCGGCCCTGGTGTCGAACTTCTCCGCCACCGCGGCCTCGGTCAGCATCTGGCTGTCGGCCACCAGGTTGTTGACCGCGTCGATGCAAGTGTTCAGATTGTTCTTGAGCACATTGAAGTCGCCGTTGTAACTGTCGGCGATCTTGGCGGGAATCGCGCCTTTGGAGATCTGGTCGACATAGCTTGCCGCCACGTTCAGCGGGCCGATCACCGCATCCAGCGTCTCGTTCACGCCCTGCACGATCTTGCGATAGTCGCCCTGGTGTTTGCCGGCGTCGGCGCGGGTGGTCAGCTTGCCTTCCATGGCAGCCTTGGCCAGCATGTCAGCGTCGGCAACCAGAGCGTGGATGTTGCTCTTCATCAGCATCAGCCACTCGTGAATCTGGTCCTCGCCGGAGGCTTTGGACATGGTCGCCGTCAGGTCGCCGTTGGCGATCCTGGTCACATAGGCGACCAGTTCCGTCAGCCAGGCATGGACGCCGTTGATCGCGTCCTTCATCCTGGCGTGATCGCCCTTGCAATCGATCTCCACCTTCTCGCGCAGGTTGCCGCCGCGTATCATGGTGAGCACGCGGTTGCCCTCTGCCACCGGCAAGATAACGGCATCGAGAGTGTTGTTAATTCCCTGCACAATCTTGCGGAAGTCGCCCTGGTGCCTGTTGGCGTCGGCGCGGGTGTCCAGCTTGCCGTCGATCGATGCCTGGATCAGCGCGTCGGTGTCGGCGATCAGCGCCTTCAGATTGCCGCGCACCTGTTCGATGGTGTCGTTGATGAAGGCCTTCTTGCCGGGAAACTTCTCCAGCGGCGCGTCGAAGTTACCCTTGCCGAACTCGGCCACGCAGGCCATCGCCTTCTTCTTCACCGTGATGTGCCCGGCCACCATCTCGTTCACCCCCAGGGCCATCTCCTTGAATGCCCCCAGGAATTTCTGCGTAGGAATGGTGACGTCGATATCCCCCTTGTTGTGTTCTTCCGACATATGTTTCATCTCGTCGATGAAACCGCCCATTTGCGTCTTCAACTCCTGCTTGACCTTGCCCACCTGCCCGGTCCAGTCCCCGGCCACGCAGACGTCTTCCAGGCGCAGCCCGGCAGACTCCAGCATCCGCTCGATGGTATTCATCAGGTAGGAGTCGGAGATGGACTGCAGGTCGAGATTGAAGACCCGGCCGACCGCGGCCTCGACTTGCTGCACCTTCTCTTCGTCGCCGATGTCCCGGCGCAGATACTGCCCCAGCAACCGCTGGTATTCCGCGTATGCTCCCACATACCACTTGAAAGGCAGGTTGATCCGCTCGTGCAGCGCGCCGACCTGCAGCCGCTTCTCGAAATAGCGGAGATCCCAGTCGATGGCGGCGCCGGCAAAGACCTCGGTGAGGTATTCGATCTGAGACTGTTCCAGGTGATTGCGCAGTGCGGACAGAGACATCCCGCGCTGTTGGGCAATGCCTTCAAAGAACTCGCGGGTCGGCGGGAACTCGAACTGCCAGTCGTAGAGTTCCCTGGCTATATCGGGCGCCACCTCCTGCGCCCACGGGGCCAGTTCGGCCAGCAGCGCGCTGTCGCCTTCATTGAGCCGGATGAATCGCCGCCGCAGAGCCACATTCTGGTCGTCGATGCCGTAGCGCCTGGCGATGGAGCCGGCGCCACCTGCCAGCGGCCAGCTTACGTGGACCGAGGCATGCCGAGCCGGCGCCGATTCCCGCGATCGTGCCGCTGGCGGCGCCCCGCCGGTCTTCAGGTTGCGGGCAGGAGTTGAAACGGCCTTCGACTTGCCATTTGCGGCGCCGTGCGGCTTCTGTCCTTCGCTTACCATTCTGTTTGGCATGAGTCTTGCCCCTCTCTACCGTCTTCGTTGCCTCGCCGACCGGCCTGCCCGGAGCCGAGGTACGATCCCCGGATCGTTGATTCGTTATTGGTTGGCACCGGCATCCGCTCCTGCGCCGTCTCAGTCCTGGCTTGCATTTGTCCGAGTTCCACTCCTTGTTCAGGCGGATCGCGCGCCTACCGCGCGCCCGCCCACCGTCGTCGTGCGCAGCACGTCCTGCACCAGCCGGTCCGGATCCACGATCAGCGCCACCGTGCCGTTGCCCAGGATGGTGGCCCCGGAGACGATCTGCACATGGCGGAAGAACCGGCCCAGGTTCTTGATCACCGTTTGATAGTTGCCCAGCACCTGATCGACCACGAATCCGTAACGCCCCTCGCCGGTCTCGATGACCATGATCTGCTCGATGGCCGGCCGCTTGGTGCGGATGCCGAAGTGTTCCCGCAGCAAGATGTAGGGCACGATCTCCCCGCGCACCGCCGTCACATGCTTGCCGTTGGCCTTCGCGATGTCCTCGCGGGTCAGCTCGATGCACTCCTGCGTTTCGCCCAGCGGGACCACGAAATAGGCCTCATCCACGCGCACCAGAAGGCCGTCGATGATGGCGAGTGTCAGGGGCAGGCGCAACGTCACGCGGGTGCCCTGTCCGGGCTTGCTGGCCACGTCGATGGTGCCGCGCAGGCTCTCCACCCGCTGCCGCACGACGTCCATGCCCACGCCGCGACCGGAAACGTCGGTCACCTTCCTGGCGGTAGAAAAACCGGGCTGGAAGATCAGCGAGAAGATCTCTGACTCGCCCAACTGCGCGCCGGCGGCAATCAGTCCCCGCTCGACCGCGCGCTCGCGGACCGCCTCGGTGTTGATGCCGGCGCCGTCGTCGGAAACCTCGATCAGCACGCTGGCGCCGAAGTGCCTGGCCGACAGATGAATGGTTGCAGTGGCGTTCTTGCCGGCGGCGAGCCTTGCCTCCGGGGATTCGATGCCGTGGTCCATGCTGTTGCGGATCAGGTGCATGAGGGGATCGTTCAACTGATCGATCACCTTCTTGTCGAGCTCCGTGTCGGCGCCCTCGATGGTGAGCTCGACGTTCTTGTGCAAGTCTCGCGCCAGATCGTGCACCAGCCGGCGGAACCGCTCGAAGGTCCCCCGAATCGGAAGCAGGCGAATGCTCATCGAGTTTTCGCGCAGCGCCGCCGTCAAACGCTCGACCTCTTCGGAGATCGCCGTGACCTCCGAATTGTCGCGACCCGCTGCAACCTCGGCCAGCCGGGCCTGCACCGTGACCAACTCGCCGACGAGATCGACAAACTGGTCCAGCTTGGCCGCCGGCACGCGGATACTGGATGCATTGTCCGGCTTGTCGTAGTCGCGGCGACCAGAGGTCTTGCGCTGATCCTCCCAGGACTTCTGCGTCGCGGCGGCAACGGCAGTCGGCGTGGACGGAAGCTGGGGAAGGGGCACTGCCGGTTCGATGCTCAGTTCGCAGCAATCCTCGACAAATATGAAGACATCGTGGATTGCAGCGGAGGAAACGGCAGTGGTCAGGACCATGTCCCAACCCACATAGCAGCGTTCCGGATCCAACTCGCTCAGCGGCGGAACAGCCGCCATGCAGGCCGTCACCTGAAGGTTCCCCATCTGCTTCAGCTCGCGCAACTGGAGCAGAGGATTGGCTCCGGTGCGTAGCAGGTCCGGGCCGGGCGCAAAGTGGATCAGCCAGTCGCGGGGAACGCCCTGCTCCGCCGCCGGAGCCGGCTTCGGCTCCGGCGCTGCAACCGGCGCGCTCGGGGCGTCACCGCTTCCGGTCAGCTCCCGCAGCCTGGCCAGGATGCCGGCCGCAACAGTTGCATCTTCGGGGCTTTGTCCGAAAGACGAGTCCAACATCGCCTTGATCTGGTCCAGCGCCGCCAGGGAGAGATCGACAAGTTCACTTGTGACCTTGAGCCGCCCGTTGCGCACCTCATCGAACGCCGTCTCCAGATGGTGCGTAAATGCGGCCAGCTCGTCGAAGCCGAACATGGCTCCCGAGCCCTTGATGGTGTGCATGGAACGGAAGACCTGGCCTACCAGTTCGCTGTCCTCCGGGCTTTCATTCAGCGCCAGGAGGGAGGATTCCAGCTCGACCAGAATCTCCCGAGCCTCCTCCAGGAAAGCCTGTTTATGCCGATCGAGGATGTTCTCGTTCGCCGGGATTGCGCGTTGGGATTTCATCGCGGCCCCGCCAGGAAAGAAAGCCCGCCAAAGCCCGCATCCGCTATTGCATTGGAAATGTCGTCGGGGACCAGGCCTTCAAGAGTGAACCGGATGCCTGCGATGGTCGCAACTCGCTCCGCCGCATAGAGCAACTGCAGGGCAGTGACGTCCAGCTCGGCTGCACATTCCAGCCGCACGCGCAGTTCTCTTCCGGTTGCCAGCGCCTTGCTTAGAAGGCTCTTCAACTCCGCTGCGCAGGCAATGTTGACTTCGCCTTCCAGGCGGATCAGGAACACTCCGTCGCTCTCGTCCAGAAGCACTGGCATGACCGACTCCTTCCGCAGTCATTACATTCCGGATTCCGCGTTTCACTCCATGCATATCTGGGCATTCACTCTGCCAGTGGTTGGCGCCCAAACAGCCCCCAATGAATCCTCGGCTCGTATCGAGAGATGACTGGCATCGCCTTTCTCCGCAGTCAGCAGCCCTGCGCATGGAAGAGCTGGACCATCTTAGAGCGGGGCTGCAAAAACAGGCTCGCCCTCAAATCCTCCAATGAGTTACTTCCGCATGAGGCGGACAACGATTGAGTCGGGTGGATGGTTTCTCGGGTCGCAGGAGCCAGACCACTCACTCTTGGCTGCTCCTGCTGTGAAACGCGGCGGGGTGACAATAGAGAACCGGCGCCCAGCTATGCCGCAACTTGTGTCAAGTTCGTTGTCGCGTCCCGCTGAGGCAAATGTGCAAGCCACTGGACCACGAAGGGGCATACGGACCAGTGTTCTTCCAGATCGTATTTGGCGCGCTCCATTTCAACATTCTTATGGGCCGCGAACTTCTTGTTGACTCGATAAGACGCTGAGTTGCAAGCCTCCACGAACTCGCCGAGCCTGGCTGCATAAGTTTGTTCCAGATTCGCGCAGATTGTGCAGCCCATGTCTGCCTCCTTGATCTTCCGCATCTCCCGCGGCAACCGAGGTTATGTTGCCTCAGGAAGGGAAGCCAAAACTCTGTGGCGACGGCGGTGAGTGCAATTGCTCACGCCTGGCTCCAGAGCGTCCTTTGATTCCGGTTAAGGAAAAATGCAGATTGGAGAGAAGTAGATTGGAGAGAGAATGCTCGACCATGAAATCTTCGGCAAAAGTAAGC
Source organism: uncultured Occallatibacter sp. (assembly GCA_964571165.1). Lineage (GTDB taxonomy): Bacteria > Acidobacteriota > Terriglobia > Terriglobales > Acidobacteriaceae > Telmatobacter. Next base: position 1,863 of record CAZNAW010000043.1, on the reverse strand, counting down.
CGATTCGCGCATTTCACGCGCGTTTCAATCGCGGAGGCAGTGGCTCGCATGGATCGGTCGACTGCACGGATCGAGCGTCGGTCGTTGTTCCGGCCAGCGGATAGACTATTCCTTGAGTCGCATTCCTTGGGGGGGCCCATCTTAGCTCCATTCGTTCGGTGGCTTCCTTGAACAATGTCTGCCAGAAATGAATGATCGAAGACTCGAGGCGAAAGGAAAGGAACATACCGGGATTCTGTTGAGTTGAATCCCCAAAACGGCTCTCATGCCAATTGCGCAAAGGCTTGAGGGCTTTCCAAGGGGGACCATCGACTGGCTTCGCTTATTCGTGCCCCTTGAAATCGATTCTCTGCAAAGACTTAGCGGTACAAAATAGAGCGACTCACTCCACTTAGCCTTTTCCAACCCAAGAGAATTCGAAGAGTATGAAAGTTCCCATGGAAATGAGTAGTCTAAAACCTGCCGCGTGTCAAGTGGTTTCTTCCGGAGTATTCAATCGAAACGAGTCTGGTGCGAGACGCCATCACGCCATAGGGCGGGAAGACGTGAGCCGGAAGAAGACAGGATCATGCCTCAGCAGACTCCACGTTTCAAGGTTCCTGATTTGCCTCGATGCAGCTTTTGCCTTCTTCGCGGCTGTCGAGTTTGGCCGGCTCACCTTCGCTTTGTCCGCCGCCTTCCGGGAGGCTTGCGTCCTCTCCTTGGCGGAGAAGTCCTGCTTGACCTTGGTGTTGCTCGCGGGCGCGTCCACTTAGCGGAACTCAGCAGCTTCGCACAGGGCCTTCGCGGTTTCGTTGGGACTGTGCGCAGCATGCAAAACGGGTATTGCCACCCAAGCGCGGCCGACTGTGCTCTCGTTGGCCTTGCGAAGATAGGACGCGAACAGCTGAGCCGAGGCGTCTCGCGTTCCGTTGGCCTTGCCGATTCCGTGAATTCCCAAGATAGCCGCAAGGCGGCCCCTCGAACCCGCTCGATTCCGTGAATTGGAATCCAATCGTCTAAAATGAGAACACAGATTTTCATTCGGAGTGGATCCTTATGACGGAGGTGTCCACCTCTCATTTGGCGGAGATCAAACGCGCGGAGCTTGATACGGTCCTGGAAGCGCTTGCCCGCAAGCCCCGCCTGGCGAATCTCCTAAGGTATCTCGACGACAAGGCATCTCAGGGGAAAAGCGATGAAATCAATGAATACAACATCGCAATCGAGGTGTTTGGCCGTTCCAAAACGTCGTTCGATACTTCCAAAGACGCCATAGCGAGAGTTGAAGCGCATCGGCTGCGAAAGTGGCTGAAGGAGTACTACTGCACCGAAGGCGAAGAACACTCGATTGCGATCTCCCTGCCATCCGGGAGCTATGTACCAGTCTTTACGCAACGGGGCTCTGCCGCTCCGCTCGTGTCCGTTCCCGCGCCGTCGATTGCTACGCCTCAGATAGTAGAAGGTTTATCTACATCAGCCGACGATGCCCCGGCGACCGTTGATTCCATTGACGGGAACGGAGCAGACAATCACGGCGATCTGGAATTAGATGGCTTCGAACTGCCGGCGAACGAGAATGGTGACGACGAGGAAATCGTCTCCGGCAGCACGGAGCTTCAAGCGCGTAGCCCGGAACGAGGAAATCCCGCAAAACGGCGCTTTTTATTCAGTGCGCTGGCAGCGCTGGTTGTCCTGGGCCTGGCCGGTCTTTGGCTGATTGAACACCGGCGATCTTCAGCTTCGGACCGGATCGCGCAGGATTCAGAAGCCAAGACCCCCACTCCAGCCAATGCCGCAACAGTACCCTTGCGGATCATCGCCGGCTATTCCGGTCCACCGATCATCGACAGCACAGGAATGAGCTGGGAGCCGGACCAGTAC
>CAZNAW010000042.1:0-28211 GCA_964571165.1 uncultured Occallatibacter sp. | reverse complement strand
TACCGTGATGCTCTGCGTGGGCTCACCGGTGTAAACGGTCTGCGCGGTGGGCGCGACGGCGATGGTGAAGTTACCAAGATAGGCTACGATGGTTTCGGTATACACCGGCGAGACGATCGGCGCGGAGCCGGCGGCCGTACTTAAGAAGGAAGCGGTGATGGAGTGCTGGCCGATGGTCAACGTGGAGGTGGTTACGGTTGCCGTACCGGCGGCGTTGAGGGTTACCGTGCCGAGCGAGTTGGCGCCGTCGAAGAATGTGACTGTGCCCACCGGCGCGGCGGTTGCGAGGCCTGCTGAGACCGTTGCGGTAAAGGTGACGGGGCGGCCTAGCTCCTGCGGGTTGATGTTTGCCGTCACCGCAACTTCAATAGCCGGTTGGACGAGGATCAGGACTTCGACAGAGACAGCGGGAGCAAAATCGCCCCGCCCTGGATAGGTGGCCAGTAAAGGGACCAGGCCCGGTTTAATAGACTGGGTGCTGATGGTTGCCGATCCGCTGCCATCGATGGGCGCCGTTCCAATCGGGGCGCTGTTCGCATAGAAAGTTACTGACCCGGTGGGCGTTCCGTTGGGCGAAATCAGTTGCGCTGTGAGCGTCAGCAGAGTCCCGGTCACCGGCGCATAAGAGCTGGGAGTGAGCACGATTGTTGTCGCCCCAGCCTCCTGCGCTCCGGCGTACTCATAAGGCCCCATATCCACGATGGGATAGCCTTTGCCGGTGGCGTCCTGAACGCGGGGGTTGCCATCGAGATCCGTGGTGAGCGCCCAGTCCGGGGCCAGATCCGCTATTTGTTGCAAGGCGCTGGTGTTGCCGGCGTCGATGGCAGGAGAGTCGGCCAGCAAATGGTAGTTGCTGCTTGCGGCATCGACGAAGAGGGGATCGGTGGAGATGTTGCCGTAGGTTCCAACAGGGTTGAGCGCGATTCCGCCTTCGCTGAAGCTTGGACCGTCCGGATTAAAGATGTCGTTGTGATCGAAGACAGGGATCTCGTAAAAAAGGTCGGCTACGGGAATCGGATTTATCGCGCAGAACTGAAAGCACACGGCAAGACTGTCATCAAGGAAGGCAAGAGCTGGATCGGTTGAGTTCCCAACCACGATGTTGTTGGCAAACTCCGCTCGCGGGGCTCCAAAAAGGGTAATTTGCGAACCGGCGGGTTCCACCGGCCCAGAGTTCGTGATGGGCCAAGGCTGCCATGCGCACGGGGTGCCATTGGGAATAATAGAGTTATCCGCTACCAGGTTATTGATGAAGAAATCGATGACTGGACCGTACAGGTAGTTACTCGGGATTGTCGCTACAAAGTCCGGCGGAACATGCGCGAAGTACTCAATTCCGCCTCCGACACAACCCGCATTGCCATAAATCAGATTCTGGGCGACGATACCCGGTGTTGGTTCTTCCATGTACAGGAAGACGCTGGCGTCTCCCCCGGGGGCCGGGGTCCAGGTACCGCCTACTATACCGTTATTCAGGCCAACGTTATTATTGCGCACGATATTGTTTTCAATAATGAAGAAGGGTGTATCAATGGTGCCATCGTAGGGAGGATTTATTACGGCTTGAGTGGCCCTCAATACTGAAATTCCCCCACCCAGATTCGACGCGAAATTGTTTTCAATCGTGTTTCCGGAGACGACCGCTGGAATGGCAGGAGGCGGGTCAGTTTCGCCCCATTCCAGGAGGACGGGTGCCGCTGGAACGTCATGCCATCCAACAAAGAAGTAAACGACGCATGGATAGGGTTCGTACGGATAGCCAGGTTGAGTGGAGGTGTTGGTTACCTCGTTGTTCTGAATAAGCGGCGCGCTGGATTGAGAGTAGATTCCGTTGCAGACATTGCCGGTGATGGTATTACCAACAATAACCGGGGAAGCTCCGTTCAGAACTCGGATTCCACCGACATCTTGAAGCGGAGCCGCAAACGGACCGGGATCCGCATTGAGGGGAGTCTCGAAGTTTGTCGGGGGAATGCCGCCGTTTTCGACAGTGAAGCCTTTCAGGATGCTCCCGCGAGTTTCATTGGACTGAAAGGTGACTACGAAAGCGGCCTTGTTGAAGGCGTCGATGATGGTCGTGGCCGGCCCCGCGGAACTTTCGACCGTAATGGCCTTGCCCAGAAAGTCGATGGATTCGTAGTAAGTGCCGGGGGCCACCAGTACGGTATCGCCATTGTTGGCGGCGTTGATGGCGGCCTGAATGGTGGGCTGGTCAGTGGGAACATGGATGGTGACTTGTGCTCGTGCCTGAAGGGCGCTGCCCAGCATGAGCGAAAGGCACGGCAAAGCTAACAGCCAGTGGAAGGCAACACATCGCACCATGGATGTGAAAAGGCCAGATGGCAGGTGGACACGGCTCAGTTTGGCATTACCATTCGACACTGTATGGCGCCCGATTCCAAAGTACGGACGAGTTTAGCACCAAAAAAGACTTTAAGAATGAGATTCCTTCAAGAAATGGGTAGCTGCCTGAGCCCAATCACTTTACATAGCGTTTACTAAAGTCTCACTTCCGATTTGCGAATGAGCACGTTTATATCTTGTATCTGGAATAGCACCGCAAGCAACCATGCGTCGCTTTTACCGACACTTAGCTAAAGCTGGCATTCCCCTTTGTAGGTTGACGCAGATCGCGCCTGTGCTCTATGAGCGCGAAATTCTGTTGCGCCAATGGATCGTTGAGTGGACCGGCGTGAAACCGACAGCGGCCGAGAATCGACGTTGGATTTCCCTCGCCGTTCATGCAATGGCAGTGGTACTCTACGTTGACCGAGGGGCTGCCCATCCCCGCACGCCAACCGGACGCCCCTGAGACCAACCCAATCGAAGGAGAGACCATGGTTCGGAGAATCGGTCTGTATCTGTTCACCATCGCTGCGCTTCTGCCGGTCGCGACAATGAACTCCCAGGCGCAGTCTGTGTTGACCCGTCATGTGCGAGAAGCGACTCGCACCGGTGAGGCGAAGCCCATCGGGCAGCTCCCCTCCGACCGGATCATGACCCTGGATGTTGTTCTGCCACTGCGCGATCCGGCGGGCCTGGAAGAGTTTCTGAGTGAACTATACGATCCGGCCAGCTCCACCTACCGGCACTTTCTCACCGTGCAGGAGTTCACCCAACGGTTTGGACCCAGCCAGGCAGACTATGACGCCGTCGTTCGTTTCGCGAAAGCGAACGGTTTCGCGGTTGTTGGTGGAACGCGTGATGGCATGGACGTGCAGATCAAGGGACCCGTTTCGGCCGTCGAATCCGCCTTCCACCTAAGCATGCGAACCTACCAGCATCCCACCGAAAACCGAACCTTTTACGCGCCAGACCGCGAACCGGTTACAGACCTTGGATTTTCGCTGTGGCATATCTCGGGGTTGGACAACTACTCCATCCCGCATCCCATGTTCGTGAAGAAGAGCGACTACGCGAAGGCCCATGGCATCGACGCGCAGAAGGTGGTGTCCCATGCCACCACCGGCTCCGGCCCTTCAGGTTCGTTTTTGGGTAGTGACATGCGCGCGGCCTATTACGGCGGAACGGCTCTGACCGGGGCCGGGCAGAACCTGGGGCTGCTGGAATATTACGGAACCGACCTGACCGACCTGACCACCTACTTCAAGAACGTGGGCCAGACCAACAATGTGCCCATTACCTTGCTCTCAACGGACGGGACAAGTACGTCCTGCGTGGATACGAGAGCTGGCGGCGACTGCGATGACACCGAACAGACGCTCGACATGACTCAGGCAATCGGCATGGCTCCGGGGCTGGCCAGTCTGGTCATGTATATCGGATCGACCGATACTGCGATCATCAGCGCCATGACAACGCACAGCCCGCTGCCGACCACCATTGGCTGTTCGTGGGGCTGGACACCGGCTGATCCAACCACGCTTGACCCGTACTTCGAGAAGATGGCGGCTCAAGGGCAGAACTTTTTTGTGGCGTCTGGCGACGATTCCACCTGGTCGTCGAGAAATGAGGCGTGGCCGGCGGACGATGCAAATATCGTATCCGTCGGCGGCACGGACCTGATTACCGCAAGCGCGGCAGGGCCGTGGGCGTCAGAAACCGCATGGGCGGATAGCGGTGGCGGCATCTCGCCGGACGGCATCGCGATCCCGGCGTGGCAGCAACTCTCGGGCGTGATCAATTCGAGCAACAAAGGTTCGACGACGCTTCGTAACGGCCCGGACGTTTCAGCAAACGCGAATTTCACCTTTTACGTCTGCGCCGATCAGACCACCTGCACGGCAAACGAATATGGTGGCACCAGCTTCGCCACGCCTATGTGGGCCGCCTACATTGCCCTGGTCAACCAGCAGTTGGCTGCCAACGGCGACTCGACCATTGGTTTTATCAACCCCACGATCTATGCGCAAAATGTGACTTCGAACTATGCCACGGACTTCCACGACATCACCAGCGGCACTTCCGGCAGCTACTCAGCAGTGACCGGTTACGACCTGGTGACCGGATGGGGCAGTCCAAATGGGACCGGTCTGATCAATGCGCTGGCTCCGACGGCGACGAGTCCCACCTTTGCGCTCTCCGCCTCGCCCGCATCCGTTTCCGTGTTACTGGGCAACAGTGGCAGCTCCACGATTACATCCACTGTTGTCGACGGCTTCGACTCGGCTGTTGGTTTGACTGCGACGGGCATGCCTACCGGCGTGACCGCAAGCTTCAGTTCGAGTTCGATCACGGGTTCCGGGACTTCCATTTTGACCCTGTCTGTGTCCTCGACCGCCGCGACGGGCACCTACACGATCACGGTAACGGGCACTGGCGGAGGAATCACAAAAACGGCAACCGTATCGCTTACCGTAACCGCGCCGGTGGCCGGTACCTTCACCATCTCCGTCTCGCCTACTTCCGGGTACCTGGACCAGGGCCAGAGCGGGTATGCGGTGGTGACCATCACTGTATCGGGGGGCTTCAACTCGGCGGTTGGGTTGTCGGCAACGGGCGTGCCTACGGGCGTGACCGGGAGCTTCAGTCCCGCATCGATCACGGGTTCCGGCACGTCGGATTTCACCCTGACCGTGTCTAGATCCGCCCCAACCGGCACCTACCCGATCACCATCACGGGGACCGGCGGAGGCGTAACAAAATCCACGACACTCACCTTCCAGGTGAGGCGCTGACAGTCACTTGCCCCCTGCGCTCGCTGCGCCGGTGCTGAATGAAAGGGCTCGGACTTTTCGGTCCGGGCCCTTTTTATTGGCGTGCCCGTCCGGGCGCATTTACCTGGAGGTGCAAGATTCCTACGCACCCGGAGAGGCGTCAGCCCTCTAACGCTTCAGCCATCTGTTTCAAGATGGTTTCGGCGGCTTTGGCCGGGTTGGAGGCCTGGGTGATGGGGCGGCCCACCACCAAGTAACTTGCACCCTGGCGCAGGGCTTCGGCGGGAGTGGCAACACGCTTCTGGTCGTCGGTTCCGGCGTCGGCAGGGCGGATTCCGGGAGTCACGAGCACGCCTTCGGGGCCGGTGAGCGCGCGTAAGGTTGCAACTTCCTGAGGAGAGCAAACGAAGCCCCGAATCCCGGCGGCCAGGCTCATTCGGGCCAGCAATTCCACCTGTTCGGCGGGGGAGGATTGGAGGCCAATGGCGCGCAACTGGGCCCGGTCCATGCTGGTGAGCACTGTGACGGCCAGCAATTCAGGAGGATTGGTCAGGCCGTCGAGCGCAGCGCTGGCTGCGGCCAGCATGGCGGGGCCCCCGGCGGCGTGGACGGTTGTCTTATGCACGCCCAGCGCCGCGGCAGAGCGCACGGCTGCCGCCACAGTGTTGGGAATGTCGTGGAGTTTCAGGTCAAGGAAGATGGAGTGGCCGCGCTTGAGCAGAGATTCCAGGATTGGGGGGCCGGCGGCAATGAAGAGCTCCAACCCCACCTTGAACCACTGGCAGGTGCCTTCCAGCCGGGCAACAAGGGCGTCGGCAGAGGCTGCGTCGGGCACATCGAGGGCTACGATGAGGCGACGGCGTGCCTCATCCAGCGGGTCCAAAGGGTGAACCACAGGCTGCCGGGCAGAGGCAAAAGTAGGATGCAGCCGCTCAGGGATGGGCATAGTTGAATCCTAAGACATGCAGGGCCCCGGTGACGAGCGAGATTTCAGGCATGGGCCGCTATAGGCGGCGCCGGGACTTTTTCGCTGAGCTTGGCCTGGTCCTGCGCGGGCAGGAAGCGGCAGAGGTAATCGATGGGGTCCTCCGCAGCGGCCATTTGGCGCAGATGATACTTCCACGCATCGGCCTTGATGATGCGGCGGGTGAAGGGCTTACGAGTCACCTGCACCACATCACCCTTGGAGGTAACCCTGGGATAGGTGATGGAGGGCACCGTGAAGCTCATATGAGCACCAGTCCGCCAGTAGGAGCGGGCGAACTCATGGGAGAAGAGGAGCGTGTAATGGCGGCCTTCTCCCGCAAGCAGGGTTAAAGCCTGCTCGGCGCCGGGCCAGACCGGCTGTACTCGGGACAGGAACCAACGGCGGAATTCGAATCCGTTAAACTGAGCCTGATTGAGCAGCAGGCGCAGCATCTCTTTCCGATTCATTTCACCAATCCTTCAAAGAGGCCAGTCCGGGAGGTATGTGCGGAATGTTGACAGAGCCGCAGGGAAGGAACGCCGTGCCGGAGTTTTTGAGCGTCTTCTGTTGTTGATTAACGTCAAACAGGCGGGAGTTTCCTTTTTTGCGCGTCTGCTAGTGTTTGAGAACGGGCAAAATGACTTTTTCGAGGAAGCAGCTTCGCAGCACAGCGAGAAGTTGCTCGTGGTGAGGATCCGCGGGAAGCGCACGGAAGACGGGTCAGGCACTCCGAAAGGGAGTTCACTCCGTCTGATCGGCAAGCTTTGCAGAATCGATTCGTTTTTGCGCGGATTCAGCTGCGGCGGAATTCGCAAAGGCGCAAGGACACTAAGGAGAATTGAGGTTGAACACGGGATCGTCTTGGATGCGTAAATTGGGGTGGGGAATTGTACTGTTGGGAGCGGCCAGCCTGGGTTGGAGTTCCGGGGTGCATACCAATCCCCTGAACCGCGACCCTCTGGTCCGCGAAGCCTTCGATCACTTCTACCAGTTGGACTATGCGGGCGCCGTAGCGAGGTTCGAGCGCTTTCATGCGGCCCATCCGGGAGATCCCCAGGGAACGGCGCTCTTGCTCGATGCCGTGCTCTTCCAGGAGCTATACCGGCAGGATCTGCTTGATACTACGTTCTACGCCAATGACGGCTTTCTCACCGGTCACCACGCCACACAGGAGGATCCAAAGACACGCGATCGAATCATGGCACTGGCCGAAGAGGCCATTCATGAGGCTGATTGGCGAATCAGCAGGGATCCGAATGACGTGGACGCTTTCTATGCGCGAGGCTGGGCGCGTGCCCTCAAGTGTACCTATCTCGCCATGGTGCAGCGGGGCTACGGCAGCGGACTGCGGCTTGCCATACAGGCCAAGGACGACCATGAGCGGGTGCTACAACTAGACCCGGACTATGTGGACGCGAAACTTGTGGTGGGGGTCTACGAGTACGTAGTGGGAGCGCTGCCTACGCCCTTCAAGCTGCTGATCGGGATCGCCGGCATCACCGGCTCAAAACCCAAAGGTCTGGAGTTGCTGAACGACGCCGCCAAACGCGGCGTGGTGAGCTCCGTTGAGGCGCGTACCACGATTGCGCTGTTCCTGCGCCGGGAAGCACGCTACAAAGAGGCGGTGCAGGTGGTGCGCGGGCTCAAAAGCGAGTATCCCCGCGACTATCTGTTCAGCCTGGAAGAGGCGAACCTGCGGAAGGATGCCGGCGAAGGCATGGGCGCAGTGACGGCATACCGTGAGATTCTCACCGCCAACGCCAAACCCGGCTATTTCTATTCGGCTCGCATGGAGCTTACCTACTTTGGCCTTGGCGATGCCCTCCGCGGGCAGCGGCACTATCCTGAGGCAGCGCAGTCGTATGAGCAGGCCGCCTGGACGCCAAACGTGGGGCCGGAACTCAAGATCAGGTCGCTCGTAGCCGCCGGCGAGTGCCACGATTTGAATGGCGAACGCCAACTGGCGGTGCGAGACTATCAGGCAGCCATCGATGCCGGTCCCAGCACATCCCGCGCCGATACCGCAAGAAAGTACTTGCGCACGGTTTATCGCGGCACCTAGCGGCGCTGAACGCGGTGCATGGAACCGCAGACGCTGCGCCCGCGTATATTCACGATGGATCGAGGCTATGCAGGAGGGATCGACCATGGCTGTTTTTTGTCATCGATGCGGGACTGGATTACCCCTGAGCGCGCGGTTCTGCTCGAACTGCGGTTCCGTGATTCCTGTGGCGCAGACCATACCCGGCAGGCCGCTGATTCGGCCACGCGTGGGGCGCCAGATTGCTGGGGTTTGCCTTGCGCTGGCGCAATCCAATGGCTGGGATGTGGCCGTCGTCCGCATTCTCACGGTGCTCGGATTCTGCTTCTCGGGCGGATTTGTAGGCGTGGCCTATGTGGCCGGTTGGATCGGTATTCCCGAAGAGGCGGAAGAGGTGCCGGGGGCGTATCCTCCTACTATATGAACGGTACGTACGAATCGGGCGGAGCGAGACTGGGATTCCTGGATACCGGGATAGGGCTGCCGGTGGTTTTTCTGCATCCGACGCCCCTCGATCATGATTATTGGCGCCCGCTGACCGAAGAACTGGGCGGTGTGCGTGCCATTGTCCCCGATCTGCGCGGGCATGGCAGCTCGGAGCTGGGCCAGAACCTTCCTGTGGGCGGATTCGCGGCCGTTCCTGACGCGCCGGTGTTGACCATGGCGCAACTGGCAACCGATGTTCTGGCGCTTCTGGACCATCTGGAAGTGCGGGAGGCGGTCTTTGCCGGATGCTCGATCGGCGGCTATGTGCAGTTGGAATTGTGGCGCAGGGCTCCGGAGCGCATGCGCGGTCTGGCGTTTGTCTGCTCCAAGCCGCAACCGGACGCAGAGGCCAATCTGGCCAGACGCGCAGCCAATATTGCACAAATCCGGGTACAGGGCACGCAAGCGCTGTTCGACGGCATGGCCCAGACCTTGACCGGGGCAACGACGCGCCGGCGCCACCCTCAGATTGTGGATGAACTGCGAGCCCGGATGACGATGACAACGCAGGCTGCGGTGGCTGTGCAGGCAGGATTGGCTACACGGCCTGATTCCGTGGCCACCGTGGCCACCATTGGTGTGCCGGTGCTGGCCATTGCCGGGGGTGAGGATCTCGGGGTCACTTCAGCCGACATGGAGGCCTTCAGCGATGCGCCGGGCGGGTGCGAGTTCCACCTGTTGCCGGACGCTGGCCACTTTGCCGCCTATGAGCGGCCACAGAAAGTGGCCACGCTGTTGGCCGAGTGGCTGCGGCAACCCGAAGCCTGAATCTGTGCATGGCCAACAGCCCTCGAATGGAGCCGCGAGGATGCTGTAGGCTCAAGAGAAAGCTCTTCACCTGGAAGCTCAATTTGAACGCATCCTTGAACCCATTTTCATCTTCTTCGTCTCGTCCCTTTCACTACCCGCAGCCGGAGAGCGCTCTGCACTGCGGAAGGGTTTCGCTCAAAGCGCTGGCCAGGCGCTTTGGCACGCCGCTCTATGTCTATTCGGCGGATCAGATTGTGGAGCGGCTGGGACTGTTTCAGCAGGCGTTTGAGGGCAGGGAGCACCTGGTCTGTTACGCGGTCAAAGCCAACTCGGCGCTGGCCATTCTGAAGCTGCTGGCAGACCGTGGGGCGGGCTTTGATATCGTATCGAGCGGCGAACTGGAACGGGTTTTGGCTGCCGCGCCCGAGGCGGTGGGCCGGATTGTCTTCTCCGGGGTGGGCAAAACCGCACAGGAAATCGACTTGGCGCTGAGGGCCGGCATACTCGAATTCAATGTGGAAAGCGAGGCCGAGCTTGCCGTGCTGGCGACGCGCGCACGGAAGCTGAAGCGCAAGGCGCGTTATGCCCTTCGAGTGAATCCCGATATATTTGCCGATACCCATCCCTACATCTCAACTGGCTTGCGCGAACACAAGTTCGGCATCGATATCCGGCAGGCGCTGAGGATTTACAAGAGCGCGGCCGGGAATCGCTGGATTGAGGCTTACGGGGCCAGCGTCCATATCGGGTCGCAGATTCGCTCAGCAGAGCCGTTTGGGGCGGCTATGGAGCGAGTGAGCAAGCTGGTTGGCCAATTGCGGCGCGAAGGCATTGTGCTCAAGGCGATTGATGCCGGCGGAGGATTGGGAATCGACTACCACGGCGGCAGCTTTGACGCCGCAGCCAAGGTAGCCGAGTACGCTGCGGCCATACAAGATGGACTTGGCGGTTTCGAGGGCCAACTGCTTGTGGAGCCGGGACGATTCCTCGTGGCGCAGGCAGGGGCCTTGGTGGCGCGGGTTCTCCAGGTAAAACGCAACGGCAAAAAGACATTTGTGATCACCGACGCGGCTATGAACGACATGATCCGTCCGGCGCTCTACCAGGCACATCACGAGATTCTGCCGGTCGAGCCCAGGTCAGGGAAGTCGCGGACCGTGGATGTGGTGGGGCCGGTTTGCGAGACGGGAGACTTTTTTGCGCGCGACCGGAAACTCCCACGGGTCGAGCCAGGAGACCTGGTGGCGTTGCTCGACGCGGGCGCATACGGTATGGCACAGAGCTCAAACTACAACACGCGCTGCCGCCCGGCCGAGGTGCTGGTGGAGGGCGCGACGGTGCGGCTGATCCGGCGTCGCGAGACGATGGCCGATTTGCTTGCGCCGGAAATAGGGCTAGCAGATGACTGATCTTCTTTGCCGTGGACGTCGAAACTCATGCACCCACTGGGCTGGCCTGTTATGGTGTTGCGCGGAGGATTTTGTGATGCAAATTGGAATGCAGGCGGCATGTGCCCTGGCCATTGCAGGGATGGCGCTAGGGCTCTCCGTACCTATTTATGCCGACTCTCTGACGGTGAAGACCGAACAAGGCAAGGTACACGGCAAGACGATCAACGACAGCAGGGTCAAGGCGTTTCTGGGGTTGCCTTACGCGGCTGCACCTGTGGGAGATTTGCGCTGGAAGGCGCCCGAGCCACCAGCCAAATGGAAGGGCGAACGGGATGCAGCCAAGTTTGGCGCGCACTGCGCCCAGGGACGGGTCTTTGACGACATGATCTTCCAGGATGCCGGAGAGAGCGAAGACTGCCTGTTTTTGAACGTCTACGTGCCGGCAGATGCTACGAACAAGAGCAAGTTGCCGGTCATGTTCTGGATTCATGGCGGCGGCTATTCGGGCGGGGCTGGCTCAGAGCCTCGACATAATGGCGACTTTCTGCCTACCAAGGGCGTAGCGCTGGTTACCATCAACTACCGGCTGGGTGTCTTCGGCTTTCTGGCCACGGCAGACCTGGCCAAAGAGGCCGACGGCAAGGCAGGGAACTACGGCCTGCTGGACATGGTTGCTGCGCTTCAATGGGTCAAGGCCAACATCAAGAAGTTCGGGGGAGATCCGAACAACGTGACCATCTTTGGTGAGAGTGCCGGCTCCTTTGCGGTGAGCACGCTGATGGCATCTCCCGCAGCGCGAGGGCTATTCCACAAAGGCATCGGCGAGAGCGGAGCAGCCTTCAGCGATGTGCTGCCAACAGACACGCTTGAAGCGCGCGAGAAGAGGGATGGCGAGTGGGTTGCCTCGCTGGGCGTCAAGTCGATCGAGGAACTGCGCGCAGTTCCCACGAACAAGTTGCTGGATGCAGCCAAAACCAAGCAGGGCGGTTTCCCGCCGGTTATCGATGGCAAACTTCTGATCGAACCGGTGGACGATACCTATGCGGCGGGACGACAAGCCCATGTACCGTTGCTTGCCGGCTGGAATCGCGACGAGGGTGGCTCGGACGGCATGACGGCGGAGAAGTGGAAAGCCCTTGCGGCCAAGATGTTGGGGGAGCGGGCGCCAGAGTTCCTCAAGCTTTATCCGGGCGACACGGATGAACAAGCAGCACGGTCGGCGGCCGATTTTAACGGCGACTTGTTTATAGCCTTTGGAACCTGGAAATGGCTGGAGGCGCATCGCAAGACGGGCGATTCGCCGGTTTACCGCTATCACTTTGAACTGGCGGCTCCGCCCAGCAAGTTCCATCCGGGGTCGTTTGCCTTCCATTCCGATGACATCGAATATGTATTTGGCGCGCTGGACACCCGGCCCGGCGCGGTGTGGCGGCCCGAAGATCGCAAGCTGAGCGAGCAGATGATGAGCTACTGGACCAACTTTGCCAAGACCGGTGATCCCAATGGACCGGGCCTGCCAGAGTGGCCGAAATACGGCAAGGGCGACGAACTGATTCACCTCGACAGCACCGTTACCTCCGGCCCGGACGCGTTGCGCCCGCGATACGAGTTTTTGCTGACAGGAATGCCTACGCCGCGCCCCTAATGCAGAGGCATACCATGGGAAAAACAGGAAGAGCCGCCTGGGGCGGCTCTTCCTGCATAGGAATGATATAGGCTTTCCGAATGGGTACTGCGCCTGGTGACAGCGCGCCTTTTCAAGGGCGAATCAGCGATCGACGCCGGCGGCTGCGGCAAAACCCTCGGACTGTGTGGGAGGAATGGTGCTGGCGGGAGGCGCATCGGCGAAGGATGAGTCTTTGGCGTTGATGGCACCGGAGTAATCGGGCCCGAGGCCGAGTTTCTTGAGGGCGCGGGAGTCAGGCATCAGCTTGGTCTGCCAACCCTGATCAGCCTGGTACTTTTGCATGGCGGCTTCGGTGGTGCTGTCCCACTTGCCGCTCGCTTCGCCGCTCAGGTAGTGTTCGCGAATCAGGGCCTGCTGGATCTCTGTGACACGAGCTGGGTCGATGGCCTGCTGGCCATGCAAACGGTGCGATTTAGGCGCTGCCTTGTGAAGACTGCGTGTGCGGCCACTGGCGGAGCTATGGTGGACTCGCGAGGCGAATGCCGGAGATGCAGCCAAGGCCACTGAAAGTACAAGCGCCAGGCTTGCTCGGAATGAAAGCACGCTGGTTTCACCTCTTAAGAAAAATGACCTATCCAGGGCTTATCGCTTGCATTCTAGCGGAACGTCTCACATTGCGACAAGAGAAAAAGCGATTCAGTACCTGAATTCTATCGGGTAAAGGGTGGGGCGCCGGCGGCGGAAATCGGGATTGAAAATCCGCAGCCGGCGCAATTGAACACTATTCCAACGTGCCGCCCAGGACATTGATCCCGTTATCGGACCGGCGCGGATCAACGATTTCGAAAACCACGTCATCGCCAGTTTTCAGCTTGCTGACGACAGCGTCGTATTGGTCCTTGGTTCCTGTGGGCTGCTTGTTGATGCGAATGATAACCAAGCCGGGCTCAAGTCCCTGCAGGTCAGCAAACGAACCGGAGCGAACCGACTGAATGACGACGCCCGGCGTGTGCAATTTGGCCGCTGTCGCCTGGGAGGCCTCGCGGACCACCAAGCCCAGTTTGGCTTCGCCGGCGTTGCCCTTATCGTCAGGACCTGCCTCGGCCTGTTGGCTGCCCTGGTTGGCAAAGACTTTGTCCAGGTCGCCGATGGTGACCGTGGTGTCGGCTTGCTTGCCGTCGCGCACATAACCCAGGCGAATGGTACTGCCCGGCCGGCGGCTGGTGATCTCATTGACCAGGTCGTCGCCGTCCTTGATGTTACGGCCATCGACGGTGGTGATGATGTCGCCCACCTTGATTCCGGCCTTTTCAGCAGGGCCTCCTGGCTGAATCTGCTGCACCAGTACGCCGTTCTTGAAGCCGTAGACACGGTTGACGGCACCCGAGAGTCCTTGATTGAACCGGATGCCGATGGAGCCGCGAGTAACCTTGTGGGTGGCGCTGATGAGGTCGTTATAGACCTCGACCACGGTGTTGGACGGCATGGCGAAACCGATGCCCTGATAGCCCGCCGACTGCGTGTAGATGGCCGTGTTTACACCGATGACCTCGCCGTTCATGTTCAGCAGGGGCCCTCCCGAGTTGCCGGGATTGATGGCCGCGTCGGTCTGGATAAAGTGCTGGAACTGGCCACTGGCGCCAGGCTCGATGGTGCGATGCTTGGCGGATATGATGCCTGCTGTGACGGTCTGCGACAGGGCGAAGGGACTGCCGATGGCCTCGACCCAGTCGCCTACCTCTGCGGTGTCGGAGTTGCCCAGCTTAACAGTGGGCAGAGGGGTGTTGGTATCGATCTTGATAACTGCCAGGTCGGTGGCCTTGTCGGTACCGATGACGCGTGCGGGACGGCCCAGATCCTGGGTGTCGGGGTCGGTGGAGAGCTTAACGAAGATCTTGTCGGCCTTCTCAATCACGTGATTGTTGGTGATGATGTACCCTTTGGGATCGACGATAAAGCCCGAGCCGAGCGACTCGCGTACCTGGCCGTCATCCCCGCCCTCCTGGTCAGGAGCCTGGCCGCCGAAGAAGCGGTTGAAGAAGTCCTGGAAGTTGTCCTGACCCTGACCCTGCTGCTGATCCTCGCCCTGGTCGTCGTCGCCTGGGTTCTGGGGGGTGGGTTGGACGTGGCCGTGGAAGTTGCGGCGGCTCTTGCCGGTGGCCTGCTTGGGAAGGGTCTGGGTATTGATGTTCACTACCGCCGGACCAACCTGGCGGGCGATCTTCACAAACTCATTCGGGGGAACAGTGGAGTTGACGACTTTAAGGGCGGTGGCGTCGGTGCTATTGTTTTGCTTCTCTTGTCCGCGGACGCCGTGAGCGGCAAAGGAGCCGGCAACAATCGCGGCCGAGAGTGTGGCAAGCAGGACAAACACGGAAGCGAGACGGCGAGAGCGGAGCCGTTCGAAAAGCGATTTCATAGATTCGTTGACCTCGTCGGGTGACCAGCCTCGCGGCTGGAATGTTAATTGCACCAACTTACAGTATAGCCAGTCGCGGGCAAACCCGTCTGGCTGGGAGCATCCTGCGTCCGGACCGATTCACGCCGGCTTGCAGATCAAGCGCGGGCCTGGCGCAGGAGGCCTCCTGGGCACGGATGCAACAGGTATCTCCCACCGGTATAGACGTGGGCGGGCGGAAAGAGTCGCGAAAGGTCCAAGTGCATTGCGTTTCCAAGGCCAGAGGTTTACGCCCTTGCAGTAGCCCGGCCTGAGGGTGCATTCTGGCCCTGTCATGAAAGCCATCCAGATTCGCGAGACAGGCGGGCCGGAGGTTCTGAAGCTGGCCGAGTTGCCCATTCCCGAGCCGGGACAGGGGCAGGTGTTGATCCGCGTAGAGGCCATCGGGGTCAACTTCATAGAAATTTACTTTCGCAAAGGCGTGTACAAGGCGGCCCTGCCGTTGATCCCAGGCAGCGAAGCGGCAGGCACTGTGGAGAAGCTGGGCCCGGGCGTGACAGGATTTGCCGCGGGGGACGCGGTGGCTTCGACGAGTGTGTTGGGGAGTTATGCCGAGTACGCGCTGGTTCCCGCGGCGCAACTGGTGAAGACTCCTGCGGGGCTGAGCCCGGAGCAGGCGGCTGCCGCGATGTTGCAGGGCATGACGGCGCACTACCTGGCAACCTCAACCTTCCCGCTCAAGGCGGGAGACACGGCGCTGGTTCATGCCGGAGCCGGGGGCGTGGGGCTGCTGCTGACGCAGATCGCGGTGCGGCTGGGAGCGCGTGTGATTACAACGGTTTCCACGGCTGCCAAGGCAGAATTGTCGCGCGAGGCGGGCGCTTCCGCTGTGATTCTTTACAACGAACAGGACTTTGAAGCGGAGGTCAAGCGGTTGACCGGCGGCAAGGGTGTAGACGTGGTTTACGACTCGGTGGGCAAGACGACCTTCGACCAGAGCCTGAACTGTTTGAGGCCGCGCGGGTTGCTGGCGCTGTTTGGCGCCTCCAGCGGGCCAGTGCCGCCGTTTGACCTGATCCAGCTTAGTGGAAAGGGGTCGTTGTTCATCACGCGGCCCACTTTGTGGCACTACATTGCCACGCGGGCAGAACTGGAAAGGCGCGCGGGCGACGTGCTGGGTTGGGCGGCCAACGGGGAACTGAAGCTGCGGGCCGAGCATTTGTACCCGCTGGCAGAGGCCGCGCAAGCGCAGACGGACCTGGAAGGCCGCAAAACTACGGGAAAGATTCTGCTGGAGCCGTAAAGACAGGAAGCAGCAATTTAGCAGGAGTGGTGGCCAGGTGAGCGTATTGGCTTGCGGGCGACCGCTCGGGTGTGTGAGGGCAAGGCTGTGGCAACCATTTCAGTTTCAGGCGTTGATCGAGTGTTTGTGTTGACCGGGGCGGGGATCAGCGCGGAGAGCGGACTGCCCACATTTCGCGCGGAAGACGGATTGTGGGCTGGACACCGGGTAGAGGATGTATGTACGCCGGAAGCGTGGAAGCGCGATCCGGCGGGTGTATGGGAGTTTTATTCAGCGCGGCGGGCAGCGGGCGAAAAGGCCAAGCCGAATCCGGCGCACATTGCGCTGGCGGAACTGGAGGCGCGACTGGGCGAGCGGTTCTTTCTCTGCACGCAGAATGTGGACGATCTGCACGAGAGAGCGGGGTCGGTTCGGATGGTGCATATGCACGGGGAACTAGCCAAGGCGCGCTGTGAAAGGGAGTGCGGACGCGCGCCGGTGGAGGATCATGCCATCTATGGGAGCCTGAGCGAAGTGGGACGCTGCGCCTGCGGCGGAAGGCTGCGGCCGCACATCGTTTTCTTTGGCGAGATTCCACTGGAGATGGAGCGGATTCAGGAGGAGATTGCAAAGGCGACGCTGATGGTGGTGGTAGGCACGTCGGGGTCGGTGTATCCGGCGGCGAACTTTGTGCACTGGGCCCGGCTTGGCGGGGCGCGCACGGTGTACGTTGGACCGGAGGCGCCGCTGAATGCTTCGGCGTTTACGCATGTGGTCGAAGGGAAGGCTGGGGTGGTGTTGCCGGGGCTGTTTTCTTAGCGAGTCAGCCAATCAGCGAGTCCCCCAGCCCGGAAAGATTCATCTATTCGGCGGCATGGGCGGGAGAAGGCTGCAGGTTTCTTGTTGCCTCGGCTTCGCGATCAAGGCGGGCTCGCCTGGGGACTTCAATCAAATCCTGATCATGGGCGGTGCGGTGAACCTCGGCTTGTGCGGGACGCAATCGCTTGGGTGTGGTTTGCACTCGTGTTCCTCCATTCTTTCGTCTGTGGGTGATGGGTGTAGTACAGATCGGCAGGATTATCCCGGACCCTCGCGCGTCAAATCGATTGCGCACGTCGAGCAGATCCGTCCGACGGCAGATTCATTGCTTCAAATAATCTTCGTGAGATCCGGTCAGCGGGATTTGATGTATTCGACGCGGCGGAAACGCAGAGCGGTCCAGTCTTCGTCAATGGCGATGGCGCGCACGGTGTCAAAGCCCGCTGCTTTCAAAGCGTTCCAGCCAGTGTCGCGGTTGAAGTCGCACTTGTATTTCTTCGACGTGCCTTTGGGATAGGCGAACCAAATAACAGCATCGCCTTTGGCGCGGGCTGCGATCTGCGGGGCGAGCGCGTCCACTTCGCTTTGGCGGGTGACAAAGGCGAGCGAGAAGTGGATATCCGGAACAGACTCGATGTGGCGATGGATGGTCATCACCGGCAGCCTGGAGAGCTCCTGCTCGAAGCTCTCCGGCGCGTGCAGAACAAGGATTTCCCCGTGATTTTTCAGGTTAAGTTTCTCAAAGATAGTCGCCATGGATTCTTATGCTACTACCTTTGCGAATAAAATCTGCAAACTTACAGGTACAAACCGTTCAGAAGTGGAAACGGTAGCGCAGCTCGGCCGAAAACATGCGCGGATCATTGAAGTGGAAACCCCCGATGGTGATGGAGTTATCGAGGAGGACACGGTGGTTGGTGGCGTTGAGAACCGAGGCGGAAAGCTTCCAGCGCTCGCCGAGCGAGTGACCGGCGGAGACATCGAAGGTGGTGTGGACGGGGAGATGAGGTCCGTTGTAGGGGCCTTCATTGGCGCCGGCAAGGCCGTTGGAAAAGCCGGAGCCGTAATAGACATTTGTGGCGAACCAGGTGTGCAGGGGGAGATTCGCGGTAAAGCCCGTGTTGAGGGTGTTGCGCTGGTCATGGTCCAGCGTCATGTAATTCGGACCGAAATCGCAGGCCGGGTCAGTGGGAAGCGAGCAGGTAAAGCCGCCGACGATGTTGCCGCGCTGCTGGGCGATCTGGTTGGAGTAAGTCAGGTGGAATTGACCAAAGTGGGCCAACTGGGGTGAGCGAAGGGCCAGTTCCCAGGCGCGGATGAGGGCTCCATCAACGGCGATGGGAAAGTAAATGTTCGATTCGCCGAGGTTGGAGTGGTCGAGAAAGTTATTAACTCGATTTTTGACGTTAGCCACGTCGAGGATCCAGCCTTTGTAAGGGATCTGGATGCCGAACTGGTGCTCTTCATCGCGTTCGGAGGGTAAGGGAGTGAACGCGTTCTCGCCCGATCCCAGGGTTTGAGCGTAGGTCAGCACGGAACTGGAAACGGTCTCGAGCGGCGCAGGCTGGAAGAAGTGGCCGTAGAAGCCGCGCAGAACCCAATGCAGCCGGGGAATCTCGACGGTTGCGCCGATGCGGGGATAGATGGCGGACTCGTAGAAACCCCCATGGTAGATGGAGAAGCGCTCGCCGCCGAGCAGTGTGATGTAACGGCCGAGGCGCAAGTGGTCGGAGAGATAAAACTCGACCAGACCGGCGCTTCCGCTCGTGGGCGCGGAGCCTGCGTCAATGCCAAAGAGGTCGTACTCATCCTGATAGAAGGAATAGAATCCCGCGGAGAAGTTATTCGGTCCCATGTCCGCATGAACATCTGCCTGGCCGCCAACATAATTAGAACTCTGGTGCCAGGTAGTGGAGACGGGGATGTCTGTTGCAGGTGAGTCGTAGTCGGCTTGATTGAAGTGATAGAAGGGCGCGACAGAAAACAGCGCTTTGGGCGAAAGGGTGCGAACCCAGTTGGCAATGACGAATGAGTCGCGCTCGGTCTGGCCGTCACGCAGGCCGTAGGACTCGTAGTACTGGCTCGCCTGTTCCCAGTCGTTTGGGTTTGGGTCGTAAGGGACTTGGAAGTAATCCTGGCGGTATTGGGCATTCAGGCGTAACTGATCCCTGGGCGTCTGGTTGCGAATGAGGGAGACGAAGCCGCTTTGCGAGTTAGTGGCGTCATGGAAGATGGCGGCGACGGGTGTGGCGAGGCCGTAGTTGGAGCGGGAGCCGGCGAGGCTCGCGTACCATGCAGTTGCAGCGGAGTGATCGCCAAGCGAGAGCTGGGATTCACCGGTGTAGAAGTTACCGGCAGAGAACAACGCCTCACCATCGCGGCTGCGCTCGAACCCGTTGCGGGGCAAGACGTTGAAGACGCCGTAGGTGCGGTCGCCTATCTCCGCGTCATAGCTGCCTCGTTGGGTTTCGAGGGAGTCGATGTCTTTGGGGTCGATCTGCGGGCCGACATTGGAGGCGATCTTGGTGTTGGGGATCGCGATTCCATCGATCAGCCAACTGGTCTGGTGGCCGCCGCGCATGTGGAGCATGTCGTGAGCGATGTAGGCACCTGGAACGTAATCGGTGATCATTTCCATGCCGACGGTACGGCTGGCGCCGGGGGTTTGGTCGATATCGGCGCGAGTGATGAGGGCGGTGGGGGTTACGGTATCGGAGGCAGAAAGGGAAGGTTCCAATCCCTCGACGACGACCGTCTGCGTGGCAGGCGCTACGGGCAGCAGAATGTGGAGGACGGGGTTGGTGTCAGAGGCGACCGTGAGGGTTTGCTCGACGGTGGCAAAACCAGGAGCGGCAATAGTGAGTTTGTAGACGCCGATGGGAGATTGCGGTACTTCGAACTCTCCCTCGGAGTTGGTTTTGGCGCGCAGGATAAATTCGGAATGCGCGGCTTGCAGGGTGATTTGCGCATTGGCGATGGGGCGGTGCTGAGGATCGTGGGCCACGCCGTGCACAGTGGCGAAGACGGTGGCTTGGGCCGGGATGCAAGCGGCGATGAATAGAAATGCGGCTGGGACGATGAATTTGCGCATAAAAACTGGAGCCTCCGTAAGCAATCCGGCTAATGGGCGGCTGACCTGCTCGGCATACGAACAGACGAATGCTTTGCCTTTCAATGAAGGGCAAAGCGTACAAAAAGGATGATCGTCTAGGCGATATTGAAGGCGGGAGGGCCGCGGCCGGCACAGGTGCGGATTTGGCTGAGGCGGGCAGCCGCGCCGGCGGGTTTGGGCGAGTGAGGCTGCGCGAGCAAGACCGGCAGATTGACCGGGGAGCCGGCGAGTGCCAGAATCGGCGCGCTGGGCGAGGCTGTGTAACCGGGGAAAAGAGGGCAGGTTACCGGAGCGCTGAAAATTGGCGTGGAGCCGGAGGCAGCCCGCGCCATCAAGGTGGCCATCCGCATGGCCATGGCACAATGGTGGGCTCCGTGACGGCGGCAGCAGGGAGGTAGAGACGAGTCGCCGCTGGCCGGCAGGGCGGCCGCAAGCGGACCCAAGCCGAAGAGCAGAATCAAGAAAATGGAAAGGCCGCGGCGCATCTGCAATTCATGCTACACGACCAGCGGACCGGGAATGCGACGGGGAAAGAGGATGCAGGTGAGTCAGGTATCATCGGGGCACTGCATGTTTTCATTTTAAGAATGAGGGAGTGCCGTGTCTGAAGTGAATAGTTCCGTATCGCCGCAACAGCTTTGCGCACGGGCGGCGCAGGAGTCGCGCATCGAACACCCGTTGCGCATCGCCCTTTTTGGCTTTGGGACCGTGGGCAGCTCAGTGGCGCGGATTTTGGTGGAGTCGAAGCCCCTGGGACTGGAACTCACCCATATTTTCAACCGAGGCGTGGCGCGCAAACGGGTGGACTGGGTTCCGGCGAACGTGGAATGGACTGAGGACGCCGATGCGGTGCTGGCTTCGGATGTGGATGTAGTGGTGGAACTGGCCGGTGGACTCGATCCAGCGGGCGGATGGGTTCGGAACGCGCTGGAAGCCGGCAAAAGCGTGGTGACTGCGAACAAGAAGCTGATTGCCTACCAGGGCGTGAAACTGGAGCGGCTGGCCGCTTCGCGGGGCGGGCACCTGAAATACGGCGCGGCAGTGGCTGGCGGAATTCCGGTGATTCCAGGTTTGGAACAGGGGCTGGCCGGGGATCGGATCGAGCGCATCGAAGGCATTTTGAACGGTACGTGCAACTTCATCCTGAGCAAGATGGAGGAGGGTGCGGAGTACGCGACGGTGCTGGCGGCGGCACAGGGGCGTGGCTTTGCCGAAGCCGATCCGACGGAGGATGTGGGAGGATTTGATGCGCGCTCCAAGCTTGCCATTCTGATGCGGCTGGCGTTGCGCGTGGAGGTGGATCCAGAGGAGATTGTTCCCCGGTCGATCACCACGGTTTCCGCGGTGGACTTCAGCTATGCGCGCGATTTGGGCTGCACCATCCGGCAGGTTGCGCGTGCCGAGCTGGCCGGCGGGCCGGTGGCGGCCACGGTTGGGCCGATGCTGGTGGATCTGCATTCGCCGCTGGCGTGGTCGCGGGGCACGGAAAACATGGTGATTCTTTCCGGGCACTACGGAGGCGATGTGGTCTTTTCCGGACACGGAGCAGGCGGGCAACCCACGGCGGTGGCCGTGGTGAGCGACCTGCTGGCGCTGGCGCACGGATCGCGGCGGGTGGAGATTCCTTCGGAGCCAGCGGGGGTGGGCGCGGAGTTCGAGGTTCCGCATTACATCCGCTTCCTGGTGGTCGATCGGCCTGGTATTGTGGCGGATATTACCGGGGCGCTTGCCCGGGAGCATATCAACATTCGGGCCATCGTACAGAAGCCCGGCTATCCGCAACACGCGTTGCCGTTCGTGGTGACCGTGGAGCCTTGCAAGTCGTCGGGGCTGAAGAGAGCACTGGCCAGCATCCGCGAGAAGGACTACCTGCTCGAAGAGCCGCTCGACCTGCAGATGCTGGAATAGGGAACCGCAAGGCGGTAGACCGGGGAGTGAATTGAGATTTGAGGCGGGGAGCGGGCGATGATCGACACGATTTATCGATGTGAGATTTGCGGCGTTGAGAGCCAAAATCCTGTGAGGTGGATTGTGATCCACTGCAGCAACTCGCAACTGACCATTTTCAAATGGACAAAGGAAGCTGCCGACACGCCCCATGCGCGGCACTATTGCGGCGAGGCTCACGCGCAGGTTTACATCAGCCGGTGGCTTGAATCCATCTGCGGTTGATTGTGCGGCTTATCCCCTGGACCGGACCGGAGCGGGCCCTGTGGACTCGCGGATGATCAGTTCCGGAGCCATGACGATCTCAAAGGGGTAGTCTTTATCGCGATTGGCGATGCGCTCAAGCAGGACCTGGGCGCCGCGCTTGCCCATCTCAAGGAGCGGCTGGCGAACCGTAGTAAGCGAGGGCGTTGAATAGGCCGCGGACTGGATATCGTCGAACCCGACCACGGAGACATCTCCCGGGACGGTGAGGCCTGCGTCCTTCAGGGCGCGGATGGCGCCGATGGCTGCGATGTCGTTAAAGCAGAAGATGGCGGTGAAGTCGCGGGACTTTTCGAGCAGGGTCCGCATGGGTTTGTAGCCGATTTCGGGCGCCATGGGGTGGTAGCCGTCTTTCATGGACCATCCTGCGGAGTCGATGCGGATGACGAGAGCGGGGTCGATTTTGAAGTTGATCTCTCTGGCTACCTGTTGGATGGCCTCCCAACGGAACTCCGAATCGGGGATGGCGCGCGGGCCGCGCATGAAGGCGATGCGACAGTGGCCGAGCGAATGAAGGTGAGTCAACGCCTGCAGCACGGCCTGATGGTGATCGAGGACGATGTTGGTTACGTTTGGGACCTGGCTGTGTGCTGAGATGGCTACGACCGGAACCGGAACCTCGATGCGGTCTGCCGGGGTGTTGAGGAGCAAAAAGCCATCCACGGCGCGCTCAACGAGCATACGGGGATATTTTTCGATGAGCTCGCGTCTCCAGTCGTGACAGGCGGTGAAGTAAAAATAGTGGGCGCCAGTCAACTCCTGGACGACGCCGCTCATCACGCGGGTGAAGTAG
Source organism: uncultured Occallatibacter sp. (assembly GCA_964571165.1). Lineage (GTDB taxonomy): Bacteria > Acidobacteriota > Terriglobia > Terriglobales > Acidobacteriaceae > Telmatobacter. The sequence continues at coordinate 5,217 of CAZNAW010000042.1, read as the reverse complement.
CCCTCACTGAGGTCGGGGGCGAGTACACCCACGCTCATGGAGCGGCTTTGGCGGAGAGAGCGGGCGAAGTAGTTGGGACGGTAGTTGAGCCGCTCGGCTGCCTCGATGACTCGGTCGCGCGTGCTTTGGGGGATGGATTTGGCGGAAGGGGAGTTATTCAGTACCAAGGAAACGGTGGTCTGCGAAAGCTCAAGATGTTCGGCGAGCATTCTTAGATTGACGTGTCCCGGTGGCGTAATACCCTTTCCCTTTGCCATGTTGGAGTTGTAACACGTTTCCTCTTATGGGGGAAACAACACTTCTCGGCCAATTTATCGATTTTCCAGTTGTGAACACGGAAAGGCCTTGTGTTCACAGGTCCCAGGAAGTTTTCAATTGGGAAATCCTGGTTCCCGGCAACCTTTGGCGGTTGCCGGGATTGAGAAGCGCGGCTGATTGCTACGGGGCCTGGATCTGGTTCACTCCGGGCTTGAGCGGCCAGGTTTTGCCTTTGAAAACGAATGTGCCTGTGAGCTTGCCGGGCAAGGTGATGGTTGCGTTCAGGCCCGCGCCCTCGCGCTGATAGTCGACTTTGACGATGCCCTCGGGATGGGGATAAGCGGCTGTCAGAGAGGGCAGCGCGCCCAGATGAGGTGCAATGCGCACGGTGGCAAAGCCGGGACTGGCGGGCTCAATGCCGGCTACCAACGTGAGCAGATCGTAGAGGGGGTGGGCGCTCCAGGCGTGGGAGTCGGAGCGGGTGTTGCCGGGAACTTCAGGCCATGTGCTGAAGTGGAGAGGGAGAAGTTTGCGCCACGGGTCGATGGAGTGAAGGTATTCGTCCGCCAAGCCGGCATGGTCCAAGGCGCGGGCAAGATAGAAGCGGAAGTAATAGGAAGCACTGAGGACGCCGTTAGGGGCCGTGCCGGGGTCGATGACCAGCATCTGGCGCAGGACATCCTGCTGGCGGTCTTTGGGGACCACGTCGTAAAGGACGGCGAGAATGTTGGTCTGCTGGCTGAAGTTTTTCTGGTCCGGATTGTCGGCGACCAGGCTGCGCGAGACGGACCAGCACTTGTTAAAGACGCCAGACCGGACATGGGCTGCGCGGGCCCGGTAGCGCGTGGCCAGCAGCGGGTCGCCAAGGGCACTTTCAAGGTCGGCAACGTCCCCCAGGGCTCCCAGGTATTCGAGCGTAGTCGCGCACGACTCGCCTTTCGCATCGTAGGTGGGAATCTCGCCCGTTGAAACCCAGTCGACGAAGCTCCACCAGGGTAGTTGGTTGAGCAGACCGTCGGGCTGCTCGTGTGTGCCGAACCAGTCGAGGACGGTGCGGGTTCCGGCCAGCGAGGAGCGCACCGGCCCGGGGTCAGGGCGGTAGAGCCAGTAGTCGTGGACCATTCCAATCCAAAGCAGGGAGAAGGTGGGGATGGATTGCGGCAGCGAGCTGGGATAACGGCTGCGGGTGATGCCATCGGGGTTGCGGGACTGGTCAAATGCCGCGATGGCCTGGCGCGCGAGCCGGTCATCGCCAGCCACGGCGTAGGAGATGAGGGCCTGAATGCGGGTATCGCCCGCGTACTGGAGCTGCTCGTAATAGGGCGTGTCCATGTACGTTTCATGAGCGTCGAGGCGGGCGGTGCGCCAACTGATGTCGCGAATTTTGTCGAGCTCCGGGTCAGGGGAGTTGAAGGAGGCGCGTTCCTGGAACGGATACGCGGTGAAGTTGGCGGTAAGAGACTCCAACTGAAGCGGCTCGGCGGCGGTTTGGATGTCGAGGTCCAAATACCGCCAGGTGCGCCACCACAGCGGCTCAAAGCTGCGATGCGCGCCGCCATCGGGGAGGAAGCTGTCGGTCATTCCAAGGGCCAGGCGGTCATCCACAGCGTCGCGGTCGCCTTTGTGCTGGTCCTTGTCATAGAGGGCTTCGGCATAAGTGATGTGGATTTGTGCGCCCTTGCCGCCGGAAACAGTAAGCAGCGGATAGGCGGTGGTGAGGGTCTTGCGGTCGAGCAAAAGATGAACGTGACTCGCTGCAGGGACGTTGACCGAAGTCGCAGGGAAAGCGCGCAGGGCGGGCAAGTCCGCACGAACGACCGCGCCTGGGCTGGTGGCTGCGAATTCCATAGGAGGAAGCTCATCCGGGACCAGACCCCATGGATTGTCGCCCGTGGTGTCGGCGGAGTGGGCCTTGTTCACACCCACATAAATGCTCTCGCGGAGGGGCGAGGCGGCCGGGACCCAGGATGGGCCTGTGGTGTTGGGGTCATTCCAGGTCCAGTCGTAGTGCGCAGCGTCGATTTCTTCGCCGGGACCAGAGGCCATGTACTCCCAAAAACCGTTGACGACGCGTGGAATCGGCCGTTGACCGGGTTCGATTTCGACGAGCCAGCCCTCAGGAGTGCTGATGGAGGTGTCTCCGGTGGCCTCGCTTTCGAGCAGGAAGGCGGTGCGATCCGTCATCTGGGCGATGGGTGCGTAAACACCGAAGTTCCACACGGTTGCGGTGATCAGGTTCTGGCCGGGCTGGAGCAACGGGGCGATGTCAAAACGCTCGTAGCGCCAATGGGTCAAATCGCCGCGGGCCGGGCCGTCGCCCACCCGATGGCCGTTGACGAAGAGTTGAAAGCGGTTATCGGCGCTAACGCGGACCGGATAGCTGGCGGGAACGGAGGCGAGGGTAAGGGTGCGGCGGAAGTGGAGCACCACCGGCTCGCGCAGCGGGGCGGTGGGATGGGTGACCCAGGAAGCTCGCCACTCGTGGTGGAGCGGGTCGGGCTGCATTGGAGTCGGGGCTGGGCCCGAAGAGCCGGTTTGTGCAGAAAAGGCGAGGCTGGACAGGGCAATGGCGACCAAAACAGGGGCGGACAACATCAAAACTGGGCGCATGGAATCGGGCCTTCCGGATTTCAGTTCCTTAGCTTAAATGAAAACAAAAACCAATGGAGGAATCATTTCACTTTTTTGTTGTTTACAGGGAATTTGGGAGGCGGTGGGGAGACGAGCTGCCACAGGCTCCCGATCGCGCCACGGTCCGGAAAGCTGAAATAGGGGTGGAGGCTCATCAAAAGATGGGTCCAATTCACTTTCTCGCGCGATTTTTGCCCTCGTATGCGCTTGATTTTGCAGCGTTGTAACCTTCTATTCATCTTTGCCGGTTAGCCTTTATTAGGTGAACGTCAACGTGCCTGAGATTCGCATCTCCCAAGCTCAACATCAGCCTGAACCTGGTGCTCCAGACGGAAAAGGCCCGGCGGGTGCGGGTGCATCCGAGGCCTCGGTGGTGCGCAGATTTCTTCTATCGCGCGGCAACTCGGCGATTGCCGACCGCGGATTCCGATGGTTGATGTTGCTGTGCGCATTGAGCATCTTCGCGATTGTGGTGCTGATTGTGACGGAGCTTGTGATGGGCTCGCAACTGTCCTGGAGCAAGTTCGGCTTCGACTTTTTCTTCCAGGCGTTCATCGATCCCTACACCAAGCTGCCGATGTACTGGGATCCGGTCAACGGCCATTTCAGCTCTCTGCCGTTTGTGTATGGCACGCTGGTTTCATCGTTTCTAGCGTTGTTGCTGGCGGTTCCGCTGGCAATCGGCGTAGCGGTTTTTCTCACGGAAATGTGCCCACAAGCGCTGCGCGGTCCTTTGGCCTTCATGACGGAACTGCTGGCTGCAATTCCGAGCGTGATTTATGGATTGTGGGCGGTGTTCGTGCTTGTGCCTCTGCTTCGGGAGCATGTGAATCCGTTGCTGATTCGTGCGCTGGGCTGGACGGGCCTCTTCAATGACGACAACCCGACCGGATTGGGCTTTGTGGCAGCAGGCATCATTCTAGCCATCATGATTCTGCCGATCATCTCCTCGCTCACGCGGGAAGTCATGTCCGCTGTGCCGGGTTCACAGCGTGAAGCAGTGTTGGCGCTAGGCGCCACGCGGTGGGAGATGATCCGCATGGGCGTGCTGCGCAATGCACGGATCGGCATTGTGGGCGCGATCATTCTGGGACTGGGCCGTGCGCTGGGCGAAACCATGGCGGTGACCATGGTGATTGGGAACACGCCGCAGATTCAACGCTCTCTGCTCTCGAGTGGAAGTTCGATGGCGTCGGTGATTGCCAATGAGTTTGCCGAAGCGTCAGGGGATCTGCATCGGAGCGCGCTGATCGAGATCGGGTTGGCGTTGTTTATTGTGACGATCATCGTCAACGCGCTGGCCCGGGTGTTGGTGTGGGCGGTTACGCGCGGAGCTCCGACGCAGGTGAATTGACGCGAGAAAATCGGGGGAGATGCAGGTGAAGGCGCGGGAACACAAAATTCGATCCCAGGTGCGGGCCGTGACGGATGGCGCGGCCACGACGCTGTCGGTGCTGGCGACGGTTTTGGTGGTGGCGCCTCTGGTGGCCATCTTCATCTATCTCATCTACAAAGGCGCGAGTTCTCTGAGCTTTGCGTTTTTTACCGAGATTCCCAAGCCAGAAGGCGAATCCGGAGGCGGGATGGCCAACGCAATCGTTGGCTCGGCCGTTCTGCTGGGGCTGGCCAGCCTTATCGGCGTTCCGGTGGGAATCGCCGGCGGCATCTTTCTGGCGGAGTTCGGGCGTGGAACCAAGTTAGCCAACGCAGTTCGCTTTACCGCCGATGTGCTGAATGGTGTTCCCTCGATCGTGGTAGGCATCGCTGCTTACTCGTTGATTGTGTATCGTCAAGGGCACTTCTCGGCCTTCTCGGGTGGCGTGGCACTGGGAATTATGATGATTCCCACTGTGACGCGAACAACCGAGGAGATGCTGCTGATGGTTCCGCACGCGGTGCGGGAGGCAGCTCTGGCCTTGGGAGTGCCGAACTGGCGATCGGTGCTTTCGATTACCGTGAAGACGGCCTCGCCGGGCATTATCACCGGCTGTATGCTGGCATTTGCGCGAGTGGCGGGCGAAACGGCGCCGCTGATCTTTACGGCCCTGGGCAACTCCAACTGGAGCGCGAATCTCAACGAGCCCATCGCCGCACTTCCGCTGCAGATTTACGTTTACGCAATTTCTCCTTACGACGAACAGCACCGGCTGGCGTGGGCGGGGGCACTGGTGTTGATTGTGCTGATCGTGCTCGCGGTTTCACTGGTGCGGTACGTAACCAGCCGCGGCGTTTTGAAAGGGGCAAGCTAAGTGGGCGTCGGCATCGAGGTCATTAACCTGAATGCGTGGTACGGAACGAATCACACGCTGCAGGACATCAATCTGAACA
>CAZNAW010000041.1:0-28232 GCA_964571165.1 uncultured Occallatibacter sp. | reverse complement strand
GAAGCGCATCAAGTTCATCGTGCATCGCATGGATTCGGCCATCGCCAACCACGAATTCGAGAAAGCTCGTTTCTACTCCGACGAGGAGCGCAAGGAGCGCGAAAACCTGCGTGCCCTTCGCGACAAGTACCACCTCGACGACTCCGCCGCCGGTATCGTAGGCCGCGAAGACATCGAGGATGTGGTCAGCCGCTGGACCGGCGTCCCCGTAACCAGCATCAAGGAGGAGGAGACACAGAAACTCCTCCGGGTTGAAGAGGAGCTGCACAAGCGCGTCATCTCGCAGGAGAAAGCCATCAGCGCGCTTGCCCGCGCCATCCGCCGCTCCAGAGCAGGTCTCAAGTCCCCCGCGCGGCCCATCGGAAGTTTTCTGTTCCTCGGCCCCACCGGCGTCGGCAAAACGGAGATGGCCCGCACCCTGGCCAACTTCCTCTTCGGCTCTGACAAGGCTCTCATCCGCTTTGACATGTCGGAGTTCATGGAGAAGCACTCGGTCTCCAAGCTCATCGGTTCGCCTCCGGGATATGTCGGCTACGAAGAGGGCGGCCAACTGACCGAGCGCGTCAAGCGTTCGCCTTACTCTGTGGTCCTGCTCGACGAAATCGAGAAGGCCCACCCCGATGTCTTCAACATTCTGCTTCAGGTCTTTGAGGACGGCCAATTGACTGACGGCCTCGGCAACACCGTCGACTTCAAGAACACCATCCTCATCATGACCTCGAACATTGGTGCGCGCCACCTGATGAAGAAGCAGGGCCTCGGCTTCCAGAGCGACCGCGAAGACATTGTCAGCGACAAGATTGAGGAGTTGGTCAAGCAGGAAGTCAAGAAGACCTTCAACCCCGAGTTCCTCAACCGCCTCGACGAGGTCATCCTCTTCCAGTCGCTCTCGGATGGCGACCTGATCCAGATCGTCGAACTGCTTGTCCAGCAGCTCAACACCAATCTGGCGCAGAAGGCTATCACCATCTCCGTCACCGAGGAAGCCAAGAAGTGGATCCTCGACAAGACCCTCACGGATCGCAGCTACGGTGCCCGCCCGCTGCGCCGCGCCTTGCAGCGTTACGTCGAAGATCCTCTATCGGAAGCCCTGATCGCCGGAAACATCTCCCAGCGCCCAGCCTTCCTAGAGGTCTATCTCGACACCAACCAGCTCTTCTACCGCCCTGTAAGCTCCGACGAGAGTGTCAGCGACGAAAAACCTGCAGGCGTCCTTCTCTTCAGCAACTGAGACTCCAGCAGCCAGCCATTAGCGAGTTCAACCCACACCACAAAAGCCCCCGGCAATCACACCGGGGGCTTTCCTTCTTGCTCCTGCGCGTCCTCCCGCGAAGCAGCTGGAGAGGAATCGGCAGGCAAGCCGCGAGCAAATTTACTTGAAGGTCATGCGAGATCGATCTCGACTCGATGCACGCCGTGCTGGATTGCAGGAAGCACCAGATACAACGACCCCTCGACTTTGCGATACGTGGTCTCGGTAGCGCGGCCATTCAGCCGGGCGCTTTGAGCCAGGCGCTGTGGCGGAAGCAGAATCTGCACCTCAAAATTCTCGGCGCTGCCGGTGAATTCGACCTCCAGCTTGCTCCCCGCGGAATGGTACTTATACGAGCAGTAGCCGTCCGAGGCCGGATAACGCACCGTAACTTCTGCCGAAGGCACGTTTGCGGACCCCCATCGCGGCGTCAAAGCCGTCCGGCTGAAGGCGATGCCCCGATCCTTGACTCCAGCCAGTCCCTCGAGCAGCGCATGGATTACGGAACCGGTCCAGCCGTCAGGAATTCCCGTAGAAAGGTCGTCATAGGGAGCGAAGAATACCGGCGCGCTGCTCAATGTCACCGCCAGAATGAGCCATCTGCTTCTCGCTCCGCCGACGCTGAATTCCAGAGATGCAATTTTGCGCTCGGGGTGAGGATTCTCGATGCCCGTCGCATAGACTCCGGCCTCCTGCTCATCGGGCGTGCTTTTCTTCCAGGCCACGCGGTAAGTGTCTTCCGTTCGCGGACCCTCCATCTTGTATTTGGTATCTGTAGGGAAGGCCCATGATCGGCCTTCCACATCTGCTGAGTAACTGGTGCCGTCGGCATAGTGCAAGGTAAGGAGCATCCCGGAAGCGGCCCGGCCATCTGCCGCGTTGAGCAGATAGATGGACGAGGCCTTTGCCTCTGCCGATAGTGAAAGGCTTGCGGAAAACGGGCTCTGCCGGGAGAGTACTATGCACGAGCGAAAAGGGCTTTGCTCGGGGTCAAGGACCTCGAAGGGAACCTCCTGAAATTCCTGTTTCCCTGTGGGGAGATCGGCAAGATTCATCTCCGCGTCGGCAGACCACAGCGGCACGCCTGCCGCGCTCTTCCCGTGTGACGCGTTGACTGCTTCCTTGATGCTTAAAGGCTGGAAGGTGCGTTGTGGAGGCTCGGGCGCCTTGCCTCGCAGCGTAACTGGAAGATAGCCGCGATATCGATCTGCAATCGCCTTGATCCTGCGCAGAATGTCTGCGCCGTACGACTCGAATCCATGTTCAAAGGCTCCATGAGCGAGTTCGCCGCCAACGACTGTGAGCACACCTCCATTGCAATACTCCCAAACCAGCCCCGGAATATTCAGTGTGAAGTCTTTTTGAAAAGGAGGATAGATCCCATAGAACTCTCCCGGCGATGAAGAAGGCATTTCGCGCTTGATCCGCCGATAAGTCTCGAGGATCGAGACGCACTTGTCATGAGCGATTCCGCGATTCAAAGCGTACGCATTCGAGAGCGAAACCTGGCTGGACATATCCACGCCCACGTCGGGCCGGTAATCCGGGTTTTCTGAGATCCAATGGGTGTAGAAGTGTCCATTCCAGGCCAGCGCATTGAGCCGCGCTTCTACCTCATCGGCAAGCTTTTCAAACTCCGGCGCCTCCTGTGCCCGGCCTGCTTCCTTCAGCATCTCGGCAAGGTTGCGGCACTGGAATATCAGGTTGGTGTTATCTCCGTGAAAGACACCAAACTCGCTCTTGCCCAGGTAAACCATGAACACACTTCCGCCAAATCGCTGCTGATCATCTGAGACGTAGTCCCAGGTGTCGATGGTGAAGCCGCGATGCATAAGTTGATACTTTTCTGACCAGCGATAGGGGCTCTTGGTCACAAACCGCACAGCTCGCATTGCGGCATCCAACTTGCCTTGCATCCAGAGGCTATCTCCGGTTGCCTTCCAGGTGGCATAAAGGGCCTCGATAAAATACTGCTCCACGTGACTTTCCACCGGGGCGCGGCGCAGCTGCCAGTGGCCGCCGCCGATTTTTCGCACAAAGCCGTCGTAGTTGAACTTCCAGTCGAAGAAGTTGTAATCCGGGGTCTCGTGATAGCAGTTTTCCCAGATCATTCCATCTTCCCGCTGGGTATCCGCGAAGAAATCCACCGCATCTTTCAGGTCAGGCCAGAAGTACTTCATGCCCTTCATGATCAGCGTGTGGTCAAAGATCCAATTGGCAAAAAACTGATACACGCGATCGTTGTGGTGAATGGTGGTTACCGGGTTATCTTGGTTCCAGCTCATCATGGTCCACAACACTGCTTCCATCAATTCCCTGTAGACGCCTCCTTCATCGTTCAGCTCGGTTGCGCAGTCGACCGTGAATTCAACCTCTCCAACAATCCCGCCATGCTCATCCAGCAGTTTTGCGGTCTGCCTGCCGAGCGCGCCGCCGATGGTGAACGAGAAAGCGCTGCTTGGTTTCCCGCGCAGATATTCGCGGCCTGCGCCATCGATCAGGACGATGGTTCCGTTTTCCCATCCGCTCCCCGCCACCTGCAGAGTAGCTTGTTGAAGAGGGCGAAAGGATGCTGCGCCCGAAGGCTCCATGCTCAGTCTGGCATTCCCGGTCGAGGGTGCCGCAAGCAGGGAAGGGCTCGTCAGGGCAGCGGAGGCAGCTACGGGGAGGACCTTCAACAGATTGCGGCGATCTGGGTTCATTTTGTTGCCTTTCTCATGGCGAAATCTCGACCCTTCCTGCGCGGCCATAAGCCGGGTGTTCCTCGATTCTGACACCCGAGAAAGCACAAACCCCAGCCGCACACTGTGTCACATTGATTGAGGGGCTCCCGTGCCCCGCTTTGCGGTTCGCAGCGCAATCCCACCCAGCACCGCGATCACAGCCACAAGCCCCGCCCACAAGAGCCCAGGATGCTTCTCAGTGAAGGGCCGCTCGTCGGGACGGGATTGGTAGGTCGGATTCCCCTGTTCCGCACCCGCTGCAATCTGCGCCGCATCCGCCTGCGCCGCAAACAGCGTGGCGTAGTCGTAGCGCGGAGCCGTCAGCGCCGGGTCGCCGTAGTAGAGCGTGTAACTGGCGTTCCCCGCACTCTCAAAGCAGAGACTCCGTTGCAGCATCTCAAGCCGAACTCGCTTCATCTTCAGCGGCGCATCGTCTCCGTTCTCGATCGTGACCGTCCACTTCGCCGGTGTATCAAGATCCGCCCCGCGCGCGTCGATCGCCAGTCGCTCTTCGTCGATCCGGTGCCCGTTCTGCACGCCGTGGACGCGCAACAGATTCCCATACGACATAACCGGCTGCGGCGGCTCAGCTTCATCCGTGGCCGGATGCATTTGCACCCCTGCCACGCCGATCGACACATCGCGGCTGAACAGCGCCGGCTTCGCTCCCGGCGCAAACACAATCCGGTCCACCGGAACATGCGCGGGCACGTCGAATTCGAAGACTGTAGCATGGCCTTTCTCGGTCGCCTGCGAGGTCTCCGCGACCGTCAAATAGTTCGGCTGGCTTGCGGGTAGCCGCTCGACTGACACCCCGGTGAGGTTTTCCGGTTTCAGCGGCCCGGCGACTCGGAAATGCAAATACCGGAAGTCCGATTCCGGCAGATGAAGCACCGTGCTGCGGCCCAGTCTTTGCCGCGTCAGATCGAAGATGGTGTACGATCCAAGTTTGGTCTCGTGACCGTCCTGTGTCCGGCTCCCTGAAACCGCAACCGTAGCGATGAAATCCTGCCCCGTCACCGCAAGCTCCAGGTCGCTGTACTTTCCCTCGGGCAACTCGGCATCGAACACCGTCTGTCCGTCCCTCAGTCCCAGGTTCAGCGGCGCAATGGATTTTTCACTGCCCTCTACCGGAACGGCCATGTGGATCACGTAAGGCGTCTCTGCCCCGTCACGGTACAGGCGAAGGTCGGCAAGCCCCGCCGCCGCATGAGCAAAAATTCCCGTATCGACAACCAGGCAACTCTGCCCGTCCCGCTGTGGTATGTTCTGCAGCGGCCGCTCATATCGGAAGTACTTGACCTCCGGAGACGCAGCGCCCACGGCCAGCAGGAGAACCAGCGTGCCCGGCTTCATGAGTTCCGCCGTTTCTTGTCGCGCAGGTCCAGCCAGTCGCGCTGATACACGTAACTCACCGCCAGCAGCAGCGCCCCAAGCCCCAGAAAGCTGAGGATCCGGTAACCTTCCGCCAGCTCGCTCACATCCACCAGAAACACCTTCGCAATGGCCACCGCCAGCAGCACCAGCGCCTGCCAGCGCAGGAACGCCGACCGCCGCCAGAACCCCGCGCTCAGCAGGATCGCGCCGTAAACCATGAACCAAGCCGAGTAAGTAAATTGTGCGTACATCCGATAGTCTCGCGCCTGAATCCAATTGCCTCGCCAGCGCAGTACCCACCAGTAGCTGTGAATCTCCCGGCTTATCGCCAGCAGCACAAGCCCGCTCACAACCAGCGCCGCCGCCGGGGCCAGCGCGCGCCAGCTACCCGCGCCTTCCGTATCTTCTGCACTCTCTGCTTTTCTCGCCAGCCACGCGGCAAATGCGAACGCCGCAATCCCTGCACAGTAAGTCCCGAAGCGCTCATTGAAAATCGGTGTTGTCGACGCCGGCGAATCCACCACCAGCAGTGCCATTAGTCCCAGCGCCAGGCACCCCAGAGCCAGCACCCACAACAGCCGCAACCGCACCCGGCTTGCTACCCACAGCAGCGCTGCGCCCTCCGCCAGCCAACCGATCGTCAGCCAGCGCCCCTCCGCCTTCAGCGGAATTGCAATCGTCAAAAACACCACCGCCGCCGTCAAATGCAGCGCCGACAGCACCGCCGGACTCGCCCTCAGCCGTCCCACCGCCGGAAGCCGCAGCAGCAGCAGATAAAACGCCGCAAACGCTACCGCCAGCCACGCCCCGGCCCATCCCTCTTCGTTCGCACCGAACAGCGCGTAAAACCCGAGGAATCCCAGTCCCGCATTCGTAATTGGCATCAGCACCAGCGCCAGCGCGTCCCACCCTGAAGCCGTCGTGCCGTCTTCCCCATCCACCCGCACCAGCCGCGGTGCAAAGGCAAACATCAAAAAGAAGCATCCCAGGAAAAACGCTGTTCGTCCCAGCGCGTTGTCAAGGTAGAACGACATCCACCAGCCGCCTACAAACAGCGCCGTCCCCGTAAAGGCCACAAAAAGCAGCCGCGACCACGGCCGCAGCGCCGCCAGCGCCAGCACTGCAATGTCCAGCACCAGCAGATAACTGAACAGCGAAACTTCATGGTTTTCGCCCGTAGCCAGCAGCAGTGGCGTGGCCAGCCCGCCGGCAATCGCATACAGCGCCAGCAACTCCGCGTCCTGCGCCCACGCCATGAATCCATTGAACGCGGTCACCAGAATCATCGCCGCAAAGGCCGCGCCCGCCGGAACCAGGTGGAACAGTGAGAACGCCGCCCACAGCGAAAGGTACAGAATCCCGCTGCCCACCGCCTTTAGTGAGTAAGCAAATTTCGCATAGCCCCGGCTATGAAACCGTTCCGACCATGCAACAATCCCCACCCCCGCCACCAGCCCGATCAGCACCCGTCCCAGCGGCCCGATCCAGTGGTTGTCAATGGCCAGCTTCAAAAACCACGCCATCCCGATCAGCACTGCCACAATGCCGATGCGATTGAACCACTGCGATCCGATCCGGCTCTCCAGCGACCGGTCGCCCTCGCGTTTGTCCGCCCCGGATTCTGACGCGCCCAATCCGTAAGCGCCGAAGCTCGGCGCCGCAATCGGCGTCTCCGCCCCAGCCTTCGCTGCCGCGGATTCCGGTGCCTGTCCGCGCCCAGCCGCCTCGTGTCCCGCAGCCGCAGCTTCTGCTGCCGCGTCCGCCTGTCTCAGCTTGGCAATCCGCTCAGCTTCCGTCGTCCAAGTCTGAGCCGGTGCCTGCGGCCTCGCCGCTCTGCCGCTCGCAGGTTCCGCCGCGCACCGCGCCTCTTCCTCTTCCACAACAATGCCGCAGCGCTGCAATGCCTGTTCGAGCCGCCAAACGCGCGCGGTCAGCTCGCGCACCTGTTCTTCAAGTCTGTCGGGAATGTCAGGGTTCATCGCCGTCCACTCTACAGCACAGGGCGCAGCATTTCCAGGAATAAGTCACTCAAAATTCTTCAGCCCCAAAACCTGACCGACCCCGCGTATATCGTTATTGGCCCAAGAAGCCGGGTGCCCCAGGATTCGGGATGAGGCCACGCTTCGGAACCCAGGGAAAGCACGAACCCCCAATCGACTTATCAATACCGATCCTGCCATGGAGACATAACGGTTCGCTTTGTCTTACTTCTCTCCCGGTCGGTCCGCTTCCTTGGGCCCCAGCAGCAGTTGCAAGCCCAGGTAGGCGATCCAGTTCGGCTCGCTGTTCTGGCGAGTCACATCCTGAATGCCACGCCCGCCCATGAACAGCAGGCGCAGGTGCCCGGTGCGATCCAGCGTCCGTCGTCCGCCCACATCCAGCGTCAACTCGCGCTGCTTGGGCGTGCTGCCGATGCGATTGGCATCCTGCAGATCGTAGATTTCTCCGTAGAGCTCGAAGCGATCGCTGAAACTGTGACCGGCAATCAACCCGCGCCCCCAGCGGCTGGGCACATCGCGGTTGCCGAACCAGTGGCCAACCTCGCCGTTGATATCGACGGGACCCAATTGGGCTGTGAATTCAACTGGAAGATAGTATTGCGGCCCATTTTCTACGATTCCGCGCCGCACTGCGCTTGTGGGGTTGTTGATGGAAACCTGCGGATAAGTGCCCAGCGAGAAATCCATGTTATCCGGAGTCTTGGGCTCTCCGGCACGATGATGCTCGTAGGGCCGCCACTTGATGCCCAGCAGCGACTCACCCAACCCGGCGCGCGTGGTATTGTTCTGGTCGGTCGCAGCGGCTACGGGTAGCTCGTATTTGAGCTGGATGCGGTCGCCCCAGCCGTAATTCATATCAACGTCGGGCAGTTGGTAATAAGCCAGACCAGGATTGTGGTTGGCGATCCAGCCGAAGTTGATCTCCCAATGTTTGTTTCCGGGGGTTCCCGGGTCGTCCGTGATGAAGGGGGGACCGCCTTGTGCATGGGCTAGTGGGACAACCATGCAGCAAACAACCAGCAGAACATACGATAGGCTCTTGGGCATCAGCTTGAGCAATATTCTCCCGGGGTTGTGGCGCTTCGGAGGGCCACCGCTCTTTCTATGCGGCGACACGGCGATGGGTGGCCAATGCTGAAGTTTGGCCAGACCCCTTCCTGGCCACGGCAACAGAAGCCGGCGCGCTGTCATGCAAACCCAATGTTACTATTTCATGAATTTCGGGTCGATGCCGGCCTGGACCGCTGCCTCGAAGGCGTCCCAGGAGCACGATTGATCGGCCTGGCTGCAACCGGGCACAAACACGGCAACGCGGTCTGGAGGAGCCGCCAGACTGAGCGAAGCGCTATTGCGCATCTGATCCAGCGTCTGCGCCGTGAAAAATGTGCGCACGGAATAGCCCGAGGCGCCGCTCTTCTTCCACAGCTCAAAGATCAGTGCTCCGCCCGGCGGAGTGTCGTCGCGTCGGCCGTCGATGAGCCAGGACAGGCCCAGTGCTCCGCTGATGTTTGCGAGGTTTGTATCGTGGCCAACGAGGATGAGAAGACGGTCGGTAGGTTTGGAGAGCGCGCCCACAACTGGACTCGGGCTGGTCGCCTGCTGCATCGACCGGAGAATGTGCGCCAGCAGGTTAGAGGACTGGACGCGGGCGACATAACTGGCGCGCTGTGCAATGTCTTCGCTGGCGGTATGAAGCTGCATAAGGTCGCGAAGCTTTTCCATGTTCATGTGGCCCCAGCCGACGTTCGCTGGTTGCATACCTTCCGTGTATTCGAGCAGCAGGTTCTCCGCCATCGTGGAGGCAACTCCAAGAGGCGAGCGCAATTCGACCAGATGGTCGGACTTTCCCGGCGCAATCGAAGACGGAATATCGAAGATGGATTTGGTCGCGGGTATGCCTCCGCTGTGGCACTCCGCGGGCGAATCGCATCCACGCAAGAGTTGTTGAAGCTCTTCAAGTTGAAGGCGGTACGCTTGAGATAACCCCTGAGGGTTGCCACCGATACGTCCGGAGACCGCTGCCGCAGCCAGCGACGGATCCGGATGGCCGACTCCAGCCGCCACCGAATGAAAGAGCGGATCGGCGGTTCCTTCCGGAAGCGCGTTGACTTCCAACGCGCAGCCCGGTGCCAGGCCCGCAGCGAGTGCCTTGCCCGTCTCGCGTGTGCGTTGGTCTGAATCGGCAATGATTCTTATGTGCTGCGCATCGGCGCAACCGCTCGGCGCAAGCAGACCCTGTGCGGCCAGTTGCTCGCGGTCGTAAGTGCCAAAGATTGTCATCAGCCGCGCGCCGTGTTCGGTCAGGTAGCCCGGGGGAACACTCCACGTCGGCCATGGCTTCGCCGAGTATGGATTGAGCTGATCCGTCTTGCCCGTTGGCGAACGGACTCCATGGCGGCTCACGATCACTACAAATTTCAACTCCTCTGCTTTGTCCCCCTGCACGGCTGGATAACTCTGGGCGGGGTTCTGCGCGTTCAACCCAGCAGTTACTCCCAGCAGAATCGACAGGAATCCAAGAACAACGTGACTCATGGCAAGAGCCTTCATTTGTTTCCCTCGTGAGCCGATGTGGAATAGACCCGTATTTCCGCAGGATGCTTGCCGGCGCTTGGAACACCCACGTACAGCGCGCTCAAGGAGGGTACAAACAAGGCAGTTTTGGCTCCGGCCAGTGTATGGGTCACTCCAATTGCTGCCATCTTGTTTCTCCCGTCCACCTGGAAAGCGTCAATTTCACCGGCACCGCTGATCACATACACGCGGCCCAGCGCTGCGTCGTAAAACAAATCATCGGCTCCGTCGCCGGTGGACGCCCGGGCTAACTCCGCCCCAGAAACCGCATCCAGCGCAATCAGCGTTGCCGGAGTCCTGCATGCCAGGTAGAGCGTCTGGTGCCTGCTATCGTAGGCCATCGGAACATTATGCTCAGCGCCGTTCAGCTTCCAGTGAGCGGCGATCCTGTTTCCGGCTCCGTCAATCACCGCAACCTCGTTCGAGTCCGCGATATTCGCAAAAATGCGCTGTCCATGATCATCCAGATCCAGCGCCTCTGGATGGTTTGCCACGGCAAGGTTGGCAATCAGGGAGAAACTCGCCGTATCCACCACGGCAATTCTGCCCGGATTCGCCGGCCCGCTGCCACCGTGCCCAACGTAAAGCAGGTGCCGTGCCTCGTTGTAAACCATGTCGTCAGCATCGTCTGACAGCTTGATCGATCCGGCAAGCTTGAGCGGCCTGCCGTTATAGACCCTGAGTTCGCCAAGCGCTCCATCGGCAACATACAGGTTCCCGGTCGCTTCCACCCAGACGAGCCCGTGCGGTTTGCCAACTCCAGTAAGGCTCTGTTCCACCTTGCCTGTCTTCAGGTCGATCGCTTCCACGGAATGATTGCCCGTGGCGGCGGCAAACAGACGCTGCCCAGCGAGATCCACGGCGAAGTGGTCGAACTTGCCGGCGATGCCGCGTAGAGAAATTGTCTGGCTGAGCGGCAGGGAGGCTGACGATTGTGAGCTTGCCGCGAGAGAACTGATGAGAAGAAGAAACGGTAAGAGTATCCGCATTGTGTATTATCCAAATCGAGAGCAGGAATGTGCGGGCGTCAAGTGGGAGTCTCGGACGCCCGCGGATGAACTTACTTTTCAGCTGCCGAGTTCCAGCGCAGGCTTGCGGAATAGGAAGGCTTGTAATATTCCCGCTGTGTCATGTACTGGGGGCTGCCGTTGTAGAAGCCGAAGACTTCATTATTGAGGTTCAATCCATCCACTCCCAGCCGCAAGCCTTTATAGAGGCGGAAACTGGCTTGGGCGTCGACTTGCATGTGCGGATAAAAGTAGTTATCGGCAAGTGGCCCTTTGGTGCCGCCAGCGGTGTCCTGGGTAGGATCGGGGTAGTTGTCGAAATACTGGTAGGCTTGGTCATTGGCGCCGTCGTAGCTGATCGCCATGTGCACCTGGTAGCGTCCGCGCTCGTAGTAGGGCTCGATGTTAAAGGCGTGCTTGGCTTGGCCAATCAGCGGCGGAGCGTCGGTGCGGTCAGGAATGTTGTTGGTGTGCGACTCGGTGTACGCATAGTTGGCACGCGCGCCTAGGCCAGCCAGACCGCCGGGGAGATTAGTGAACCGCTGCTCCCAGGCGAATTCCAGACCCGACACATTGGCGCTTCCCGCGTTGATATTCTGCGTCGCCACGTCCGGGTAGCCATCGCCGGCCGGGTCTGAAGACGCGGGTGCGTAGGGGGTGTAAGCGGTGACGATGGGGTTGGTCATCTGCTTGTAGAAGTACCCAACCTGAATAAGACCAAAGGGTTTCAACTGCTGCTCAACCAGTAGGTCATAATTGTTGGCGTGGGTGGGCAGCTCTTTTGGATTGCCGATCGAATAGCGGGGCACGGATCCTGCCCCGTTATCCAAGAAGTAAGGAACCAGGTCGTACTGGTTGGGTCGCGAGATGCCGCGCGCATACACCGCGCGAATAGCTGTCTCCGGCGTAACTGCCCACCGTCCCTGGACGCTGGGAAGCGGATCCCAATAGCCTTGAGTGTTCTTCGAGGGAGTCGTGCCGGCCCAAACGAAGTTGCCGTTGGCGTCCAAGATAGGATTACCGCTGGAGTCGACGGCGGTTGTGACGATATAGCCTCGCGTATTCTCCGTTGTTCCCTCCAGTCGCAGCCCTGTCTGCAGTCGGAAATGATCCCAGTTGATGGTGTTCATGATGTAACCGGCACCGACACGCTCCAGAAGGTTGAAGTTATTGGAGTCCGAGCCGATGTGAGTAAGGTCCTGATCCAGGGTGAAGTCAGCGGCGAAATTGGCGTTAAAGAACGCTGTTTCCTTGTAGTAGTCCGTGAAGGGTCCATTGTGGTAACTGCCGTCATAGTATTTCGGATCAGTGAATCCACTTTGGAATTGAGCGGCAACGATGGTCGGATTGCCGCTCTCATCCAAAGGCGCGTCGTAGGTAGGCGTGTAGGCGTTCTGATATTTATGGGCGTTGCGAAACTCGCCGCCAAACTCCAGGGTAGCGGAGTGTGCGCCTACGTGATAACTCATCCCCATGCTTCCCCATTCCTGCAGATTCAACTGGACTGTCTGGCCCGTGGTGGTAATGAATTGAGTCATCCCGTAGTTATCGAGATCGTACACGGGAGAGGAGGCGGTCATGCAGTCGGACGACCACTGCGGGCGGTAAGTGCTCTGGGGAGTACCGACATAGCTGCATTTGGGCATTTGACTCTCGGTGTTGGTATTGTTCAGCCCAGGTGAGATCTGGCCCCAGTCGATTTCCGGATTGCCTCCTGAGTTCAGTTCGCGAGAGCGCGAGACAGACGAGCCCCAAGTGACCCAGGTGTTACTGAAGACGTGGTTGCCGCCCACCGAGAGGCTCCCGATGGCGAAGTCCGGACGACGGGTCGATTCGTAGAAGGTTGAACTGTCTTTATTGGTTTTGAGTTCGTAGTACCACTTATCTCCCCAGTCCTTGAAGTCCGAGATTAACAGGTGCGCAAACAGGCTGGAGTGGTCGTTGAGTTTGTAGTCCGCTCCCGCGGTTCCTCCCCAACGGAGGCGCTGGTAGCGATACTCGCGCAGTGTAATTTTGTCGTAATACGGGGCAGCAGTGCCATCCGGACTGGGCTGGGGGTCTGGCTCAATATCGTTGATGCCGCGTCCGTTGTAGTCGTATCCGGCCCCGATAATAACGCCCCACCGCTTGGTTGCTCCGAAGCGCTTCCCAAGCGTGGTGTCTACGTCGCCTAGGTAGCGACCATTTTCGATCGGCGTGTAGCCCATTGTGGTGCCAAGTGTAAAGGTCGGCCGCTCACCAGCCATCTTGGTCACAAGATTCACAGAACCGCCAATTCCATCCGCGTCCTGGTTGGCAGATAGCGTCTTGTTGAGTTCGATCGACTGGATCATATCCGAAGGGATGGTTGCCAGATTAATCTGCCGCACGGCCGCCTCGGGAGACGGAATCGTCACGCCATCGATGGTTAGGTTGGTCAGGCGCGGATCAAGACCGCGCACCTGAATGTAAACTCCCTCACCCTCATCGCGTTGCAGCGTTACTCCCGGCATTCGCCCAATAGCATCCGCCACATTGGCGTTCGGGAGGGCAAGAATTTCCGTTTCCGGCATGACCTGCAGAATGTTGGGGGATGTAATCACCTCGTTGATCGCCTGCAACTCGCTCTGTCCGCTCTCCCCTGAGACGACTACCTGTTCGTTGCCCGAGGCCACAGTCAAAGTCACATCCATATGAAGGGTTTGCCCGGCGGCTACGGTAATGCTCTTCGTCGATGAGGAGAAGCCAATGCTGTTGACCTTCAACGTATAGGCGCCGGGCGAGACGATCGGGAGAATGTATTCACCCAGCGCGTCGGACGTTGTTGACAATCCCGAAGGGGCGAGTTGTACAGCCGCACCCTGGATGACGGCACCGGATGCGTCGGACACTCGTCCGGCAACAGCACCCTTGGTTGACTGGCCCAATCCAGGGAATGCAAAGACCAGCAGCATCAATGATATAAATGACAGTCGTCTCATAATGGTCTCCTCGTGTAGCCAGAGATTCTATTCACAACGCGCCATCGACTTCGGCTGGCTACATGCTGGACCTTAGTGTGCTTCGTTAAAGGCCTGTTAACGATCCGGTGAAATTTTCCTAAGGTTGGGGCATGGATGAGCAATTACGCTCGCATTCGTGTTGAAATGAATCTGTCAGATATTCGCCGTTTCTTTCAACCGGAATTCCTTCCCTGTGCTGAGGTCTGATGCGCATTCTCATTATCGAAGACGAACTACGCATGTTAGAGCTGTTGCGGAAAGGACTCTACGAATCCGGCTATACGGTCATGACCGCAGCCGATGGGGATACAGGTCTCGAAGCCGCTCTGGCGCACGACTTCGATGCCATCGTGCTCGATATCGGCTTGCCGCGACGCGACGGCTACTCCGTGGCGCAAGCGCTCCGCGAACGCAAACGTGCGACTCCGCTATTGATGCTGACTGCACGCGACGCCGAGGACGATATCATTCGCGGGCTCGACTTGGGCGCAGACGACTATATGACCAAGCCGTTTTCTTTCCCCGAACTGGTTGCACGGCTGCAATCCATTACCCGGCCTCGCCGCGAAGAGACAGGCGGCAAGATCGAGGCCGGTGACTTGGTGGTCGATTCCGTTCGCCACTCGGTCAATCGCGGCAATGCCAGCATCGATTTAACGCGCACCGAATTTGCTCTCCTCGGTCGCCTGGTCCGCAGCGCGGGACACTGTGTTCCACGAGAGGCGCTCGTGGAAAGCATCTGGGGTGCCGATCATGACGTGGGACACGGCGCTCTGGATGTTCTGGTCAATGCACTCCGTCGCAAGATTGACGCGCCTTTCGCGCACAAGTTGATCTGCACAGTGCGCGGAGAGGGTTATGTCCTCAAGTATCAAACAGCCGTAACCGGGAGTGCGCCTCGATGAAAGCTCTTCCCACTCGCATACGGCTCTCGCTTTGGTACTTCGCGATGTTCGCCTCGGCCGCCGCGCTATTGAGTCTCACCAGTCTATGGATGTTGCGCCGCAGCGTGGATGCAAACGAGTATCACGATATGCAGGAGCGCGCGGAAGATGTCCAGTTGGTGCTCGAGCATGAAGACCCGAATCAAAGCATGGAAGCTTTGCAGAAAGATTTCTCCGCCATCTACAGCTTCAAAGACGATGGCAAGTACTTACAGGTCAGGGATCAGGATGGCAATTGGATATTCCGCTCCAAACGCATGATCGAGAAGAACCCTGAACTCCCCCTGTCCGATCGCATTCCACCAAACGGTATCCTTGCGGAGTTTCATCAGGGCTCCCGCTATGTGCGGATTCTCGCTTATCCCATCGTGGTGCGAGGAAAGGGCTACTCGGTACAAACGGGTATCGCGCTCAACAAGTCCATGGCCTTGCTGATGAGGTTTCGCACCGATCTTCTCTTCCTGACGCCGGTCGTGATTCTCCTTGCCGGAATCGGGGGACATCTGATGAGCCGCAAAGCGCTCCAGCCGGTCGCCGCGCTTGCAGCCCAGGCGCGTCTGATCAACGACCACAACCTCGATATGCGCCTGCCCGTACCCAATGCGAAGGATGAAATCTCTGACCTCTCCAAAACCCTGAACCAGATGCTCGAACGCATTGACAAAGCATTTGCCAGTGTCCGCGCCTTTACGGGAAACGCCTCCCATGAATTGCGCACA
Source organism: uncultured Occallatibacter sp. (assembly GCA_964571165.1). Taxonomy (GTDB): domain Bacteria; phylum Acidobacteriota; class Terriglobia; order Terriglobales; family Acidobacteriaceae; genus Telmatobacter. The sequence continues at coordinate 12,655 of CAZNAW010000041.1, read as the reverse complement.
CCCATCTCGCTCCTGCGCACTGAAATCGATGTGGCCCTTTATCGTCCGCGGAGTGCGGAGGAATATCGCGAAACGCTGATGCGCCTCAATGAAGAAGCTGTGCGCATGACCAATCTAGTTGAGAATCTGTTGTCGCTTGCGCGCGCCGATGGGGGAGCTGAGGCCATGAGCCTGGCGCCCATGGAGTTACGCAGTCTGTTCCAAAACATTGCCCGGGCTTGGACCGCTGCCATGCGGCGCGCCATGCTCGACTTTCGCGTGCAAATCCCCAGCAACGGCATTGTTTTATTGGGCGATGCCAATGGCATGCAGCGGTTGTTGTCGATCCTCCTGGAAAATGCTGCCAACTACACACCTCCGGGCGGATCAGTTACCTTGAGCGCCAAATGCGTCGATTTCCATGTTGTTCTCTCCGTCCGCGACACCGGTATGGGTATCTCAGCCGAGGACATGCCACGTATCTTCGACCGCTTCTATCGTGGGTCGCAGACCGGTGAAACGGTTTCGCACGGTTCCGGCCTCGGCCTGGCATTGGCGAAATGGATCGCCGAACGGCACGGAACGCAATTGAAGGTCGAGAGCCAGCCCGGACAGGGCAGCTGCTTTTCCTTCTCACTGGAGATGGCTGCTCTCGCCTCTTCAGTCAACAGCGCATCCAGCGCTTCACGTGCTGCTTCAGGAGAAGAATCGATGTTACCGTCGTCCCGTGCGCTTTGACTCGCATCGGGATCGGCGAAGTTCACCAGCTTGCACCCCAGCGCAGTTCCAGCGTCTGCGGCGTTATGAATGGGATTGGCAATCGAAAGGTTGGCTGCCGGTTCTTATAGGTTGGACTGATAAGCTTCCCAGCATAGGTCGATTGGTGGAATCGCACATTGGTGGGCGCCGGTTAAGTCCAGTGGAAGAACAGCCGCTCAATACGTCTGCTCCAAGAGTAAGCTTGTGGTCGGAGGTTTGGGGATGAAAGCAGCCATTTTCGATTCCACATCAAGTACTCCCGGAGGTTGGGTTTCCATCGAAGATCTCCCCAAGCCTCAGCCGCGGCCCGGTGACGTGCTGCTCAAGGTCATTGCCTGCGGCGTCTGCCGCACTGATCTCCACATTGTCGAAGGCGACCTTCCTCCCATCCGGCCGCGCATCATCCCCGGCCATCAGATTGTCGGTGAGGTAGTGGAAGGTGCAACTCCGGACCTGCCTGCCGGAACGCGCGTCGGCGTCTCCTGGATGGGCGGGGTAGACGGCGATTGCTGGTTCTGTCGCCACGACATGGAGAACCTCTGCGATCATCCCGTATTTACCGGCTATTCGGTGAACGGAGGCTATGCGGAGTACGCGTCGGTTCGCGCTGACTTCACCATCCCCTTGCCTGCGGGCCTAGACAATTCCCACGTGGCCCCCTTGCTGTGTGCGGGCATCATCGGCTTCCGCAGTCTCCGCGTTGCGGGAGTTCAGCGCGGAGAACGCGTGGGTCTCTTCGGCTTTGGCAGTTCGGCGTCGCTGGCCATTCATATCCTTCAGTCCTGGGATTGCGAAGTCTATGTAGTCACGCGCGGCGAGTCTCACCGCAAGGCCGCTCAATTGCTCGGCGCCACCTGGGTCGGCGACGAAGATGCAAAACCCCCAACCGAGCTTGATCGCGCCATTACCTTCGCTCCCAGTGGTAAGGTTGTCGTCAGCGCTTTGTCCTCTCTTCGCAAAGGTGGAGTGGTCGCTGTCAACGCTATTCACCTCGATCAGATGCCAGCTTTCGACTACGACAAGCTGCTCTGGGGCGAGCGCCAGGTGCGCAGCGTGGCCAACATGACCAGGCAGGATGCGCGCGACTTCCTCGCCTTGGCACACCATCTGAATTTCCGTCCTCGTGTTGTTACGTTCTCGCTAGAGGACGCGAACAAGGCGCTCGAGGCAGTCAAGCATGAGACAGAGGACGGATCAGCAGTGATCGTCCTTTAGGAAGCAATTGCCCCGGTCAGTGGCGACAAGCATGTCAAATGTGCGTGCGTATGGATCATGCAGCGTTTGTGGACCGCGCTGTCAGGCAACCGTCCACTGTGGTCTTGTCAGCGGTGCGGCCAGCAAGGCGTTGGCGTAGTTGTTGCCTTCGAATATCTCTTTCTCAGGGTTCCAGCGCAGCTTGTCCTGGATCTGGCAGGCAATGAGGCCGATCTGTGCAATGGAGATGGCGCGATGTCCTACCTCGATGGGCTCAAGGGGTTGGCGGCCTTCGCGAATGGCAGCGATTAGGTCGTTCTTGTCCCAAAGAGTCTTGGAGAAGTCGACTTCTCCCGGCTCCGGGTCGCGGGTTGCGAGTTCCGGCTTGCTTGCGGTGATGGTTCCCGGATAGCCGTCTACCTTGATCCAGGCGTCGCTTCCGAAGTAGGTAATGCTGGGTGTGCTGGTAGGGGTCTGCTCGCAGGTCATGACCACACCATTGGCGTAACGGTATTGAACCTTGAAGTCGATCATGGTGTTCCATAGGCTGGTGGGGAATTCGCCCCTGCCCTCAACATCGACCGGCCCAGAGTGCTCTGAATTGTTCGCCCACTGGGCCACATCGAAGTAATGAGCGCCCCAGTTGGCGATCATGCCCTGAGCGTAAGTGGAGATGCGCATCCAATTGGGCCGCAGACCATGCTGCTTCACATCGTGTACGCGCTTTTCTGTGTAAGGAACGGTGGCTGTGGGCCCGAGCCATAGATCGTAATTCAACTCCGGCGGAACGGGCATATCGGGCTGCACGCCCACCGGCGGCGGGTCGGACGGAAAGTTGATTTCGATCTTTTGCAGCTTTCCGATATGCCCGTTGCGGACAAGTTCGACAGCGCGATTTTGCGGGCGAAGCGAGCGGAACTCGCTATCATTGCGGGCCGTCACGCCGGCGCTAGCCACCGCGTCCGCCAGCAGCCGGCCCTGCTGAACGCTGAGGCTGATGGGCTTTTCGAGCGCAAAATGCTTCTTTGCCCTGGCCGCCGCGATGCCCATGAGCACGTGCCAATGATCGGGAGTTGAGATCATCAAGGCATCGATATCGGGATCGCCGATCACCTCGCGGAAGTCGGCCTTTGCCCGGCATCCGCTGTAGGAGGCCTTACCGTCGCGCTGGGCATAGAACGCGTTCACAAACGCCTGGGCTTCGCCCATCCGCCAGCTATCCACATCGCAAACGGTAACCACCTGCACGCCGGGAACAGCCATCATCTGGGGCAGGTTTGCCCCGAAGGCCTGCCTGCCGGTTCCGATGAAGCCTACGTTGATGCGATTGCTGGGTGCGGTTGCCCCGAGGACGCTTGCAGGAACGATCGCCGGCGCCGCAATGGCGGACAGCGCGCATCCTGACTTGACAACAAAATCCCGCCGGTTCATGGTCATGGCTTCTCCAAACACAGAAGTGTAGTGCAGTTACTGCAGTGTCGGCGAATGAACCGATCGAGTAGTTTGACAAGGACTGCCTGCCGCGTGAGTATGGCTAGTCTGGCTTGGCAACATTCAATTGGGAGGCACTATGGAAAACATCATCGCCCGCCGCGAGTTTCTGAAGACTGCCTCGGCGGGTACGTTGGCTGGCATGGGACTTGGAATGGGAGCGCCGCTTGCCCACGCGGGGTCCGCGGACGTCAACCCGGACTCGTCCAGGAGGCCACGGCTGCTGGCCGGCTGTTGCGCCTTTTCGTACCGGGAACTCCTTACTCACGGTCAGATGACGCTCGAAGATTTCATCCTGAAGGCCGTTGAGCTCAGACTGGACGCCGTGGATATGACCGTGTACTACCTCAAGTCCACCGATCCGAAGTACCTGGACGGGCTTCGCCACCTGGCCTATAAGAACGCCGTAATATTTTCCGGCGCCGCTTGCGGTGCCAGCATGGTGCAGGCGGACGCCGCCAAACGCGAGGAGGTCCTGCGCCAGATTAAGAAGTGGGTGGACGTGACAGACCGGCTGGGCGCCTCGCATCTGAGAATCTTCGCTGGAACGCTGCCGGACGGAGTGTCTCTGAAGCAGGCCACTGACTGGACGGTGGAAACGATGAAGGCGGCTTGCGACTACTCCGCGGAGATGGGCATTATGCTGGGCCTCGAAGACCACGCCGGAGTATCGCAGAGCGCGGACGTCTGTCTGGAGATCATGCAACGGGTGAATTCACCGTATGCGGGCATCAACCTCGACATCACGCACTTTATCCCCACCCCGGTCCAGGATGCCTACGCTCAGATTGCGGCGTGCATTCCGTACGCCACCGTCGCGCACATCCGGGATCAGTTCGACGACGGCACGCCCCTTGACATGGACCGTGTGTGGCGGCTCTTCGCGGATGCTGGCTACAAGGGCTATATGTCCGTGGAGTATTCCGCCGACTCGAACGGTGGCGAGCCGGCCATCACCGGCGCGCCCAAGTTGATTGTTAAGACCCAGGAGCTTTGCAGGAAGTATTCCAGTGTTTGATTGTGGTTGTCCGAATAACCCTGCGATGTCTGAGTTTGTGGGCGGGCTCTCGGGGTGTGCTGGCCACACCTAACAAACTATTCCCTGGTCCCTGTCTCAATCGAACACCACCGTCTTGTTCCCATAGCAGAGAATTCGCCGGTCCAGGTGCCAGCGCACGGCGCGTGACAGAACGATCCGCTCCAGGTCGCGCCCCCGCGCCACCAGATCCTCCACCTGATCGCGGTGTGAGATGCGCGCCACGTCCTGCTCGATGATCGGTCCATCATCCAGCAGTTCAGTCACATAGTGGCTGGTGGCCCCGATCAGCTTCACCCCCCTATCGTGCGCCGCATGGTACGGCTTGGCCCCTGTAAACGCAGGCAGGAACGAGTGATGCACGTTGATGATCTGCGCCGGATAGCGGCTCACAAAAGCCGGGGATAGAATCTGCATATACCGTGCCAGCACCACCAGATCAATCTCTTTGGATGCAAGCAGTTCCAGTTGCCTCGCCTCCGCCTCGCCGCGCTTGGCCGCTGTCACCTCGACAAATTCAAACGGAATCCCGTAAAACCCCGCCAGATTCTCCACCGCCCGGTGGTTCGAAATAATCACCGGAATCTCGCACAGCAATTCCCCGGTTCGCCACCGGTGCAGCAGATCCGCCATGCAATGCAGGTACTGAGAACAAAACAGCGCAACCTTGGGCTGCCGCCCGCTTGAGCCCAGCTGCCAGCGCATGCCAAGCTCCGCCGCCAGCTGCGCAAAGGCCGTCCTGAACCCTTCCAGATCAAAATTTTCCTGACGCGATTCCTGGCTAGGCGCCGAGCCCGATTCATGTTCAGGCGCCAGCCCGGCGGTTGGGCGTGCGTGTCCATTCGCTGCCCCGTCCAGCGCCCACTCGACGCGCATGAAAAAGAGCCCCAGACCGTGGTCCTGATGCTGGTCGGCGTGGAGGATGTTGGCGCCCCATTCATACAGCAACGAGGCAACGCGGGCCACCAATCCCTTGCGGTCCGGACAGTCAATCAGCAGAACGGCCGTATCTTTCATCTCTCTTTCAGCTTAAGGCAAGGGGCTCATCTTCCGTGACCCGGTAAGTTGCTCGCCGGGTCCGAACCGCATCAAGTTTTGTGCCTTCGTCCAGAAAAAATCGCCGGGGCAATTTCCGTCCCGGCGACGCGCGTGCAACGCAAAAAGCTTCTTCCTTAACCCAACCCTAGGCAGCCGTGTTCCCGCCTGCCGGCAACGGTGCGCTCAACTGTCGCCTCAGATTGCCGGCCAGGTCCGCCACCACCCGAAGCTTTTCGGCGAGGGGAGACGGTACCTCCCCGCCAGAAAGCGCCAGTTGCGAGTGCAACAGCAACCCCGCCACCGTAGTCTTCAACTCGCTTTCAATGGCCGCTGCCGCTGCCCGATGAGCCAGCGTCTGTTCCCGCTCCCGGCGGTGCAGCGCGGCGCGAATTTCTCTCGTCAGCCGGGCCGCCCCTGAGAGCGCAAAGTTTACTTGTAAGGGGATGGCCAGTCCGGCATGTTCCCAAATCGCCTCGGCGGCTGCCGGATCACATTCGGTCATGGTTTCATCCACCACCACGGCGGCAAACTCGTTGCGGCGCAGCGCCACCAGTGCGGCCTTGCGACCCTCCGCCACCGCAACCTCTATGCCAAGTTGCGCGCCCACCACTGCGGCGCAATTGCGGGCGCCTTCGATTCCCGTCACCATCAGAATGCTCATTCCCAGATCCCCGTTCCTGGTAATAGCTACCAGCTTCTAACTACTTGCTACGAATTTCTAGCTCAGCCCTTACCTGCATTCGCATACTGCCGGAATCAGCCGGCAAAGCCGGTCCCGACAGGACAAGCTAGCAGCTGAAAGCTGGCGGCTGTTCTTGGTTACTCGTCCTGAAGCGGATCGGCAATGCCGTATTCCTTCAGCTTGCGGTAGAGAGTGGTCTTGCCGATTCCCAGCAACTTGGCAGCCTGCAGCTTGTCGCCTTTGAGGGTGCGAATGGCTCCCAGGATGGCATCATGCTCGAGATCGGCTAGCGTCTTCACCCCAGGTGCTCCGCCCTGCCCGGCTATCTCGCTGGCGGAGGCGGCCGTTTGCCGCGCTTCCAGGCCCTGTTGTTGAAGCTGCGTCGGCAGGTCGCCCAGGTGCAGCACCGGCCCCGAAGAAAGGGCGCAGGCGCGCTCCACTGAGTGTTCAAGTTCGCGCACGTTGCCTGGCCAGTCGTGGCGCATCATGGTCCGCAGAGCTTCGTCACTCAGCGTGAACTTCGTGCCGCGTTCACGGCTGATGCGGTCCAGAAAATGCGCTGCCAGCAGCGGAATATCCTCGCGGCGATTGCGCAGCGGGGGCAACCGCAAGTTGACCACATTGAGCCGGTAGAAGAGATCCTTGCGGAAGGTGCCCTTCTCCACCATTTCCGCCAAATCCCGGTTGGTGGCGGCCACGATGCGCGCTTTGATGGGCACCCGATGGGTGGCCCCGACCGGTCGAACCTCTTTCTCTTGCAGGGCACGCAGCAACTTGGCTTGCAGATCGAGCGAAAGCTCGCCAATCTCATCCAGAAAGACCGTTCCCCCCTCGGCCGAAACCAGTAACCCGTCCTTCGAGCGGTTGGCTCCCGTAAACGCTCCCTTCACGTAGCCGAACAGCTCGCTCTCGATCAGCGTGGGCACCAGTGAACCGCAGTCCACCGGCAGAAACGGTTTTTGAGAGTTTGGCCCGTAGGCGTGGATGGTTCGCGCCACCAGTTCCTTGCCCGTACCGCTCTCTCCCAGCACCAGCACCGGGTGCGAGCTCTGCGCCACCTTCGAGAGGATGCGGTAAAGCTTTTCCATCTCCGCAGACCGGCCGATCATGGCTCCCAGTCCCTGCGAGAGCCTGAGCCGTTCCCGCAACTGGCGGGTCCGGATGTCGGTCGTGAGGTTTGCGGCGGCGCGGTCCAGCACCGTTGAGAGCTCGTCCATAGCGAACGGCTTGGTCAGGTAGTCTGCTGCACCGCAGCGCATCGCCTCCACAGCCGCATTCACCGATCCCGAAGAGGTCATGGCGATCACCGCGGTCTGCGGATAGAGCAGCTTGACCTCCGAAACCAGTTCCAGCCCCTGGCTGTCCCCATAGGGCAGGTTCACCAGCAGAATGTCGGCCGCTCGGCCGCGCAGCAGGTCCCGCGCATGACTCAGGTCGGCGGTGCTTTCCACCGCGTAACCCAGGCTGGCGGCGATCTCGGCGCAGGCTGAGCGCATTGCCGTGTCCGCGTCCACCACCAGCAGGTGCAGCCGCACCCCCGGCTCGGCAAGTTGAGGGATAAACTCCATGAATTTCGAGATTGGAACTGTTTCAAGCATTGTATTCGCCTCGTGTGTACTTGGGTGAATGGGGTTTGCGGTGGGCGGTCTCATAGGGCTTCCTCACCTGTCGTCCGAGCGCCGTCCTTCCGCCTCCAGACCCGGATTCAGCGGGTTCGGGCAGGCAATTCGATCTCGAAGCGTGCTCCGCCCTCGGCGCGATTTGTGGCGTGAATCCGGCCGCCCGCTGCCGCCACGATCGATCGGGTAATGGACAGACCTGCCCCGCGATGGGCCCTAGCCCAGCCTGCGTTGATTGAGGAGCTGTTCGAATGGGTGGTGTAACCCGTCTCAAAGATCCGATCCAGAGCCTCTGGTGGAATCCCAGGCCCGTTGTCCTCCACCGTCAGCACCAGCCATGACGCTGCCTCCGCATCGGAATGAAACTCATGCAGGCCAAGCGCGATCTCTCCTCCTGCGGGCATGGCTTCGCTGGCGTTCTTCACCAGGTTCACCAGCACCCTCGTCAAGTCTTCTCCTGTCAGGTTTACCGGCAGCGCGCCACCCTCTGCGTTTAATGTGAGCGCAATCGAGGGCCCGGCCAGCGCGGCCAGCAGATTGCGGTGGACCTCGAGTTCTGCGGCCATACACTCGATTGGGTTGGCAGGCATCGGGTCCCAACCTCGTGGCAATTCCGACCGGCCGCGCTCCCGCCCGCAGCCCGCTTCTTCCGTCTGACCCCTTACCAGGCCGTCCGGGGTTTCGCTGGACCCAGCCGCTCCCGGAGCTTCGCGTGCATCGAGAGCCACCAGTTTTTCCACCAGCCGGCGGCTGGCCGTGGCAACCAGCCTCAACTCGCCCCCATAGTGAAGAAATGGAGCCGCGAGAACTCCCGGCTCCTCGAGGAGATCGCAGTAAAGCCCCAGCGCCGTGACCATGTTTCTGGCGTCATGCGCCACGTCCTCAAGATTCTCGCTCTCGCCTTGCAGCCTGGCCAGCGTCTCCACCACTGCTTCCACCCGCTTGCGCTCCGCTCCGCCCAATCCCGCCGTCTGTTCCATCTGCTGCATGGTTAGCTCCCCATTTTCCAGTCCCTGTTCCTTGTTCTTGCGTTTTGTCCTTTTCTGATACACGTGGCGTGCCAAACTAGGACGGTTTCTCTAAGTCCCTGATAAGGGAAGCGCTTACTGTCCAGTTCCCACACCGTCGCGCGGAACCCTGACCGTCGATGAGTTCCAAAATGGAACACATCTGCCAAGAACCATCTATCTAATTAATTTATTTTCATAGACTTACATAGATATTCCCATTCCGGGTCGCGGACGAGCCAGTTTCCCGTCTTGAAACCTGCCTTCTCTGTACAGATCCCTCCTCTGCCGCGCCTTTCTCCCGTACAATCGCCCTATGCACGCGACCGGTCCTTTCTTTCGTCCCGGCGGCAGGATTCCTGCCCAGCTTCGTCCTCTCTCCCTCACCCCCGGTTTTGTCCAGACAGCCGAAGGCTCGGTTCTGGTCTCGCTTGGTAATACGCGGGTGCTGACTTGCGCCACCATTGAACAGGGGGTACCGGGCTGGCTGCGCAACTCTGGCCGCGGCTGGGTTACGGCGGAGTACTCCATGCTGCCCCGCTCCACGGTGACCCGCACTCCGCGCGAGAGCGAACGGGGCAAGATCGGCGGCCGCACCCACGAGATTCAGCGGCTCATCGGCCGAAGTTTACGCTCTGTGGTGGACATGCACGCCCTGGGTGAGCGAACCGTGATTCTGGACTGCGACGTGATCCAGGCCGACGGCGGAACGCGCACCGCGGCCATCACCGGCGCGGCAGTCGCGCTGGCGCTCGCGTTGCAGGCGCTGGTCGAAGCCGGAACCCTCAAGCGGTCGCCGCTCAAGCAACTGGTCGCCGCCACGTCTGTGGGCATCGTGGACGGTACCGCGTTGCTCGATCTCTGCTATGAAGAGGATTCACAGGCCGAGGTGGACATGAACGTTGTGATGACCGCAGATGGAGGCCTCATCGAGACCCAGGCCACAGCGGAGAAGGGCAGTTTTTCCCGCGGTCAGCTCAATGGTCTCATCGATCTGGCCGAAACGGGACTGAAAGAGATTTTTGCCGCGCAACGGGCGGTGCTGGGTCTGATCTGATCCGGCCCCCGCGTAAGGACGTCCCCGCCCCATCCTCCTGCGCTTTTATTGAGCGCAGGCGCCAGCAAAAAGAATTGCTTCTTTACGAACGGCTCCAAAAGGCGCAGCTGCTGCCATCCCTGGCAATAAATTGCACGATTCGTGCATGAAATTCTACTATACGCGGCAATCATGCATTTAATAGGCCGCACGCAAGCATAAAATCGGAATTGGGAATTTTCCTTGCCGGTTGTTTGCGAAAGAATAGGGATGCGCCGCTGTCTTCTTGTTTGTCTTCTACTTTTTGGTTCGATCAAAGCCGTTAGTGCCGAGGAGACCGTTCCGCACCACGAGCCTATTACTGCTACCTACACTGTCCGTACCGGGGAACAGTTGCAGGCGCCGCATGTGCTGACCTACCGCATGGTGGAGTACTCACAGCAGCGCGGAAGGTGGGTTTTCCCCGATCTCGGCGCCTACGATACGGGCCACGGAGAAGACGAGCTGCTGTTTGCGGGCGTGGGCGCGGAATTCCGCCCCGGCAAACGGGCGACCTTGACGCAAGTGCTCTATTTTGGGCAGGACACAGGTCCGGGTTCGCATGGCGCGCGCTCTCTCTGGGTGTGGCCGGTCCTCGATCTCACCTTCACTCCCCGCCTGACGGCAGAGGCCGTGGTCTATCCGACCATTCCGCTGAATCGCGCGCAGCAGGCTGGATTTGACGTGGACCGTGCCAAATTGGAGTACGTCCTGCGCCGGAACCTCACTGCGGGATGCGGCTACAGCGCCACCATACGCGCCGGAAGCGCCTGGCAGAACAAGCCGCTTCTCACCACGACGGTCTCTACGCGCGCCGGTTCCTTCGAGTTCTGGCTGCAGCGAATTCCGGGTGGCGGAGAGGTCCAGTTGCGCTACCAACTGGTTCATACGGGGCGCTGAGCCAGCAGGTCAGCAGAACTCCTTAACGCAGCGCCGATGCCAACAGCAGCGTCGTACCCAGCCCAGCCACTGAGAGCACCGTCTCCATCACTGACCATGTGGCCAGTGTCTCCTTCACTTCCAGCTTGAAGAACGACTGGATCATCCAGAAACCGGGGTCGTTCAAATGGGAAAGGATGAGTGAGCCAGTACCTGTGGCCAGCACCAGCAATTCGGGCGGAACGCCCATATTTCCGGCCATGGGTGCCAGAACCCCCGAGGCCACGGCCATGGCCACGGTCGCCGATCCCATGGAAACGCGCACCACCGCGGCCAGCAGCCACGCCAATACGAGTGGCGGCATGTGTGCTCCCAGTGCCAGCCCCACGGTGGCTTGCGCGGCTCCCGAATCACGCAGGATGCCGCTCAACCCCCCGGCCGCGGCCAGAATCACAAGCACATTGGCGATGGGTTCAAACGACTCCGCGGTCAACTTGCGCAGCAGTTCCCGCCCATGATGCTGACCCGTCTGGATGCGCCCTCCCAGCGTGAACAACGCCACCAGCACGGCAATCAGCAGCGCGATATCCGGGCTGCCCGCAAAGTGCAGAATCTGGTTGGCCGCGCCCGCCGGAGCGGTAATCGAGTCGGCCCAACTGCCCAGAAAGATGAGCGCTACAGGCAGCAGAATGGCCGAGGCCGCGCGGATAGGACCGGCTGGAGCGGGGATTGGGGCCATTTCCGATCCCGCTCTTGATTCCAGCGGGACTGTGGCCGGTCCCTCCACCCGGAGTTCGTTCTGAAGATCTTCCTTTAGAGTCGGCGCAAACAGGGTCAACCCCTCATCCGTGGTCTCCGGCGCAGCCTTTTGCCCCCGTCTGTTCCACCGGTGCATCAGGAACCATCCAAGCCCCGGTCCGGCCAGCGCGGCGGCGGGCAGTCCGGCGGCCAGGCCGAAAAGAATGGTGCGCCCCAGGTCGGCGTGGTACATCGTAGCCGCCAGCATTGCCGCCGGATGCGGCGGAAGCGTGCCGTGGACGATTGAGAGCCCGGCCAGCAGCGGCATGCCCACCAGAATCGGTGGCCGTCCGCTGCGCCGCGCGGCCTCGGCCACAATGGGCATCAGCAGCACCAGCCCCACCTCAAAGAACACCGGCATACCTACCAGGATGCCCATGCCCAGCAGCGCCCAGGGTAGTCCCGCTTTGCCGCAGACATCCACCAGGGCCTTGCCCAGCGCGGTTGCTCCGCCTGACCCGGCCAGCAGACGACCCAGTACAGCGCCCAGGCCCAGGACAATGGCGATGTGCCCCATCAGGTTGCCCACGCCCGCCGTGAAAGAGAGAGGAACCTGTCTGAGAGGCATGCCCGAAGCCACGCCCAGTCCCAACGCGGCCGCAGCCAGAGCGAGCGCGGCATGCAGGCGGACCTTCGCAATCAGCAGCAGGAGCAGCAGCACCGTCCCCGCGGCGCAGGCCACCAGGAACCAATCATGTGCTGATGTTGGAGCAAGGGTCACCGGCAGATTATTCCACATGGGACCATGCAACGCAGAAAAGTCGCTGGACACCTGTTGCTCTTTGTCCGCATGACTTGGATCGGGAACAGTTCATCCCGGAACGGCGCTTTGCGCCTGTGTTCCGGAGCACACTTTTTGCTTGTGCGCCTCTGCTACCATAAGGATGATTGCAGTTCCTGCCGCCCGCGAGGCTGATTTCCTGCCCTCAAGGGCCCGAGCGTACAGGCGGCTGGAGCCATCCCAGAAGGAGAATTCCTATGTCTCTAGTCTCCACGCGGCAGCTCCTCGACGAGGCCGCCAAGGGCGGTTATGGCGTCGGCGCTTTCAACGTCAACGATATGGAACAGATTCAGGCCATCATGGAGGCCGCGAAGGAA
>CAZNAW010000040.1:0-32454 GCA_964571165.1 uncultured Occallatibacter sp. | reverse complement strand
ATCAAGACGCTGGGCGGCGATCCGGAGCGGGTGAATCCGCTGGTTCCAGCCGAGCTGGTCATTGACCATTCCGTGCAGGTGGATGAATATGGCACCGCCGGGGCTTACGATGCCAATGCGCTGCTCGAGTTCCAACGCAACCGCGAGCGGTATGCCTTCCTGAAGTGGGGCCAGACGGCCTTTCGGAACTTCAGCGCCGTTCCGCCGGGGATGGGGATCTGCCACCAGGTGAACCTGGAATATCTGGCCCGTGTAGTGTTCACGACCGAGATGGATGGGGAACTGATTGCGTATCCCGATACGCTGGTGGGCACTGACTCGCACACCACCATGATTAACGGCCTGGGCGTGCTGGGATGGGGCGTGGGCGGCATTGAGGCCGAGGCGGCCATGCTGGGCCAGCCGATTTCCATGCTGGTGCCCCAGGTGGTGGGCTACAAGCTCACTGGCAAATTGCGCGAGGGCGCGACCGCGACCGACCTGGTGCTGACCGTGACCCAGGCGCTGCGCAAGCTGGGCGTTGTGGGCAAGTTTGTCGAATTCCATGGGCCGGGAGTAGCCGAGCTGCCGCTGGCCGACCGGGCAACGATTTCCAATATGGCTCCCGAGTATGGAGCCACCTGCGGCATCTTCCCGGTGGACGCCGAGACGCTGCGCTATCTTCGGCTGACCGGGCGCAGCGAGGAACAGGTTGCGCTGGTGGAGGCTTACTACAAGGAACAGGGGCTGTTCCACACGGCGAGTTCGCCGGAGGCCGAGTACACGCAGACACTGGCGCTGGATCTGGCCACGGTCGAGCCCAGCGTGGCGGGGCCGAAGCGTCCGCAGGACCGCGTGCTGCTAAAGGACGCGGCATCCAGCTTTGCGCAGCAACTCCCCAGCCTGTTGGCGCCCTCGGCCAAGCCGCTGGGTACGCGCACCGCGGCTGCGTGGCAACGGAGCACAGTAACCGACGCGGCCGTCGCGGAGAAGGCGCCGATCCACGTAACCACGACCGTGTCCAATACGGTGCAGGGACGGTTCGGGGTCGATCCGGACAAATATCTCGACCACGGTTCGGTGGTAATTGCGGCCATTACCAGTTGCACAAACACTTCAAACCCATCGGTCATGGTGGCTGCGGGGATTCTGGCGAAGAAGGCCGTCGAAAAGGGACTGACGGTGCCGCCGTGGGTCAAGACATCGCTGGCGCCGGGTTCGCGGGTGGTCACCGACTACTACGCCAAGACCGGCCTGTTGCCCTATCTCGAAAAACTGCGCTTCAACGTGGTGGGTTACGGCTGCACCACCTGCATCGGTAACTCTGGTCCGCTGCCCGCCGACGTCAAAGAGAGCATCGACGAGCACGGGCTGGTGGCCGTGAGCGTGCTCAGCGGCAACCGCAACTTTGAGGGCCGTGTGAATGTGGATGTGCGTGCCAATTACCTGATGAGTCCGCCGCTGGTGATGGCCTATGCGTTGGCGGGAAAGATCGGCCACAACTTCGAGACGGATCCGCTGGGGACCGACCAGGCTGGACAACCGGTGTTTCTGAAAGACATTTGGCCAACGCAGGCCGAGGTAGCCGCGGCCATTGAAAAGGGTTTGTCCAGCGAGAGCTTCCGCAGGGAATACGCGACCGTGAGCCTCGGCGATGCCAACTGGCAAGGGCTGAAGTTTCCCACGGGCGACGTCTACCAGTGGGAGCCGGATTCGACTTACATCCGCAAGGCGCCGTACTTTGACGGCATCGCGAAGACTCCGGCGCTGGTCACTGAAATCTCCAGCGCGCGAGTGCTGGCGGTGCTGGGCGACTCGGTGACCACCGACCACATTTCGCCGGCCGGCTCCATCAAGGCCAACGGCCCGGCCGGAGAATACCTGGCTGCTCACGGCGTGAAGCCGGCGGACTTTAACTCGTATGGCTCGCGACGCGGCAACCATGAAGTAATGGTCCGCGGCACCTTTGCCAATGTGCGTCTGCGGAACAAACTGGCTCCGGGGACGGAGGGTGGCGTCACGCTGCTGCTGCCCGAGGGCGAACGGATGTCGATCTTCGACGCCAGCGTCAAGTACGCCGAGAGGGACGTGCCGCTGATCATTCTGGCCGGCAAAGAGTACGGCTCCGGCTCCTCGCGCGACTGGGCGGCCAAGGGGCCGAAACTGCTGGGAGTGCGAGCGGTGATTGCGGAGAGCTTCGAGCGCATTCACCGGTCGAATCTGGTGGGGATGGGGATACTGCCTTTGCAGTTTGAGGCAGGCAAGAACGCCGAGTCCCTTGGGCTTACCGGCACGGAGACCTATGACATTCTCGGGTTTCGTGAGCGGCTGGACTCGAAGTTCGAGACCGGGCGCACAGTAGCGGTGGTGGCAACGTCAGCCGACGGGAAAAAGAAGACGTTCGAGGCCAGGATCCGCATCGATACGCCGCAGGAGATCCTCTACTTTGAGCACGGCGGCATCTTGCAGTATGTGCTGCGGCAGTTGGCGGCAAGATAGCCGCCGGCCAAGCCGCGGCGAATCCGCGCATTGCTCCCCGCCGGCCTGAATTTTCGGAAGGGTTACAATGGACGGCGACGACGCGAGCCGTGTGTTCAAGGCCGGCAATTTATCTTTCGCGCCGATGGGGTGAATTGTGCGGAATGCTCGATGCTGCGCTTACGCAGGAAAAGCCATGAGAGCTTTTGCCCTGCTTGCCGTTCTTGTTGCCGCTGGCCATTTGTCTTTTCCTCAAACCACGCCGCTCTTACAGGCGGGACTGTCTCCCACTCCGCCGATGGGGTGGGCTAGCTGGAACCATTTCTTCTGCGACTACACTGACCAGACGATTCGCGATCAGGCAGACGCGCTTGTATCCAGCGGTATGCGGGATCTTGGGTACCGCTATCTGCTCATTCAGGAATGTATCGCTCCTGCGCGAGATGCGGCTGGCTCCGTTCTTGTCGATGGCAAGCGCTTCCCGCATGGGATGAAAGATCTTGTCGATTATGTTCATTCCCGCGGGCTGAAGGCCGGTATCTATACCGACATCGGACCCAATACGTGCGCCGGCAAACCCTTTCAAGGCAGCTATGGATACGAGCAACAGGATGCCAATACTTTCGCCGCATGGGGCATCGATTTCATTGAGATGGATTACTGCAACCGCCCCGAGGGCGTCACGGGGCGCACAATTTATGAGCGCATGGCGGCCGCAATCCAGAAGACCGGCCGGCCCATGCTCTTCTACATCTGCTCCTGGGGCAACGAAAGTCCGTGGACATGGGCACAAGGCAAAGCTCAATTGTGGAGGACAGAGGGCGATATCAGCCCCAATAAGAACCGCGTGGATTGGACGAGCGTGGTGAAGAATTTTGAGTCGAATGCCAGACATGCGGTCTTCAGCGCCGCGAACAGCTGGAACGACCCCGACATGATGGAGGTTGGGAACCCGGGACTCACACCCGACGAGGCGCAAACTCATTTTTCAATGTGGGTAATCTCCGCCGCGCCACTTTGGGCCGGCAACGATCTCACAGACATGACCGATTCCATTCGCAGCATCTATACCAACTCCGAAGCGATTGCCATCGATCAGGATCCATTGGGCGCCGGAGTTTCGAAAGTCAAGGAATATGGAAACGGCCTCGAAGTCTGGATGAAACCGCTGGGCACTTTTGGCAGCGGAACAGACGCCGTGTTGCTGCTGAATCTGACGGCCGCACCGGCAGAGGTCGCGGTTCAATGGAGCGACCTGGAACTTTCGGGCAGGGCCGCAGTGCGTGATTTATGCGCTCACAAGGAGCTGGGTGAGTTTCGCGATGGTTATAAGGCGCGGATTCCCGCACATGGGTCGGTTCTTCTGAAGGTCAGCGGAGAATTCTCCTGGACCCAAGGGGCAACCTACGAAGCTGAATGGCCGGGAAATGTGCGCGGAGGGGATGCGGCCTTGATTCCTTGCCCTGAATGCAGCCAGGGCTATGCGGTGGCTTTGCACGGGGGCGGCAAAGGCTCCCAGGGCAGTTCGCTCGCTTTTACGCACATTGGCGTGCCGGCATCCGGCAGATATTGGATGAACCTTGCTTACGCCTACAACGATTCGGGAGACAAGACCGTGCAAATGCAGGTGAATGGCGGTCAGCCGGCAGATATCCAACTACCGGGAGCCGTTTTTGGATCCACGAGGATTCCCGTTGAGTTAAACAAGGGCGATAACTCCATCGTGTTCCGATTTACTGGAGAAAACAGCGCCAACATAGACCGGCTGACAGTTAGCCGGTGAGGACGGTTCCTCCTCGGCTTTCCTATCTTTTCTTTCTCCTGAACATCGTTGCCGGGGATGTACGTCAAAAGGGAAGCCCCGCAATCTCGCCAGTCCAACAGGACTTGAGATGCAAGCCGCAAAAAAGCGCCACTCCCAGCCGGGGGTGGCGCTTTTCTGTGAAGCTTACAGTGTGCTCACTTGCGCTTTGCCCTGGGCCTTGGAGCTGTTTGCCGTGGCTTGGCGGTGGCAGTTTCCGGTGTGGGTTCGGGAATGGTCTCTTCTTCGCGGGGTGCAAAGAACCGGACTCCCTCCTGTTGTTCGCCCATCACGTGCAGGCGCAGGAAGTTCGTGGATCCTGACTTGGTGCGCGTACCGGCGACGATGGCGATGACCTCGCGGGACCGCACGAAGCCGCCCTGCTCCAGCAGGTGCTCGGCACAATCGACCAGGGCTTCGGTCGAGTTGACTTTGGGACAACGGATCGGCGTGGTGCCCCACAGCAGGTTGAGGCGGTTGATGGTGATTTCGACCGGGCTGAGGGCGTAAATGGGCGCCGAGGGGTGGTACTTGGAGAGCTGGCGGGCGGTCGATCCCGACTCAGTGAAGAGCGCGATGCCGCGCAGGTCGAGATCGTCGGCTGCGTGGGCCGTGGCTTCGCAAATGGTTTCGGCGATAGAAAGGCGGCTCAACCGCTCGCCGGGCACGGTGTAGTTCTGTTCCTTGATGTGTCGCTCGGCATCGGCTACGATGCGCGCCATCATGGCCACGGCCTCGACCGGGTACTTGCCCACGGCCGACTCGCCGGAGAGCATCACGGCGTCGGTGCCGTCATAGACCGCATTGGCGACGTCGGAAACCTCGGCGCGGGTGGGGCGCGGGTTTTCGATCATCGACTCGAGCATCTGCGTGGCCGTAATAACCGGTTTGCGGAACTCGGCGGCACGGCGGATGATGTGCTTCTGGATGGCGGGAACCGTCTCCGGCGGGACTTCGACGCCGAGGTCGCCGCGGGCCACCATAATGGCGTCAGCGACCGTCAGAATGCCGTCCAGGTGTTCGATGGCCTGGGGCTTTTCCAGCTTGGCGATGATCCAGGTTTCGCCACCGTAGGCCGAAACCCGGTTGCGCACCAGGCGAACGTCTTCAGCGGTGCGGACAAAAGAGACGGCGATGGCGTCCACGCCGTTCTTGAGCGCGAATTCCAAGTCCTCGGTATCCTTATCGGTCAGCGAGGGAACGCGCACCGGAATGCCGGGCAGGTTGATGCCCTTATGTTCACCCAGCAGGCCGCCGTTGATGATCTCGCAGACTACATCGTCGCCGAGCACTTCGTGGACGCGCAACTCAATAAGGCCGTCGGAGAGCAGAATGCGGGAGCCCTGCTCCACGTTTTCCGCAAGGGTTTTGAAGGTGGTGCCGACCAGGGATGCGGTGCCCGGAACCTCGCGCGGGGTGATGGTCAGGCGTGCGCCGGCCTTGAGCAGGACAGGCTGGTGATCCTTGAGGTTGGCGGTGCGGATCTTGGGTCCCTGAAGGTCGCCCAGGATACAGAGCGGCTTACCTTCCTCGCGGCTGATCTTGCGGATCATCTGGATCAGCGCCAGCTTTTCCTCGTGTGTGCCATGGGAAAAGTTGAGGCGGACCACGTCGACGCCTGCGCGGACCAGATCCCGGAAGACGGGCTCGGTGTTGGAAGCCGGACCGAGGGTGGCAACGATCTTTGCTCGGCGGCGAATTGCGGAATCAGTCAGGCTCAGTTCTGCGAACGGCATGGGAATACTCCAAAAGGGGTTCGGTGGGGGTTAAGGGGGTTGAATGGTTGGCGACCCGCTTCATTGTACATGGAGGGTTGGACCGGACCCCGCCTTATCTATCATGCATCGCGCGCGGTGCGATGGTCGGTGAGAACTGTCACTGACGGGGAGAAGCCAAATCGGATTGCCCGGAGTCGGGGGTTTTTGCCTGGCGTTTCAGAAAAAGCGCGCCGTTCAGCTCCGCGCCAATCAGGACGCTGAAGGCGGTGATATAAAGCCAGACCAGGGTGGCGATGCCCGCGCCAAAGGAACCGTAAAACATGGAATAGTCGGCGATTCGGGTCACGTACCAGCCGAAGGCCAGCGTGGCCGGGAACCAGAGGAGCGTTCCGGTGATTGCGCCGGGAGATACCCATAACCAGTGTTCTTTGCGGCTGGTGCCGAAGTGGTACAGGGCAGTGAGGACAGCGACGCTGGTGAGCAATGCGACCGACCAACGCACGATCCGCCAGAAGAAGAGCACAATGTGGCGCAACTCGTGACGGGCATTCTCGATCATCCATGCCTCGATTTGATGGCCGAAAACGACCACCAGTGTGGCCAGCGACAGCGGAACCAATGCAATGGGAACCAGCAGGAGAGCCCGGGCACGGCGTCCCCAAAAGCCCCATGCATCGCGTGGGAGCCTGTAGGCCCGGCGAAAGCCCTCCATGAGAGACAGCATCATGCCCAGACCGGCAAAGAGGCTGAGGCTGGTGGCGGAGAGAATAACCTGGCCGGAGTGGATGCGGCGGGTAAGAACGTAGGACTGAAGCAGGTCCATGGTGTCAGGCGGCAGGAATTGCTCAGAGATGGTGCGGACCTCGCCCACCAGCGTCGTTCTAACCGGCACCAGGGCCAGCAGCGTTGTGAGTACCAGGAGGGCGGGAAACAGCATGAGCATCCCGGAGTAGGCCGCTGCCTTGGCCGTATTGATCACGTCGTGGACGAGCGCTTGACCGAGTGCATCCCGAATCGCAACGAAAAATTTGTTCATGCGCGTCACAGGCAAGAGTAGAGCATTTCCTGGCCATTCGGCGACAGGTCTTTTGGTTCGGCTGACCGGGGGAACCTGCCGGGAAACCGGAGGCCGCGGGAGCGTGTACAGAAATTCATCATCGAGCGGAGTGCGCGCCCGGTCCATCCGGAGTTCAGTGTAACTGACGCCCATGCATTGATCCGGCAGCGATCGGAAAGTAGCCGCGCGACAACTCAGGATGGGATGGGGCCATGCGCCGGCCGGTCCGGGAAGACACGCCGGTCTTCAACATGGCTCGGACGAACGCTCATCAAACGGTTTATCCTAGCTGAGCCATGAAGACTTGTTCAATGATCCTACTGCGGAATGTGTTCGTGTTCGCGTTGCTGGGTGGCTTTGCCTGGATAGCCGCCACAGCTCAGAACAAGCCTGTTCCCAATCCCCAACTGGCTTCAAAAGAGTTGAACGCGCGCGTTGAGGCTCTTTTGAAGAAGATGTCGCTGGATGAGAAGATCGGGCAGTTGGTTCAGTTTTCGGCGGGATACGCCAAGGGTCCTGGGGCATCGAACCAGCGCTTCGACGAACTGGCGGCCAAGGGGCAGGTCGGGTCGATGCTAAACCTGGTGGGCACAGAGGCGACCAACCACTATCAGCACATCGCAATGGAGAAGTCGCGGCTGCACATTCCCATCCTCTTCGGCCTGGATGTGATTCACGGCCACCGGACCACCTTTCCGACGCCACTGGCGCTGGCCGCAAGTTGGGATCCCGCAGCGGTCGAGACAGTGGCGCATACGGGCGCCGTGGAAGCCCGGGCGGATGGAATCGCGTGGGTTTTCTCGCCGATGGTGGACATTGCCCGCGACCCGCGCTGGGGGCGGATCATTGAGTCCAGCGGCGAAGACCCCTGGCTGGGTTCGGCGATGGCCCGCGCCTGGGTGGAGGGCTATCAGCAGGGCGATCTTTCCAGGCCGGATTCCGTCGCGGCATGCGTAAAGCATTTTGCCGCCTACGGCGGGGCCATCGCCGGGCGCGATTACAACGCCGTGGACATGAGCGAGATCACGCTGCGGCAGGTTTACCTTGAGCCCTACCGCGCCGCAGTGGAGGCCGGCGCGGCCACGCTGATGAGCTCGTTCAACTCCATCAATGGCATTCCCGCCTCAGCCAACCCCTTCACGCTGACCCGGATTCTGCGCAGGGAGTGGGGTTTTGACGGTTTTGTCGTGTCCGACTCCGGCGCGGTGGCCGAGCTGCGCAACCATTCCATCGGCGATGGCGCCACAGTGGCCCGCAAGGCGCTGGAAGCAGGCGTGGACATGGACATGGAGGGGAACCTTTATGGGACGGTGATCGCGGCGCAAGTGCGGGAGGGGAAGATTCCGGAATCTGTCGTGGATGAGGCTGTCCGCCGCATTCTGCGGGTCAAGTTTGTGTTGGGTCTCTTCGATCATCCGTATACTGCCGAAGGGCCGGCCTACGACGCCACGCCTGAGCGCCGCGCCGCGGCCCGCAAAGTGGCCGCTGAAACCTTTGTGTTGCTCAAGAACGAGCCGGTGGAGGGGGTGGGCGCGCTGCTGCCGCTCACGGCCAAGGCCGAAAAGGTGGCCCTGATTGGTCCCCTGGCCGACAATCCACAGGAGATGCTGGGCGCGTGGGCTGTCACCGGCGATCCCAAATATGCGGTCACGCTCAGGACGGCGCTTTCTGAGCGCTTGGGCGGACGGTTGCTGTACGCCCAAGGCTGCAGTCTGCTCTCAGGCGAAGATGCGAACCTGCTGAAGCGGGTCAACTTTAGCAGTGCTACTGGCGCCGATGCCCATCTGTCTGTTCCCGACGATGCAAAGACCATTGCCGAGGCGGTAGAGACAGCCAGGAAGGCCGATGTGGCCATTCTGGCGCTGGGCGAGAGCGCGAGTTGGATGGAGGGCGAGGCCGCAAGCCGCACCACACTGGGCTTTACCGGCGCGCAGGAGCAGCTCCTGGAGGCTGTGGTTGCCACCGGCAAGCCGGTGATCCTGGTGGTGCTGGCCAGCCGTCCGCTGGAAATGAAGTGGGCCGCAAGCCATGTGCCCGCGATTCTTGAAGCCTGGAACCCGGGCATCGAGGCCGGGCACGCCGTGGCCGACACGCTCTTTGGCGACGTGAATCCCTCAGGCAAGCTGCCCGTGAGTCTCCCCAGGGCCGTAGGGCAGGAGCCTCTGTATTATGCTCAGCTTCCAACTGGACGCCCGGCGCATGGAGATCTGACCCATATGCCCGAAAACGGAGACGAACGGTTCATGTCGCGGTATTTGGACGAGGAGAATTCTGCGCTGTTTCCGTTTGGATGGGGACTGAGTTATACGCGGTTCAGCTACTCGAAGCCGACGATCAGCCGCACCGAAGTCCCAGTGCGGGAGATTCTGGCATCCCGGGATGGTCCTGTGGCTACGGTGGGCGTGGATGTGAGAAATACCGGGAGCACGGCCGGGACCGAGGTGGTTCAGCTTTATCTACGCAATATGGCGGCCAGTGTTGAGCAGCCGGTGCGGGAACTGAAGGGTTTTGCGCGCGTGCAACTTGCGCCGGGGGAGACAAAGCATGTTGAGTTTCCGCTGGGATTCGACGAGCTGAATTTCTATAACGCAGAAATCCAGCGGACAGTGGAACCGACGACCTATACGATCTGGGTTGGAGGGAATTCGCTGGCTACGGCGGATACAAGTTTGCAGGTGGTGGAATAGGAGAAAGCGCGAAACAGGGAATTGGGAATAGAGAACAGCGGTCTTCGGTCAATCGGAGGCCGCTGTTCTATTTAGAGGGCGGCCTGAGCCTTCCCGGAACTTGATGCGGCGTGCCGGGCGCTTACCAGAGCGCGAATGAAGTCTGGCGTGGAGCCGCAGCAGCCGCCTAGAAATGAAGCGCCGGCTTCACGGAAGGCAGTGTAGTGCGAAGCAAAGAACTCCGCTGACGTGGAATAGTGAAGGGCTGCTCCCTCTATCGTGGGCAGGCCCGCGTTGGGCTTGATCCAGATGGGCAGATCGCAGGCCGCGCGCAACCGCAGGCAGATAGGCAAAGCACGCTCGACTCCCACCCCGCAGTTCGCGCCCACCGCGTCTGCCCCGGCTTCCACCATTGCCGCCGCAGCAGCCTCGGGCGTGACGCCCATCATGGTGCGGTCCTTGTTCTTGCCGGAGTCAAAAGCGAAGGAAACGATGACCGGCAGTCCGGTGCTTCGAGCCGCGGCCACTGCCAAGCGCGCCTCGGCGATGTCGCTCATGGTCTCCACCAGCAATGCGTCCGCTCCCGCATCGGCCAGCGACCGGGCCTGCGCGGCGAAAGCGGCGGAAGCCTGCTCACTGCTTATTTCTCCTGAGAGCAGGATCTTGCCGGTCGGGCCCATGGAGGCAAACACCAGCGCCGTCCCCGCCCCACGACGGGAGAGCGCGACTCCGGCGCAATTGATGGCGTCAAGATCGGCCTCAAAGCGGCAATTCATCGCCACTGCGTTGGCTCTGAAAGTGTTGGTAAGCACCACCTGACTGCCCGCTTCCGCATAGGCGCGCGCCACCGCTTCAACATGCTCGGGATGGGTCAGGTTCCAGGTGTCCGGCATGATGCCGGAGGGCAGGCCGCGCGCCTGCAATTGCGTTCCCCAGGCGCCATCGGTGATGAGCAGACGACCGTCCGTAAGCCACTCGCGCAGGCGGTTCATGCGATCCCCCTTTTCACAGGGAACGGCCGCATGGCTTGGCAGCTTCTTTCGGTCAGGGATGCGCTCAGTCTGTTCCAATCGGACAAGTGCAACTCCATTGATTCGGTGGACCGCATCCGGTATGGCAATTATGTTCTCCGCCGCACAGCGGCTGCGGAGCCGCTTCAACCCGGGAATCTCTTTTGTATCTTCCGGTTCCGCGCCAGTATACCACTGGCTCAGTTCATTGGGGTTGGTCCCGACTGTTGGAGCGGGCAAAGGGATTGGGATCGGGTTCCGCGATTAATGCGCCGTCGGAAGATGCCGAAGCAGGCTCTCGAAACATGCGGGAATCTGGGCATCCCATTCGGTCCAGCCATGGCCGCCGGGTTGGGTGTGGAACTCTGAGTTGAAATGGCGCTCGTGAAGCAGAGCGGCGAATCGGCGTGTGGGTTCGAGGAGCGATTCCTGCTCTCCGGCGGTCAGATAGAGGTAGGGAGTCTGGGCGGGATTGGCGGACTGGATCAGGAGGAATGGGTCGCTGAGCTGCCGGGTCTTGCTTCCCCAGGGGCCGAAGATGGATTGGATCCACCACCACCGGCCGTTGAGCATGAGGGCGACGTGCCGGTGGAGCATATCGATGGATGGGCTGAATGCAGCCACGAAAACAAACAAATCAGGCCGGCTGAGAGCCCACTTGACCACCGCGAATCCGCCGAAGGAGATTCCGATAATGGCGCGGTTTTCGCGGCCCGTTGCCGCGGGAAATCGGCTTTCCACATCGGAGATCAGATCGTTCACGATGTAGTCTTCATACCTGTCTTCCGGCTTTTCCGCAGCATTCATGTAAAAGGAGGAAGCGCCTTCTGGCATGACGAGGATCAGGCCCGCCGAGGGCCCCGGCGCGGCATAGCGGGCGACATCGGTGTAGTTCGACCAGCTGCGGAAGTCTGCGCCGCCGCCGTGGAGAAGATAGACAACGGGCAGCTTTTGGCCGGGGCCGAGTATCGCGGGGAGAAAGACGCGGTAAGGCATGTTCCGCTTGAGGGCCGCTGAGAAGAACACGACGTCCCGCATGGTTACGCCGGGAGCCAGGCGGGGATGGTCGGGCTGGATTTGCCGAGGCGCGGGGCGGCATGCGGCGAGGGACAAGGCGAGGATGCAAAGCGGCAGCAGGGTCTCGCGCGGGATTAGCGTTTTTTTCATTGAGAAAGCGATTCTAACTCGACTTTTCTCCTGTCCGGGCAGGTACACTGGCGGGACACAGGAGGGGTAGCCCATGCAAACGCGGATCCAGGGCACGACGATGCCCGTGCTCGATGTGCAGCTTGACCCGAACGAGAGCGTGTATTCCGAGAGCGGCGAACTCTCCTGGATGACGTCCTCGATTCAGATGACGACGCATACCCAGATGGGCGGGGGCGGCGGGTTGTTTGGGATTTTGAAGCGCGTGGCCGGAGGCGGCAGCCTGTTCATGACCGAGTACCGGGCAATGCAGTATCCCGGCGAGGTGAGTTTTGCCACCAAAGTGCCGGGACATATTGTACCGGTGCAACTGGGGCAGGGGGCGGAGTACATGGTGCACCGGCACGGGTTTCTGTGCGCTACACCGCAGGTGACCATCGGCGTGGGTTTCCAGCAGTCGCTGGGCGCGGGAATCTTCGGCGGGGATGGATTTCTGCTGCAGAAGCTGGGCGGGCAGGGAACGGCGTGGCTGGAGTTGAGCGGAGAATTGATTGTGAAGAACCTGGCTCCGGGCGAGGTGCTGCGGGTGCATCCGGGACACGTGGGAGCATTCGAGGGATCGGTGGGGTTCCAGATCATGATGGTTCCAGGGCTGAAGAACGCGATTTTCGGTGGAGACGGGCTGTTTCTGGCGGTGATGTCAGGTCCGGGAACGGTGTGGCTGCAGACGCTGCCGATCTCGCGGCTGGCGCACCAGATTGGCGAGTATCTGCCGCACGGAGAGCGGCGATCGGTGGCGGGTCCCGCAGCCGGTGGGGCGCTGCTGGGCGGGATTGTGGGGTCGATCCTGGGCGGTGACCAGTAGAGCAGCGGACCAGCGAGTTCGCGTTGAGCGACTCCCGGGTTTCAAAACGAACCCTCACCCCAGCGGCGAGGCCGTGTCATTGGGAACCCTGAGATCCGGGTTACCCGGCTGATGTTCATGCATGGGCGAGAGTAAGATGGTTGGGTTTGCGGGAGTTAGACATGGCTGAGTTCTCAGGCAAGCAACGGACTCTTCGCAGCGACATTGTCTTTACTTTCGCGCTTGTCCTGGGTTTGGCGCTGGCGTGGGTTGTTCGCGATGTGCTGATACTGCTGTATGTCAGCGCGCTCTTTGCCGTGGTGCTGACGCCGGTGGTGCGATTTACAGCGAGCCTTCGCATTGGGCGCTGGCAGCCCTTCAAGGGTTCGGCCATTCTTTTTCTTCTACTGGTGGTGGCCGGCGCATTCACGGCGTTCGGTTTTTTGGCTCTGCCTCCGGTGATCCGGGACCTGCATGAGTTCGGCCGGGAGATGCCAACCCGCTTGCCCGAGCTGCTTGAAAAGTTCAAGAAGATTCCTTTTGCGAACGAAGTGAATACCGAGGAGATCAGTTCGCGCGTTCAGGATTTCGCAGGCCAGGCGGCGACTTATCTGCTGCTCTCAATCCGCGATTGGGCGGGCCAGTTGTTTGATATCGTTATGGGCCTCGTTCTGACTGTCTATTTCATTCTGGAGGGCGAGGACGCTTACCGAGGGTTTCTTTCCCTTTTTCCGCCTGAAAACCGGGATCGGCTTGACAAGACCCTGCGCAGGGCGGAGATCCGGATGGGTAAGTGGCTGCTGGGTCAAGCCAGCCTGATGCTGATTCTTGGAGTAACCAGCACCCTCGTCTATCTTTCCCTGCATGTTCGCTATGCGTATGCACTGGGGGTGATGACCGGATTGCTCAACATCATTCCCGTGCTGGGCGCGGCAATCTGCGTGGCGCTTGCGTTACTGGCGGCAGCGATCGACTCGTGGGGCCGGGTACTGGGTGTGGCTATCTTTTACTTGATCTATTTACAGGTGGAAAACTCCTATCTTGTTCCGCGGATTATGAAGAACAGCGTGAACTTGCCGGGACTGGCCATTCTTGTGGCCCTGCTGCTCGGTTCCGCGCTGGAAGGCATTCCGGGAGCCATGGTCTCGGTTCCCACCGCGGTTCTGGTCACCGTGCTGCTGGACGAGTATTTTGTGCGGAAAGAGGCGTGATCTTTGCGGAAGGCATCCCGGTTCCCGCCTTGCTCTAGGAAGCGGGACCGAGGGCGCCCTTGATTGCAAGGTGAATCTCTGAAGTGACAGTAACCGGCCGGGAGTCTGTGATGGATGCAAACCAGTCAACGTTGGCGGGCACTTGCGCCTCATACCAGCGCCCGCGCCGTTCTGCCTTGACTTGCAGCCATTTGCGCGTTTTCCATGGGGTTTCGGTGGGGCTATAGTAAACGCCAACCTCCGCCGCTCCCACAGAGTGCTTCACGCGGAACCGTACCTTGTGCGTGTTCTTGTCGATTTCCGCGTCCTTCACTTCAGGAAAGGGGCTACCTTGCCCCTTCAGCATGTATTCGAAGTAAATGTCCTGCATTGCCATCCATGAGTTATCGTGGGGCACACCGGGAGCGGTTCGGTCACAACCGCCGGGAATATCCATCCAATGATCGGCATTGGGAGCAAGAACCTGATTCTTTGCGGAATGGATTTCGGCCAGCGTGGCGGAAACAGCCGGAGGCCAGAAGTAAGTGTCGTTTGTGGCTGAAGCTTCAAAGAACCTGGCCTTGATATCGGGCGCATAGTGTTGCGCGTCCAATTGAGCCAGCCACTCCGCCGACTGATCTTGCGGGAGCTTGGCGAGATCCTGCTGAAACGCAGATCCGAGATCGAAGAATCCTGAACCATAGATCGCGTAAGCCGCGCGCACATCCTTGCGTGCCAGGCCGGCGACCATGATGGTTGTGTATCCTCCCCAGGAGACGCCGGTAACGCCGACGCGATTGCGGTCCACATCCGGCTGGGCGCGCAGCAGGTAAAGGGCTTGCACGGCCGCCAGCACGCCATCGAAGATGCCAGACGCGGTCACATCGGGAGTTACCAGGAAATGGTTTTTCCCATAAGCCATCTGCTTCCAGGCGCCGCTTGAGTCCGGCACTTTCTCAGGGTTGGCAATGCCGGGAAGATCGGGTGCCACGACGACGAAGCCGCGCTTGGCCCAGTAAATCGCCGAGTCTTCCTGCGCCGCTCCTCCGCCGCCGTGAAGCAGCAGGATGCCCGGATAGCGGCCGGGCTGGACGGGGCGGACAACAAAGGCGAACACCTCAGAGCGCACGGGACCGTTGGGCGTGGATGCCGTCCGGGAAAAGAAGACAAGGCGCTGAATTCTTACGTCATCCCGCGTTTCCTCGCCCAGATTGCGCACAACCTCAGGCGGGCGCCGGGTGAGATACGGGCCAAACGGATTAGCCAGCGCTAGTGCGGGAGCAGCAAGACAGAGAAGGAGTTGCAGAAAGCGAATCGATCGCAATAGACCCTTGGCCATAGGGTCGATTGTAGAACGGTTCTAAAGGACTGTGGAAACTGTAGAGACTGTATGGGCAGAGCTATCCCATCTTAACCGCGATGAAGCTGGGGCAAAGGTGGGATAGCTCGTTACTCGTTCATGGCGGAAACTTCATGCAGCCAGCCCGGCGCTTTGAGTAACTCGCGGGGGCGGGAGCCGTCGGCGGGGCCGACCAGGCCGTCGCGCTCCATTAAGTCGATGAGATGCGCGGCGCGGCCATAGCCGATTCTCAGGCGGCGCTGTAACAGCGACGTGGAGGCTTTGCCGAACTCAAAGACCAGACGGACGGCGTCGTCGAACATGGGGTCGTTTTCGTCGGGGTCGCTGTTGGAGCCTTCCACCGCAGGGCGCTCATCCTTGGGCGAGTCGAGAAAGCCGTGAACGTACTCGGCCTCTCCCTGCTCCTTCCAGAAGGCGACCACCGCCGCCGTCTCCTTCTCGCTGACGTAGGGTGCATGAAGGCGCACGAGGCGGCTGGTTCCGGGCGGCAAAAAGAGCATATCGCCGCGGCCCAGCAGCGCTTCAGCCCCGTTGGTGTCTAGGATGGTCCGCGAGTCGACTTTGGTAGCCAGGCGGAAGCTGATGCGGGTTGGGATGTTGGCCTTGATGAGGCCGGTGATGACGTCCACGCTGGGGCGCTGCGTGGCCAGGATGAGATGAATGCCGACGGCGCGCGCCATCTGCGCGAGGCGGGTAACCGACTCCTCGACGTTGGCGCGGTCGAGCATCATCAGATCGGCGAGCTCGTCGATGATGATGACGATGAAAGGGAGCGGCTCATTGTCTTCACTGTCATCGAACAAAGAAGGCATGGAGTTTTCAAAGAGCTTGTTGTACTGGTCGATGTTGCGTACGCTGCGGCTGGCCAGGAGCTTGAGGCGGCGTTCCATTTCACGCACGGCGTTGCGGAGTGCGTTGGCGGCCAGCTTGGGCTCGGTGATGATTGGCGTGAAGAGGTGAGGAACTCCCTCGTACATGCCCAGTTCGACACGCTTAGGGTCCACGAGGATGAGCCGCACCTGGCTGGGAGTGGTGCGGAAGAGCAGGCTCATGATCATGGCATTGATGGCCACGGACTTGCCCGAGCCGGTGGAACCGGCGATGAGGATGTGGGGCATGGAAGCGAGATCGGCGGTGACGATGCGGCCGTTGATGTCCTTGCCCATGGCCAGGGTCAGGCGGGACCGGGCTTTGTGGAAGGTATCTGACTCAAGCACGTCGCGGAGATGGATGGTTTCGCGCTCGTGGTTGGGAACCTGGATGCCAACCGTGCTCTTGCCCGCCATGCGTTCGATGAGGATGCTCTCAGCGCGCATGGCGAGGCAGAGGTCGTCGGCCAAGCCGGTGACGCGCGAGTATTTGACGCCCGCCTCGGGCTTGAACTCGTAGGTGGTCACCATGGGTCCGGGGTTGATCTGGACAACCTGGCCGCGAACGTCGAACTCTGCGTATTTCTCAACCAGAACTTTGGCTTCCTCGCGCAGATCGTCTTCGCGGATGGATTGCGGTCCTTCGCCGGCATTCAGGAGGGTGCTGGGCGGGAGTTTGAAGCCGCTGACCGTCTTGGGGGCCACGGTGGCGGTACGCAGTTCCGCGTCGGCTCGGCCGTGAATGGCGATTCCCCCGTCCGCGCGGGCGGCCGTTGAGGGGATGGGAGCGAATGGAATCGGGGTGGGCCTGGATGCAGCGGGCCACGGCTCTACCGGCCGGGGTTGTGTTTCCGGTTGCGCCGGTCTGTTGGCATTTGCAGCCTCCCAGGCCTCGGAAGCGTGACCGGGCGCACCCGGCTTTTGAGCGACGGGCGGGGCTGCGGGGAAAGGTGCTTCAGACGCAGCCGCCGAACGCTCCCAGATGCTGGTTCTGAGGGCCGGAGCCGCAACGGGGATTTGATCGTCAGTGAACGCGGCGCGCTGGAAAGCTGGAATCTCGTCCAGCGAGTCGCCCTCTGACTCACCGTGCCGGTGGCGGAAAAGGGAGCCGAAAAAGCTGGTCCGGTGTTCAGTTCCGGCTGACTCGGATTCTTCTACGCGCTGGGCTTCGCGCTCGGCCTTTTGCTCGGCGCGCTCTTCGCGCCAGTTGCGCCAGCGGTCATGAAGAGCGACGGCATGGAGCCAGCGGTCCTCGATGCCTTCCTTGATGACCCATAAGCTGATCGCCGAGGCAAAGTAGAGCCCCACGGCGGCCAGTGCGCCGGCCACCAGCCATGCGCCCTGGATGTTAAGGTAGCCGACCAGTAAACCGGCCATGAGACGGCCCACCACGCCCTCGACGGGCAGGGTATGGAGCCAGCGCCAGTGCCAGGGCAGGAGTCCAAGGACGGCGGGGACAAAGACGAGAGCAAGCAGAGTGCCCGTCCAGCGCAGCAAGGCCGATCCGCCGGGCCGGGAATGCATCCATGTCCAGCCGATGCCGGCGAGCCACAGCGGCAGAAGAAAGGCCGTGCAACCCAGGGATTGCAGAAGCAGATCGCTCAGGTACGCGCCAAAGAGGCCGATCGAGTTGCGGACGGCGTGGGGCAGAGACAGATCGGCGGCGGTGTTCAGCGAGGGGTCTGTCGCGTGCCAGGTGGCCAGAGAGAGGAGCAGGAGGAGCGAGACCAGCAACAGCAACAGCCCCAGAAACACGTTCATAGGGCGGCTTCGCGTGGGCGACAGAACAATGCGAATGGGCTTCATGGCAGGGGCGCTCCCGCTCCGCGATCGTAGGCGTAAACTGCCGCGAACGAGCTGCGGGAGCGGACGAAGAGTCCCAGAGCAGTTTCTATTATCCCTGCCGGGGAGGGAGATTTCAGGGGAAAGTGGGCGGGGGGAACCTTGGTGTGGACCCCCGCTCACCTGCGGTGGGGCGGGCGCCGCTTTTGCGGCCAGTCAAGAGGATGGGGCAGTTCAGCCACCGATGTACTTGGTTCCCCACATCAGCAGTGCCCCGCCCAGAAGGATACGGTAGATGGCGAACATCGTGAACCCATGCTTGCGAACCCAAAAGAGGAACCACTCTACTACGCCGAGGGCCACAAAGAAGGAAACCACCAGGCCGATGACGAGGACGATCCAGCGATCTGTGGTCATGACCACGTGGGCGGCCACTCCGGCGGCTTGAGCTGCCTTGCTGGGGTGAATCTCCTTCACGAGGTCCCAGCCCGTGGCGGCGATCATGGTGGGAATGGAGAGCAGAAAGCTGAACGAGAGCGCGGTGGGACGGTCCATGCCAACCACCTGTCCGGCGGCGATGGTGGACATGGAGCGGGAGGTTCCGGGAAAGATTGCCGAGAGGGTTTGGCAGAGGCCGATCCAGATTGCCTGTGCCAGAGACATCTGCTCGACGTCGATGGTTTCCGCGTCGCGGCGAGCCGCCCATGCATCCACGATCCACATGACGATTCCGCCAATGAGTAGCGCGAGAGCCATGGCCTGCAGGCTGCCCAGATTCTTTTCGCTCCACTTGTGCAGCAGCAGGGCGGGCACCGAGGTAAAGGCAAAGGCGATGAGAGTGAGAGAGATGGGATGGGTGAACCAGTTGCGGTCGCCGTTTTCGCCGCTTGGAAAGGTGCGGATGAATTCGACAATGCGTCCCAGGAAGAGCAGGGTGAGGGCCAGGATGGCGCCCAACTGAATGACGATGGTGTACATCTTCCAGTAAGCATCGTCGAGCGGGATATGCATGACAGCTTCGGTAATGCGCAGGTGCGCCGTCGAGCTGACCGGCAGAAACTCGGTCAAGCCTTCCACAATGCCTAAAAGGACAGACTGAAGATAGGGGTTCAAAAAGCCTCCGTGCGGCGGTTGTGCGGAATGTAGAGCATGGCAGGAATGCAGTCAGGCATCCACAAAGAGCATACCTCAAGGGTTAAAGTCCACATTCGTATTTGCGGCTATTTACGGCACGGCTGAAGTCGCGCCCTGGCACGAAACTGGAGTCTTTTCGCCAACTCCAAGTCCGCTCATTCCCGGTCGATACCGTAGACAGGGACTCCATCATCCAATTTGTACACCAGAGCGCCGGCCCTCCAGGTGTAATCCGATTGAGCAAAATGGTCTTTGAGACGGGCGGCAAGTTCTTTGGCGTGACGGTGGGCTTCGTCGCTCTTCTTATCGCTTCCGTCGGCGGCATACATATCGGTGAGTACGGCCTGGCGGTAGACGGCCTGATAAAGAGCCTGCGCTGTGCGGGGTCCATCGGGAAACTCGGCCGCGTACTTCTCGTAGAACTCGGATTCCTTTTCAGGGCACTTGGGCTGGCCCTGCCAGTCTCCGCAAAGCTTGTTGTCAATGAGCTCAAAGGCGGCCAGATCGGCCTGGCGCGTGTGCGGATAGAGCTTGAGGATCTTTTTCAACTCATCCTCGTCCATCTGATCGCGCATATAGGCTTCCTTTTCCCTGGCAGAGGGGCGCGTTGAGGCGTCGGCCTTCTGTAGTTGCCACAGAACGTCAGCGGCGCGCCAGGCGGCCTCCGGCGCCAGCGGCGAATTGGGAAACATCTCTACCAGGCGGCGGTAGAGAAAGCGGGCGCTCTGGGCGGCGTTGGCGGGGCCGCGCGGATCAGAGGCGAGCGACTCCTGATTGGCTGCTTCGCCCATCAGGATCAGGTCACCGCCGGGGGTGGTTTCGACCACCACTCCCTTGGCTTCCATCCAGCCGGAGATGGGCGGCGGGGTTTCGTCGTGGCCGAATTCGGGAGTGTCTTTTTGGTTGAGCTCCTGGATGTCGGTGTTGGCGTAGACGCGCATCCATGGGCCGCTCTTTTCGGCAACCACCATCTCGCGGCCAATCTGGACACGGTCGACCTTCTGCGAGGTGAGGTCGGGAGCGATGTAAAGCCAGGTAACGCGGAGAGGTGTGGCGCGCGGGCCGGCCATGGGCTTTTCAAGCTGCGACTTCTTCTTGTCGCCCAGTGCGGGCAGAGCGGCGCAAAGCAAGGCCAAGGTCAGAGCAAGGGCGCGAGTTTGAGGTTTTGTCACAGAGAAAATCATAGTCGAACGACGTTAAAGCAGGTTTTCCGTGAGCGATCAGGGATCAAGAGATCACAGACTAAGTGCCAAGGGCACAGGCCTCGGTGAGGATTTGGGCCAGAAGCGCGGGGTCTACGTTGCCGCCGCTCACCACGGCTACGGCGGTTGTGTAACTGGGCAGCTCGGAGGCGTGGAAGAGCAGAGCGGCGGTGGCGACGGCTCCGCTGGGCTCTGGAACAATGCGCGCGGTGGCCACAATGGCGCGCATGGCTGCGCGAATTTCGGCTTCGGTGACGGTAAGGACACCATCCACAAAGGCCTGGATGTGGGCGAAGTTGCGCTGGCCTACGCTTTGGGTGCGCAATCCATCCGCGAGGGTACGGGAGACGAGTTCAGCTCCCCAGGTGACGATGGAACCGGTGCGAAAGCTTTCAGCGGTGTCGCCGGCCAGTTCGGGCTCGACGCCGAAGACTCTGGTCTTGGGGCTCAACTGCTTGACGGCCGCGGCCACGCCCGACAGCAGGCCGCCGCCACTCACGGGGACGAGGACGAGATCGACACTGGGCAGGGATTCGGCGATTTCCAGGCCGCAGGTGCCCTGGCCGGCGATGATTTGCTCATCGTCGTAAGGCGGAATGACGACGTAGCCGTGTTCGTGGACAAGCTGCTCGGCAACGGCCAAACGCTCGCTGGACGCTACGCCCACGTCCACCACTTCCGCGCCAAGGGCCAGCGTGGCGGCGCGCTTGATGGCGGGGGCGTTCGAGGGCATCACGATGACGGCTTTGGCGCCGACTTCGCGGGCGGCATAGGCTACGCCCTGGGCGTGGTTGCCGCTGGAGTAGGTGATGACGCCGCGGCGGATTTCTTCCTGCGTGAGCTGGAGGATTTTGTTCGATGCGCCGCGAATTTTGAAGGCGCCGATCGGCTGAAGGCTTTCGGCCTTAAGATAGATTTCTCTGCCGGTTCCGTGGCCGGAAAGGCCGGGGAACGGGGCGCGGATGAGTGGAGTTTTGACGGCGATGGAGGCGATGCGAGCAGCGGCGGCGCGAATATCGGCGAGGGAAACCAGTTGATCTGGCATGGTTCAATTATCTGCCACTGGCAGCCCTTCGTAGAAGCTAGCTGTTTTCGAAAGCCGGCCGCGAAAAAGCATAAGAGACTATAGATTAGGTGGAGCTTTCCCACCCTTGCCGCCAAGTGTGCGTCAAGGATGGGTCACCGGCCACAGAAAAAGTTTCAGAGATGGAGTACCCGGCCAAAGCCAAAAAGGGACAGGCTTAAGCCTGTCCCCTTCTCATGTAACTGGCCAGTACTCAGATTTCCAAAATCACCGGCATGATCATCGGCCGGCGGCCAGTGGTTTTCTGGATCAGGCGCTTCAGCTCCGTGCGGACTTTTTCCTTCACCGTGCCGTAGTCGGCCTTTTGCTCGTTGCTCAGGCCGTCGAGGGTTTTTAGCACCAGTTCGCGTGCCTGGTCGGTGATGTCGGCGCCGCCAAAGCCGCGCATGAGCACCTCGGGCAACTGTTCCACCTTGCCGGTGCGCTTGTTGATGCCCATGACGGCCAGAACGATGCCGTCCTCAGAGAGAATGCGGCGGTCGCGGATGACGAGATCTTCAACGACATCGTTAAAGGAGCCGGAGTCGATGAAGATGCGGCCGGCGGTCACCTTGTCGCGTTTACGGGCGTCGTCCTTGTCCAGTTCGAGCACGTCGCCGTCTTCAATCACCACGGTGTGTTCAACGGCGCCTGTCTCCATGGCGACCTGGGCGTGCTTCTGGAGGTGGCGATAGTCGCCGTGCACGGGGATAAAGTATTTGGGCCGGACAAGATTGATGAGCAGGCGCTGCTCCTCCTGGCTGCCGTGGCCGCTGACGTGGATGAGGCCGTTGGAGCCGTCGTCGCAGATCACGTTGGCGTCGCGGCGGCAGAGATGGTCAATCACCCGGAAAATGCTCTTCTCGTTGCCGGGAATGATGCGGGAACTGAGGATGACGGTGTCGCCGGCGTCGATATGGGCGTGGCGATGGTTGTCAACAGCGGCGCGGCTGAGGGCGCTCATGGGCTCGCCCTGCGTGCCGCTGATAAGGACCATCAACTGCTCCGGCGGATAGTCGCGCATCTGGCCGGGATTGATGACCAGGCCCTGGGGAATGTCGATATAGCCCAGGTCCTGCGCAATCTCAGTGCTCTCCATGATGGAGCGGCCCACGATGGCCACCTTGCGGCTATGCTGGCGGGCAAGATCGAGGGCGATACGGATGCGGAAAATGGAGGAAGAGAAGCAGGAGAAGAAGAGCTTCTTCTTGGTCTGCGAGAAGATCTCGTCTAGCCGGGGGATTACAGCGCGTTCGCTGGGCGTATAGCCGGTGCGCTCTACGTTTGTCGAATCCTGCAGCAGCGCGAGCACGCCGCGCTTGCCATACTCGGCGAAGGTGTGCAGGTCGAAGGGCTGATCATCGAGGGGCGAGAGATCAATCTTGAAGTCGCCGGTGTGGATGATGACGCCGACCGGGGTGTCGATGGCCAGGGCCACGCAATCCACCAGCGAATGGGTTACGCGGATCGGCTCGATGGTGAAAGGGCCAAGGGCGAATTTCTCTTTGGGAACGATTTCGATAAGCGTGGTCTCGTCGAGCAGGTGATGCTCTTCGAGCTTGCCCTCGACGTAAGCCAGGGTGAATTCGGTGGCGTAGACGGGAACCTTGAGCTCGCTCAGAATCCAGGGCAGTCCGCCGATGTGGTCCTCGTGGCCATGGGTGAGGATGATGGCGCGGACATGCTCCTTGTTTTCAATGAGGTAGGTGATATCGGGAACGACGATATCCACGCCCAACAACTCCGACTCGGGGAACATCAACCCGGCATCGATCACGATAATGTCGTCTTCCCAGCGCAGGGCAAGGCAGTTCATGCCGAACTCGCCGAAACCGCCGAGGGGGATGATTTTCAGTTTTTTCGTTTGCATCTGTCATCTCTGATGCTAACACCCGAAGGGCTGCGAGTCAGCGACTCAGCAGGTTCCCGCGTCGGCGCGAAAGCGGAGTTGCGGCCGGTTTGGTGGGGCTACTCACCGGGGAAGCGGACGCCGAGTGCGGTGCGGGCAGCTTCCAGGAGGCGAGCCATGCCGAGCGACAGGGCGTGGGGGATGATTAGGCTTTCTCGGAGGCCTTCGCGGATTAGCTGGCAGAAGTGGGCGGTTTCATAGTTGAAGCCGCCGGCGGCGAAAGGCTCGTGGAGTTCCACCTGGCGGCCATCGATGTAGCAGATGGTGGCGCGGGCGGGGTTCCACCAGTTTGCGTGGATGGTGACATAACCATGCGGTGCGCAAAGCAAGGCATCGCCGCGGCTGAGCAGATCGAGGCCGGTGTGCAGTTGAGCCATGCCGCGTTCATGCTCGGTCTGGAAGAGGGCAAGAGCGTCGACGCCAGCGGCATTAACGCGGCCCATGGTTTGCACCTGCTTGAATTCGCCCAGCCAGTCCAGCGCCAGAAATGCCTCATAGGGGCCGATACCCATGATGCCGCCGCCGCCCAGCGAGGCCGAGTGGAGCGGGTGCGTCCTGGGCAGGGTTGCATCCGCGTGGCCGGCGCGCACAAAGCCGACCGGGCCGATGGGGTCGGTCTTGAGATGTTCGTGCAGGCGTTGGTAGAGCGGAAAGAAGGGCGGCTTCATGGCCTCCATGAACAGGCGGTCGTAGCGGCGAGCGGCGGCCAATATCTCGGCCAGTTGGCGCTCGTTGAGCGCCGCGGGCTTCTCGCAAAGCACGTGCTTGCCGGCGGCGAGAGCCTTCAGGCAGATTTCGGCGTGGCTGTCTGGATGAGTGGAGACGTAAATTGCGTCCAGGCCGGCGGCCAGGAATTGATCCAGTGAGGCCGGCGACTGAGGAACGCTGAACTTGAGCGCAAAGGACTGGGCGCGTTCAGGATTACGGCCCCAGACCGCTTCGAGTGAAGCGCCTTCGACGGCTTGCAGCCCTTGAGCAAAGCGGGCACCGGCGTGGCCGGGGCCAATTATGCCCCATCGAATCAACTGAAGTGGCTCTCTTGCTTCCGGAATTGCGATGGGCAACATCTTCTCTTGTTCCGCTTTGCCGGTTCTTATGGTTTCCCAGGTCTCAAAAAGCGTGATCTGCGGCATCCGGCATCCGGCGCTCCCACTCCTTGATATCGAAAGAATCCGCTTCCGTCGCTGCCGTCCTAATAAGTGCAAACAGGCCCTAG
The DNA here is from genome assembly GCA_964571165.1 of uncultured Occallatibacter sp. Taxonomy (GTDB): domain Bacteria; phylum Acidobacteriota; class Terriglobia; order Terriglobales; family Acidobacteriaceae; genus Telmatobacter. The sequence continues at coordinate 8,030 of CAZNAW010000040.1, read as the reverse complement.
CGTAGCAAATCTTCGAGTGTGGTGCTGAGATCGGTTTTTTCGTCGCGATACTTGACGATGACGGGAGCGTAGAGCGAGAGGCCCCATTCCCTGACCCGCTCATGGCCACGGCCTTTGCCAACGGCGCGGGAGCCGGGGACGACGACCGCATTTTCGGGGATGATGAGCGGCAGGTCTCCGGTGGCGCGGAGGATGGCGCCGTTGACAAGGTCGAAGACGGGCGTGCCGCGGGTGAGGATGGTTCCGGCGGCCAGCACGGCTCCCTTGCGGACGATGGTTCCCTCGTAGACGCCGCAGTTGCCGCCGACGAGCACATCGTCCTCGATGATGACGGGGCCGGCGTTGACCGGCTCGAGGACGCCGCCGATCTGCGCCGCTGCGCTGAGATGGACACGTTTGCCGATCTGGGCGCAGGAACCGACGAGCGCGTGGGAGTCGACCATGGTTCCCTCGTCGACGAAGGCCCCGGCATTGATGTACATGGGCGGCATGCAGACTACGCCACGGGCCACATAAGCTCCGGCGCGCACCGAGGAGCCCCCTGGAACCACGCGGACTCCATCTGCGGCAGCGAAATGGCGGATCGGATACGTGTGTTTGTCGACAAAGGAAAAGCCGCAAGCAGCAGATGGTCCCGCGCCTGGAGACTCGGTGAGCGTGCCGAGGCGAAAGCCGAGCAGGATGCCCTGCTTGACCCAGGGATTAACCCGCCAGCCTGCCGGCGAGTCGGGGTCCGGCGAGGCGGCGCGCACGTCACCGCTTTCGAGGCACGAGCGCAGTTCAAGGAACGCCGTCATGGCGGAGGGGTCTTGCACAGCGGCGCTTCCGGCGGCAAAATGCCGCTCAATTTCCCGTTGGAGCAGGAGGGTCGTCATTTCATCTTGAGTCTATCAACCCCGGATGGAATGACGATGGCCGTTTAGGGGGAGGGCCTTGAAAGGTCTTGCATGCAACGTGCCCGCGCCGGTCAGGGTCAAGCCGCCACGCTGTCAGACCGTGGCTTGACCCTGGCGTGCTCGGTCAGCGGAACCGGTTGCAGCCGAAAGGAATTCTCACCTGCGGGGATCATTGCCAGGAGGATCGGTGTTCGATCGCCCTGGCTGCGCGGGTGTTTTGACTCAAGCCATGCGCACAGACGGGGATCATTAATTTCCGGCTGGTCCCGCCAAAAATCAGGGTCCAGGCCGCACTGAATCTGCAAATGATCCAATTGCAACTCGATGACAGCAATGCGCTTTGGAAAATAACGCCGCACGTTCGTAGCGCCAATATGCAGCCCCGTCACACCACGGGCATTGGAATGTGTTCTGACCACCATAGCTACCTGCTCTTCAACAGCGGATGAGGTCAGTCTAGGGAGCCGGTGTGGGGAAACCGCCTGGGGGTGAATGAAATCGGCGGTAGGGATTCCCCTTTTGACGCATTCCACGCGGAGTGTCCGATGTGGGACGTCAGTGCGTTCCTCTTTCTGGCCTTGGAAGAACCTATCCCAGTTGATGATTTGAAGTTGCGGGCTGGCCGTACATCTTTACAGATGCTTGCGGATTCGATGGGTTGCCAGTGGGACGATCAATTTACAGAGATTTCATTCGATGAACTTCAGAATCTCGCGTCCTGCGCAATGGAATGAAAATCTGCGCCGGATCGTTAGGCCAATCGAATGGCAAAAGAGAAACATTGCGAACGATCGGGAGGTTTTTCCGTGGACTACATCGGAAAGCGAATCGCGCCCGAAAGCGCACCGGCCACTTCCTCTTGCTGGCAGGCGGCGATGCGGTTGAAGAAGGGTAGGGCGAGGGTGCGCCGGGCGATGGATTCGGTGAGGGGAAGCCTGGCCGCGACGGTGCTGGGATGGGTGCGCCAGGCCGGTTGCAGGTGGATGGGAGCAAAGTAGCGCCCTGTGGCGATGCCGCGGAGTGCGAGAGCGGCCTGGACGTGGTTGCGGTCAACGTGTTCCGGTAAGCGGACTACATAAACGAACCAGCTTATGGTGCGATGGGGCAGCAAGAGAGGCGGAAGTTCGAGGCCGGGGATTGTTCCCAGAAGGGCGTTGTAGCGCTCGGCAGCGGCCTGACGCAAGGCAAGCATTTCGGCGATGCGGCTGAGTTGCACGCGGCCCAGCGCGCAGGCCAGCTCGGAGAGACGGTAGTTGTAGCCCGGTTCGGCGTGGTCGAGCCAGTCGCCCGTTGGTTCTCTTCCCTGATTGCGCAGGCTGCGCAGGCGGGTGGCGTGAGCCGGATCGTGAGCCAGCACGGCGCCGCCTTCGCCGGTGGTGAGCTGCTTGTTGGGATAAAAGCCGAGGACGGCGAGGTCGCCAAAGCTGCCTGCCCGACGCCCATCCAACTCCGCGCCGATGGCCTCGCAGGCGTCTTCAATGAGGACCAGATTGTGACGGCGGGCGATGGCCTGGAACGCGGAAATGTCAGCCGGAACGCCAAAGGTGTGGACAACGAGGATGGCGCGGGTGCGTGGCGTGACGGCTTGCTCGACGGCTTCGGGGTCCAGATTGAGGGTGACCGGATCGATCTCCGCGAAGACTGGCGTGGCACGGACCTGCAGGACGGCGTTGGCAACGGCGATGAAGGCGAAGGAGGGTACGATGACCTCGTCGCCCTCACCTATGCCGAGGGTGAGCAAGGCAAGGTGCAGACCGGCGGTGCCGGAACTGACGGCCACGGCGTGGGGAACGGTGTGGTACTCGGCCAGCGCCGCCTCAAAAGCCGTGAGTTCGGGGCCGAGGCTGAGGTTCGGCGTGCGCAGGACGGCTGTTACGGCATCGATCTCGGCGTTGGTGATGTCGGGGGAGGAAAGTGGAATCCGCGCGGTCATGGGCGCTCCGGGCGGGTGCTTCTTACACTGGCTTCCTCCGGCAGGGTCGCGGGCTGCTTGATGAGCAGGCCGTCGAGGGGGACGGTGGTGAGGACGCGGGCAATGGTCTGGGCGGCGGTTCCGTCGCCGTATGGGTTGACCATGCCGCGCAGAGATTTCCGGAGCTTTGGACTGAGGGCGCGCTGGATGGCGGCAAGAATGGCATTGGTTTCAGCCGGGCAGTCGATGACGTTGTGAGCATGCTCGCGGCCCTGCTGACGCATGCCGACGTTGACGGTCGGCAGGGCATAGGAGGCTGTTTCCATGATGCCGCTGGAGGAGTTGCCGACCATCGCGTCTACCTGGCCCAAAAGGCTCCAGTAGGTGACAGGGTCCAGGTTGACGAAGATATGGGTGTGTTGGCGGACTTCGGCGAGAGCGCGGGTCCGTTCAATGAGGGCATAGCTGCCGGCGTCGGCGTTGGGATAGACAAAGAGGAGCTGGCCCGGGATCTGGGCGAGCGCGGAAAACAGCGCATCGGCCTCCGCGGTTGTGTTCTTGAGGATGGTGACCGGGTGATAGGCCGCCAGGAGCGTGGGTGGGTTGAGGGTGAGGGCAAGGCGGGCTTCAAGCGCGGGGCGGTCGAGGAGGGTTGAGCGCTGCAGATGGTCGAGCGATGGGGCTCCGGCACGATGAACCCGCCAGGGCTCCTCGCCCATGGCGATGACCCGGCGGCGCGCGGTGGGCGTGGAGGTGAAGTGGATGTGGGCGATCTTGGTCAGGGCGTTGCGCACCTGTTCGTCGATGGCTCCCTGGCTGATTTCGCCGCCCTCGATGTGCGCGATGGGGATGCGCATTGCCAGGGCGACGGAGGCGGGCGCGAGCATCTCATAGCGATCGGCGATGAGCAGCAGCAGATCGGGCCGCCAGGCGGTGAAGGCGTCAGCCAGGCCGAGCATGCCGAGGCCGATGGTCTTGGCCATGCCGGTATCGGTGTCAGAGCTGAGCAGGCACTCAATGCGCGCCTGAATGGGAAAACCGTCGCGCTCGATTTCTTCAAGCGTGTTGCCGAACTCGGGCGAGAGATGGGCGCCGAGGGCGAAGATGGCCAGGTCGACCTCGGGGTGGGCGGCTAATTCACGCAGCGGCCAGTAGAGATGGCTGTAATCGGCGCGGGAGGTGGTGACCACGCCGATGCGGCGGCGGCTTTTCCCCGTTTCGTTCATTGAGAGGGTCATAAGGGCACCTGAGGGCCGTGCTGCCGGGCAAGGGCGAGCACAGCCGGGCTTGGAGTGTAATCCGGGACCAGCGCGCGCAATTGGGCGAGCGCGGCTTCAAGGTCGCAGGCGTGGAGCGCGGCGCGGAGGTTGGCGAGCAGGAAGCCGAGTTGCCCGGCGGCGAGTTGCCTGGAGCGGATGGAGACCATCGCGCCAATGGATGCGTCTGACGATGCGTGTGGGCTGACCGGTTGGGCGGGGTCGGCGGGAGACCACAATAGTTCGGTCTCCTTGTCGCCGGAGCGGGGCTTGGTGAATTCGATGGCGATTTCACGCCCGGGAGCAAGCTCGCGGGCCATGAAGCGCGCCAGGTCTGCAATAAAGAGCGGGTTGGGCAGGACGGGCGCCAGCAACGAGGATGGCTCAGGCAGCGCGGCGGCAATCAGCAAAAGGTTCACGGCTTCGCCAAGGGTGAGAAAGTAGCGCCGCGCGGCGGGATCGGTGACAGTGAGGGCCCCCCCCATAGCAATTTGTTGGGCAAACAGCTCGGCCACGCTATCGCGCGAGGCCAGCACGTTGCCCAGGCGCAGAACTGTGCCGCCCGAGTTGAGCACAATTTGCTCCGCGACCCGTTTGGTTGCGCCCATGACCGAGGCGGGCTCGACGGCCTTGTCGGTGGAGAGCAGGATCACCCGTGCGCCGTGGGCCGCAGCCACGCGGGTCAGGGTCTCCGTGGCGAAGATGTTGTTGGCGATAGCTGCGAGCGGATGCTCTTCCATGAGCGGGACGTGCTTGAAGGCTGCTGCGTGGAAGACGATGCGTGGCCCATGCGCTGCAAAGGTGTGTTCTAAAAGCTCCGCGTCGCCTGCGTTGCCCAGGATGGGGGTCGCCGGGCAAGCCGGGCTGGATGCCGTCCATTCGCGCGTGAGCTTGTAGAGTTGGCTCTCCGAGGCCTCCAACAGAAGCAGGGATGACGGAGTGAGAGTGGCAAGCCGCAGAGCCAGGGCACTGCCGATGGACCCGCCCGCGCCACTAATGAGGATGCGCTGACGATGCAAGGCGTCGAGAACTTCAAGCGGAGGCGACGGCAAACGAGGACGAGCGAGAAAACTGTGCCAGTTGAGATTTTTAAGGGACGGAATCACAGGGGAAGTATAAATTGGCGGAGGACTCAGCCGAGTACGGCATGAAAAGGCAATACTTTCCATCGATGCGGGTCGCGTGGACGGTCGCATACACTGAATGGGACCTTCAATTGGGCAGTTGGGCTTCTGGATCGAGTTGGTTCAGGCCGCGGTGGGGTAAAGACTTTGGGGAAAAAATTGATGAAGATTGCCGGGGCGTTGTCCCTTGTTCTGTTGGTGGCAGCCGCGAACGCGGAGGGAGCGCAGGCGCGCTTTAACGCCGAGGCGGTGCGGATGAACAATCGCGGCGTGGCGCAGATGGGCCAGCAGCTTACCGAGCGCGCGGCGGATTCCTTTGCCGAGGCCGTCAAGAAGGATCCGAAGATGGCGCAAGCCTCGATTAACGAGGGCATTGCGTTGATGGCTCTGCAAAAGCTGGATGCGGCCAAGACGGCGCTGCGCGCGGGCATCGCGCTGGAACCGGGCAGTGCGCAGGCGTGGTACAACCTTGGTCTTGCGCAACACGCTGACAATGAGCTGGAGCCGGCGCTGGCCAGCTTTCAGCAGGCAGTGAAGTTCGACCCCAGAGACGCTGATTCCTACTATTTCGAGGGCGTCTGCTACGCGGAGATGAAGGAGTTCGACAAGGGGATCGCGATCTTCGAGAAAGCTCTGGAGTTGGACCCGCTGCACGCGTCGGCGGAGTTCCAATTGGCGCGTGCCTTGCAGCGCTCCGGTCATCTTGACGACGCAAAAGTGCACTTCAAGCGCTTCCAGCACTTGAGCAGCACCAAGATCGGCGCGCCGATTGGACTGGCCTACGGCGAGCAGGGGCACTATTCGACGGTGACGCCGGTGGAGGAACCGGAGACGAGCCAGCGCGCCATGATTCCTGTGCGGCTGTTGGCGCAGCCGATCGGCTCACAGGTTTCAAATTCGCAACCTGCGGCACCCGGAGTTTCTCAAGCAAGTGCATTCACCACTACCGGTGGTGCCTGCATGATGGATGTGACCGGCGAGGGTCGGATGGACCTGGTGCTGATGCAGTCGGGAGCGCAGGCGATTCGCGTACTGCACAACAAGGGCGATGGAAGCTTTGACGAATGGAACGCCGAGGCGGCGGGGCTGAAGGCGCAAGGCCGGGCGGTTGCCTGCGCTGTGGGCGATTATGACGGCGATGGCTTGAACGACCTGGCCGTTGCGTTGGACGATGGAGTTCAGCTCTTCCGCAATTTGGGCAAGGGCAAGTTTCAGAACGTGACAATCGAGGCTGGTCTTGCGCCGCGCAATCGGCCCTCGGGCATCACGTTTGTGGATTACGACCACGACGGCGATCTGGACCTGCTGCTGACTGGCTCACCCCTCAAGCCGGGCGACGCACCGAACGTGCTGTGGCGCAACAATGGCAACAAGACCTTTACCGAATGGACGGAGCCCACGGGACTGGGCGGCAGCGGCAAGACTGCGGCGGCGATTCTTACCGACTTCAACAATGACCGTGCCGTGGATATTGCGGTGACCGGCGATGGACCGGCGCCGCTGATTTATGTGAATCCGCGTGAGGGCAGGTATCCGATGCAGCCGCTCTATGAGAGCGAGAAGCTGCCGCCCACTGTGGGCATTGCCGTCCTCGACTACAACAAGGACGGCTGGATGGACATCGCCGTGACACACGCGGGCGCGCCGGGGTTGACGCTGTGGCGGAATGTGGAGGGTCCGAACCACATTGGACGGCGCTTCGAGCGCGCGGAGTTGCCGCTGCATGGCGCCCTGCGTGGATGGGGTCTAACGCCAATGGATATCGACAACGATGGATGGATCGATCTTGCGGCGATTGTGGAAACCAGCGCGGGTCCGCGGGTGCGCGTGTTCCGCAACCGGGGCGATGGCAGTTTTGAGGATGTGAGCCATGCGCTGGGGTTGGACAGCGTTGTGTTGCATGAGCCGCGCGGGTTGATTGCCGCGGATGTGAACGGAGACGGTGCGGCGGATTTGATTGTGACGCAGTTGAACGCGCCGCCAGTGCTGCTGCGCAATGTGGGCGGTAACAAGAATCATTTTGTGCGATTGGATCTGACCGGCTTTGCCGACAACAAGACGGCCATTGGCGTGAAGGTGGAGGTGTTTGCCAACGGCCATTGGCAAAAGTGGGAACTGGCCGGAGCGTCGGGCTACCAGACGCAGGGGCCACCGCAGATTTTAGTGGGGCTGGGCGATGCGGAGGGCATCGACCTGCTGCGCATCCTTTGGCCCACGGGCGTTCTGCAGGATGAGATCGATCTGCCGCATGAGGCAGTGATTGCCATGAAGGAAGTTGACCGGCGAGGCAGTTCGTGCCCGGTGCTTTTTGCGTGGGATGGGCATAAGTACAAGTTAGTGACCGACGTGATTGGCGCGGGTGTGGTGGGCCATTGGTTCACGCCGGCTCGGCGCAATATTCCCAATCCCGGCGAGTGGGTCAAGATAGAGGGCGCACAGATTGAGCCGGTGAACGGAAAGCTGAGCCTGCGCTTCATTGAGCCCATGGAGGAGGTCAATTACATTGATCAGTTGCGGCTGATTGCGGTGGATCATCCTGAGAATGTCGAGGTGAATCCCGATGAGCGGTTCCTCGACGATCCGCCATTTGCTTCGGGCCGCGTGGTGGCCACGGAGGGCGCGCGGCTGCCTCTGGGCGCGTGGGATGGAAATGGGAGCGATGTACTGGACGCGCTGAGCCGGCGCGACCACAACTTTGCCAGCGGGTTCACGCCGCTGCCTTACGACGGCTTTGCCAATCTGCATACGCTCACGCTGGATCTGGGCGAGGTGAAGCAGAATGCTCCGCTGCGGCTGCTGATGACCGGCTATGTGAACTACTTCAGCGCGACTTCGCTCTATG
>CAZNAW010000039.1:0-32925 GCA_964571165.1 uncultured Occallatibacter sp. | reverse complement strand
ATCTATGCGCGCACCTCCGGCTACCTCACGCGCTGGTACTTCGACATTGGCGCCAGAGTGAAAAAGGGCCAACTGCTGGCCCAGATCTCGACCCCCGAAGTGGACCAGCAACTGGCTCAGGCTCTGGCCGATCTGTCCACTGCCCAGGCCAATGCCAACAATTCCCGCATTCAGGCCGAGCGCTATTCCGGGCTGGTCAAGTCCGATGCCGTTTCCCGCCAGGATACCGATACTTTTGTGAATCAGGCCGCGGCCACGGCAGCAGCCGTCCGCTCCGCCCAGGCCAATGTGCAGCGGCTTCGCGATCTCCAATCCTTCGAACAGGTCTATGCGCCCTTTGACGGGGTGGTTACCGCGCGTACCGTCGACACCGGCCAGCTCATCGACCCCGGCGCGGGCAAGGAGTTGTTTCATCTGCAGGCCATCCAGACCCTGCGCGTTTACGCCAACCTGCCGCAGATCTACTCGCAGACCGCCAAACGCGGCGCGAAGATCGGTCTGACCTTCGCCGAGCATCCCGGAACGACCTACGAGGGAACCTTGGTGCGCACTGCCGATGCCATCGATCCCGCCAGCCGCACCCTGCTGGTGGAAGTCGATGTGGATAATCGTGCCGGCGAACTGCTGCCCGGTTCACTGGCCCAGGTTCACTTCAAAGTGCCGCCCGCCGGACCCACCTTCATCGTGCCTGCCGCGGCGCTCATCTTCCGTAAAGAGGGGCTGCGCATAGGCACCGTGGTCAACGGCAACGTGGCCCACCTGGTTCCGGTGGTCATCGGCGAGGACGACGGAGCCAATGTGCAGATCGTCACCGGGCTCAGCGCCGGAGACCAGGTGATCCAGGACCCGCCGGATTCCCTCATTGAAGGCGAAAAGGTGTTTGTAGAAAGCGCCGGCAACCACGCGAATGCGGGAGGCAGGTAGCGATGCAGGCACTGCCTCTCCACATCGCGCATCGGCGTTTCGCCGCGTTTGCTGCTCTGCTCGTTATTGGTCTGCTGGCCGGTTGCAAGCCCGTCGGGCCCAACTACAACCGCCCCGGCTACGAAGCTCCGACGGTCTACAAAGAGGCTGGCGCTTCCGCGGTTCTTGAGCCGCCGCCCGCCCCCGCCGGAGGCGGCTGGCAACCGGCCACGCCTTCTGACGGCATGTTGCGCGGCAAGTGGTGGGAAATCTACCAGGACCCGCAGCTCAACCAACTTGAAGAGCGTATCGCCACGGATAACCAGAGTCTGCGCCAGGCGCTGGAAACTTACCTCGCCGCTCACGATCAGGTAAGCGCGGCCCGGTCCGCCCTCTATCCCTCCCTTTCCGCCAGTCCTTCCATCCAGCGCGACAACATTTCGGCAAACGGGCCCTCCTTCTCCCCAGGCAAGCCCACAACTTACAACGACTTTGTGATTGGCGGCCAGGCCAGTTGGGAACCCGACTTCTGGGGCCGTATCCGACGCACCGTGGAGGCTGCCCGCGAAAACGCCCAGGCCAACGCCGCGGATATGGCCAATGTGGACCTGAGCCTCCATGCCGAAATGGCCTCCGACTACTTCCAACTGCGCGGCCTGGATGCGCAGATCAAGCTCCTGAATGCCACCGTCACCGACCTTGAGGGCCAGCTCAACCTGACCCAGCGCCGACTGGAAGGCGGAGTGGCCACCGAGGCGGACGTGGCCCAGGCCAGGACGCAGCTCGAAACGGTGCGCGCGCAACTGGTGGACGTGGGCGTGGCGCGCGCCCAGTACGAGCACGCCATCGGCACCATCGCCAACCTGAAACTGTCCGAATTCAGCATTCCGCCGTCGCCGCTCGATCTGCCGCTGCCCAAGGTTCCGCTGGGCGTGCCTTCGCAACTGCTTCAGCGCCGCCCGGACATTGCCGCGGCTGAGCGCCGCACCGCCGCCGCCAACGCCCAGATCGGCATCGCCGTCAGCGCCTACTATCCCACCATCAACCTGATCGGCGAGGGCGGCTTTGAAAGTATGCAGGCCAGCACCTGGATTCAGGGACCCAGCGCGCTCTGGACCCTGGGCGCGCACGCCACGGAGTTGCTTTTTGACGCCGGCCAGCGCCATGCCCTCACAGACCAGGCTCGCCATACCTACGAAGCCCAGGCCGCCAGCTACAAGAGCACGATCTTTCTGGCCTTCAACGACGTAGAAGACCAGCTCTCCGGTCTCAGGATTCTTGAGAATGAGTCGGGCGTGGAGCATAAGGCGGTCGAGTCTGCACAGCACTCCTTCGATCTTTCCAACCAGCGCTACAAGGGTGGCGTCACCAGCTATCTCGAGGTGCTTACCGCCGAGGCCACGCTGCTCCAGAACCAGCGCACCGCCATCGATCTCCAAACCCGCCAGTTCGTCGCCAGCGTCGGCCTCGTCCGCGCTCTCGGCGGTGGTTGGGACGTGAGCCAGTTGCCAAAATAACAGGGATCAGCGGCTGCATGTGAGCTTGCGCTCGCCCGCCTGCATCGCTCCCGTAGAGCGGGCTTGCCGGTGACCCTCATCACTGGTGCCGGTCGTCACTGAAAAGTCGCGCAAGGCGCGATAGGCATTGGGTAAGGTGCCGCGACCCAGGATGGAAGACCATCCGTTTTCGAGGATAAGCGGCTTGCGTTCAATGGTTTAGCATCAATTGCCATAGCCGCGCCGGTCTGTAAACTTATCCTCGCGGTGCGTCGTGGGTTCAGGGGAGAGCCCCTATGAACACAATTCACATCGCCAACCGACGGGATTTTCTAAAGAAGGCTATCACTGGCGCTGCGGTTCTTCGCGCAGGCTGCGCGACGGCACTGCTGGCAGCCGCAGAACAGGGAGCGGCGCTCAAGAAATCCAGGGTTGTCATCGCCCACGACGCCCTGTTGCGTGGCACAGCCTCTACGGTAGATTCGCGCCGGATGTTGAGCCTGTTGGATCGTGCCGTGCAGGCTCTCTTCGACCGCGACCGCCCCATCGAGTCCTGGAGAATGCTGGTCCGTCCGGGTGACATGGTCTCATTGAAGGTGAATACGCTGGGAGGCCGAGGAATCTCCAGCAACCTGCAGCTCGTTGAAGCCATTTGTGAACGGTTGCAGGAGGCCGGAATCAAGCCCACTGACATCGTGATATGGGACCGTGACAGCGACGAACTGGAGCGCGCTGGATTCCATATTTCGACGGGCGGAAGCCGGGTTCAATGTTTCGGCACGGATCGGGTCGATTACGAACAGGACCTGGTTACGCATAACAGTATTGGAAGCCGGTTGTCGAAGATTCTGACCCAACGCTCAAATGTCCTGATCAATGTCCCCGTGCTGAAAGACCATGACGGCGCCGGCGTCACCATTGCGCTGAAGAACATGTATGGCGTCATTCACAACCCGAACAAATATCACCCCGACGGCTGCAATCCATACATTGCTGATCTGAACATGCTGCCGGAGATCAGGACAAGAATGCGGTTGACCATCTGCGATGCCACCACCGCAATCTACGAAGGCGGACCGGCATACAAGCCCGAACACAGTTGGAAAAGCAATGCCTTGCTTGTTTCGCAAGACCCCGTTGCGCTGGATTACACCGGCTGGCAGATCATCGAGCGCAAGCGAGCCGAACATGGACTGAAGACTTTGGAGGCCGAAGGCAGAGCGCCAAACTACATCGCAACAGCAGCCGATGCAGAACATCGGCTGGGCACAAACGATCCTGCGAGAATCTCGACCGTCGAGATATAACCGGGGATCGTCACCGGGAGGTTCAACATGTTCCGTGAGCTGGATGTGCAAGAGAACAGAAATTTTGGTGTCGGCGGTGAGCGGAGCCTGCCCGGGTGTCCGCTCGATCGCCGTTCGTTTTTGAGGTGCGCCTTGGCCTCGGGAGCAGCTCTGGGGTTGAGCGAGTTGGCTCCTTCCGCCGCCGCGTCCCCAGTGGGAGCTGCGCAGCAGAAGCAGGACGATTCGCGATTCACTGTCGAAGCCAAGTTTTACCAGAAGCTTCCCAATAAGAAGATCAAGTGCAAGCTGTGTCCGCGCGAATGCAACGTCGGAGATCGCGAGCGCGGCTATTGCGGGGTGCGGGAGAATCGCGGAGGAACCTACTACACGCTGGTGCATTCGCGTGTGTGCGCGGCGCACGTCGATCCCATTGAGAAGAAGCCGTTGTTCCACTACCTGCCCGGCACGGTCGCTTTCTCGTTGGCCACGGCGGGCTGCAACGTTAACTGCAAATTCTGCCAGAACTGGGACATCTCCCAGTCGCGCCCGGAGCAGATTCCCGCCGATTACGCTCCGCCGCAACGGGTTGTCGATTTGGCCAGGCAGTACAGTTGTCCTACGATCGCCTACACCTACAGCGAGCCAGTGGTTTTCAGCGAGTTTCTGATGGACGTAGCCGACGCCGGACACGAAGCCGGCGTCCGGAGCATTGTGGTGTCCAATGGATACATGCAGGAAGAGGCGCTGAAGACCGCGTATGGAAAGATGGATGCGGTCAAGATCGACCTGAAAGCATTCTCCGAGTCGTATTACAGGAATGTGGTTACCGGCCAATTGAAACCGGTGCTGGAGTCGCTTGTAACTCTGCGGAAGATGGGTAAGTGGACTGAGATTGTTTACCTTGTGGTGCCCACTCTCAACGACAGCGATTCCGAATTCCGCGGACTGGCAGAATGGATCAAGACGAATCTGGGCACGGATGTGCCCCTGCACTTCACGCAGTATCATCCGGAATACTTGCTGAAGAATCTACCCATCACGCCGGTGCCGACCCTGGAACGCGCCAAGGCCATTGCCGACGCCGAGGGACTGCACTACGTATACATCGGCAATGTGCCGGGACACCCCGCGCAAAATACCTATTGCCCGCAGTGCCGCCGCCTGTTGGTAGAACGAGTAGGATTTACAGCGAGCCAGATGCTGATCCGCAAGGATAGTTGCCCATACTGCCACCATCCGATCCCAGGCGTCTGGCATGCATGAGGGCGCAGAGGAGGTTTGGCAATGAGTGCCAAAGGGAGAACGAAAATGTGTTGGTTGGCTGCACAAATGATTGCGCTTATGGCTACCGTGCCCATACTGCACGTGCGCGCTGCCGATTCACCAAAGGTGAGGCCAGCCAGTGTCGCCGGCAGCTTCTATCCTTCCGACCCCAGGATACTTTCGGCCATGATTGACGACATGCTGGCGCACGCAACTCCGCCGCCCATCAAGGACCCGATTCTGGCCGTGGTTGCGCCGCACGCCGGTTATCAGTATTCCGGCCCCGTAGCTGCCTACACCTACGCGGAGCTGAAAGGACGCAAGTTTTCGCGAGTCGTCGTGATTGCGCCGTCGCATTACGAGGCCTTCGACTTTACCTCCGTTTATGAGGGCGATGCTTACGCCACGCCGCTGGGGACGGTTCAGGTGGACAAGACCTTTGCCAGGCAGTTGGTCAAAATGAGCTCGACCATGCGACTTTCAAGCCAGGGACACGACGCCACGTCGGCAGGCGCCGAGCATGCCATCGAGGTGCAGTTGCCGTGGTTGCAACGAGTGCTGGGTGAATTCGAACTCGTGCCGATCGTCATGGGCGATCAGAGCTACGAGAACAGCCGCGCACTGGGCGTAGCCCTGGCAAAGCTCATCCACGGCGGTGACACTCTGATCGTGGCAAGCTCTGATTTATCGCACTACCACCCCTACGACGAAGCCGTGAAAATCGATCACAAGACGCTCAACGCACTTGAGGCATGGGACTACTTGAGCATGTCGCGGAACTTCCAGGAAAGGATATGGGAAGCCTGTGGTGGAGCGCCTATCGTTTCCGCAATGATTGCTGCCGAGCACATGGGAGCGAACCAGGCCATGGTGCTCAAGTATGCAAATTCAGGCGATATTACTGGTGATCACTCGCGTGTGGTCGGATACAGCGCGGATGTCTTTGTCAAAGCTTCAAACGAAAAGACAGCGCCGCCGCCATTCTCACTCAATGAGCAGCAGAAGAACGAACTGCTCGCATTAGCTCGCAAGTCGGTCGAACACGCAGTGGGAGAGAAGGATGCGTACCAACCACCCGCGACCACGGACGATGTGCTCAATCAGGAGCGTGGCGCGTTTGTTACTCTGCGCGAATCGGGCGCGCTCCGGGGGTGTATTGGATATACCTCCGCGATGAAGCCTCTTTACATGACTGTGCGCGACACGGCCACGCTGGCCGCCTTGCGCGATCCCCGGTTTCAGCCTGTGTCTCCTTCAGAGTTGTCACTGTTGCAGTACGAAATCTCTGTCTTGTCGCCCCTCCGGCGCGTTGTAGACATTCAAGACATCAAGGTTGGCCAGCACGGTTTGCTGATGAAGAACGGCACATATGAGGGCCTCTTGCTTCCGCAGGTGCCAGTGGAAGAAAAATGGGACCGGCAGAAGTTTCTTGAAGAAACCTGCATCAAGGCGGGTATGCGCTCAGATTGTTGGAAAGATGAGGACACAGACATCTTCATGTTTACGGCGGTGGTATTCGGTGAGCACACGCCGCAAGCGCTTAACCGTGATGCATCTTCGCCCCAAGAGTTACTCGCGTTGCAAAGAGAGCCGGCACCAGGTTCATCGCCGCACTGAGCCATGCGGTTCGCCAAAACCCAAACACCGGAATGAGGTAGGTGCTCAGCAAAAGCGCGCCCACGCATCCGCCCAGCAAATCTATGGCGTAGAGTGCGCCAAATCCTGGCCGGCTCCCGCTGTCATGTAGGTAGATCTCCGTCGCGATAGGGAACTGATATCCGCCCAAAATTCCGCAGACAGCGGCCAGAGCCGGAAAAACACACTGCGCTGCCAACCATGTTGTCGCCATGCCTGAGGCCTTCTCCATCATGCTGACCGCAAGTATCAGCGCGGGGCAGGAAAGAGCGAGCAGAAACTGGGTAGATGCCATGCTGCTGTAAGGTGCGGCATGGCTCAAACGAATGCGGCGGATACCCAGCCAGCTTCCAAATGCGATGCCAGCCATATTCATGGCGATGAGGATCGCAAGCTGGTGGTAAACGTAACCATAGATTGACTGGAATGCCAGCAGCAGCAGAATCTGTTGAGTTATCAGCGTGAAGCCGGTTACAGCCACGCAGTATGCTGCCGCAGAGCGGGCTCGTCTCTTGCGAGCCTGCACAAACTCCGTGGTTGCCGCCATAAGGAACAGAATGCCAAGGGTCGTGCCCATGAGGCCGGTGAAGCGAATGTGCGCTGCGGTGCGGAACCAGTTGGAATAGTTCGAATTGAACTGCGCGCTCCATAGCACGATATCGAAGTAATAGGCGATCGGATAGAAATCTCGATTGACGGGCGTAGATGCCAGAGGCCGCAGTTGCTCACGAACCTGCGTCATGCGATCGGGCATCATGCGGAAAGGAATGAAGTATTCGCTGACATACTGCACCTTCAGCTTCCGCTCCCGCAACCTGGAAATCAGAGTTTGTGGATTGTCCGTCAGAACATCAGGTTGTGTGGCGGCGAAGAAGTGAATGGTTTCGCCCGGGATAGTCACGATGTAAGGAAAAACTTCCTGCAATGTACGCTGGATGCAACGCAGGAACTCCGCAAGGTTTGGGTTGATGGTTTCTTCCGATGAGCGCAGTTGCAAGGCCAGCAGTCCGCCAGGCGCAAGGTGAGCACGAGCGGAGCGAAAGAACTCGGCGGTGTAGAAGCGGTTCAACTGCGCGGTCTCCGGGTCGGGCACATTGAGTAGGATCACATCGAATGTCTGGCGAGCGGTTCTCAGATAGTGCCGCCCATCCGCGTAGTGCACGTGCACGCGGGGGTCTGAAAGCTGCGGAGCGAACTGCATGGGGAAGAATTGCCGCGCCATGTCGATAAGAGCGGGATCCAGTTCGACGTAGTCGATCCGCTCGACTGTGGGATGCTTCAGCGCCTGGCCGATGCTGCCATTTACGCCGCCGCCGATCATCAACAGTCTTTTCGGCGCGGGATGTTCCAGCAGGGCAAAATGAGCCGCCTCCTCTGAGGCGTTCTCGTCCGGCGCATTGGCGAGGCTTACGCCGTTGTCATAAATGCTTCGTACGTCGCCCGTTTCAGTGACCGTCAGGTTCCCGTAGATTGAGTCGCGCGATCCCGCCACGCGGAAGCCCTGCCATAATCGCGCCTGCGCGGATCTATTCAGCCACGGCGTCGCATAAGTGAACAGAAAAATCGCGAAAAGTGCTGTGGCTGCACTTACAGCCGCAAACTGTTTGCGGGTCATTCGCACCAGAAGAACTGCTGCCACATAGAGGTTGAGCAGAGATACGATGGCAGCGATCTGAAAGGGTTGAAGAAAGCGCAGCAAAACAAGGCTGGCCAGAATCCCACCGAAGCCGGAACCGGCAGCATCGAGTAAGTATGCTGAGCTGGCAGCGAGGCGAGCAGAGACAGCGCACTCCTGCTGATACATGCGGGTTGCTGCCACGAAAAGCGCTCCCGAGACAACGCAAAACACACTGAGGCATGCCAGGGTTGTGAGGAGCATCGGCACCGGTCCAACCAACTCGCCGGGCACTGTCTGAAAAACGGACTTGGAAGCGCGCAATGCCCATATCGTCGGCAGCAGGCTGACCGCGAGCAGGCATTCAAGCGCGGCGACTGCACGGCGCGCATTGCTTCCGCCCAGCGCAGCGCTGCTACTCAGGCTGCTGCCGACTGCGGTCCAGAAGAGCCAGGTGGCCAACATGATTCCCAGCGACATCTCGTTGCCGTTGAAAACAACGATCAGCTCCCGCATGAGAAGGATCTGTCCGATGACCGCGCTGAATCCGATCAGCGTCAGAGCCATTCTTGCGCCAGACGCGGGTTCTTGCACACAACCTGTCTTGACGGGTTGCATAGGTGCTTTCACCAAGACGGAATTAGAATTTAGTTTTTTTTGAAAAGCAAGGGCTTGAAGTGCCCGGCGGACTTTGCATCGATTGATAAGAGACAAACTTCAGTGCGGTCGGTCCGCAGAGCGTCAGCGGGCCTCGGATCTACCTTTCCTCAACACGTTCCGCCTGCTTTTGGATTTGGAAAGGTATCTTCGTTTTCTGCCTTGCTGCGGTCCAGGCAGGCAAAGTCCTTCTCCACGACCAATGTCAGCGGCCCAAATCCAGTGTCGATCTCGCCATAGATGCCCGTCTGCTCGCTTCCGGACCATTGTTTTGCTGCATTGGTGGAAAGCCATATCGTAATCCTCTGCGGGCGATATTCCACCGAGATGTCCCGATCGGAAGGAGCATGGGCCAGTGCATAGGTCAGCGTCGCTTCTTCGTGGGATGCGAAGTGAATCGCATCTTCAATGTGTCCGTCCTGGATCAAACGGACCACCTCTGAACGGGACACGCGCAGGCGTAATGAATTTCCCTTGATTCGTAGTTTCACAGTGTCTCTTTCACTCGATCTTCGCGCCTCATCTGGATGCGATGCCCACCATGATAGATGTTGATCGCGGTCTCGCAAAAGTCCTTGAGAGACCACCACAAATGCTGTCGGCGTCATTCGTTTGATGCCAGGTATGCGGTAGCTTATCGATTGCTATTCCGTGGCCCTTGACCTCAGCGCTGTATGGCCCGCGAGTTGTAATCGGCTACGGTACGCGCAACTTCCGCGGCTGACGGACGGTCGTTTGGGCTCTCTTCCAGCCAGCTGTAAAGAGACTCGAAGACAGCGCCCACCAGGCAACGGGCGGCGATAGCCGGGTTCGGCACGGCGAAAGTCTCCGGGGCCGACTCCAGTGTCTGACGGACCAGGCTGGCATGATGCCTGAGGATAGTGCGGCGCGCCTGTTCCAGGCGAGGGCTCAAGCCGGAAGACTCGACAATCAGGATGCGAGCCTCCTGCGGATTGTCGGCCAGAAACAGAAAGAGCGACTCCACCGCACATCGAATCCCCAGCAGCGGATCAGGCTGCGAGGCCCTGGCTTGCTCCATCAGGTCCGTCACTTTCTGGCCAAGCGTATCCAGAACCGCTGCAAAGATATCTTCTTTGTTGCGAAAATATGCGTAAAAGCTGCCAACCGAACTGCCGGCCTCGGCCACGATCATGGGTACCGTCGCGGCGTGATAGCCGTAGCTGCCAAACAGGCGGGTTGCAGCCTCGAGAAGCAGCTTGCGCCGGGCGTCTTTGCGGGCTGCCATCGTGGCTGTTTTGCGGTAGACCATTTTTTAATGTTAGTCCTCTTGTAAAAAATAGAATGACGTGTCATTCTATTTTTGTCAAGAAAGAAAAATGCCATGTTCGAAAAGCTCTCTCATTCGTTTCCGCAACGAGCGGAATTCGTCGCAACCCCATTCCGGGCTCACCTTCCCGCAATCTGCCTGCTAACCCTGCTGCCTCTGGCAGCCTGCGGTCCCAAAGCACCGATTGCTGCCGACCAGCCGGTTCCGGTGTGTGTGCGGACGCCCAACCACGTTCAGGAACCCGATTCCGTGGCTGTCAGTGGAGCGGTAGAGGCCAACGTAACGGCCCAGGGCGCATTCCAGATCGCCGGACGAGTGGCGAAGGTCTTTGTGGAAGAAGGCCAGGCGGTCAGCAAAGGCCAGGTTCTTGCCGAGCTCGATGCGACCGACTACCGCAATGGCTACGACGCGGCAAAAGCCCAGGCGGATGCTGCCCAGGCGGTGGATCGCAAGGCGCAGGAAGGCCCGCGCTCCCAGGAACTGGAGCAGGCGCGCATTGATTACGAGCGGTGGCTGGACGAGTACAACCGCATGAAGTTCCTCTATGACCACAAGAGCTTGCCGGCCAACGACTTCAAGAAGATCGAAGCCGGATACCAGGCGGCGCAGCAACGCTACGATATGGCGCGGCAGGGCACGCGGGTGCAGGACAAGGAAGCGGCGAACGGGCAGTTTCGCGCGGCGGCGGCCCAGGCGCATGAGGCGCAAAAGCGGCTGGCGGATACCCAACTGCGGGCGCCGATCGCCGGCTTCATCGGAATGCGGCGAATTGACGTAGGAGACACTGTTGGTGCCGGAATTCCCGTGATCTCCGTGCTGGACCTGAATCCGGTGAAGGTGCGCGTTGCCATTCCCGAAGCCGAGATCGGCAAGGTTCATGAAGGTGCGCGCGCCATGGTGACCATCCCATCGCTCGATGGCAGGCAGCTCGAGGGCAAAGTTGAAACGGTGGGCGTGGCGGCGGATCCTGCCTCGCGAACCTATGCGGTGAAGATTGCGGTTCCCAACCCGGCGCGGCTATTGCGCGCGGGGATGGTGAGCCAGGCTAAAGTCTTTGGCTCGTCGATGGTCAACGCGACGACCGTGCCCGGCAATGCAATTCTGCACGATCCGCAGGGCGTGGCGCAGGTGTACGTGTATTCACCCTCGCAACGGCGCGTTTACGCCAGGCGCGTTGAAGTAGGCGAACTGATAGGAAGTGAAGTGGAGATTCGCAGCGGCCTGACGGGGGACGAGCAGGTGGTGGTAGCGGGCCAGCAGAATGTGCGTGAAGGCTCGCCGGCCAAAGTCATGGGAGGCGGCCAGTGAACCCTGTCCGAGCGGCTCTGCGCTATCCCCAGGTAACTTTGGTCCTGGCCGGAATGCTGTTTCTGGCGGGCCTGTATTCCGTGGTTACGATGCCCCGGCGGGAAGACCCGAAGATCACCATTCACACCGGCATTGTGGCCGCCGTCTATCCGGGCGCGACCTCTGAGGAGGTGGAAAACCAGGTCACCCGCAAGATCGAGGAACACCTCTTCCGGTTCTCAGAAGTTCACCGCGAAAAGACCTTCTCCACCAGCCGCAACGGCATGGTGGTCATCAATGTAGATATCCACGAGTCGATCAAGAACGCTGACGAGTTCTGGTCGAAGCTGCGCCTGGATATGGCGCAGTTGAAGGCTACCGAATTGCCGGCGGGAGTGCTCGGGCCGGTGGTCGACTCCGATTTTGGCGATACGGTCGCGGTGCTGATTGCGGTCCACGGCGGGCACTACGGCTACCGCGAGCTGAAAGACTACGCACAGACCGTGGAAACGGGGCTGCGCACCATCCCGGCCGTGTCGAAGATCCGGCGCATCGGCGATCAAAAAGAAGAGATCGACATCAGTACCTCGTCGGAACGGCTGTCGCAATATGGCGTGAACCCGTTGAAGGTCATGGGGGCCCTGCAAGGCCGCAACGCGGTGCAGTATGCCGGGCGTGTACCGGCTGAGCAGAGCAAGGTGCCCATTGAGTCCGGAGGGCGCTTTCAAACCGAAGACCAGATCCGCCAGGTCATGGTCGATGTTTCTCCCACCGGCCAGCCGGTATACATCGGCGACCTGGCCAATGTGGACCGAGTCTATAAAGACCCCTCCGAGTACGCGCGGATTGGCGGCGAACAGTCCATTCTGCTGGCGGTCGAGATGCATGAAGGCAACAACATCGTCGACTTCGGCAATACGCTGCGCGCCAGGCTGGCGAGTGTCCAGAGCAGTTTGCCCCCGGACGTCAAGCTGGACCTCGTGGCCGACCAGCCCATGGTGGTCTCCGACCGTATCCGGGACTTTTTTCTCGAGTTCGGCATTGCCATCGTCGCGGTGATTCTGGTGACCATGCTGCTGCTGCCGCTGCGGGTTTCACTGGTTTCCGCCATCGCCATTCCAGTGTCGGTGGCCATGACCTTCGGCATGTTGGACGCTTGTGGAATCGAGTTGCAGCAGGTATCGATTTCCGCGCTCATTATCGTGCTGGGCATGGTGGTGGACAATGCCATCGTGATCGTGGACAACTATGTGGAACTGCTGGATCGCAAGGTGCCCATCGACGAGGCAGCGGAGCGGTGCGCCACGGAGATGGCAGTTCCCGTGCTGACCGCGACGCTGGCCATCGTTGCGGCATTTATCCCGCTGTTGGGGCTCACCGGCGCCATGGGCGAGTTCATCCGCTCGCTGCCCATCGCCGTGGCCATCGCGTTGGGCACATCCTTCATCGTTGCCATGCTGCTGACCCCGCTGATGGCGCGCTTTTTCATCCGCAAGGGTCTCAAGGACCACGAGCGGGAGGATTCCGGCGAGCCGCGCAAATTGACTCCGCTGGACCACATGCAGCGGTATTACAACCACATCATCACCTGGGCCATGCAGAATAAGCGGGAGGTACTGGTCTTCAGCGTGCTGGCGGTTGTCGTCGGGCTTGGAATTCTGAGCCTGGTGCCGCAATTGCTCTTTCCCCTGGCTGAACGAAACCAGTTCGTAATGGACGTATGGCTGCCAGAGGGCTCGAAGATCGAGGCCACTGACGCGGCCGTGCGCCGCATTGAAGCGGTCCTGGCCCGCGAGCCGCTGATCACGGCTTATACCAGCTTCCTGGGCGAGAGCGCGCCGCGCTTCTACTACAACGTGAACCCGCAGATGCCGGCCGCCAACTATGCGCAGATCCTTGTGAACACCAAGAATGCAAAGGAAACGGCCAGGCTGGTGGAGTCACTCCGCCAACGGCTTCCCGATACGGCCCCGGAGGCCAAGGTCTTTGTCAAGGAACTCCAGCAAGGGCACATCATGGAAGCTCCGGTCGAAGTGCGCATCGTTGGGGACGACATTCCCACCCTGCAAACGCTCGGTACTCGGGTCGAGGATATTTTCCGCCATACACCCGGAGCCACCTACATCCATTCCGACTGGCACGAGGATGAATGGCAAGTGGGCGTCAACGTGCGCGAAGAAGTGGCCAACCGCATGGGGCTGACCAACGCCACCATCGCCCAACAACTGGCTGCGGGCTTTGAAGGCGCGCCGGTGACCACCTTTTGGGAGGGCGACCGCGCCGTCGATGTGGTTCTGCGCCTCGACCCCTCTGATCGGCAGAGCTTTCAGAATGTGGCTGACACCTATGTCATGTCTCCAGTGACCGGCGCAAAAGTCCCGCTGCAGGCCGTGGCTTCGCTGGACTCCGAGTGGCAGCCCGGCAGAATTGTGCGCAGAAATGGCGTTCGCACATTGACGGTGCGCGCCTTCCCCGGCGACCATCGGCTGGCCAGCGAGATCCTGGGCGACGCGCGCAAGCAAATCGACGGCCTCTCGCTGCCGCCCGGATACAGCATCGAATACGGTGGCGAATATCAGAATCAGCAGGAAACTTTTGGTGAGTTGCGCAACGCGCTGGTCATCAGCCTGACGTTGATCTTCCTCATTCTGCTCTTTCAGTTCCGCACGCTTGTCGACCCGCTGATCGTGATGGCGGCGTTTCCCCTGGCGTTGCCCGGCGCCGCTCTGGGCCTGGTGATGACCCACAACACATTCGGCTTCACCGCCTTCATCGGCATTATCTCGGTGGGTGGTCTGGTCGTCCGTAACTCCATCATCCTCATCGATTACATCCAGCAGCGGATGAAGAGCGGCGTGGCCCTTGAGCAGGCGGCGCTGGAGGCCGGAGAACGCCGTCTGCGGCCCATTTTCCTCACCTCGGCGGCCGCCGCGGTGGGCGTCATTCCCATGATCTTTTCCGGTTCCAGTCTCTGGTCGCCGATGGCCAGCGTCATCGCCTTCGGACTGCTGGTATCGATGTTCTTCACCCTGGTCGCCATCCCGGTTCTGTTCGTGGTGGCGCACCGCAAACACGCCGCGCCGGCACCGGCCGCGGCCGTGGGCATGTTGCTGGTGATGGTTGTACTGGGCAGCGCCGGCGTAGCTCAAGCCGAGACGCGGCGCGTCACTCTCGATGAGGCCGTCGCCCTGGCCACAAAGCAGAGTTCGCCGGTCAAACTGGCGCACCTTAAAGAAAAGGAGATGCAGGCAAAGGTGACCGAGGCGCGCGCCAATTACTTTCCCGTGCTGAGCAACGAAAGCGACGCCGCACACTTGAGGGACATCGAACACTTGGAGTTCCCGATGGGATCGTTGGGCGTATATCCGGTCATCGGTCCTGTGCCGGGAGAGAACGATTCGCTTCCCCTTGGGCACCACAATTTCATCCTGAGCACGACCACGGCAGCCGAGCCGCTTACGCAGTTCTTTAAGATTCACGCCGGGGTCAACGTGGCACAGGCAGATGCGGGCGTCGCGCAGGACGATGCCCGGCGAGCGGAAAATGAAGTCGCCCTGAAGATGAAGCAGCTTTACTACGGCCTCTTGTCGGCGGAAAGGCGGAAGCAGGCGGCTGAGCTGCGCATCCAGGCCGGCGAAGAGCGCCTGGACGAAGCGCGCAACGGAGTCGAAGCCGGGGCGGTGCTGCAATTGAAGGTGCTGGAAGGCCAGGCGCAGATCGCCGAGGCGCGTCATGCGTTGGGATCGCTGGAAGATGCTATCTCTGACATGAAGGTGGAGTTCAACGATCTAACCGGCCTGCCGCTGGATACCGATGTGGAACTCGTCGCGCCTGAACCGGAAACCACCGATGTAACCGCCGGCGATTTGGAAACCGAGGCCCTGGCTCACAATCCTGAGGTCGCGGCCGCAGAACAGACGCTCAAGAAAGCGCGTGCGGGCCTGGGCGCGGCGCACGCGGAGTATATTCCCGAAATCGGTGCATTTGCGCAGTACGTCCATCAGGATGGCGTGCCGCTGCTGACTGAGAATAACGGTTTGGTGGGTCTCAAGATGAACTGGACTCTGCTCGAATTTGGCAAGCGCAGTGGGCAGGTGCATGAACGCCAGGCCCAGGTAGCCCAAGCCGAGGAGAACCTGCGGCACGTTCAGAATCGCGTTCGTGTGGATATCGAAAAAGAGGTGCGCAAGGTGCGGCGCGCTGAGACCGGTCTGGAGGCGGCGCGGGAAAGCGTGGCTGCCCGTACCGAGATGTGCCGCATCACCGTCAATCAAGTGGAGGCAAATACAGCCAATCCCTCCGCGCTCAAAGAAGCCGAAGGGCAGCTTGCCGAGGCTGAGGCCGGGCTCTTTCAAGCAGAGATGGAGCGCAGCACCGCGCGCGCTGAGTTGGAACGAACGGTGGGACAGAAGTAGCTCGAAAACCATCGATGCCTAAAGCTGTTCGGCACGATTCGGTTGTTTCCGAGACCATCCTCCGACTTCTCCGAAGCCGATTGCCGCTATCCTCGTATACTCGAGCCAGAGCATGTCTACCCACCTTGACACAATTCTGGCTACCACACGAGCCACGGTGGCTGCGAGGAAAGCACGTGTGCCGGTGGCCGAGTTGGAACGGCGGGCGGCGGCGCACCAGCCTCGGGGCTGGGCTGGCGCTTTGCGCCGGAAAGCTGCCATCGGGCCGGCGGTCATTGCCGAAATCAAGAAGGCTTCTCCTTCCAAAGGGTTGATTCGCAAGGATTTTGATGCCGCTTGGTTGGCCGGTCGTTACTGGCGCGGCGGCGCGGCGGCGTTCTCGGTGTTGACCGATGAGCCCTATTTCCAGGGCAGCCTGCGCAATCTGGAGCTGGCTTCGGCGGCAGCGCCTCTACCCTGCCTGCGCAAGGATTTTATGGTGGATGAGTATCAGATTCTCGAAGCGCGCGCGCACCGGGGAGACGCGATCCTGTTGATTGCGGCGGCGCTGAAAGACGACGAACTCAAGCGTTTTGCGCAGGTGAGCCGCGGACTCGGGTTGGATGTACTGGTTGAGGTGCACACAGCCGGTGAGCTTGAGCGGGTGCTCGGCACGCTAGGCGAAACCGGCGCGGACGCCATCGGCGTGAACAACCGCGACCTGAAAAGCTTTGAAGTCCACCTGGAAACTTCACTGGAATTGGTGGGGCGGATACCGGCCGGCGTGGTGCGGGTAGCTGAGAGCGGCATCGCTACCGCGGAGGATCTTGCGCGGTTGCGGGCGGCGGGGTTTGACGCATTTCTGATCGGCGAAAGCCTGATGCGGCAAGCAGATCCCGGCGCGGCGCTGGCGAGGCTGCTCGCGGGGGCCGATGCGACGCCATGAGCCTGTGGATCAAAATCTGCGCCAACACCTCGCTTGAGGATGCACGCCTGGCCGTCGAGGCTGGGGCGGATGCGGTGGGTTTCGTCTTTGCGCCCAGCCCGCGACGGGTAACAGCGGCCCAGGTGGCTGAAATTGCGCCGCATCTGCCGGCCTCTGTTGAGAAAATCGGCGTATTTGTGGGGGCCGGGCTGGACGAGATTGACTCGACAGTGCGCGCATGCAGCCTTACCGGCGTGCAGCTGCATTGGGAGGTCGGGCCGGAATTACCCGCCAGGCTGCGCGCGCGGCTGGGGCCTGAGCTGCGTATCTTGCACGTAGTGCATTTTGAGGTTGGGGTCGCGGAGCCGATCGCGGAACAGATTGCGCATCATGCTCAGAACCCGTATGTGGATGCGGTGCTGGTTGACTCACGCACGGCTGCGGCGGTGGGCGGCACGGGCGTGTCGTTCGACTGGGGTGAAGCGCGAAAAACGGTCTTCGGCGTAGGTGGAAGACTCAGGCTGATTGCTGCCGGGGGGCTGAATCCGGTCAATGTGGCTGAGGCCATCGCCACGCTGCGGCCATGGGGCGTGGATGTGGTTTCAGGCGTGGAAGCTGCGCCCGGTAGGAAGGATCCTGACAAGGTGCGGGAGTTTATAACTCGGGCCAGGGCGGCGGAATGATCGCAGGAGCTACGGCATCTTTCGAATTGCCGCTTGCTTTCCAGTCCAATCGTGCGCCGGGATCACTCGCGAAGTCCCGGATGGAAGGAACTCACAAAGTGGTTGAAATGCGTGGTCTTTCCGCGTTGCGTTCGGGCAATTGATCGAGCAGCACAACATTGAGCAACGACTTATGCACCTGGATGCGGCCGTTGTAACTGATAAAGCCGAGCTTGCGAAAGCGATTCATAAAGAAGCTGACGCGAGACCGCGTAGTGCCGATCATGTCTGCCAGGGTTTCCTGCGAGATCTGGGGAATGAAGGTCTCCGGTTCGCCAGGCTGGCCAAATTCCGCCATGATGAGCAGAATCCGCGCCAGGCGTTTTTCGCTGGAGTTGAAGAGCTGATCGACAAGATCGGCCTGGGTGCGCATGCTGCGGGCCAGCAGAAACTTCAAGAAGATGTCGGCGAACGCAGATTCCTCATGCATGACGCGGACCATCTCGTCCCTCTTGATCTCCAACGCCGCGCAGGCGATCAGGGCAGTGGCAGTTGCGAGGCGTGGTCCGCCGACCGCCGCGAGGCATTCTTCTCCAACGAATTCGCCGACGGAGAGAAGCGTGATGGTGGCCTCTTTACCGTTCTGCGAAACGACAGTAAGTTTTGCCCTGCCCTTTTGCAGATAAAAGACTGAGTCTGCCGAATCACCTTGAGAAAAGAATGCCTCCCTTCGTTTCAGTTCAACGATTTTTCGGCCAAGGCCGGCGTTCCCAAGAAACGGAGCGGGAGAAAATTTTTTGTGGTCTGTATCCCTCATCAACAGGCAACCTCGTGACAGGCGGCTGTTTGGCGTAAACGGCTCATGCCCAGGATGCAGCTACCTTGGCGATGGCAGGGAAGGGAATTATGGCGAATCCGCCAAACACCGCGCGAAATATTGGGAACGGTGAAAAATACCCTTCGCAGCCCGGCATCGCGAACAGATTTTGAAGCTGCTTCCTGAACGCCGCGTTATTCCCAAGGAAAACTGCACCAAGGCTGAGTGCAATTCCGCTCCAGCCCCTCATCATCCTGTCCTCAAGGCGGACCCATTGTATGGTCCGTATTGCTCAATCCCAAGGGGCGGCCTTGAATGCGGGATATAGCACAGCCATGGACGATGTATCCTGAAGATTCTGGTTGGTGCGGCTCTGAGGGATTGGAGGGGAGCGGCAGGTTGATAACCTGCCGTTTCCGCCCCGCATCCCATCAGATGGGTTAGACGTTGCGTCCATTGAGTTGTCCGTTTCGTCTGGTCTATAGGGCCTGTTTTCGGGGAGCACGGCGGAATTTGCATTTGCAGGGGACTCCTGCGATTCTGCCGAGTACATCTCCTCAAATGTGATCTTGGAGTCTTAAGTGTCTGAAATTAAAGACGAAGCAGATGGTCAGCACATCGGCGAAGGGGATCGGTTGCCTCTGCCGCGCCCCTGGTATCGAGAACTCTGGGTTGTGTGGGCCAGCGTTTTTCTGGTGTTGATTGCGATTGTTGTTCCTGTCGCGATCGTCCATGAGAAAGACAAGAAGGCAGCGGAGGCAAAGCGCCTGGCTGCGGCCGTCAAACCGCCCGTTACGGCCACCGTGGCAACAGCCACGAAGGGTGACCTTGGCGTCTACATCGATGCCCTCGGCACGGTTACCCCGGTCTACACCACCTCCATCACGGCCCTGGCCAACGGCGTCCTGACCGCGGTGCATTACAACGAGGGGCAATTCGTCAAAAAAGGGGATGCGCTGATCGACATCGACCCGCGTCCCTACCAGGCGCAGCTGCTCCAGGCCGAAGGTGCGCTGGAGCGCGATTCCAATGTCCTGGCACAAGCCAAGATGGATCTGGAACGCTATCGCGCCGCGTGGGCGCGAAACAGCATCAACAAGCAATTGCTGGATGACCAGGAAAAGATTGTGTTGCAAGACGCGGGCACGGTGAAGAACGATCAAGGCACCGTGGATTATGACCAGGTCCAACTCAGCTACTGCCACATTACCGCGCCGATCTCCGGCCGGATCGGTCTTCGCCTGGTGGACCCCGGAAACGTGGTGCAGGCAAACGGAACCACACCGCTGGTGGTTATTACACAACTGCAACCCATTACGGTGATCTTTACACTTACTGAAGACAGCCTGGGACAGGTGCAGTCGCGGATGCGCCAGGTGCATACGCTGCCTGTCGAGGCATGGGATCACTGGGACAGCGGACACTCCACCAAGTTGGCAACGGGCAAATTGCAGAGCATCGACAACCAGATCGACACCACCACGGGAACAGTGAAGCTGCGTGCCCTCTTCGATAACAAAGACGGGGCACTTTTCCCCAACCAGTTTGTCAACACACGGTTGCTGGTGAACACGCTCAACGGCGTTACGCTGGTTCCCAGCGGCGCCGTTCAACACAATGGGCCGGTGGCCTTCGTCTATGTAATTGCACCTGCGACCGCGACGTCGGCACCCCCTCCCTGCAATCAGGCCGCTCCGTGTTACGCGAGCGTTCGTAACATCAAGGCGGGAGTTTCCGACAGTGGCATGACCGCGATTACGGGAATCAACCCCGGTGAGGTTGTGGCGACCAGCAGCTTTGAGAAGCTGCAGGGCGGAAGCAAAGTCATCGTGGCGAAGCAGGCAACTGCAGCGGAGGGCAATACCCCGTGAGTCCTTCCGGGCCTTTCATTCAGCGCCCTGTTGCAACCTCGCTGCTGATGGCCGCTATCCTGCTGGTGGGTATCGTCGCGTATACCCAGTTGCCGGTGTCTGCCTTGCCGGAGGTCGATTACCCCACCATCCAGGTGCTGACCTTCTATCCGGGCGCCAACCCTGACGTGATGGCTACCACGGTCACCGCTCCTCTGGAACGCCAGTTTGGCCAACTCCAGGGTTTGAGCCAGATGACCTCGACCAGTTCCGGCGGGTCCTCCGTCATCGTGCTGCAATTCGCACTCAGTCTCAATATCGACATCGCGGAAGAAGAGGTTCAGTCCGCGATCAACGCCGCGCAGAGTTATCTGCCTTCGAACCTTCCCTCGCCGCCGGTGTACAGCAAGACAAATCCTGCGGATGCTCCCGTCCTCACGCTGGCCATCACATCCAACTCCATGCCGTTGTCACAAGTTGAGGACCTTGTGGATACGCGCCTTGCGCCCAAGCTCTCTCAGTTGAGCGGGGTTGGCCTGGTGAGCATCAGCGGAGGACAAAAGCCGGCGGTACGCATTCAGGCCAACCCGACGGCCCTGTCGTCCTACGGGCTCAACCTCGAGGATCTGCGCACGGCGCTGGCCCAGACCAGCGTCAATCAAGCGCTGGGCAACTTCGACGGTCCTCATCAGGATTACCAGATCAATGCCAACGATCAGTTGGTGACCAGCAACGATTATAAAAAAGTTACGGTTGCCTACCGCAATGGCGCGCCCGTCATGTTGAAGGATGTCGCCAACGTGGTGGACGGCATCGAGAACAACAGGCAGGCAGCCTGGATGAACGAGACGCCGGCGGTCATCCTCAACATTCAAAGGCAGCCCGGCGCCAACACCATCAAGGTCGTGAAGGCCATCAAGGCGGTTCTGCCTCAGCTTGAGGTAAACCTGCCGGCCTCGATTCAGGTTACGCCGCTTACCGATCTCACCACGTCCATCAACGCCTCTGTCTCCGACGTCGAGTTTGAATTGATGTTGACCATTGGGCTGGTGGTGATGGTCATCTTCCTCTTTCTCCGCAACGTTTACGCCACCATTATTCCCAGCATTGCGGTGCCGGTTTCATTGGTGGGCACCTTCGGCGCGATGTATGCGCTTGGCTACAGCCTTGACAATCTTTCGCTGATGGCGCTGACCATCTCCACGGGCTTTGTGGTGGACGACGCGATCGTCATGATCGAGAACATCTCCCGCTACCTCGAGGCCGGCGACTCGCCCATGCAGGCTGCCTTGAAGGGCGCGGAGCAGATCGGCTTCACCATCATCTCGCTCACCGTCTCGCTCATTGCGGTGCTTATTCCACTGCTTTTCATGGGCGACGTGGTCGGCCGTCTCTTCCGCGAGTTCGCGGTCACCCTGGCCGTCACCATCGTGCTGTCAGCCGTTGTCTCGCTCACCCTGACGCCCATGATGTGCTCGCGGATTCTGCGCCACAATCCCCAGGAACAGCACGGCCGCTTCTACAAGGCATCCGAGCGCGTCTGGCAGAGCATGATCGATTTTTACGCTCGCACGCTCAGGTTTGTCCTTGGATACCAGACCATCACGTTGCTCATCGCCGTCGCCACTCTGGTTCTCACCGTTGTCCTCTACATCACCATCCCCAAAGGGTTTTTCCCCACTCAGGATACGGGCGTTATCCAGGGCATCTCGCAGGCGCCGCAGACCATTTCTTTTGCGGCCATGGTGCAGAAGCAGCAGCAACTGGCTCACATTGTGCTTCAGGATCCCGCGGTCGAGAGCCTCTCTTCCTTCATCGGAGCAGATGGAACCAACACCACCCTGAACAGCGGAAGAATGTCAATCAATCTGAAGCCGGTGGAAGAACGCAACATGAGCGCCTCCGATGTGATTCGCCGGCTGCAAGGAAGCCTGAAGTCGGTTGATGGCATGGAACTTTTCATGGCTCCGGTGCAGAACATCACCGTGGACGACCGCGTGAGCCGCACTCAGTACCAGTACACGCTGGAGGATCCCGACCCTAACGAGTTGAACCTGTGGACAAACCGCCTTGTCGAAAAGATGAAGCAATTGCCGCAGATTGTCGATGTCGCCACCGACCAGCAAACCGGCGGCCTGGCGGTATCGTTGGTGGTTGATCGCGTCACCGCATCGCGGCTTGGCATTGCTCCATCCACCATCGACAACACGCTCTATGACGCGTATGGCCAGCGCCAGATCAACACGATGTACACGCAGTTGAATCAGTATCACGTGGTTCTGGAATCCGATCCCAATTTCCAGCAAAACCCAAACAAGCTCCAGGATCTGTATATCCAGGCCAATACATCCTCAGGCGCTTCGGGGCCAGGCGCATCCTCGACCTATTCGTCCTCGGGTTCTTCGTCGGCCGGCTCGAATGCAACAACCTCTGCGGTGGCATACACTCCATCCTCGGGGGTCCTCACCCCTCCCTCGAATGCCATCAAGTCGGGCGTCGGCGCCAGCAGCAACTCCATTGCAACCGCCAGTTCAACGCCATCCAATGCAGTCCCCCTCGGTGTATTTACTCATATTGAAAGAACTGCCGAGCCGCTCTCAATCAATCACCAGGGACAGTTCCCGGCAGTAACCGTGTCGTTCAATCTTGCGCCCAACGCCGCGCTGGGCGGCGCCATCACGGCCATCGAGAAGGTTCAAAAGGACCTGAATATGCCGGCCAGCGTCCAGTATGGTTTTCAAGGTACCGCGGCTTCCTTTCAGGGCTCGCTCGCCAATGAAGGCCTTCTGATTCTTGCCGCGTTGGCAGCGGTCTATATCGTGCTCGGCGTCCTTTACGAGAGTTTCATTCATCCCGTCACCATTCTTTCCACGCTGCCTTCTGCCGGCGTCGGAGCGTTGCTGGCTCTCATGCTCTTCAAGCAGGACCTCAGCGTCGTCGCCATTATCGGCATCATTCTGCTCATCGGCATTGTGAAGAAAAACGGAATCATGATGGTCGATTTCGCTTTGGAGGGCGAACGCCAGCGCGGGATGAACTCCCAGGAGGCGATTTATGAGGCATGCCTGCTGCGCTTCCGCCCCATCATGATGACGACCATGGCCGCGCTGCTGGCGGGCATCCCATTGGCCGTTGGGCAAGGAATGGGTTCGGAGTTGCGGCGGCCTCTGGGTATCGCCATGGTTGGCGGACTTCTGCTTAGCCAGATACTCACCCTTTACACTACGCCGGTCATCTACATCTTCTTCGATCGCATCGGCCATCGCTTCATGGGTTCGGCGAAAGCGAGAGAGACGGGAAGCGAGCCGCAACCGGCGGAGGGAACATGATCATCTCCGCCCCCTTCATCCACCGTCCGGTAGCCACCACCCTGCTGACGGTGGGTGTTGCGCTCGTCGGTGCCATCGCTTTCAAAGTTCTGCCTGTGTCTCCCTTGCCGCAGGTTGATTTCCCGACGATCGCTGTAGGCGCCAGTTTGCCCGGCGCAAGTCCAGAGATCATGGCGTCCTCCATCGCAACTCCGCTGGAGCGCGAGTTCGGCCACATCGCCGGCGTGACCGAAATGACTTCGTCGAGTTCGCTTGGCAGCACCTCGATCACCTTGCAGTTCGATTTGAGCCGCAACATCGACGGCGCGGCCCGGGACGTGGAGGCGGCCATCAACGCGTCGCGCACCTACCTGCCGGCGAACCTGCCTGCCAACCCGACTTATCGCAAGGTGAACCCCGCGGACTCGCCAATT
This sequence comes from uncultured Occallatibacter sp., assembly GCA_964571165.1. Taxonomy (GTDB): domain Bacteria; phylum Acidobacteriota; class Terriglobia; order Terriglobales; family Acidobacteriaceae; genus Telmatobacter. The sequence goes on along the minus strand of CAZNAW010000039.1, from coordinate 9,105 downwards.
ATGATTTTGGGGCTTACCTCCGATAAGTACGACAAGCCGGCTCTCTATGACGAAGCATCGTCGGTCATTGCGCAGAAGCTTTCGCAGATTCAGGGAGTCGGACAGGTGTCGGTCGGCGGAGGCGCCGGACCCTCCGTCCGCGTGGAAGTGAATCCTACGAAGCTCAACAGCTACGGACTCACACTCCGAAATATTCAGTCCGTGCTGAGCCTTCAGAATTCTCACGAGGCGCTCGGCCAGATCACGGACGGCAATACCACCGCCGATATCGTCGTCAACGACCAGATGCGCGAGGCGGATCAATACAAGCCGCTTATTATCGGTTACAGCAACGGAGCAGCGGTCAGGCTCTCCGACGTGGCCGACGTAGCGAGTGGCGCGCAGAACATCCGCACGGCAGGCTACCTGAATGGCATACCTTCGATCACCGTCATCATCTTCCGCCAGCCGGGCGCCAACATCATTGATACCGTCGATCGTATCCGAAGTGAATTGCCGTCGGTCGAAGCTTCCATACCGCAAGGCATAAAGACCACCGTCGTTCTTGACCGCACCACAACCATCCGCGCGTCTGTCAACGACGTGGAGCGCACTCTCATGCTCTCCGTCATGCTGGTGATTTTTGTTGTCTTCATCTTCCTGCGCAATGGTCGTGCCACGCTTATTCCCGCTGTTGCGGTTCCTGTCTCGCTTATTGGCACGTTCGCAGTCATGTACCTGCTTGGCTTCAGTATCGACAATCTGTCGCTCATGGCGCTGACCATCGCGACCGGATTCGTCGTCGACGATGCCATCGTAGTCATGGAGAACATTTCCCGCCATCGCGAGTCGGGGATGCGGCCGTTTCAGGCCGCTCTTCTCGGTTCCAAGGAAATCGGATTTACTGTCTTTTCCATCAGCATGTCGCTGATTGCAGTCTTTATTCCTATCCTTCTCATGAGCGGCATCGTCGGAAGGCTGTTCCGCGAGTTTGCAGTCACCCTCGCGACGGCAATCGTCGTCTCCATGGTCATCTCGCTCACGACCACGCCCATGATGTGCGCCTATCTGCTCAAGGATGAGAAGGAGATCAAGCACGGCCGCGCGTATCGGATCAGTGAGAGGGGATTTTCCTGGATGCTGTCCGGCTACAGCCGGTCGCTGACATGGGTACTGAAACACCCTGGCCCCATGCTGACCATCCTGCTGCTCACAATTGCATTGAACTTTTATCTCATTGGCATCATTCCCAAGGGATTTTTTCCACAGCAGGATACCGGGGCCATAATGGGCCAGGTCCAGGGACCGCAGGACGCGTCGTTTGCGGTAATGAACAACTCGGTCCAGCAACTGGTAAACGTGATCAAGGCAGACCCGGCCGTTGCCAACGTGAATGCATATACGGGTGGACAGGGTTCTTCGAACGGCGGATTTATCTTTGTCGCGCTCAAACCGCTCGACGTCCGCAAGGTTACCGCGCCAGATATTATCAATCGTCTGCGGCCCAAGATGAACCGGCTTCCGGTTGCTTCGGCCTTCCTCCAGGCTGCGCAGGACCTGCGTATAGGCGGACGAGGAAGCGCCGCACTCTACCAATACACCATACAGTCTGATAACGTGCAGGACCTCGCGCACTGGGGTCCCATCCTTCTTGCCGAGATGAAAAAGCTTCCCGGTTTTCAGGATGTAAATACCGATGCCCAGAATAGCGGCCTGCAGGAGATGCTTTCCTATGATCGAGCCACCGCCGCGAGGCTTGGCATCACGCCGGCGTCTTTGGATAGTTCCCTTTATGGCGCGTTCGGCCAGTCTGAAGTTTCCATCATCTATACACAACTGAATCAGTATTACGTAGTGCTGGAGGTGGCTCCGAAGTACTGGCAGAGCCCTGAGGAGTTAAGGAATGTCTACCTCCACACCACCGGCAGCGGCGTCGTTCCGCTTTCCGCGGTCACCTCGGCCCAGGCGACCACGACGCCACTCGTCCTGAATCACACCAGTTCGTTTCCTTCCGTTACCGTGTCATTCAATTTGGCAACGAATACCTCGTTGAGCGACGCAACCCGCATGGTTGCCGAGATGCAGGAGCGGCTGGGCATGCCGCCAACGGTTCGTGGCTTCTTTGCCGGCACTGCGGCGGCTTACCAAACCTCGCTGGCAAGCGAACCCGTTCTTGTAGCAACGGCTATCCTCGCTGTCTACATCGTTCTTGGCATTCTCTATGAGAGTCTGGTGCATCCCCTCACCATCATCTCCACGTTGCCTTCGGCAAGCGTTGGCGCCATGCTCGCCCTCATGCTGTTCAAGATAGACCTCAACGTGATCTCGATCATCGGTATCATCCTGCTCATCGGCATCGTGAAAAAGAATGCGATCATGATGATCGACTTCGCGTTGGTGGCCGAGCGCTTGCACGGAAAGACCACGTCCGATGCAATTTTCGAAGCATGTATGCTTCGCTTCCGCCCCATCCTGATGACCACGATGGCGGCGTTGTTTGGCGCTCTGCCGCTGGCCTTCGGCACCGGAACCGGCTCCGAACTCAGGCGCCCGCTTGGCATTACCATCGTGGGTGGACTGATCGTCAGCCAGATGCTGACGCTCTACACCACGCCCGTCGTCTATTTGTTCTTCGATCGTGTCCGCCTTCGCGTCCTGGGTAAATCGGTCGATACTTTCAATCCTGAGATTGCGGAGGCCTCGTAGCAGGGGGTTTTATGGAGTGTTGGTTATGAAAAAGTCGATCGTGCAATCCCGGCAAGCGGTTACTGCGTCGTGCGCGGTTTTTGCCGCTGTGCTCTGTGCGATGCTGGCTGGTTGCAACGTGGGACCAAAGTATGTGCCTCCCGCGACGACGGCGCCACCGGCCTTCAAGGAATCGCCCGCGCAATTCAAGGAGCAGGATGGATGGACTGTTGCGCAGCCCCAGGATGCGGCTCTCCGAGGCAAATGGTGGGAAATCTACAATGAGCCTGAGTTGAATGTGCTTGAAGATCAACTCAATATTGACAACCAGAACATTCGCCAGGCCTTCGAAAATTTTATGGAGGCGCGCGCGCTTGTGCGCGAGACACGGTCACAGTATTTCCCCACGGCAGGCATTAACCCCTCTTACACCCGATCGCAGACATCGTCCAACGTGGCTTCTGCGGGTGCTTCGGGCACGTCAAGCGGCAAGCAGACGCAATTGTTTTCTCTCCCGGCCGAGGTTTCGTGGGAGCCCGACCTCTGGGGAAAGGTGCGCAACGCGGTGCACGCCAGTCAATATGCCGCCCAGCTGAGCGCGGCGGATCTTGAGAATGAGCGATTGACCGAACAGGCCAGTCTTGCCGAGTACTTCTTTGAAATTCGCGGTCAGGACGCGCTGCAAAAGCTGCTCAACGAAACCGTGGATGCCGACAGGAAGGCTCTGGAAATTGAAAAGGCTCGCTATGAAACCGGCGTAGATGATCAGCTGTCTGTAGTTGAAGCGCAGACCACGCTGGACAACGCACAGTCCGCAGCCGTCAGTCTCGGCATTGCGCGGGCGCAGTATGAGCATGCCATTGCGATGCTGGTTGGCAAGCCGGCCTCGACGTTCTCCATCCCCGTCCAACCCAGAACGAGCGCGCCTCCGCCGATCCCCGTGGGGTTGCCGTCCCAATTGCTCGAGCGTCGCCCGGACGTGGCTGCCGCCGAGCGGAGTATGGCCTCTGCGAATGCCCAGATCGGAGTTGCTTATGCAGCCTATTATCCCGCTCTGACGCTCTCTGCCAGCGGCGGCGTGGAGAGTTCTGCCATCAAGAACCTGCTGGATTCCGCCAGCCGCTTCTGGTCTGTCGGCCCGTCCCTCTCTGAGACGGTTTACGATGGAGGCCTGCGCCGAGCCACCGTGAACCAGTACATTGCCACTTACAACGCAAATCTGGCTGCCTATCGTCAGTCCGTCCTCACGGCATTCGAGCAGGTTGAAGACTCACTCGCGGCCGTTCGCATCTTATCCCAGCAGATCCGGCGCCAACAGGAGGCCGTGGACTCCTCTCAAACATTCCTGAAGCTCGAACAGGGGCGTTACGACACGGGCGTCGATCCCTACATCGATGTGGTCACCGCGCAAACTACCGTGCTCGCCAACCAGCAAACCCTGACGAGTCTGCAGGTGCAGGAGATGACGGCGTCGGTTGAACTGATTCAAGCCCTCGGTGGCGGCTGGAACCGGTCGCAATTGCCTACGCCCGGCCAAGTCACACAGATGCCGGCGAAGGCGGAGACCGCCATCCAGCATTAGAGCCGTTTACCAATTCACGTGGCCTCGCGGGTGCCATTCTCCCTGGGGGTGCTGGCCGAGGCCGCCTGTTGGGCACAAACAGAACCAGACCCCGCAAGACAGCCGTTCCGGCCCTGGGCGGCGTGAGCTGAATCACGGGTTATAATCTGCCTTATGGCGGCTAGCGCATACACAAACCCATCGGAAGCCCAACTGGCGCAGAACGCTCCGGAGTGCACCGCGTCCGGCGAGCCGGAAACGGCGGCAAAGCTGCTTGCTCTCGAAGCGCGGCTTCAGCAGTTGGGAAGCCTCATGGTGGCTTACTCCGGCGGAGTGGACTCCGCATTCCTGGCAGCCACGGCGCATCGCGTTCTTGGGTCCCGGATGCTCGCTGTACTGGCCGATTCGCCCAGCTTGGCCCGCCGCGACCTGGAGCAGGCCCGCGCCTTTGCACACTCGCTACAGATGCCGCTGCGCGTGGTTGCCACCGAAGAACTGGAGCGGCCCGAGTATGCGCGCAACGACGCCAACCGCTGCTTCCATTGCAAGGATGAGCTTTTTGCCGTCATGGAAGCGCTCGGCGGCAAACTCGGCTTTACCAGCATCGCCTACGGCATGAACGCCGACGACACCCGCGATTTCCGCCCCGGCCAGCGCGCGGCCCAGGAACATGCCGTGATAGCGCCCCTGGCTGAGGTTGGCCTTACCAAGATGGAGGTTCGCGCACTGGCCAAGGCCGCCGGATACCCGCTCTGGGATCGTCCGGCTGCGCCGTGCCTGGCCTCGCGCGTCGAGTATGGCCGCACCGTCACCCGCGAGGTGCTCGAACAGGTGGAGAAGGCCGAGGAGAGCCTGCGCCAATTGGGCTTTCGCGAACTGCGTGTTCGCCATCACGGCGAGCTGGCTCGCGTTGAAATTGCGCGCGCAGAGCTACCGCGCGCTCTGGCGATTGAGATGCTCGACGCCATCTGCGCAGCCCTCAAACAGGCCGGTTTCCAATATGTGACCTTGGATTGCGCCGGTTTTCGCTCCGGCTCAATGAACGCGATTCTCCCTGCTGAAGTCCTTGCCCGGCGCGGCGCGTGAAGCGTGATTCGTAGCCGACCGTTTAGAATTACAAGGCGATGCGATTTGCATACCTCGAGTGTTTTTCCGGCATAAGCGGCGACATGCTGCTGGGCGCCCTTGTTGACGCCGGCGTTCCCTTCAGTTCCCTTGCGGAAACGGCAGCAGCGCTCAACGTGGGCGCGCGGCTTGAAATGCGCAAAGTGAGCCGCGGCGGCCTGGCCGCAACCAAAGTGGACGTGCTCACTCCTGATGAGCCAGCCCACACCCATGATGACCATCCGGCGCATGCGCACGAACCGCACTCACACGAGGCGCACTCGCATGAAGCTCATTCGCATGAAGCGCACAAGCACGAGACGGTGGGAGACCACGAATCTCAAACGGCTTTTGTTCCTCAAGCGCACACCCACGCGCCTCATCGTCCCCTGTCTGCAATTCTCGATATCATTCGTTCCGCCCCGCTTGCCGCGGCGGTTAAAGAACGCTCCATCCGCGCTTTCCAACTGCTCGGCGAGGCCGAAGCCGGCATCCATTCCATCCCTATTGAAAAAGTCCACTTTCACGAAGTCGGGGCGGTTGACACCATCGTCGATATCGTCTGCGCAGCCGTCGGGGCTGAGGCGCTTGGCGTTGACCGCTGGCTTTCGTCACCGCTGAACGTGGGCAGCGGAACCGTGGTCTGCCAGCACGGAACACTCCCCGTGCCGGCTCCGGCCACGCTGGCCCTGCTGGGCGATGCGCCCGTCTATGCTGCAGGCCCGCCCATGGAGCGGGTGACCCCTACTGGCGCGGCTGTATTACGAATGTTAGAAGTGTGCTATGCGCCGCTTCCGCCCATGCGTGTCAAGGCTTCCGGCTACGGAGCCGGCGGCCGCGAAACCCCCGGCCAACCCAACCTGCTTCGTCTGCTGATAGGCGAGGAAGACTCCGCGCAGGCCGATGAAGGGGAATCGATCGCCGTGATCGAAACGGTCATCGACGATTCCAGCCCGCAAGTGCTTGGCTATGTGAGCGAACTGCTTCTAGCCTCTGGCGCGTGGGATGTTTATCGTGCCTCGGTACAGATGAAAAAGGGCCGCACCGGCGTACAAATGACTGTTCTTTGCCCTCCCGGCCTCATGCCTGCGCTGCGCGACCTTCTCTTCCGCGAGACCACCACCATAGGCCTGCGCTGGAGGCTCGAAAACAAAGTGGCCCTGGCGCGAGAATTTGCCAAGGTGCAAACCCCCTGGGGTCAGGTGTGCATCAAGATCGCCCGCTGGCCCTCCGGCAAAATAGCCAATGCCGCGCCGGAATATGAGGATTGCCGCCGCCTCGCCACCGAGCACTCGGTCCCCCTCAAACAAGTGTTGCAGGAAGCCATGCGCGCTTACGCGGCCGGCAGCGCAGAAGAAGCCTCCAGCGCGGCAGCGCGAGCTATTGGCAATAGAAAGGAAGGGCTCTGATGGATCGCGCTCAAATTGAAAACCTCCTCAACGAAGTCCGCGAAGGCCGCACCGCCGTCGACGACGCGCTCGGCCGTCTCCGCGATCTCCCATTTGAAGACATCGGCTTCGCCAAGCTCGATCATCACCGCGCCCTCCGCACCGGCATGCCCGAAGTCATCTTTGCCGCCGGCAAAACCACAGCGCAGGTTGCTACCATCTTTGCCCGCATGGCCCAGGCGGGCGGCAATGTCCTGGCCACCCGCGTGTCGCACGAAATGTTCAAAGCGGTCCGCGCCCTGGAACCGCCAGATAAGGAACCCCGCGCCGAATTTCATGAGACTGCCCGCGCCATCACCCTCACCCAGGCGCCCACCACTCCCGGCAAGGGAACCATCGCCGTAGTCTGCGCCGGCACCAGCGACCTGCCCGTGGCCGAAGAAGCCGCGGTAACCGCCCGCCTCATGGGCAATACGGTCGAGTTGATCGCCGACGTCGGCGTTGCCGGCATTCACCGTCTGCTGGCGCAAAAAGACGCCTTGCAGTCAGCCCGCGTGCTCATCGTCTGCGCCGGCATGGAGGGCGCGTTGCCCACCGTGGTGGCCGGCCTCGTGAACGCGCCGGTCCTGGCCGTTCCCACCAGCGTGGGTTATGGCGCTTCCTTTGGTGGCATAGCCGCTTTGCTCGGCATGTTGAATACCTGTTCGCCCAACGTCTCCGTAGTCAACATCGACAACGGTTTCGGCGCAGCCTGCATCGCCTCGCTCATCAATCACCTCTGATTTTGCGGAGCTTGCCGCCCAGTTTGAGCAAGCCCGAAAAATACAAGCGGACAAATCTGAAATAGAGCAAGTGATGCAGATCACTGTCCGGCACATGCCCCAGCGACAATCATTCACGATATACAGCTAGTGCCCCGCTCGAACCATGTGGAGGATATTCGTGGCCCGTCGTTCCAGGTTGCCGCTCCTGCGCAGAATCTCGCAGATCTTCTTTCTGCTCCTGTTTCTTGCGCTGCTGATCTTCACCTCGCTGCGCCCCACCCCAGGCTCCACGGGCGACATCCACATGCGCGCTCCGGTGCGCCTCTTTTTCGAACTCGACCCTCTGGTCGTCATTGCCAACGCTCTTGCCGGCCACGCCCTTTATCGCGGCCTGCTCTGGAGCCTGCTCATTCTCTTGCCCACGCTCTTTCTGGGCCGCTTCTTCTGTGGCTGGATCTGCCCCATGGGCACCTTGCAACACTTCGTCGGCAGCCTGCCCTCTGAGGCCAAGCGCGGCAAGCAGCGCATCGACTCCAACCGGTATAAGCGCTGGCAGACCGGCAAGTATGTAGTGCTCATCGCCGGCCTCGTTGCCGCATGTTTTGGTTCCGCGGCCATCGGCTGGCTCGACCCCTTCAGTCTTCTGGTCCGTTCCTTCGGCCTCTCGCTGCTGCCGGCCTTCAACTTTGCCGTGCGCGCTGTGCTTTTGCCGCTGGAGCACAGCCACATACCGGCCATCAAAGCCACCGGCGAAACCCTCCACACCGTCCTGCAAGCCACCGTTCTCGACTTCCGCCAGCCCCACTTTGCCCAGGGCCTCATCCTGGGAGTGCTGTTTCTGGCCATTCTTCTGGCCAGCTTACGCATTACCCGCCTGTGGTGCCGTAGCCTCTGCCCGCTCGGCGCTCTGCTGGGCGCGTTTTCCCGCTGGTCGGTTCTGGGCTTGCACAAGGACCCCGCAGCCTGTGACAAGTGCAACCGTTGCCTGCTCAATTGCCAGGGCGGAGACAATCCCATCGGCGGCGTGCCTTGGCGTAAGGCTGAGTGTCTTATGTGCATGAACTGCGTGGGTTCCTGCCCCCATGACAGTCTCCAGTTTCGCTTCTTCCGCAACGAGCCTGAAGTTGCCGACCCAGACCTCGGCCGCCGTCGCACCATCACCGGCCTGGCTGCCGGTGCGGCGGTGGTTCCGCTCTTCCGCGCCAACACCGGCCTGGGCAAGAGCCGTCACGAACGCCTGCTGCGTCCCCCCGGCGCGCTTGATGAGGAGGACTTTCTGTCGCGCTGCATCCGCTGTGGCGAGTGCATGAAGGTTTGCCCCAACACTGCGCTCCATCCCACGCTCGATCAGGCTGGCCTGGAAGGGCTTTGGACCCCTACGCTGGTGCCGAGGATCGGCTACTGCGAGCCTAGTTGCACACTCTGCTCTGAGGTGTGTCCAACCGGAGCCATCTGGCAGATTACGCCCAAGGAAAAAGGCTGGGTGGTGGGTGTGGGCACGCAGAGCCCTGTTCGTCTCGGCACCGCGTTCTATGACCGCGGCCGCTGCCTGCCGTGGGCCATGGCCACCGACTGCATCGTCTGCGAGGAATGGTGCCCGGTCTCGCCCAAGGCCATCTACGTT
>CAZNAW010000038.1:0-34169 GCA_964571165.1 uncultured Occallatibacter sp. | reverse complement strand
CTACCCTGGGCGGCGCTACTACGGCGGCTGCGAGTATGCCGATGTGGTGGAGAACCTGGCGCGCGACCGCGCCAAGCAGATCTTTGGCGCGGCTCATGCCAATGTGCAACCGCACTCCGGTTCGCAGGCCAACGCGTCAGCCTATGCCGCGGTGGCACAGGCGGGCGATACGATTCTGGGCCTGGACCTGTCACACGGCGGCCACCTGACCCACGGGCATAAGTTGAGTTTCAGTGGCAAGCTTTACCGGCCTACCTTTTATCATGTCCGGCGCGACACGGAGCTGATCGACTACGACGAGCTTGAGGCTATTGCCGAGCGCGAGCGGCCCAAGATCATCATCGGCGGTGGAAGCGCCTATCCGCGACTGTGGGACTTTGCTCGCATGCGGCTGATTGCCGATAAGGTGGGCGCGGTTTACGTCTTTGACATGGCGCACATTGCCGGGCTGGTGGCCGGGGGCGCGCATCCCTCGCCCGTGCCCCACGCGCATATCACCACGACGACGACTCACAAAACGCTGCGCGGCCCGCGCGCGGGACTTATCCTTTGCGGGCAGGAGCTGGCCGCCGCTGTCGACAAGGCCGTCTTCCCCGGACAGCAGGGCGGCCCGCTGATGCATATCGTGGCCGCCAAAGCCGTGGCCCTCGGTGAAGCGTTGCGGCCTGAGTTCAAGACCTACGCTGCGCAGATCGTGGCCAATGCCAAGGCTCTGGCGCTGGGGCTGCAGGAAGCAGGTTACCGCCTGGTCTCCGGCGGTACTGACAATCACCTGATTCTGGTAGATGTCTTCCAGAAAGGAATTCTGGGCTCTGAGGCCGAACTGGCGCTGGGTAAGGCCGGCATCACGGTCAACAAGAACACGATTCCCTACGACACCAATCCGCCGCTCAAGGCGTCAGGGATTCGCGTGGGCACGCCTGCGCTGACCACGCGCGGCATGAAGGAGCTGGAGATGCGCCGGATTGCCTTGTGGATGGCGAAGGCCCTGGAGCACCGTAACGACGATGCGGTGTTGGAGCGGATTCGCGGCGAGGTGGCCGAATTGGCCAACCATTTCCCTCTTTATGCGTGGCGGCGCGCGCCAGCGGCCGTAGGGGTTTAAGGCACTCTCACTAGGCGGTGGCGGTGTCTTAAGCACTGTACAACGACGTCGCTCCTGCCAACTCATCCACGAAGTGGGTGCCCTCTGGGTATCGCCGGGAACCACGGCACGAAAAATTATCACGTCGCAACTTGCTCTGGCATACCGGGTTGCATCTATTGTTATGGGGATGACCCACCAAGGGAAGAGAGCAGCATAGGATGGCTGCTCTCCCTCAGGGCATCCGGAGGAATCGATGAGGTCCATTCAGATAGCTTTTGCTACTTTGCTTGTTCTTGCAGTTCCCGCGTTTGCCCAGCATCACGAAGGGGGTGGGGGTGGAACCCACCAGGCGATTCCCAAGAACGGGCCCAAGGCGACCACGGGCACGCCGCATGCGGTTGAGCCAAACCGTAACTACAGCGACAAGGCAGGCCATCCCAACGTTCCGCACGTGGACGGCAAAATCTGGGTAGGTCACGACACCGGCAGAGATGATGCACGGTATCATGTGGACCAACCCTTTGCGCATGGCCGATTCACCGGCGGCTTTGGCCGTGGCCATGTGTGGCATCTTGGCGGCGGCGGTCCCGGCCGCTTCTGGTTCAACGGGTGGTACTGGGACGTTGCGGCGGCTGACATAGCTTTCTGCGACGCCTGGCTTTGGGACTCCGACCAGATCGTGATCTATGAGGATCCGGACCATCCCGGCTGGTATCTGGCTTACAACGTGCGGCTCGGCACCTATGTTCATGTGGAGTATCTGGGGATGTAGGTTCGGTCTGGAAAAGGTCTGGTCGACACGAAGAAAGGGGACAGGCTTCACGGCCTGTCCCCTTTTTGTCCTTGCTCTTCTCCCTGATGGCATAGGCTGGAAATGCAGGCTTGCCTGCAAACGATAAGATGATGAGTCCGTCCGGAGCGGCTGCCAGCGCACGGCGAAATGCGGCGACGGCTCCAACCAATCGAAAAACTCCGAGGCTCTGGAATGCAGCGTCCACCTATCCCCTCAGTTGCGCGCGCTTTCCTGGATGCCCCCAGTCAAAATTGCCATAGCTGCTCTTTGCGTAGTGCTTCTGTCGGCTCATGCCGCCTTTGCCCAGCCTACCGTGGCGCATTGAGTACCAGAAACCCCTGATCGTGAGCGAGTTTGGCGGCGATGCGAAGGCTGGATTGCACGGCGGCGACAACGATCGCTGGACCGAGGAATATCAAGCCAATATCTACCGCCATCAATTCAACATGCTCAACCGCATTCCCCAACTTAGAGGAATGAGCCCGTGGGTTCTGATGGATTTTTGTTCGCCTAACAGGCCCCTTGCGGGAATCCAGGATGAGTTCAATCGCAAGGGACTTATCTCTGATCAGGGGCAGAAAAAGTTGGCGTTTTTCATTCTTCAGAAAGCTTACAAGAAGAAAATAGTTGGCAAGCTGGAATAAAAATGCTGCGGGTTATTCTCACACAGCGGGATAAATCACCAGACAAGTTGTGCAAAACGCCTATTTTTGAGTTATGCTTGACTTATGGCTATTGACTCTATTCTTGTCCAAATTGACGCGGAGATCGCAAGGCTGACGCAGGTACGCTCCCTGCTTGCCAACACCGGAAAAGTCGCAACCAAGGTAACTGAGCGCAAAACCAAGAAGGTGGCCAAGAAGGCGGCCAAGAAGGGCCGCGTGTTGAGCGCCGAGGCGCGCAAGCGGATTGCCGATGCACAGCGCAAGCGCTGGGCAGCACAGAAGGCCAAGTCAAAGAAGGAAGCGTAAGCAACTAACCGCCTCCACGTCACACGCGCGGCAAGCGGCTCAGTCATGGGCCGATAACGCCAGGCAACGGGAAGATGCCGCCATTTACGGCATCTTCAGAAATGGTGCAGCCTTTCTTGCTCCTGTGCAGGGCCTTACAGCGGTTCTCCAATTGCTGTACCCCGAATCCACTGCTCTCAAGTGGCTTTTTCCTTAGAAAAAGCCACTTGCACAGTATGACGAGGGCACGTGAATGGGAGAACCGCAGTAGCTCCCTCCACCTCAGAAAGCAAGAATGACTCGCCGCGCAGAGGGCAGTACCTGGGCCACCGAGGACCCCGGCCTTGGAGTTGCTCCGGCTTGAGAGCAGCGGTGTCGGTCTGCGAAATTTCTCAGAATCCCATAAGCCGCGGAAGCTAACCGCTTCGGTGGATGGCAATGCCCAAAGCTTGCTGTCCGGCCAGGCTGGATTTGTGTCTGCGGCATTCCAAGGGATGCTATGCCCTGTTCCATTCAGTGCATCGCCACCGCAACCATCAGGGCTTGCACGGCCGGAACGATGTTCAGGCAGGAATAGCCGCGAGACTTTCCTGTCTTGAGCCAGCGTTCCCAGCCTGCTCTAACTCAGCCCCGATATCACCAGCATGCGCGGCTCGGTCATTTCTTCAATGGCGGAGCTTATGCCTTCGCGGCCCAGGCCGGAGTCTTTGACGCCGCCGTACGGCATGGGGTCCAGGCGCCAGCTGGGGGTGTCGCCGACGATTAGCGCGCCCACTTCGAGTTCGCGATAAGCGGTGAGGATGCGGCCGGCGTCGCGGGTGAGAAGCCCTGCCTGCAGTCCATATCTGGAGTGATTCACGTCCGCCAGAGCTTGCTCGAAGTCGTCGTAGGGCTCAATAGCCACTACCGGGCCGAAGACCTCTTCATCGCGCAATTTCATGCCTGGCTTGGTTCCGGTGAGGATCGCCGGGGTGACCACGGAGCCATGGCGCTCGCCGCCGGCCACCAGTTTGGCGCCGCCTTCGACAGCCTCTTTGATCCAGGAGTCCACGCGCTCGGCATCGCTGAGCCGGATGAGCGGACCCACGACGGTGGCCTCGTCGGAGGGGTCTCCGGCCACCAGCTTGGCCGCGTGTTCCACGACCTTCCATAAGAAAGTCTGGAAGATGTTGCGATCCACAAACACGCGCTGCACGCTGATGCAGGACTGGCCGGCGTAGCCGAAGGCCGCGTGCGCGGTGCGGCTGGCCGCTTCGTCAAGATCAGGCCAGTCGCTGTGAACGATGAGACCCGCATTGCCGCCGAGTTCCAGCAGCACCCGCTTCCGTCCGGAGTGTGCCTTGAGCTCCCAACCGACTTTCGCGGTGCCGGTAAAGCTGATGAGCTTGATGCGATCTTCCTTTTCAGCCAGCCACGCGGTATCGGCATTGCTGAGCGGCAAAACGGCCAGCGCCTCCTGGGGCCATCCGGCCTTCAGAATCACCTCGCCCAAGGCCAGTGCGGTAAAGGGGGTTTGGGGGGCGGGTTTCAGAATCAGCGGACAACCGGCGGCCAGGGCGGGCGCCACTTTGTGCGCCACAAGATTCAAAGGGAAATTGAATGGGGTAATGGCCAGCACCGGCCCGACCGGGAAGCGCTGCACCAGTCCCCAGCGGCCCTCGTTGCCCTCGGTCAGGTCCAGGGGAAGGCTTTCACCGCCCAGCCGTGCGGCTTCTTCGGCAGCGGTCTTGAAGGTGAGCACGGCGCGATCGACCTCAGCCCGCGCAAGGCGCACCGGCTTGCCGGCCTCGGCCACAATGAGCTGCGCAAACCGTTCCTTCTGCTCGATGAGCGCGGCGGCCACGTCTTCCAGAATCTCGCGGCGCTTCCAGCGGGGCAGTGCGCGGGTGCGGCGCAGGCTGGCCACGGCGTGGTTTACAGCCTGTCGGGCGTCGGCGCGCGTAGCCATGGTCACCCGCCCCACAAGGCCCTGGTCCCATGGCGAGCGAACTTCAAACGATTCGCCCTCGATCCACTCCTTGCCGCACAGCAGAAATCCCGTTTGCGTTCCTGGCCGCATTTTCATGGCATTGACGCTCCTGTTCCGTCCTCACCCTCGATGTTACAAGGGCATGGCAAAGGTGAGCCCTGGAGACAAAAAGAGTGTGCACCGGCAGGTTCAAGATGAAACGCCGGAGAAATTCTCCAATCTGTCTTCGAAGAGAAGCGCTTTCGCCGCCCGCTCGGTCTTCTTCAGGCCCTCAGGACGAACCGGAAGCGCATATCTTCGCCATACCACATGATGTAGTTGGTACCCCAGGCATTGTTATAGAGACTGGAGTGAATGCCGGCGCTCAGGTCGGGCTGAGTATTGGAGAAGAATAACGGCGATTTTTCGCCCAGGGCGACGACCGGCGCATCCAGAGTCTCCACGGCAAACGCATGTCCGGTATGCCGGTATTCGAATCCCTTTGACAGGCAGTGCATATGACGATTTCCTGAAGTCGCCACCTCGAAGGGTGAAACGGCTTCATCGGACTTTTCGAGCGTCCAGCCCCTCTGGTCTTCGACGATGGGGTTGAAGGTGAGCCAGAGGGCTTCGGGCAGCCGGGTAGCCGGCTTCTGAAACCAACTCAGGTTCAGATGAATCGCCGCTTCGGCCTTGGGCAGCGTCAACTCGACGAAGACTTTGCGCGGAAATGAAGCGCGGCCCGATTGAAACGCCTCCTCGTCTTCAAATTGCGGGCTGACAAGGATGCGCCAGGCATCGGTAGACTCTTCCACGTGAACGGTGGCCGATTTCGGCTGCCACACCTGGCTCTTTTCCCCGAACTTTTCCATGTTCGGCTTGCCGAAATCTCTTCTAGCCCAATCCTCTTTGGTGGTCAGATAGCTGTCAAAGAAACTGTTATAGTCCTCCTGGGAAAGCGTCTGGTAGGTGAAGAGCGCGACGGGGTTGCTCTTGCTCGCCCATTCGCGGCCGGTCGTTTTGTTGCGCAGGCGGGTGATCGCGCCGGTGTGCGGATCGATTCCGACGAGGAAATGGGTGGTGTCGATCGGTTCTCCGGCAGGCTGCACAACGGCTTTGGCAGACAACAATGGCTTGCCGGGGGTAAGGCTGTGAATGGCGTGCTGCGCCTGCTCGCGCAGATTTACGGGCAAAGTGGCAATGCCGTCGAGCAAATCCTGACGCTTCTCATCCCAACTGAACTGGACAATCTTGTAGTTCTTCGTATCCAGCATCCGGGCCAGGTCGGCGGGCTTGTAGTTGTCGAAGTCAAGCCAGGACTTGGTGTCTGTTCCCCAGGTGTGCTCGGCTTCAAGCAGTACGTGGCGAAGCAGGGCCAGGTCGGTTGCGTCTCCGGTCTGAAATGCGCCCTTGGCGATCCATGCATCGCGCAGTCGCGATACTTCGCGATAGCGGACCACCTTCAGCGGGTCGCTGGCGCATCCGTAGATCCAGGTGTCACCGATCTCCTGAGTCACAACGGGCAGCGCATCGCGATAGGGATCGATGGCGTTGGCCATGTCAGAGAGGTTGCAGGCGGTGATTTCAGCATTGGGGAACTGCACGGCCAGATCGGCGTAGATTTGTGCAATTTCATCGGGAGTGTGCGGGCCGCTGTTGTCTCCCCGCACCCTGGTGACCACAGCAAGATCGGAGCCGGGCACACGGGCAATTCCGCTGTAATCCCAGTGATACATCACGGGCAGGGTCGCGCCGGAGGGGCCTTTCCATAGGAAGATCGGCGGCACCTTGGCTACAGTGGATCCGCCGTTGACGCCAATTTCGAGGAACTTGACGCCGTGTTTCGCCAGCGGCGGAATGATGCCGCGGGTGTGGCCCGGCACGTCAGTCATCTTGGCGCCCGTGGTGACCACGCCGAAGCGGCGGTCGAGGGATTGCGATATGGCCAGAGCGCCCTCGATCATGGATTGGCCAAGCATCTCGGTCTGCCAGGTGAAAGGCAAAGCGTGCCAGGCGATGTCGCCCCTCGCGATGGCCTGCTCCATGGCCTTGCGATCTTCAGTCGATGCCTGCTGGAGATATTCGAACAGCAGCCAGGAGCCGGTGGTCCACACATAGCGCCGTTTGCCTGAGGCATTCTGCGCGCGGGCAATCTCGATGGCCTGAGGGAAGAATTGCTCGAAGTATCTCTTGTGAACGACGTTGTATTGCGTGTCAATGAATCCCGCGTCGAAGTGGCACTTGAACATCACCAGGACGCGCTTGACGGCGGGGTCCGGCGAGGCTTGCTGGGCGTGGAGGGAAAACGGAAAGCCTGGGCGGAGAAGCAGGCCTGAGCCCACGACGGACATGGTCTTCACAAAATCGCGACGTTTCATCTAGGAGTTTTCCTCTTGCAGAGAATCGATGGAAGTGTACCACCCCCCGGCGGCATCGTAGAGTCGATGCCCGATTGGATCTACAGTCGCGGCCGGTGCGATAAACTCCTTCCATGATCCATGACGGCAAGACCCGCAAACTTCCCTTCGATCCGGTTGAGGCGGTGGCGCATTTGCGGGCCAGAGACGCCAAGCTGGGCGCGCTGATCGACCGGGCGGGCGCGTTCACGCTGCGGCTTGATCCCTTGCCCTCGCCCTTCGAGTCGCTGCTGGAGTCGATTCTCTACCAGCAGTTGCACGGCAAGGCCGCTGCCACGATTCATCGGCGGGTGCGGGAGTACTTTGGCGGCGATCCCGCGCCGCAGCTTCTGCTCGCTACTCCGGATGAACCGCTGCGGGCGGCAGGCGTTTCCGGCAACAAGATCAAAGCGCTCAAGGATCTGGCAGCCCGCACGCTGGATGGGACGGTGCCGACCCATGCGGCCATCAAGAAAATGACCGACGCGGAAATTATCGAGCGGCTGACGGCGGTACGCGGCATCGGCCCATGGACTGTGGAAATGCTGTTGATTTTCCGCATGGGACGGCCCGACGTGCTGCCCGTGAGTGACTATGGCGTACGCAAGGGGTTCGCGCTGACATTTCAACGGGTGCCGAAGACGCGGGCGCTGGCCGCCAAAGACCTGCCCAAGCCGGAGGTGCTGCTGAAGAGGGGAAAGCGCTGGGCGCCGTTTCGTTCCGTGGCTAGCTGGTACCTTTGGCGGGCGTGCGATCTGGCCAGGAGCACAGCGCCTTCAGGGCGTTCGAGCATAGAATAAGCAAGCACAGCCGGTTGAGAGCGGTTCTCCAATTCACGCGCACTTGCCGCCAGAGTGTCCTGTGGCTTTTGCCACCCTGCACCGGCAAGAGATAAGAGACTTTCATGGCCGCCAGCAAACGTTTTATCTGTATTCATGGTCACTTTTACCAGCCGCCGCGCGAGAATCCCTGGCTGGAGACGGTCGAGACCCAGGACACAGCCGCACCCTACCACGACTGGAACGAGCGGATCTGCGCGGAGTGCTACGCCCCCAACGGCGCGGCGCGCATCGTGAACAACAAGAACCAGATCCAGCGCATCGTAAACAACTACGCCCGCATCAGTTTCAACTTCGGCCCCACGCTGCTGAGCTGGCTGAAGGAGAATGCGCCGCGCACGTACCGCATGATCCTGGACGGCGAGCGGCGCAGCCGCAAGACATTCAAGGGCCACAGCTCGGCCATGGCGCAGGTTTACAACCACATCATTCTGCCCCTGGCGAGCCAGCGCGACCGGATGACCCAGATTCGCTGGGGAATCGCCGACTATGAGCACCACTACGGCGCGCCGCCGGAGGGCATGTGGCTGCCGGAGACTGCGGCGGATACTGACTCGCTGGAGCTTTTGGCCCAGCATGGGATCAAGTTCACGGTGCTGGCTCCGCACCAATGCAAGCGCATTCGGGCTTTGCAGGACGGCCAAAGCAAGGACGCAGCGGGCTCGGCCGATACCGGCTGGATCGATACCCCAGGCGCTTCAGTGGACACCACGCATCCGTATCTGGTGCGCTTCGACTCCGGAGTTTCGATTGCGGTGTTCTTCTACAACGGCGCTGTTTCGCGGGCCATCGCGTTTGAGGGACTGCTGAATTCCGGCGAGAATTTTGCCGGGCGTCTCAAAGCCGGCTTCAAGGATGGTCCCCAGCCGCAGTTGGTCCATGTGGCTACCGATGGGGAATCCTATGGCCACCATCACAAACACGGTGAAATGGCGCTGGCCTACGCCCTGTTTCTGCTTGAAGCGGATAAAACGGTGAAGCTGGCGAATTATGGCAGCTTTCTGGCGCAGTTTCCGCCCGAATACGAGTGCGAGATTGTCGATAACACGTCGTGGAGCTGCGTGCACGGAGTGGAGCGCTGGCGCTCCAATTGCGGCTGCAACGGGGGCAAGCCGGGCTTCAACCAGCTTTGGCGCGCGCCGCTGCGCCAGGCCCTGGACGAGCTGCGCGATGCGGTGGTCCCGCTCACTGAGCAGGAAGGCGGCAAGCTGTTCAAAGACGTGTGGGCCGCCCGCGACGGCTACATCGAAGTCGTGCTCAATCGCAGCGTGGAGTCAGTGGACCGGTTTTTCCGGGTGCATGAGAGTCACATCCTCTCCGAGCCGGAGCGGGTGCGCGCCCTGGAATTAATGGAGATGCAGCGGCACACGCAGCTCATGTACACCAGTTGCGGCTGGTTCTTCGACGACATTGCAGGGATTGAGTCCGTGCAGGTGATCGCTTATGCCGCTCGGGTGCTGCAACTGGCGCAGGATCTGTTCGCCGGGCAAACCGAATCGCTGGAAGCAAAGTTCCTGGCGCGTCTGGCGGAGGCGCATTCCAACGTGGCCGGCGCCGGGGATGGGGTCCAGATCTACAAGGCGTCGGTGGCCACAATGGAACTGGGGTTGGAACAGGTGGCGGCCCATTACGCCATCAGCAGTGTCTTCTCTTCGTTTGCTGAGGAGACTGAGCTGTTCTGCTACCACGTTCGCCGCATCTCCTACGATATCCATACCTCGGGGCGCGGAAGGCTTGCATTGGGCCGGGCCCACATCGCCAGCGCCATCACCGGCCAGCAGCAGAGTTACTCGTTTGCGGTTTTGCACTTCGGCGACCAGAACATTACCGCTGCCGTAAAGGCTTATAACGAGGCCGACTCGGCGGAGTTCGACGCCTTTGCCGTGCAGGTGGCTGAACAGGTTCAACGCGCCTATTTCCCTGAGGTGATCCGCCTTCTGGACCGCTACTACGGGCACGTGGATTACTCCCTCACTTCGCTCTTCTCTGACGAGCAGCGGCGCATCGTGAATCTCATTCTGAACTCGACGCTATGGGACATCGAGAGATCGCTGACCAGCATTTACGAGGAACACGCCAGCCTGCTGCATTATCTCTTCTCTGCCGGCCTGCCCAAACCGCCCGCGCTCACCCTGGCGGCGGGCTTTGCCGTGAATGCGGGGCTGCGCCGCGCACTTGAATGCGACCCCATCGACCAGGCCCAGTTACGATCGTTCCTGACCCTGGCCAAGGTAGACCAGGTTCCGCTGGAGACGGCAACGCTCAGCTACATTTCTGACCAGCGCATGAAGCGGGCCATGGTGGAGCTGCAAATGTCCTCGGGATCGCTGGAGATGCTGGACCGGGCGCTGGCGCTGGCACGCATTCTGGTGGAGCTGCCGTTCGATCTGAATCTGTGGCAAGCGCAGAACATCTGGTACGAGATTCTGCGCACCTCTGACTATGCCCTTACCTCGCTGACGAAAGAGGATCGCCCGCACTGGGACAAGAACTTCAACGAGCTGGGCAGTTGCCTGTCGATCGACTGGGCGGCGATCAGTGCCGACGATCATGTGGTGGTGAATCCGGGAGACTAGGGCTGGTTGCATAAACCGGGCTTTGAAAAGGCGCGGCTTCAGCCGTGCCGCTGGGAACCGGAAAAATCGCGGCCTTTCGCTCCTGAGAGGGCTTTGCCTGAAAAGTGGGTCAATCGTCCGTTTTGCCCAGAATGTCCATGCCTTCCTAAGAGTCCACTTTCTGTCTAAAAAACACCGACTCACAAAAGCATGGCTATGGAACCTATTCCGATTTTACGAATTCCCTGGCGCCAGCACCGTCGGAATGAAGGCTACATGGTAACTACCGGATTGCCGGTGATACGCCCAGCATCCGGAGGATCAGGCCAACTTCGGGTAGGCTTGGGCGCTCAGTGCGATTAAAACGATTGGCTCGGCCGCAGTACCACCGATTGCGCTGCGATGGTCGGTGATCCGCCGGTGATCCCAGGTGGAAAGAGCCAACCGCTCACCGACACGAAATCATCCGTTGCGAGCCCCCCGAAGTTGTCTTGGGTGAATCCCGCATAGGTGGTTTGATTCGTCGTGGCTACGTTGTACGATGACGTCGCTGAGGGCAATGGCCAGGGTGCGAAGAACGAGCCGGCGACACCTAGCGTAAAGCTGGTTGTGCTCGAATTTGTCGCGGTAATTGAACCGGTCATCTGGCTTGGCTCCAGCTCAACGGCTGAGGCTGTAAACGACATCGATGGCGGAGGCCCCCATGCGTTCGGACCTGGCCCTGCACCGGTGGTGCTCAGCGTTCCTGGCGAAACGGTCACGGTGACGTTCTGTCCGACGATGAGGTTGGATGCCGAAGTGAAGTTCAGCCCGGAAGGCATGGTGAATCCATCGGCATCGATGGAGTAGGTCGCATTGCCGGGAAGGCTGACCTCGGCTGTGCCTCCCAGAGGAAAGCCAACGGCGCTGGTTGGATTCGAGTGCAGGAGCATCACGAACCCCATGGGAGGTGCGCCGGCGATATTGGTGGTTGACGGGATCACCTGGATGATGGTTCCCTGAACCGTCTGCGTGTTTGCCGCCTGCACGTAGGTCACCTGGCTCACCGTCAGCAGGCCGCTGCTCGCATAGCCGGAAATCTGTACCTGGATCACCTGGCCCTGGGCCACGCATTGAATGCTCGGTGTTGTGCAGGCGCTCGACGGGAAGTTGCTGTACGTTGTGCTGCTGGTGGCCAGAAGGTTGAGTCCCCCGCCCCACAGTGACGTCATCTCGATTTGGCCTGAACTGGGCACCATGTCTGTCACTGTGCCGGTGGCGAAACCGTATTGCCGGGGCGTAGGAGCCGGCGGAAGCTCAGAGACGGTGACGCCGTTGGCGACGCTGAGATTCACCGAGAGGTCGGATTGGATCACGGTATTGAGATGGAAATCGATCACGAACGCCAGGGGCGAAGTGGTGCTGACCGTAACCGGAAAGGGCGACGACGTAATGGTCACAGTGGAAGAGTTGCTGTCAAACGCGGGCGTAAGCTGGCAGATACTGCCCACGGCGCAGGTGCTCCCGAGGGACGAGTCCGACTGGTTGTAAATGACCAGTTGTGGATTGGAAAAAGTCAGATTCAGGCTGTTATAGGTTCCCGCCGTAACCGCGGCCGAGCTGAGAAACGCGGAGAGGGCCTGCAGCTGGGTCACATCAACCTGCCTGGGTGTGTCGTTGTAGAGGAGCGAGACCGCTGAGCCGCTTGTTGGTGTCAGCGTGGCCTTGGACAGGGTAACCTGGAAGAAAAGTATCGACACGCCGGCCGGCGGATCGTCGGTCATGGAGATAGAGACAATTCCCTGTGGGGCGGCTGGGCAGTTGCACGTGCCGATGCCAGTCGAGCTGGAGCCGCATCCCGCCAGCAGCGCAGTCAATAAAGTGGGGACAAAGAAGAAGGGCAACGGCTTGCGCATCATGATTCCTCCTGATTACGAGAGGCCATGGGGACTCTGCACACATGTTTCCCGGAGGGCACGACCGATGCAGGAACTTGTGCCGGACTCAACCCTCTTGCGTGCCCCCTTGCGAGAAGGCCGAAGCGGAAAAGACACGTTCACGGCGAACGGATATTTGGTCCGCCATAAGAATAGACGGGGAAACCGGCGGAGGGTTAAAGCGTTGGGCACTTTGGTATCCCCGCAAACCCACGGCCCGGTCAAATTCCTGCCACTCTGTCAGTCTTTCTAAAGCTGCTCTAGCTTCGCCAGTGCAGCTCGACGGGACCTTCGAGGGGATGTTTGGTAGTTGCGCCCCGGGCGGCTTCCAGCCGCGCCTGCTTCAGCGCGAAGTACCATTTGGCGGGTTTGTCGGCGTCGTCAATCAGCATCAGGCTGGGGTTGTGCCGGAGCCCCTGGGCCTGCTGAATCATGGTGACCTGGTCCTGGCGAACGAACTTTGCCCCGAAAAATTTGGCGATGGTTTTGACCAGCGGGACATGGTAGAAGACGTTCCACGCCGCCACCACGTCGATGCGGCAGGTGGACGCGGTAACCGGGGTGACGGTGGTCAGGCTGGAGAACCACTTTTCGGCGCAGCGGATGATTTCCGTGCGACGGTTGGGCAGGACGAAATCGATGGTTGTCTCCACCGGCTGACCATAGACGCCCAGCAGCTTGTAGGGCGCGGAGTTGCCGCTGGGGGCGTGAGCGCTCATGCGAAAGCCTTCGGGGATCGGCTCGAAGCGCTTGGTCTTCTCGCGGATGGACCCGCGGGTGCGCCACCACCATGCCTGGTGGACAAACGGTCCGTGTGCGGGGTCCATCAGGCCGATGATCCCGTGATCTACATTGCAGGGCAGGTCGGCGGCGAGAAAGGCCGAGCGGAAACGCGGGCCAAATTTGGCCAGCTCGGGGACAGCTCTGAGCTCGTGTCCAGCCCTGAGCTCCTGTCCCGTCCGGCGTTCCGCGTCTCCACTTCTTCTTCCTGATCCAGGGCTGGGAATGAAGACCCAAGCGTAGCCGTCGCGCTCTTCGCATGGAAAAGCGGTGGCCAGAATGCGCGTGGCATCCAGGCGGTCATGACTGCAGAGCGAGGGGATCCGCGCGCATTGGCCGCTGCACGGCTCGAACTCCCAGCCATGGTATTTGCAGGTGACATGTTGGCCGTCAAACCATCCAACGCTCAGCGGAATGCCGCGATGCGGGCAACTGTCGCGCAGGGCAAACACGCGCCCGTCGCTGCGCCGTCCCAGCACCAGCGGGATATCCAGCAGCATGGCCGTGGCCAGTTTGCCGGGGCGCAACCGGGCAGTCCGCAGCGCCGGGTACCAGTCGTCGTAGAGCAGAGTGGTGGTCGGACCTTGGATGGGAACGCCCGTTTCGCTTGTCGTTAAGAAGCTCATGTGGCACTCACCCTGACATTTCTGCGCTGTCGTTGGTCTGGAACGTCCAAGATACACTGGGCCTATCGAAATATGAAAGCCTGCGGACTCATAGACGATTTTGAGAAGTACCTCGCTCTCTTGCTCGGATGGCACAGAGTATTGCGGGAGGACAACGGCGCGTTTGTAGAATCGATGCTCCAGACCGTCCTCACGAAGGCAAGTACCCTGCCGTCGGAGCAGGCTAGCGCCCTGGTTCCGCTGACGCTTTACAACCTCAGCCTGCTCTATCGCAAATTGGGCCGGGAGGCAGAGTCTCGCCAAAAACAAGCGGAGGCCTCGAAGCTGCTGGACGAGCAACCCTCTTCCACCACCCATGCGCTTTACTACTCCATCATGAGTGACGTTCTGGTCCAACTCGGCGAGCATCGCCGTGCGATTCCGTTTTGTGGGAAGGAGATTGAACTCGCCGGGGACGAAGCCACATCGACTGAACTGGCGGACATGCTTCACCAACTGGGAGTGTGTTATTGCAAGGTCGGTCTCAAGGAACTTGGTACGGTTCCCTTGCGCGCCGCTCTCAAAATCTTCCGGCCCTTTCCGGAAGACCCGCGCCTGGCAGCCATCCTTCTGACTTTAGGCAACTCCTTGCGGAAAAGCTCTCCAGCCGAGGCCGAAGCCTGCTATCGGGAGGCCGCGGAGTTGGAGAGCGCCAAGCTGCAGTATCAGTCCGCGACCGCCGCGTGGGGGAATCTCGCCATTCTCTGTTCGGAACAGGGACGTCATGCCGAGTCCCTGGAGCTTTACGACAAGGTTCTGCGCATTCGCGAGCAAATGCCGGGTACACGGCTGGCTGCAATAGCCAGAACGCACAACAACATTGCCAACTGTTACCGCCGCATGGGCAGATTCGAGCAGGCTCTCGCTTCGGTAGACCGTTCCATTGCGCTCTTCCCGCCCGGCGAAGTCGGCCGCGCATCCTTGTACGGCACTCGTGGACTGGTTCTTCGCGACTGGGGCCGGGATGCGGAAGCGGTGGAGTGGTTCCGAAAATCCTACGCGGAGCGCCGTCAGGAGCCCAGCCCAAACATCGAGAACACGGTGGAGGACCTGGAGAGTGAAATCGCCGCTCTTGAGAGGCTGGACCGGCTGGAAGAAGCCGCCATTGCAAAAGACACGCTGGCATTGGTGCGGGCCGAGATGCAGACGATTCCGCAAATTGCCCACGACTCGACCGCAATGAAGCCGCCGCCTGCCGCCGCAGTCACTATCGAGCTCGCTTTTGGCAGCAGGCCCGGCATCCCGGATGGGCAAAGGAAAACGAGTGCGCTGGCCGTGAAGTTATTGGAAGCAGTGGCCGCGAAAAGCCTCGGCTATTTCAGCGGATGGGTGATGATTCCAGAGAATACAACCATCATTTTTTATGGCGACGATTCAGAGGCGCTCTTTCAGGTCCTCGATCCGATATTGAGAGCCGATCCAATCTGCGCGGGTGCCAGTGTAGTCCTTAGGCAGGGAGATCAGCGCAGATCACTCGTTTTACCGGGCGGATCCAACAAACCAAACTGAACTTCATCCAGTGCAAATTGCTTGACCGGCTCGATCCGGACGCTTTCGCTCCCCGCCGCCTAGCCGTTTCTGCTCAGCTTCCCGTCCTTGAGCAGGAAGCGTTCGCCGCGCCAGACGATGGTGTTTCCGGCAAAGCCTGCTGCCCAGACCCCCATGGCGACCAGGTCGCGCAGGGGCAGGAGCCACAGGCCGGGGAGAACCTGGTGGTCGCCGAGCACCTGGGCGCCGACCATCATGGCCAGCGTAAGCCGGAGGAAGAAGCTCAGACCCAGCAGCCAGAGGCTTGCAGGACTCAGGCCGCTGGCCAGCACATTCAGCAGCGCCCAACCCAGGCCGTGAGTGAAGATGAGCCCGGTATAGCCCCAGGGCCTAGCGTCCCGGACGGTGCGGGCCCAGCGTAACTGGTGATCGACGAAGCCGCGCCAGCCATAGGCGGGGATGGCGGTCTCGACCACTTCGGCGCTCAGCGCAACGCGATAACCGGCCTGGGCAACCCGCACGCCCAACTCGTAGTCGTCGGCGAGGTGGTCCACCAGGGGCGCGAAGCCGCCGATCTTGTCCAGTGCTTCGCGGCGGATGGCCAGCGTGGAGCCAAGACCATAATGAAGACCGCCTTCGATCATCTTCGACAGTAGAACTCCGGCCTGGAAGTCGGTGGCGATGCCCAGCGCTTCAAGCCGGGATGCGAGTGTTCCGCGCGCGCGGCCGCGATAAAGCGCTGTTACCAGGCCGACCGGTGGCGGACCGTGCCGGAGATCGGGCGGATCCTTGGCGGCTCTTTGCGGCGGAGGAGCAAAGTGGGCCATCACCCGCTCCAGGTAGTGGGGTGAGACGGTGATGTCGGAGTCATTGATGAGCAGAAAGCCGTGGCGGACATGCGATGCAAGCTGAATGAGCGTGCTGACCTTGCCGTTGGTTCCCAGGCGGGCAGGGCACTCGATGAGGCGGATGGGCTGCTCTGGAAACTCCTGCTTGAGCTGTTCCACCGCGGCGACGGCGGGGTCGTCGAGCGAGGCTACCCCGAAGAGCAGCTCAAATTCGCCCGCGTAGGTCTGCCGGCAATGGCTGCGGAAGGCGTCGATCATGCCGGGGTCAAGGCCTTTGAGGGACTTGAGGACACTCACGCCGGGCGTAAAGACCGGCAATGGGGCGCTCCGGCCCGCGAGAAAGGCGCGCGCCGCAAGCATGGCCGCCAGAAAGTAGCCCATGCCAGCGACGGCCAGCGCCGTGGTGACAATCTCCACGGCTTGAGCAAAGGCGTGCGGCATCACAGGGGTTAGTGTAGCGGACAAAGGCAGGGAGTAGGGAACAAGCAGGGAATAGGGAGTAGAGAGTAGGGAAATAGGGAGTAGAGAATAGAAAACTGAGCGAGGCAAGATTGGGCTGGATGGCTTGGAATTTGATCTTGGCGGCGTTACTGGAAGTTGCCGATTAGAACGAATGGAGCCTAATGAACGGATGAGAATAGCCGGCATCCGGCGCCGTGGAGGTTGGCTCCTGCACCATTTCTACCCCACGACCGCCCGCTGAGCCTGTGGATGAGGCGGGCCCGCGCAGGAGTGCAATCTGCGCCTGGCGCAATGCTTCCGCTTTGCCGTCTACCCTGGGTCGGCGCCTGGTTTGTTCGTCAATCTGACTTACTCCACAAGCCTGCAATGGAGGACATGCAACGCTCATTTTTTCGTTTCGCTGCTTTTGGAGCTGCTCTTCTTTGAACTGCTCTTTTCATTTTCGCAAGGGGCATTTGCGCTGCCGCCAGCGGTCGCGGGCTTGCTCGTGGACGAGGCGTCAAGCGGCTGCACGCTTACCCGCATGGATGCATAGGTTACGCCGGGGACAGCGTTCTGCGCGCGGGCCTGGAGCGGCAGATTCGGATCGGCATCCTTGCGCACCAGGTAACCCTGCACCAGGTCAAGATTCGGCAATTCCTTGGCCAGTTCCTCAGTGTGCACCTGCGGAAGCATAAGATAGTCGCCTGAAAGCAGGCCGATATATCGGTCTTCGCGATCGGGATCGCTCAGCGCCTGCTGCGTGGCCACGGCGGTGGTCAGGTTACCGGCCATGATGAACCTTGTGCGATCTTCCCAGTAACTCAGCGCCTCAGTAAAAGCACTGAGCGCCGGCACGCTGATGGCCGGCAGGGCAACCAGAGGAACGGCTACCTTGGCCCCCTGGATCATGACATTGAGCGCCTTCACAAATATTGAGGTGGTTGCAGCCTTCGATACGTTGACCGCGAGCTTCCCGGTACCCTGCGTCAGCAGGATCTTGCTAGTGCCCTGCGTTGCCTGAGCCGTCTTGAAGCCGAGTTGGTCAAGCGATATCTTGCCGGCCTTGTCGGGTTGCAGCGATGCAATGGCCGTCCATGCGAGGGGCGCGATGATGTTCATATACGGGTGGATCTGGGTGGTGTCCACGCGAAGCTGCGCGGCACGCACGTTGGCTTCGCCGCCATTGCCGGGGCGATATTGCGAGAGAGCGATGCTGACGGCCACATCGCCGTCATGGTCAAGCAACTCGTCTTTCCCGATGTCGGTGGCATAGCGCAGTTTTTTCGCATCGGCCTTGTAGTGTAGATACTGCGTTTCCGCGGCGGGATCGGGGAGCTGATCCTTGGGCCCGCGCGAAGCGGCTTTCTGCCCGTAGTTGTGGCTGTATGGGTTAACGGAGTCAAAAAATCCGTTCCAGAAATCATAGGAGTCGTGGGGCGTATCTTCGGCGGATGCCTGCGGAGCGGCCGCTTGCGCGGCGGCGAGTTCAGGCAGGAGCGCGGTAAGCATGCCGAGGACTGAAGCATCGGCAACAAAGCTGCGGCGGGAAAGGGACATGGCGATTCTCCTTCAGAAAATGTTGGGCCTCGTCAAACGAGCCGGTTGAGCGCGGCGCCTGTGCATGGGTCTCACTTCGTCGCGTCCTTTGGAATGCTGCGAATTGTGGTTAGCGCGATACCCCAGTCAGTAGGTATCTCGCCGGAAAAGCCTCGGGTTCCGCCGCTGGTGTGATTCAGCAGCTTTTCGAGGGGCGATTCCATCCCCCGCGTTCCGCGCGAGGCGACGCCCTCAAAATTCAGCACGTAGGGATCGGGGAGCGGCTGCGCCGTGCTGAGCAGGATAAGTGTGTCCACGCCGTAGGGTGGGCCGATACGCAAGGTGCGCGCGCCGGGCAACACAAACTGGCGGCCGTTGTCTGCGGCACTGGGAAACTGGTTTTCAGCGTAGTCGAGCGGATAGAGCAGAGTGCCTTTGCCGTGGCAATCGATGTCAAGAATGTAGACCCAGCGCTTTTCGATAACACGATCGCTGGACTGCAAGGCCAGCTTGAGCAGTTCGCCCTGGCGCGCGGGCTGATCCGCAGTCAGTGTTGTGTCGTCGGAAGCATGGACCATGGCCAGCGTGTAGTAGTTGGCCGTGGATGCGTCGGCAGGACTATCTGCCATTTCGAGCCATCCGTGGACTTTGGCCAGCAGCGACGCAAACTTCTTCAGCGCCGCACCGCCCTCGTCGAGGACACTCGCGTCGCCAATTCTCACCCAGTCACTGCGCACGGGATATTGCGATGTGGCGGAGCATCCGGGACTGTGATTTGCGGCAACAGTCGCGGGGGGTCCAGCCGCAAGTTCGCTTTTGTGGAACCAAGCGTAGGCAGGCCCCTCCGCGGTCAGCGTGCCAGCGAGAGCGTAGTGGGCGCCGGCAAGATCGTGTGCGGCCTGGACGGCGCTGTCGCGGTTTTCCGGCGTGAGTTTCGCGGCCAACTCCCGCGACGGCGGAAGGTTGACCCAAAGTTTGGCGCCGGCGGGAAGATGCTGATTCAAAACATCCGCCGTCAGTTGCGCGCCGAGGATGGCGGGGGAAGGCGCGCCGGCTTGCTGTAGCGTCCAGTTTGTACCGTCCCAGCAGAGGATATGGGTCCACAGCTCCTCGGCCGGGTCGGAGACTACAGAGACTCCAGCGGCATGGATCTGCGCCGCAGCGACAAGGGTGTCCTCCTCAGAGAGATTGGAAGGCCATAGCCAGACCCGCAAGGGCGGCGACTCCGCGGGAAGCCATTTGGTCAGTTCGAAGACTTCGCCGGAGGTGACCTTGGCGCCGGGCGGGCTGAGGACGCTCGCCAAGGAGCGCGCAATGCCTTCCATTGCGGTAACGCGAAGCTTGATCGTCTGACCCTTGCCGTCAGGGATCATCGAGGCGAATTCGCTGCCAATGCCAATGCCGGAGACGCGGCCGATGTCCAGCCAGACGTTGCCGTCCTCGTCGGTCATGAGAGCCGCAGCATGGACCTTGCCGGAGTCTGCTGCCGCGCCGCCGAAAAGCGGTTGCCTGCGCCGCGCGGCCGTGGCGTCCATATCCGGCTCCTGGCTGGAGCCGCTGCCGCCTTCGAGCACCGCCTTCACACGCTGATAAACGACGGCAGCCGACGCGCCGGCGGGCAGTGCCTGCAGCGCCTCGACCAGTGCCGCGGTAAAGGCGCCGTGGGGCTCGCTCACTTTGTCTGTCAGTGGCATTTCCTGCGCCGCCTGGTCCTGCTGCGCAGCGGAAAAAACCAGCGCCGGATTGTCCTCGCGCTCAGTGGGCGCAGGCCGCGGTTGTCCGTTGGAAAGCACGTCAGGAGGCTCGGCAATGTCGCGCGGATCAAAGGCCAGAGTGCGCTCACGGTACCTGGGGCCAATGCCTCGGCTGATGCCGCCGCTGTGGCAACTGTCAAAGATGACCGTAAGATGAATTCCCTTGTCCAAGGCCGCATGGAAGATGCGCGTCATCTCGCGATCGCGCACGTCGTAACCGCCCTTGTATGCGTCGGAGGGAACCAGCGTGCTGTCTGCATGGAGATATTGACCATTCACCAGCACGGTAAGCTTGGAGCCTTTGCTGTTCACGCGCAGGGAGCCGTGGCTGGCAACATAAAAAACCACGGTGTCGCCTCGCCGCGGCACATCAACGAGATACTTCCGCATTGCGGCGAGAATGCCGTCGCGATCCGTCCGCGCCGCCGGCAAAACGATAACTCCGGAACCGGGTCGGGGCGGCGCCGGATTGGTGAGCAGGACCACCTTGTCCGCCGGAAATGCGAACTTGGGACCGGTGAGCAGGTCGGCCATGGACTGCGCATCGTTGACCGCGCCTTCAAGATTATCGAAGTGACTCAGTTCACATCGGCCATAGGTGCATCCGGCGGGATGCTGCGCCTGGGTTCCTTCGGGTTGGTACGAGTTGATGCCGATGAGCAGGGCCCGTTGGGTCTGCGGCAAAGCCTGCGATCCGGAGAGAACGCCTAGCAAAGCGGAAAGAGCCGCAACGTGTACTTTCATAGGCGCTCCTGATCCGATGGAACCAAACCTGCCCTAAAGTTGCGCTGCGAAAACGGAATTGCCCCAAAGTATAGCTCTTCTTTTGGGCAATGGAATGAACGTGAAGTTTCCCATGGCGAGTGACGATTCAGGGCAGATGACACTTCGTGATGCTGAGCCCAAATTCACCCCATAGGCGGCACAATTTCAAGCGAATCGATGCTGAAAAAAGGAGAGTACGGCTTAACGTCCCGATTGATTTCAATCGCGTTCCTGCCAACGCTCAAGCCAAGACATGCCAGTCCCGCCCTACGGCTGTGGAGACGTATCCTGCCGGTACGCAATTTCTGAACTGCCTATTGCTTCACGAAGTCGAAGGTGCAGGGACGGCCAACAATGCCGAGGCCTTTGTCGCGGGTGCCTGTACCCTCGGTTTCTTTGAATTGCGCCTTGATGTCGTAGCTATAATCCGTGCCCTGCGTGGTGAAGACTCCGGTGCCATATTTCCTTGAGGCGACCAGGCCTGAGGCAGACAGCTTCGCAGCGCCGTCGTCTGCTATCTTGCCTTCAATCAACAGATAGCCGGGTTCTCCGGCAGTGCCGTGCTCTCCACGAAAGTTGCTGTCTTTCACTACGCTGGGAAACTGCCAGGTGTAGCCTTCGGTCTTCCCTTTTGGAGGACAGGTCATCTTAGTGAGCCAATTGCCGTCAAAGCGCTCGCCTGCA
Source organism: uncultured Occallatibacter sp. (assembly GCA_964571165.1). GTDB lineage: Bacteria > Acidobacteriota > Terriglobia > Terriglobales > Acidobacteriaceae > Telmatobacter. Next base: position 12,721 of record CAZNAW010000038.1, on the reverse strand, counting down.
AGCGAAACTCCAGGCAAAAGCAATAAGGCGTAAACCGCCAGATGCCGAAGCGTTTTCGGCATTCCATTGGAGAACTTTCTCCGGCCCTTAGTTGTATCTGCCATCTTCACTCCTTGGCGTTGCCCAGTCGGTTAGCGCATTTCGATTTCGACTGCACCCTTGCCTAGAGAAGAATCCCGTACCCGAATACGCGGCTGTCGGTGATGATCATCACGCACTCGGCGGGCGACCAGAGTCTCAGGGGCTCCCAGGTCCGGGGTGCACTGGTTGCGCGCTTGAGAGTTGGGATTCGCCGTGAGGAGGGGAACATTCGGATGGACTGAAAGCGCGACGCCTGGATCAGGGACACCCTGCCCGGTCAATTTTCGATCGCCTGTTGCAGCGCCCCGCGGCTTTGGAGATTCGTGAATCCGAACGCTTTGCCCGCGGAGTGGCGGGTGCTCCGGCTTTACTTTTCACCGGAAGCTTCATCATCCGCATAGAGCTTGAATTCATAGTTGTAACCAAAGCGCCGGGAATTATCAATCAAGCGAATCCAGGAAGGAACAAGCTTATAGAGCATGCTTTGCGACATGGCAACACGCAGAACCCGGCCAAGATGGAACCTCTCAGCATAGCTCCGCAGCACTTCCTTTCGCTCCTGCGAGTCTGTGATGATGTGAACAGATCCGCGCATTTGAACGCCGTGAATTTTCTTCCATCGGTCCGTAGCGGCATAGACGGCTGCTGCAACCTCTCTTCCCCTGACCAGGTTCCGGCTGTGCAGGCTGGAGGCAGATGATACCCAGTAAAGGCAGATGCCGCCATGAAGCAGATAAAACAGCGGAGTGGCACTGGGCAATTCACCCTCGGCAACGGTTGCCAGAGTGAGAATGTTCTGAGATTGCAGGAACTCGATGGCCTGCTCACGTTCGGTCACAATCTTCTCCAGTCATGGCAGCCCTCCTGACTACAGCTCATCATCGATGGTGCAGCCGGTGCAAGTGTGAATTGTTGCTCGATTTCAGGAAATGGTATCGGTCAACTTTTGTGGACAACTTCGAACGAATATCCATCGGGATCGAATACATCGGCCGCGTAATAGCCTGGATAGTATTCAACTCGCGCCCGCGGCGAAATATTGTCCCTCGCTCCAGCCGCTATTGCAGCTTGATAAAAGTCATCCACCTGAGCGTTGTTCTCGGCCTTGAACCCCCAATGGATAGATCCCGGATCAGGCGTCCCTTTTTTTAACCAAAAGCATGCTCTTTCTCCATCTCCGAATCCCCACAGGTCAGGATGACCGCGTTCGCCTTTGTAGGGCAGGAAGAACCGAATATTCAAGGGCTTCAGGGCCGCTTCGTAGAACGCCAGCGAGCGTTCGATATTGCTTACAGTCAAAATGATATGGTCAAGCGACCTTTGCTTCATACGATCACCGTTTACTTCATACTTATCGGAAACTCATGTAAAGCAGGACCAACCCCAAGAGAAAAGCGACGATGCCGCCGAAGATGAGCACGCTGTCCTTATTGCACTTCCGGTAGAACGCCATGGCGGGACCGGGGAGGAGAAGAAGGAACGCTCCTTTTATGATTGTGAGCCATCCGAGGATCGTAATAAGCAAGGGCAGGCCGGAGGTCCAAACGCTGTTCATCACGACAATCACGGCTCCCATGGTCAAAATGAGGAAGCTCCACAACCACAAGAATCCCCGGTCTTGAGTTACTTTTTCGAGGGCGGTCGACACTGTCTTTCTGTCGATAATCACCGAAAGGCTCATAACCGCGAAAACAATCCCCAGCACCTGAGCGATGGCAATTGAGCTATTCATCTGAGATCTCCTTTCTGTACACGGAAACGCCGCTATTCTACGCCTTTCTCGGCTGTTCGCGAGACCACCAGACCTTTTTTCACCGGAACGTTCCCGGCGGCGTGGCTCTCCCCCCGACATTGCTCCGAATCGCCGCCGTCATCTGATTCCGATCGGTCCTGAAAAACGCTAATTGCCTTTGGAGAGTTCTGGCTTGATGTCCAATCTCCAAAGCGCTCTTTAAGGGCGGAATTGTAAGGGAGTTCAGCATGGTATCGGACGCTGGGGGCGTGCTGAACCCCGCGGGTCTGCACGTTGCATCCAATCACTCTTGTACAAAATGACAAACCGGCACCGCGGGGGACGGGCGCACAAGTCTTTGGCAACGCCACCGCAAAGTGATAGTGGCTGGGGAAATGCGGCTCGAATGGCCTTGGTTGGCACCAAAAAACGACCGGAGTCCATCGCGGACCCCGTTATCTGTCCCTAACTGGGCCTCGGGCACGAGGGAAACAACGCGTAAGTTGTTGATTGGATTGGTTGCGGGGGCTGGATTTGAACCAGCGACCTTTGGGTTATGAGAGGATAAATATATATTATTTTCAATAACTTAGATGGATTGATAACAACGCTAAACCACTGGAAACGACAGACTGCTACAAGTTAACTGTCCCTGATCTGTCCCTGATTTCCGCTCGCTGGGCCACGCCGGAAAGCAGCAGGGTCATGCCATACTTGGCCCTTTTTTGCCCGTCAACGGTTGTCCAGATCACAAGCAAAGGGGCTGGCGGGTAGAATCCATTTTTCCGGCTCATGTTGGGAGGATCGATGCTCGACGGACGACAGCTTCGCTCGCTGCTCGGCGAAAGGAGTCGATGGCTAAAGCAAAGAAGATTAATCGAGATTCTACGAGGGCTGCCTGATGAGGACGCGACCTCCACGTTGCTACACGAGATGGTGCACGCAGCTACGAATGGCGGTCACGGTATGCCACGGACGAGGGATATGATTCGGCTTCGATCGGCCGGCGCACCTCTTGCTAATACTGATCGGGTTATCCGACTCGACGACGGGCGGGGAAATCGATAAGCAGGAAGCCATTCCGGGGCTCGATGCAAGACCTGCTCATGGATGCTCCGAAACTGACGCTTTCCAGTGCCATTAGGTATTTCATCCGCCTTTGACATTCCCAACAACCCCGCCCGTCTGGTGCAACAGCAGAAGGAATCTGCTGGCCGTCTACGCCACCTGACCAGAGCCGAATACAACCGGCTCTGTGAGGCCATCCGCAGCAGGTTCCCAGAGCATCTGCCAGAGTTCGTTGTATCTGTGAATACGGGGATGCGGCTGGCAGATCAGTATTTCTGCACATGGTCCCAGGGCGATATGGCCCGCCGCGTCATTGACCTCACAGAGACGAAGAAAGGCACAGCCCGGACGGTTCGCCTTAACGCGGACGCTATGGCTGCTATCGAATCAGTACAGCAACTTATTGATCCGGCCCAGAAGATTTGCATCGTGGTTTCCCACCCTAACCGCACAAAACGCGGTTAGGATGGGGCACCCATGTTCTATTTCTTTTGGGCCGGATCAATAAGAAACAACAAAGACTGTCCGAACAACCGGGACCACCTCACTACTTCCGGCACTTGGCTCGCTTTTCAGATTGAATGCGCATGATGGTACCCCGAGCCATCCTCTCGGCACTCCACCAGCCGAGCCGCGCCAGATTCTCCGGGTCGCCTTGCCAAGGCCTCGCCTTGCGCCTTAATCTCTCATCGATCAAAGAGGACGGAAGAGCATACGAAGCTACGACTTGACCTGGGAGTAGGCTGCCTTGTGCTTCGGACTTCGATCCCGTCTTAGCCACAAAGGAATGGGGTACTACTCGAATGGCTTTCACTGATTTCTTCGCACATATTAAGTCTCCCGAAGAGAAACAGCCACTCAGCGACCACATCCTCAGCGTCTCTGCTTTTACCTCGCGGTTCGCTGAGAAGCTTGGTATGCCTCGGGTTGGTGCCCTTATCGGTCTTGCACACGACCTCGGCAAGTACTCCACGGACTTTCAGGAGTACATCCAGAAGGTTGCGGGGGATGCGGCGATGGAGATGGAGCCAGGCTCTTCACTGAAGGGCAGTGTCGATCACTCGACTGCAGGGGCTCAGATCATCGCGAGTCGCTTGAGCGGGGCTAATGAGGAGGTGGGGAGGCTTGCGTCCGAGGCAATTGCTCTATGCGTAGCTTCGCATCACTCTGGACTAATCGACTGCATCCTTCCCGAGGGAAAAGACGGGCTGCGACGAAGGCTCAGCAAAGAGGACATCTTGAGCCACCGCAGCGAGGTGTGGCACAATGTCGAGCCAGAAATCCGCAGCCGGTTGGAAGGACTTCTCAGCGATTCCGAGGTAATTGCGGAGATTACCGCAGCCATGGATCGCATTCGCGACAAAGACAACGATGAAGTCATCCAGCCGTTCAAACAGGGATTGTTGCTGCGAGTACTTTTCAGTTGCCTGATCGACGGGGACCGCACCGATACGGCGGACTTCGACAAACCCATGAGCGCCAGACTTCGGCAGCATGGTGAGTATGTTGCGTGGCAGGACCTGATCGACCGGCTGGAAGGTAAGTTGGCGACGTTCCAAAACGAGAGTTGGGTGGATCAGTGCCGCAGCGAAATCTCTCGCCAATGTCTCGCTGGAGCTGGTCTGCCCAAAGGAATCTTCACCTTGACCGTGCCGACCGGTGGGGGCAAGACGCTCGCGAGCTTGCGTTTTGCATTGCATCATGCGAAGCGCTGGAGCATGGATCGTGTGATCTACGTCAGCCCATACATTTCGATCGCGGAGCAGAATGCGCAAGTGGCGCGCGAAGTTCTGGAACCGAAGGAATGCGACTTCGCGTCGATCGTTCTCGAACACCACTCCAATCTGACCAAAGAGAAGGAGAGTTGGCGTGGTTCAGTGCTGGCCGAAAATTGGGACGCACCCGTGGTCTTCACGACGGCGGTACAAGTACTCGAATCGCTTTTTGGCAGCGGAACGCGCTCGGCGCGAAGGCTGCATGCGCTTGCAAATGCGGTTATCGTCTTCGACGAAGTGCAAACGCTTCCCATACGCACGGTGCACCTCTTCAACAATGCAGTGAACTTCCTAGTGGAGCAATGCGGGGCAAGCGTGGTGCTTTGTACAGCGACACAGCCGCTGCTGCATCAGGTAAACAAGAGCAAAGGGGCCATGAAGCCAGGCGTCGAGCTGATGCCAAATCCGCCACAACTCTTTCACGATCTTCGGCGGTACCAGACCTTCGACAAGAGGAGAAAGCCTGGGTGGAGCGCTACAGAGGTGAGCGCGCTCGCCATCCAGGAGATGAGGGAGTTCGACAGTTGCCTGGTGATTGTGAATACCAAGCGCGACGCCCTGGCGATCTACTCCGAGTGGAAGAGGCATTTCGAATCACTTGAAGAGCAGATGGAGAACGGGTGCCTCGTTCACTTGAGTACACATATGTGTCCGGCCCACCGGCTCGAGGCGCTAAACAGAATGAAGTCTGCGCTTGCGCCCCAGTCTGGGAAGCGAGTGCTCTGCGTCAGCACTCAGTTGATCGAAGCGGGAGTGGACATCGACTTCGCCACGGTGGTGCGCGATCTGGCCGGGCTGGACTCGATTGCGCAGGCCGCTGGACGCTGCAATCGTAACGGCGCGCGAGCCATCGGCCGGGTACACATTGTGAACATGGCGCAAGCACTTCCACTATCGCTGGGGGAAATCCGTTGCGCGCAGGAAAACGCCCGGCGGGTTCTGAACGACTGGCAAGAGGATGAGGGGGACCGGCCTTTTGAACTAACGAACCCGAAGCAGATGGAACAATTCTTCAAATATCACTTTTTCGCACGGGCCGCACAGATGGATTATCCGGTGAAGTCTCCTCTCGCGCTCCGGGACGACACCCTTCTGCAAATGCTTGGGGAAAACCGCATGGCGGTCTACGATGCCAGACGCACTGGTGTAAAGCGGGAAGGACTTATGCAGTCGTTTGCCAGCGCGGCGCAGGCGTTTCGAGCTATCGATAGCCAGACGCAGGGAGTAGTCGTTCCGTTTGGCAAAGAAGGTGCGGATTTGATTGCGGAGTTGTGCGCCTCCAAGGACCTTGCCTCAAACTTTCGCCTCTTGCGAAGAGCGCAGCAATTCACGGTCAATGTGTTCCAAAACGAAATGAGAGCTTTGGAACAAAAGGGAGCTATGTATGAGGCACTGCCAGGCGCAGGTGTATTATGTCTGCGCGACGGTTTCTACTCGAAGGAGTTTGGTCTAGCGCTCGATGGTAGTGAAAGGATGGAAAGCAGCATTGCATAGCACGCCGAAGAACACAATTGAGTTTCGCGTCTGGGGACGTTATGCCATGTTTACCGATCCACTGACTCGCGTGGGCGGAGAAAAGTGCTCTTATCATCTGCCGACCTACGAGGCTCTGAAAGGAATCGCCAAATCCATCTATTGGAAACCAACCTTCATCTGGTACATCGACAGCGTCCGGGTCATCAAGCGCATTCTTACGCAGACCAAGGGGATCAAACCGCTCGACTACGGCGGCGGCAATACCCTGGCGATCTACACCTATCTGACCGGGTCACCTGATTCCGCGACAGGTGAGCCGCGCGTCGAATACCAGGTGCGCGCCCACTTTGAATGGAATTTGCACCGCCCTGAACTGGAGCGGGACCGCAACGATGGGAAGCACTTCGAGATTGCGAAGCGAAGCTTGGAGCGTGGCGGCCGACAGGACATCTTTCTTGGAACGCGCGAATGCCAGGGGTATGTAGAGCCGTGCGAGTTTGGCGTTGGCAAGGGAGACTACGACGATGCGGACGAGGTGCAGTACGGATTGATGTTTCATAGTTTCGGCTATCCCGACGAAACGGGCGAAAATCGGCTCGTCAGTAATTTCTGGCGCCCCAATCTGGTCAGGGGCGTGCTCACGTTTCCACGCCCCAGCGAAATCCCTCCGGAACACAAGAAGGATATTCGGCCCATGAACGTCAAAGCCTTTGGCCTGGAGCAAAACCTTCAGGATGTGGAGGCCGAGGCACAAGGATGCGCGGCCAGCATCGGAGGCACGGTGTGAGCTGGATGCAGAAGCTGCAAGAGACCTACGACTGCTGCGCCGGACAACCGCAGTTCGATAACGCGCCGCTGATGCCTATCGACCATGCCGAGCAGCAGGTTCATATCCAGATTACGTTGAGTGGATCCGGAGGATTTCGCGATGCGGTGGTAATCGCAAAAGAGACGACGTTCATTCCTGCCACAGAGGAATCTGCCGGTCGCACCTCGGCGCCTGTACCGCATGGATTGGCGGATAAGCTCGAGTATATTGCTCCCAGCGCAGAAGGCTTGACCCTTCAGAACTCGGAGGAAGACTCGGAGGAAGACCTATCAACGAGCGTTGGACTACGGCCAAAGACGAAAAAGGAAAAGGATCCGCCGCATACTCTTTACCTCAATCAGCTTCGCCGCTGGGTGGCTTCAGAACCTGATCCTCATGTAAAAGCGGTATTGCAATATGTAGAGCGTGGAACCATTCTGAAAGACCTGCTGGAGCAGCAAGTACTCCATGCCGATGCCGAGGGCCATCTGCTGACACAATGGACTGGAATCGGAAATCCTCTGCCAATTTTTAAGGTACTCACGGCAACCGCAGGGTTGCGCAATCAACTTGCCGCAGTCGTTCGCTGGTGCGTGGAACTCCGCGATCCGCAGGGAGACTCACGTCTTTGGCTCAATCCTGATGTGCAACAATCCTGGCAGAGATTCGTCGCAAAGCAGGCCAAAAAGGTCAGCTTTTGTATGGTGACGGGTGAACAGCTTCCACTTGCGTTCAATCACCCCAAGCGGATCAGGTATGGTGCTGATGGGGCAAAGCTGATCTCAACTAATGACAAGACAGGATTTAATTTTCGTTATCGCGGGCGATTTTTAATTCCCGAACATGCTTACGGAATCGGCAGCTCAACAACACAAAAAGTGCATAATGCTCTCCGATGGCTGCTTGCACGTCAGGGATACTCGAACGGAGACCAAGCCATTGTTGCTTGGGCGGTGAGCGGCAAACCAATTCCAAAGGTAATTGCAGATTCGCATGAAATCGAGGAGGATGCTCGTGTGGAGGCTCTACCGGAATCCGCAGACGATCCACAATCTCGTGTAGCACCTGAGCGATATAAGGGAGACGCCGGACAATTGTTTGCCATGCAATTGAACAACATGATTCGCGGCTACCGCGCAAAGCTGACAGATCGCGAAGACATTGTGGTCATGGCTCTTGACTCCGCGACGACAGGCCGCATGGCTATTACCTATTACCGCGAGTTGCAGGCTTCGGAGTTCCTTGAGCGCATCAAAAGCTGGCACGAGCACACTGCTTGGCAGCAGAACATGGGGAAGGGCCGAGAGTTTGCTGGAGCGCCCAGCCCTAAGGACATCGCGGAAGCAGCTTACGGCCGATGCGCAATGTACGAAAAGGGAACGACGCCGAGCAAACTTCTGAAAGCTACCGTTCAGCGGTTGCTACCGTGCATTATCGATAGTCGTACCATCCCTCTTGATCTCGTACAGAGTTGCGTACGAAGAGCAGCGAGCCGTGTTGGACTTGCACGTACCAAGGGTGGCATTGAAAGAGAGTTTGAATTCTGTCTCGGAATTGCGTGTTCTCTTCTTAAACAAAGCAGACCGGAGGAACAATACGACATGGCCTTGGATGAAGAAAGAAAGACGCGAAGCTACCTGTATGGCCGACTTCTGGCAGTTGCAGAGAATATCGAGCGTTTTGCCCTGGACGCTGCAGGAGAAACCCGCGATACATCTGCGGGGCGCTACATGCAGCGGTTTGCAGATCATCCATTCGATACGTGGCTCCTCATCGCCAAGAATCTCAAACCATACGAGATACGACTTCGAAGTAAGCCTGCAACCGTAGGTTTCCTTGAAAGTAGGCAGCGGCAACTGGCCGAGATCGGCAATCTTTTTGACACAAATGACTTCATTAAACAGGGACGGCTAGATGGCGAGTTTTTGCTGGGCTATTACTGCCAGCGTCAGCATTTGCACACGAAAATAGGCAAGCCCGGTCAAACATCTGATCGATTGAATCCGGAAGAAGAAGGAGAGAACGAGTGAGCTCACTGCAAAACAAGATCGACTTTGCTGTAGTGCTTCGCGTTAAGCGCGCGAATCCGAATGGCGACCCTCTGAATGGTAATCGGCCACGGACCGACTACAACGGCAGCGGGGAGATTTCGGATGTCTGTCTGAAGCGCAAGCTGCGCGACCGTTTATTGGAGGCAGGAAAGAGCATCTTCGTACAGTCGGATGACCGCAAGAAGGACGGCATGAGGAGTCTTCGCGAGCGTGCTGAGTCAACCGAATACGGCCTAGGGAAACAAGCGTTTGCACTGGCGGAAAAGAAGACGAAGAAGAAATCGAAAAAAAGCACTCCGGACGAGAACGCTTCTGAGGAGGCTCCGGGAGAGTTGACTCAAAAAGACGAGACCATTACGGCAGCCTGCGCCAAATGGTTCGATGTCCGTGCCTTCGGTAATCTGTTTGCCTGGAAGGCAAGCGAGAGCAAAATGAAGGATGTAGGCGAGGATACAGAAACAGCGGAAGAAAGTTCCACTTCCAGTGTTTCCATAGGCATCCGTGGACCGGTGACGGTGCAATCGGCCTTCAGTTTGAAGCCTGTGGATGTGACCAGCACGCAGATCACCAAGAGCGTCAGCGGCGATGGCGACGGAAGCAAGCGTGGCTCCGACACGATGGGCATGAAGCACCGCGTGGACGACGCTGTTTATGTCTTCTATGGCAGCATGAACCCGCAATTGGCTGAGCGCACCGGATTCAGCGATGAGGATGCCGAGGCGATCAAGGCCGTGCTGCCCAAGCTTTTTGAGAACGACGCTTCCTCTGCCCGCCCTGAAGGCAGCATGGAGGTGCTCAGAGTGCTGTGGTGGAAGCACAACTCCAAGGCCGGCCAGTTTTCCTCTGCCAAGGTACATGCCTCGCTGCACATGAACGAGGACGGCAGCGGAGGATACACGCTCGGAACGCTTGCCGGACTGATTCCGGAAGAGATTCCCGGCTTCTAACGTCAAGACCAGGCGAGGAGTACAGGATGCCCGGTTCCGGTTTCCATGACGACTTCGACGACGACGCGCTGCCGATCAGCGGGTTGCAGCATCTGGCCTTCTGTCCGCGGCAGTGGGCCTTAATCCATCTGGAACAGGTCTGGGTGGAGAACCTGCGCACCGCCGAAGGGCGGCAGCTGCATGATCGCGCTGACCTGCCCGGCGAGAGCCGGCGGGCCAGAGTGCGCACGGTGCGCGGGATGAGTCTGCGTTCGGAGAGGCTTCACCTGACCGGGCGCGCCGATATCGTCGAGTTTCGCCCCGAGCCGTACCCGGTGGAGTACAAACGCGGCAGGAGCAAGCCGGACGATTGCGATCGCGTGCAACTCTGCGCGCAGGCGCTCTGCCTGGAGGAGATGCTCGATACGGCCATTGCGTGTGGCGCGATCTTCTACGGCAATCCGCGCCGGCGGCAGGAGATCGTCTTTACGCCGGAGCTTCGCGCGCGCACCGAAGAACTTGCCGCCACGATGCACCGCTTGTATCTCAGCCGTCAAACGCCGCCGGCAGAGCCCGGAGCCTACTGCAGCAGTTGCTCTCTGGTAGACGTGTGTCTGCCCCAGGCCACCGTGCATCCAGACGGAGCGGCGCGCTGGGTGGCGCAACAAATTCGCACCTTGCAAAAGGAGGCGTAATTCCGGCCGCCATGCGAAAACTGCTCAATACGCTGCATGTAATGACTCAGGGTGTCTATGTGCACCGCGATGGCGAGACCGTCGCAGTCAAGATCGGGCAGGAACTGAAGCTGCGCGTTCCGGTGCATACGCTTGAAGGTCTGGTCTGCTGGGGGCAGGTTGCGTGTAGTCCGCCGCTGCTGGGGTTGTGCTGCGAGCGCGGCGTCGGCATATCCTTCCTGACGGAGCAGGGCAGGTTTCTGGCGCGTGTCACCGGGCCTGTCTCGGGCAATGTGCTGTTGCGCCGTCAACAGTACCGGATGGCTGATGGAGCGGACGCCGCACTGCCCGCCGTGCAGACCATCGTAGCGGCCAAGATCGCAAACAGCCGCGTGGTTCTGTTGCGAGCGGCCCGCGAGATTGCCGATGAAGAACGGGACAAGGCGCTGCGCGAAGCAGCGAACCGGCTCTCGTGGGAAGGGCTGGAAGCCGCGCGTGCGCCCTCGATCGATGAGGCGCGTGGGCATGAAGGTGCTGCAGGACAAGCGTACTTCTCCGTTTTTGACAACATGATTGCCGGCGACCGTGAAGCGTTTCATTTCGACGGCCGCTCTCGCCGGCCGCCGCTGGACCGCGTCAATGCTCTGCTGTCCTTTGTCTATGCGCTGCTGCGGCACGACATCGAATCCGCGCTGGAAAGCGTTGGCCTGGACCCGGCGGTCGGCTTTCTCCACACGGACCGGCCCGGACGGCCGAGTCTCGCGCTCGACCTGATGGAGGAACTGCGCGCGGCGCTGGCTGATCGCCTGGTTCTGACTCTCATTAACCGGCGGCAGGTGGAGGGATCGGGATTCACCGAGCAAGACGGAGGAGGCATTCTGATGGACGATGCGACACGCAAGCAGGTCGTCTCCGCCTGGCAACTGCGCAAGCAGGACGAAATCGAGCACCCCTTCCTGAAGGAGCGTATTCCGGTCGGGCTCGTGCCCTATGTGCAGGCGTTATTGCTGGCGCGCTATGTGCGCGGCGGGCTGGACGCGTATCCGGCGTTCTTTTGGAGATAAACCGGCCATGATGGTTCTTGTCAGTTATGACGTGAGTACCCGCGATGAAGCTGGCCGTCGCAGGCTACGCCGCGTGGCGCGGTTGTGCGAAGATCATGGCCAGCGGGTACAGAACTCGGTCTTCGAATGCCTCGTGGATCCAGCCCAATGGGTGGTGCTTCGCGCAGGGCTCGTCTCAGAAGCCGATCCCAAACAGGACAGCCTCCGCTTCTACTTTCTCGGAGCGGAATGGAGGCGGCGTGTCGAGCACGTCGGCGCCAAGCTCGCTTACGATCCGGAAGGGCCATTGATTCTGTGATCCAGCGGAGAGAGCGAGCGAATCATTACGCGCGAACCCCAAGCGAGCAGTGTTTTTCCGCAACATCCGCAAATCCGCTAACTATATATCGTTTCAGATAGTTGCTCATGGCCGTGGCTGACAGCACTCTCCAGAACAATACGCGGCATGGTTAGTTCGCAATTGTGGCAAGATATGTCTAGCGCATGGAGGCTGTTACATCATGCGCCGTCGCCCCCCTCGCGGGGGCGTGGATTGAAACTCATCGAGCCAGAGGCAGCTCGCGTCGTGATCGCGTCGCCCCCCTCGCGGGGGCGTGGATTGAAACGTGGTGCGCGAACTCATCGAGCACGGCATCGCCGGTCGCCCCCCTCGCGGGGGCGTGGATTGAAACCGATTGCGGGTGATGGGGGATGCAATAGGTAACCGTCGCCCCCCTCGCGGGGGCGTGGATTGAAACTCTTCCGAACTGCGAGCCTTCGTCGTCAGTGGAGTCGCCCCCCTCGCGGGGGCGTGGATTGAAACACTGACCTTCCTCCGCGAACCGAAGAGACTGCTGTCGCCCCCCTCGCGGGGGCGTGGATTGAAACCTGAAGCGCTTTGTGCCCGAGGTGGTGGTGAGCTCGTCGCCCCCCTCGCGGGGGCGTGGATTGAAACATCCAAGGGGTGGCCTGGTTGACCCAGATGTTGAGTCGCCCCCCTCGCGGGGGCGTGGATTGAAACAGCGTCTCCCGCGTGTGCTTTTCCAGGCGGCGGCGTCGCCCCCCTCGCGGGGGCGTGGATTGAAAC
>CAZNAW010000037.1:14816-34716 GCA_964571165.1 uncultured Occallatibacter sp. | reverse complement strand
TTGCTTCCCGTGAAGTGGACGGCGTCACCGTTCTGGACCTTAGCGGGCGGATCACTCTTGGCGAGGGCAGCGTGCAGATACGCGATGCCATTCGTGACCTGATCAGCAAAGGCCAGAAGAGCATCCTGCTAAATCTGGGTGACGTGAACTATATTGATAGCTCGGGGCTGGGCGAGTTGGTAAGCGCCTACACCACGGCCAAGAACCAGGGCGCAGAGGTAAAGCTGCTGCACCTGACCAAGAAGGTCCACGACCTGCTCCAGCTGACTAAGCTCTACACCGTCTTCGATATCAAGGACGATGAAGCCAGCGCCATCGCCTCCTTCAAGTAGATCAGTCCGGGCAGCACTTGAACTCCAACCATTGAAAAGGCCATCCCGCGGCACGGGATGGCCTTTTTTGCGCGTACGCCCTGTGTGTGAAAACTTGCCCTTAAAACTTGACCGCGGGCACAGTCTTTGCGGCTGGACTGGCTTCAAAGAATGCGTTGTTCACCTGGAAACCGGCAATACCGGCCCAGATGTTGTTCGGGAACTGGAGCACGAACGTGTTGTAGTCGCGCAAAGACTCGTTATAGCGCCGCCGCGCAACGCTGATGCGATTCTCGGTCCCTGCCAGTTCATCCTGCAAACGCATGAACTGATCGCTCGATCGCAATTGCGGATAATTCTCGGTAAGCAGCAGAAGGCGCCCCAATGCCGAATCGAGCCGGCCATTGGCTTCGATCTTGGCTTGGGGGCCCTGCGCATTCAACATGCCCGCGCGAGCATTGGCAATATCGCCAAAGACAGTGCTCTCTTCCTTGGTAAAACCCTTCACGGTCTCAACCAGGTTGGGGATCAGGTCGGCGCGGCGCTGCAACTGCACGTCCACCTCAGACCACGCGGCCTTCACGGCCTCATCCTTGGCAACAAATTGCCTCTGAGCGCTCACATAACTGCCAAACACCATCAGGGCAGCCAGAACCAGAACGCCCACGACCCCAAGTGCAATCCAAAGTCCACGACTCATACAGTGCTCTTCTCCTCCGGCTTCCACTCAAGGGAGCCCGCTCAAAATCCCGCAGAAAAACTACCAGCTTCCGTCGGAACCTCCACCGCCAGTTCCGCCTCCGCCAAAACCGCCAAAGCCGCCGCCAGAATCCCCACCACCGAAACCGCCGCCAAATCCTCCTCCACCGCCGAATCCCCCGCCGCCCAGCCAAGGCCCTCCACCCCAGCCACCGAAGAACAGGCCAAAGCTCATCAATAACCGCAGAAGGAAGAATCCACCAAAAAAGATCACGATGATAATCAGCAGGACCATCTTTCCGGCAGAGACGTGCGGCCTGACCGGCTGTTGCCCACCCGGGTCGTCGTTGAGCATTACCTTGGCATCGGCGGCAATGACCTGCGCCACTTCGCCCACGCCCAGAGTGACAGCACTGTCAAAGTCGTTGGCACGCAGATACGGGACCATTTCGCGACCGATGTCGCCCGTCTTGCCGTCCGGCAGGATTCCTTCCAGGCCGTAACCCACTTTGATGGAGCGTCGATGGTCATCGATGGCAAAAAGGAATAGAACGCCGCGGTCGGTTCCCTTTGCACCGATTTTCATCTTCTCGAACAGACGAGTGGCAAAGTCCGCCGAGTCGTCGCCATCCAGGTTGTGGATGGTGACAATGGCAATCTGCGCATTGGCCTGGGAATGATCGAGTTGGCCGCAAATGCGATCCAGCCGCGCAATGGCCTCGGGCGACAGCACGTGGGCATAATCGCTTACATAATCGGTGGGTTGGGGCAGGTCCTCAACCCGCTCGGCCATGAGGGCCGTGGTGGAGATGCCCAGAAGCGCGGCCAGTAGCAGCCGGAAAACGGTCAAATGTGCGCGCCGAAAGCCTTTCATCGATCCTAATTGTACGCGGAAGGCAGGCTACCGGTTCCCTCGGCGTGGGATGGCGCGATGCTTGCTCAACCGGGCGCACCCATCGCGGCCCTCCGCCACAGGCACTACACTGGGAGAAATGAACCAGAACACACCTTCATTGCCCCCAATCGCCCGCAAGCAACACACTGAAACTCAATGGCATGGGGTCGTCCTGAGCGACGACTATGCCTGGCTGCGCGACAAACAGAACCCCGAGGTCACCGCGTATCTTGAGGCCGAAAATGCCTACGCCGAGCAAGGGATGGCTCCGTTGAATGGCTTGCGCGAGGAGTTGTACCAGGAGATGCTCAGCCACGTAAAACAGACCGATGTTTCGGTCCCATTCCGCGACGGCGACTGGTGGTACTACACCCGGACGGAAGAAGGGCAGCAATACGCGATCCACTGCCGCAAGTTGGGAACGGCCCATGCGCCGGGCGACGATGCGGCGGAGCAGGTGATTCTTGACGGCAACCAACTGGCTGAGGGCCACGCCTTCTTCTCGCTGGGCGCCACCGCCATCACCGATGATGGCCGCTGGCTGGCCTATACGACCGACATCACGGGCTTTCGCCAGTACACCCTGCACATCAAAGACCTGGTTACCGGCGAAACACTCTCAGGCGAAGTGGAGCGCGTGGGGTCCGTAGTGTGGGCCGCGGACCATTGCACCCTCTTCTACACCGTCGAGGACGAGGTGCAGAAGCGGCAATACCAGCTTTGGCGGCATCGGCTGGGAACGCTGCACGCCGAGGATGCGCTGGTCTATCAGGACGACGACGAGCGCTTCAACCTGGGCGCCGGACGCACACGAGACGGCAAATTCCTGGTGCTGGAATCGGCCAGCCACACCACCACCGAGTCCTGGGTGCTGCGCGCAGACGAACCCGGCGGCACTTTCACCGTCATCAGTCCCCGCGAGGATGAGAGCGAGTACTCGATCGACCACCGTAACGGCCTGTGGTTCATCCGCACCAATGATCGGGGACGCAACTTCCGACTGGTTACGGCGCCGGTGGCCACGCCGGGCCGGGAGCACTGGACCGAGCGGATTCCGCACCGCGACAGCATCATGCTGGAAGATGTGGATCTTTTCGCCGGCTTCTTTGTGGCGTGCGAACGCGAAGATGGTCTGCCAAGGCTGCGCATTTGGCGCTTCACCGGCGATGGGCCTGAAGCGGCGACTGCCGGTGAGATCGCCTTTCCCGAGCCGGCCTACAGCGCACAGCCGCACATCAACCGCGTCTTTGACACGACGAACTTTCGCTACGCATACCAGTCTCTGGTCACGCCGAGTTCGGTCTTCGAATACGATCCGGCCACGGGCGCCTCTACGCTGCTGAAGCAACTGGAGATTCCCGGCGGCTTCGACCGGACCCTTTACATGAGTGAGCGCGTCCATGCCACTGCGCCGGACGGCGTTGCGGTTCCTGTTTCGCTGGTTTACCGGAAAGACCGCCGGAACGGCTCAGAGGACGGGAAGAAGAACCCGCTTTACGTCTACGGCTACGGCTCCTATGGCTACTCGCTGCCGCTGGGATTCAGTTCCAACCGGTTGAGCCTGCTGGATCGGGGCGTGATCATGGCCTACGCCCACATCCGCGGCGGAGGCGACCTGGGAGAACCCTGGCACGATGCCGGCAAAATGCTGGCGAAACGCAATACCTTCACCGACTTTATCGCCGCTGTTGAGCATCTGACCGGCGCAGGCTACGGCGACCCGGCGCGCGTGGCCATCGAGGGCGGGTCAGCCGGAGGCCTGTTGATGGGCGCGGTCACGAACCTGCGGCCTGACCTCTTCCGCGCCGTCGTTTCCCACGTGCCCTTTGTGGACGTGATGAATACCATGCTTGACGCCACGCTTCCCCTTACGGTTCCCGAGTACGAAGAATGGGGCAACCCCAACGAAGAAACTTATTTCCGCTATATGTTGAGTTACTCGCCCTATGACAATTTGAAAGCGGCAAGTTATCCGGCGATGCTGATTAAGACATCCCTTCACGACAGCCAGGTGATGTACTGGGAGCCGGCTAAGTATGTAGCCAAACTCCGCACCCTCAAAACAGATAACAACCCGCTGCTGCTTGTGACGAACATGCAGGCGGGGCATGGCGGCTCCAGCGGCCGGTATGACTACCTGAAAGAGATTGCTTTCGATTACGCGTTTCTGCTTCGGGAGTTGGGGCTTGTGTGATAGATTCGTCGTGCAAAGTCATAGGGGGATTTATGCGTCGGCTATGGTCGATCGCGTTGTTCGTGGTGTGGGCGACGAGCTTTTCCGGGGGCAGCAAACTGGTTCTTCCGCGCCGTCCCAGGCGGTGGATGCGCAGTCAGTGCGAGTGAAGGTTTATGCCGTAGGTCCGGGGGTGACGACCCCAGAGCTTCTTCCGATCAACCTGGCTCCAATCCCGGCCGAAAAGTGCAAGAAAAAAGTGGATGGCAAGGTTGTGCTTTCCCTCCTTGTGGATACTGCGGGCCGGCCGCGCAACCTGACGTTTCTTCACCCGATCGGCACAGACCTGGACAGGTTTGCGCTCCAAATTGTCAGCATGGATCGATTCAACCCGGGAACCCACGATGGCACACCGGCCGTTGTCGGGCAATCGGTGGAAGTAAGCATGCAGGGCTGCGTTGAACTGACAACGAACGATGCAGGCAACAAGGCCCTCCTTTGGCGTCTCAGATTTCCACCTGCGCAGAAATTCGGGCCCCTCCCACAACCGCTGGAGGAAGCCGTACTTACATCGGGCAGTTCCTCCTGGAACGACCTCAACAGTAACGCCCACGGTATCATCTATCAAGTCGGAGACCCAGTCACCGCCCCCATTCCTCTCGA
This sequence comes from uncultured Occallatibacter sp., assembly GCA_964571165.1. Taxonomy (GTDB): domain Bacteria; phylum Acidobacteriota; class Terriglobia; order Terriglobales; family Acidobacteriaceae; genus Telmatobacter. The sequence continues at coordinate 29,975 of CAZNAW010000037.1, read as the reverse complement.
CACCCCCGAGGCACACTACACTCCAGAGGCGCGAAAAGCAAAAATCAACGGAAAATGTTTGATCACGTTGATTGTCGATGAAAACGGAATGCCTCAAAATGTTCGGGTCGTGCGAAAGCTGGACCCCGGTTTGGACCAGAATGCCATTGATGCAGTAAATAAATACAGATTCAAGCCCGCTACGAAAAACGGCGGGCCCGTCCCGGTCGAGATCTTCGTCGAAGTTGCCTTCAAGCTCTACTAGCGGCTGGTCTTAGTCATTGATTCGAGTGTTAATTCAACAGGGCCTTATGACCCGGCGATCCGCGACCTGTGTGCCCACAAGCCCAAGCCCGGATTGGCGATAAAGAACACGTCTTCGCCTTCAACTGCGTTGTAGCCATAGTCAAGCTGCGAGGGATCGTAGCGATTCAGCATGGCCGCAAGGTCGCCATATTCAAAGCCGACGCCTTCTACTTCTGCCTTGCTCAGATGTCCCGGGCACCAGGTAATGGTGAAGCGGCCCTCGGACGAGCCATGAATCAGGTGTGCGGCCGCGCTCAGATCGCCGGCCAGATCCGCGTTGGCATTCACTGCTTCCAGCGTGGCAGGAGTGCCGCGATAACCGTACTTGCGGATCAGTGCGTCGATCGTCTTGTCTTCGCCGAACTCCCGCACGCCGGGCGCCAGGATGATCAGCTCCGCACCGTCGGCCAGCGCCATGCGCGTGCGATAGACGGCCTTGTTGCCAAGCCAGGTGGAGTGAAATTCCTCCGGATCGAGATACACGACCGCCTTCCGGATGGGCTCGTCGAGTATCTCGAAGTTGACTTTCAGGCTTAACTCGGCAGCCCGCTGGAAGCACTCGATGTCATCGCCGATGAACAAGCCACGTACTGCCAGGTCGCCGTCCGCGCGGCGACCGACCACCGTCAACACATACACAATGGGAAGATGACGCAGAAAACGATCAGAAGCATAATTGAGGACGTTGCGCACGGGATTCTCCGCACGGCCCATGATCCGCTCCATCCCATACACCGCGCCCAAGTAATGGCTGCGGTTGATTCCTTCGCGGCCTCCAGTGCCTACAAGAATGTTCTTGTTGTAGTTTGCCATGCCGATGACTTCATGCGGCACGACCTGGCCGATGGAGAGAATCAGGTCGAATCCACCTTGCGAAACGAGCCGATTAACCTGCGCAGGCCACGCGTAGTTCAGCTTGCCTTCGGACTGTTCGTAGATAAACTCGGCCGGAACCTCGCCGAGGATCTCCACATCTGTCCTCCAGTTGTGAACGCGAAACAGATTCAGCGGCACACTTCCAAACATGTGCGCCAGTTGCGTGGGCTCCATGGCCGTATGGGTTCCGAGAGCGGGAAGAACCGCTTTCAAGCGGTCACCATAGTATTCCCACGCAAAACGCGTCAGTTCGCCGGCGCGGGAGTGCGCGCGGCTCTGGTCAGGCGGCACGGCGAGGACGCTCTGCCGCTCTCCCAGCCTGGCCAGGACTTTCGCCAGCAGATCCTTCAACTGCCGCGAAGTTAAATCGGTATCAACGCTGCCCGTAGCGCAGTACAGGCTCATGCGGCAATCTCCTCATTGTCGAACCCGCTGTGAGACGGACCCTTTCGAACCTGCATCCCTTCGGGGGCTAAAGCCCAGTCATTGGGCGGGTCGCTTGTGGCGCGGCTAACGCCGCGCCCTTTCAAAAACAGCCCGATTTGCACTCCTCCGGCTTGTTCAGAGGTTCTCTAGCTCAGTTGCGTCGTGCCGCACAGATGGACGTTGATCCCCAACTCGGCAAGCATGGCGGCCTTGGTTGCAAGCGCCTTGTCTGCCAACGCAGGTGAGGGTGCATAGGCGACGTTCACGTGGTTGGCGCGATGGCGAGCCATGAACTGATTCTGACTGACACCATGGAAAACGGCGTGCACGATTGGCCATTGCGGCGTTGTCTCGCGCCAGCGGCGCTCTGTCTCCGCCGGTGGAAGACTCACCACCGTGCCCCGGCCCAGGTCGGCATGAAGCGCGTCCCCCTCGACGAAAAAGCGGCTCCAGACGATTTCGCCCGGCTTGCCAATGCCCTTCAGCGTCCCGCCGCCGAGAGGAAAATACATAGCCGGCTGGCGCTCACTGCTGGCGCCGGCATAGCCGCCGGCAAGATGGCTCGCGGGTACGGCCCCGGAGATTTGCAGCAGCCAGACAAACGCATCCAAACCCTGCCCCTTGTAGTGTTCGCCCCAGCGGACGTCATGCAACGTTGTCGCCGGATCAAGTCCCAACGCCTTCCAAACGCGATTCGTAGTCAGCGCGTCAACGCCGGCACATTCATCCACTTCATTGAAATGCACCAGCGGACCGCCGGGGTAAATTTCTTCGTTTGTGCCTTCTACAAACGCCGGAGGACGGTCGGCATTGTTCAGCATGCCCTCGGCAAGGTCGGACGCGGGCACCATGTCTTTCAATCCCTGCTGATATTGGATGCCGACTGCATCGCAGCCAAAATCCTTGGCGATGCGGAGAGCCGCGATGTACATCTTGCATTGCTCCAGAACCTGCTCCGGAGTCAGGTCGGCGGCAGGGTCCTTGCCGAAATCAAACTTGACTCCCTTTGCGAGCAGCCACTGGTAGACGGCTTCGGCTTCCGCCTGACCGACCGTCCGCATCCTGGCAACAAGGGCGGACTGGCTCAAGCGCTCTTTGAAAATACCCGCAGGATTCAACAACTCGTCGTCGATGATGGCGTTGTACATGCCCATGCATCCTTCATCGAATATCCCGACGATTGCCTTGCGATACTTGAGATCGGCGGCAAGCTCGGCGCCCAACGCAGCACATTCCGCAGGCAGCTTGTCTGGATCGAGCGAATGTACATGCGATTGATCATGGCTGATCCTGCCATCGCGCAACCATTCCCCAAGCGCATTGAGGAAGTAGTCGTCAGTGAAATCCTTGCTCCAAATCGACGAGAATTCGCGGCCGGCTTTGATGAGCGATCCATTCAGATTGAGCAATCCGACCAATCCCGGCCACTGTCCGGACCAGTTTGCGACGGTCAGAATCGGTCCTCGATGACTGCGCAGACCCGGCAGCACGTGATGGGTGTATTGCCACGCAGCGGTCGCGAAGACCAGCCTGGCCTCCGGATGAATGTTCATGAACACATCCATCCCCATCCGCTGTGACGAGATGAATCCATGCTTTTCCTTCTCGTTATAAGCATGCGCGCGGACCAGTTGAATGCCCCTGCGAGCAAATGCCGCTGTCAACTTCTCTTCCATGTCTCTCTGCGCAGGCCAACACTCCTGGTTGGCCGCAAGCCGCAAATCGCCGCTCGTAATGAGCAATACTTCATTCGCTGCCGGCTTTGCTATGTCGTTTTGCCGCACTGTCATCCTGCTCTTCTCCTTGCAACTGGCCAGAACTCCACCACAGAGAAATATACACCTCCCCTGCGAGGACCGGCGCGCGCGAAACCGCGGGAGAAAAGCGGAACAAGGCAACGCAATTCGCCCGCGTTCCCGCCACGGACGCTCAGCCGCCGCTTAGTTAGCGGGCTGTGGCATCAGGGTGATGGTGTAGACGCCGCTATTCTGGCCCGGGCAGCCTGTTCCCGGAGCCGTCCGCACTGCAATGGTGTGTCCGGCAGCCACATTCAGACCGGGGCCGGTATAGCTAGCGCCAGTAGCGTTGAGTGTTCGTGTGCTTCCAGAGAGCGTAGTTCCATTGCCGGTAAGGTACATGGTGGGATAGGCGCTACATCCGGCGGGCGCCTCATAGAAGGTGTATTCCTCCGAGAGGATTCTAAACATTAGAAGCTCCAAAGGATTGATAGAGGCTGACTTTAGGAATCCATGCGTGGGTGGGAGGTCGTAAAGTAAGTCAGGTCTGCTCGCTCCAGAGGAGCTACAGGCTCGTGGATGCTCTGATCACGACCTGAATGGATATGCATTTTTTGACTTGCATCGCACTCAACTTTTCAACTTCCACGGGGCTCAGGTCATGATTGCAATTTTTGATTATTTTTCCGTAAATTCCAGCTGCTGCCGGTTGATATGCAGGACCTCGAACCCCAGACCATTTAAACTGTAGTCTCCTATGCGGGATAGCGGTGAGCGCTGGAATGGCGCAACGAGCGGGTCATTTTTGTTCGGAAACCAATAGGCCAGATAAAGACATCCTGATGCCAATGAGTTACTCCAATATGCTTTATAGGCAACACCTTAACCGGTTTCCGAGCGAGCAGAAGGCGGCGGTCGCAGTTCTGGAAGTGTGGCTATGAGCGCCGGAAGCGGTTCAAATTCCGTTTCTGCCGATGCCGAGTTGCCTTCTGCACTTACTTCGGCGACACCGGACGCCAGCCTCGGACACGAGCGCCTGAAACGCGCCAGTCGCAATGTATTGTCTTGCTTCAGCCTGGCCTTGCCGGTTGCGTTTGGCTGTCTGGGTTTATCCCCGGTGCTGATCGCCCTATGGGGTCTTTGGACGAAAGACCCTTTGCGGTCCATTGGAATGCTGATCGTATGCGCCAGCATCCTTCTGACTTTGCGCGTGTGGTGGCATATGAGTTGGGAATTGCGCGGGACGTGGTGGGGACTGCTTCCGGTGGCGCTGGCCTTCTCACTGAACGCATTCCACCAAAACGTGACATGGTACTGGATCACTGGGCGCATGGGTTTGAATTTTCTGCCACCCTCGTTATCTTTGTATCTTTATGCCAGCGGCGTCCTTTTGCTTTTCGCCGGAGCGCGCGTCTGGCAACAGGCATGGTTTCCGCTGGCGTTACTATTGTTCGCGCAACCAATGCCGAGTGTCGCTTCTCAGTTAGTGGACCTGCCTTTACAGCAGCTTTCCGCCCATATCGCACGTTCCTTCGCTTCGTTTATTGGTTTTCCACCGACAAATCCGCAATTGCTGAAACTGATGTTTACACCGGATTTCGGAATGTTCATCGCTCCGGGATGCGATGGCTTGCGGGGCGCCGTCACCCTGGGATATGTGGCTCTGATTGTCGGCTATCTGAAACGCGTTTCGATTCAGAGATGGTTTTTATATGTTTCCGGTGCAGTGCTTCTGGGCTATGTGTTCAATCTGATTCGGCTCTGCGCTCTGGTCCTCTACTACTGGATAGCTGTGGGACACCCTGCGCTGGAGCGCGTAGCCAAGCAGGTCGATTATGGGATCGGCGGCTGCATGTTCCTGGTGGCGACGGTTCTTTTTCTCTGGGCTGTGACCAGGAAGGAAAACAACAGAAACTCTATTGGTACCCTCTCCACGCACCAGACCACAGCAAACGGAGACAGGCAATGGCTCAATTATTGGAAGGTTGCGGCCCTTGCCATTCTGGCACTGATTTTCGCCGTCCCCGGTGTACATGCGATTGAAGACCATCAGCAAAGTCTGGCCGTATCCGAGCGCATTGGCGAACTCACACCGCAGCAACTCGACGACCTGATGCCGAAGGAACTTGGCGACTATAAACTGAACCGTGCCTGGCAGCAACAATTCGACGGCGCAACCGCGGTGGAAGGGGCTGCCTATGCCATGAATGGATCGGACGAGATCATTCTGGGCGTATGGCTTCTACCGACCCCGCATAGTGTGCACGACAGCTGGATGAATCGCGGAGAAGACCCGGAAATGCGCACCACAAAGAGCTTCGTTACGGCCCAGGGACGAACCATTTCCTTCGACACCGCATTTTATAGCGATGGGGTCACCGACAGCCTTATGGGAAATGCGTTCTGCACGCCTTCATCCTGTTCTCCATCTCATGATGCGAACGGAATGCATATGGCTTTCACTGATTCGATGGATTTCACCACGCGAGGAATCCGCGCCGTTCCCATCTTTTTCAGGGTTGAGACGCTCCATACGGACACGCCTAGAGGCATCATCTACGATTCACTGTCAGCGGAAGTTCGGCGCTTCTTGGGGAGCGTTGATTTTGCTAAACTCAGCCAGAGATTCCAGTAGGAGATTGTGAGCCAATAGCCGGCCGGATAGATGGCAATTCTTCAAACGCCGTCGCAGACCGGATTGCTTATGGCGGTTGTGCCTGGACACCGTACGATCTTTTTCGCACATGGATGTACTGCCACGAGGCAACTGGAGCAGCAACCAGAATGCACGTGGATTCCTGACGCGTTTGGGGGTTGCGAATTCTCTCGCCGGCTCACAGAGCATACGTCTATTCCCTGTTCTCCAACTCAAGTTCACTTGCTTTCACCTGCATCATTGTGACGCGGGCATGGCGGCGATTGCGATGGGAGTTGCCCCGGTGTTAGCCGTGACCTGGGAGTCCAGCGCGCCAGCGGTGTTGCTATCGAAAATGAATGCCTTAAAGTAGGGGCTGCCGTCCGAGTTCACAACCATTACATATGTGTCGGTATTATCCTGTGCCAAGCCAACAGGATCAATGCCTGCCGCGGTCGTGGTGCCAAGGGTCAGCGAGTACGTAGCCCCTGAGGCCGCTATTTTGAATCCAGTGATATTGCCAGCGGAGCTACTGGCCTGTTCGTTGGCAACATAGGTAAAATCGACGCCAGGCAGGATAGCATTGGGCGTGAGTCCACCGCTAGCGTAGGGAGAGCCGGAGACTTCTTTCAACGTGGTGTAGTTAAAGAGGCGAACTCCGCCAGAGTTAGCCGCGGAGTTGGCCAGGGTTTCGCCGATGTAGAAGACGCGATTGGCGTAGTCCACAGCCACCGAAAGAGATGTGCCACCGCTGTTCGCTACATTAATGTTCGTGTACGTGGCTGAGAGCGGACCAGTCGCAGAGGTCGCGTTAAAGGGGACTACGATCGTGCCACCAGCGCCCAGTGCAACAAAGATATTGTTATTATCCGGCGAGATGGCCATCTGATTCACGGATGTGCTCGGGATGGTGAAGGTCACAGTTTGAGCGCTGCCAGCGGCCGCGCCTGTGGACGTGAGGGGGAGAGCATCGAGTTCCACACCCGTCGCGTTTGAGAGCGTAATCGCCTCGATCAACCAGGCATTGGTCGAGTCTACCCGGATGGCGCTCGCCGGTTGCCCGGAAACGGAGGTAGCGGTTCCCAGCGCCCCGCCCTTACCGATGGTGTATAGATAAACTCCGTTGGCCGTGCTCACATACAGAAAACTGCCGTTAGGAGCAATGGCAATGGCGTAGGGTGGAGCGGCCACGGAGTAAGGGCTTCCTGTGAGCGGAGTCAGAGTGCCGGAGACAATGGAATAGCCGGCAATCTGAGGTGTCGTTCCCTGGTTGAGAATGTAGAAGTCGCCGCTGGTTGACGTTGAACAGTTCGTGGTGCAGCTGCCGCCGCTGCCGGTGCTGCTGCTGCCTTGCGGCGCTTCCCAGAAATCTCCACAACCAGCCAGGAACGGCGCCGCTGCCAGCATCACCCATGCCCACTTACCAATCTTCATCGCCGCTCCTTGTACACCACTCATTCGTTTCGACTCTCTCAGGCACCACTCTCAGCGTGCAGCTTCGGTGAGGAGCTATCTCGCTCCTAAATAGAAGCATACTCCGGCGCCAGCCATCCCAGCGCGCCGGACGCGCGGGGCTCAGGGCAGTTGCGCGGGACCGGTTAGCGGGGTCTGGACTGGAGTGGCTGCACCCAGAAACTGAGTTATGGTACTCGATCCAAAATTGGATACCCAGACATTTCCGCTAGCATCGATTGCGATGCCGTAGGGTCGCTCGAGCTTCGCATCCTGACCAAATCCGCCGCCAGGTGAAAGCACCTGGCCTGGGTTGGCGCCAGCGGCCCCTTGCAATTCAGAGATGGTATCTCCGATAAAACTTGTCACCCAGATGTTGCCCGCGCCATCCACCGCGATACTGTTGGGACCGCTGAGCCCGCCGCCCGTGTAGCCGGTCGAGATCACAACAGCAGAGCCGCCCGTTCCCAACTCCAATTCGCTGACGGAGTTAGAGCTGTAGTTGGCCGTCCATACATGTCCCGACACGCTGCCCGTCATGCCTATCGAGTCTGTGGCAATGCCGGAGGTTTCGTCGCCGCCACTGGCGATGGTAGTTACCTGGGCTCCATTGGGGGAAATGCTGGTAACAGAGCCGGAGTCGGCCGACTGATTTGCCAGCCACGCATAATGGTTTGCATCGATTGCCACTGCCACCGGGCCGACAAGCTGATTCACGCCGAATCCTGTGCCTCCTGAAATCGCCGAGCCGGTACTGGAGAGCCGGGACGCAGTGGAGTCTCCGTAGTTGGCAGTCCAAACGCTGCCATCTGTATCTGTAGCGATGCCCACGGGAAAGTCCACGCCACCCCCGAAGTAACCCCCCGTCGGGGAGTTCACCTGACCCAAGGAATTCAACACCGTGAGGCTGCCAAGGCCATTGTTGACACCGGGCGTCACCTCGTTGGTAACCCATACGCTGCCATTTTCGCCCACGGCGATACCATAACTCTCATTGAGGCCGCCCCCGGTGAAACCACCGCCCGGAGAAAGCAGGTGACCGGTATTGGAGAGCTCCGTCACCGAACTCCAATAATTTGCCGCCCACACGTTTCCGGAAGCATCCACAGCGATCGAACCTGGTTCACAACCGATCTCCACCGATTCATATGGGCACAGCCCGCCTTCCACGTAGCTTACGGCAAGAGTCCAGTCCGGCGGAGCAGTGCCGAGCGTGGGTTGGAAGGGCGGAGACGGCAGGGGAATCCGATAAAGTGCGGCGACGTTTGCGGATGGATTGCGCGCGATGTTCAGGGCCGCATCCAGAGTGTTAGACGGGGCTATGCCGGTGGAGGGTGTAGCGTCTGCGAACAGCTTACCGCATGTATCTGAGCCGGGTGAGTTCACGCAAGCCGCAACAATATTTGCCAATGTGTCGATCTTCGAGATGGGAATCACGGCGCCTTGGGGCGCGGCAGTTCCCGGCGCCGTTCCAGTCGATAAATCAACCAGATTGTTCACATTCGCGAATGCATTCACCAGGCCCTGCTGATTGCCAGAGCTTGTTCCAACCTGTGCTCCAGATCCTAGAAACGGAGCCAATGCCCATGCCGAAGCTATGGTTGTGACCTCATCGATGGTGATAAATGAAATGGAGCTGAGATCATTGCAGGAACCCAGAACCGCCATCAGCGTGATCGCGGGATTGTTGACTCCAGTTCCAGGTTCGCCCCCCGTTGCAACCAGGTAGGTGAGCGGGTTGGCAGTCGGACACGTGTAGCTGTCTGTGATGGAAAACCCACCATCCGAACCGGTATATACCGCAGAGGTAAGTGCCTGCGCGCCAGTGCCATACCCATCGGATCCAGCGGCATAAAGCTGAACTGCAGAGTTTTCCAACGGCTGCTGTCCACCCAAGAGCTTCCCTGTGAGTTTTGCAGAAACAGTCGGAATAGGCGATGATCCTTGATGAAAGGGAGAATTTCCGCCACATCCCGCAACCATGACCAGTGCACCGAACAAGCATCCAAGCCTGTACGCAGTGACTGCGGCTGCCGGCCTTCGAATTGCCCTCAACCGAGAACTCGCATTGGATCGTCTTGTCATTGGTCACCGCTTGCAAGCTTCAAGCCATAACTTCGACTTATTGCGACTGTAGGAGGTAGATTCCCCAGGCTTGGGACGGTGAGCCCGAAGTGTCTACTCCAATGAGAAAAATCGCGTACTTGCCCTGAATCTGACCTGCTATGGCAACGGCTGGGAACGAATATGCCTTGCCGATGTCATTCTTGGGAAAACCAGCTGTGACATATACAACCGCTGCCGGGTAAAGGCCATTGTTTTTGGGGTCCTGCGTTCCCAAATCGAATGCCAGATCGCAGTTGCCGGAAGCGTTGGCAGATGGATCGCTGTTGGCGAACTCTCCTCCATAGAGGATTGTGCTTGTCGAGGGCGCCGGCAATGTTGGACAAGACGCTTGGAGATTCGAGTAACCAAAAGAACCAATGAGGCTGAATCCGGGGCCGCTTTGAGTGGGACTGACAGGGCCGCCCGATGCGTAAAGAAAGCCTTGATACTGAGCGGCCGTCAGGGTAGAAGTAGTAAGAGCGCTGGACGGCACGGGCAACCCGATCGCTCCATACCCGGCGCCAAGGACGTTCTCATAAGGCTGTCCCTGGATCAGCGACGATCCCGCATCTTCCACCAGAAATCCCGAGGGTCCGATACCAATGGTTGCCGAGGGGGGGACCGATTCAGAAGTACTTGGATTCACGACCGTAACGGAACCGGGAACCGCGATGGTCTGGCCATAAAAGGTCGGGGAGCAGACTGCCGTAACGCTGGTTGGAGCAGGATTGCTGGGAGTGCCCGGCGACCCGCCGTTTACAGGCAAGGTGTACTGGCTTACGCTGCCGAATTGCACCGTGGTTCCGCTAGTGCCTATTGCTACAGTTCCAAAGGCGGTTTCCAACCGCGGGTTCCAACTGTTCGCAACGATCGCTGTTTGATTGGTTGAAAGCCGGTTGGGAATGGTGACGAATTGGAAGGTCTCCGCGGTCGTGAGGCTGGGGCAGGACTGGGTAGGGACGGCCGGAGTGAAATTCGCATACGCCTTCATCCCGACCAATGCGGCCTGGCCGGGCAATTCCACCGCCCAGCTTCCGGTCAGAGGCGGGTTATACGTGGCCGCAACGCCCCCGATGCTTTCGTTATAAGTGGTCTCGAGGCTGACGATTCCGTTGGGAAGAGCGGAGATGGCTCCCGAATCTGTAATTGTTCCACCATTCGCCGGACTGCTGCCGTCGAAGCCATACGCTGTCCGCACAAACGTATTTGCCGTGTGATCGATGGCGTAGGTTGCTGCGGTACCATCTCCCATGGTGGGAGCGAAGTACAGTTGCGATGGATCTGACGTAGAGACATTGCTGACAGAAGTAGTCGTGCTACCGCACCCCGCGATCATCAATCCCAGCGAAGCGGCGAGCACCAGCCGCAGCTTCCACCAAAGCGTCTCGCCACCCGGCCCGCGCTGCCTTGTCCCTCCGCATGGGTTGGACACTTTCATTAAACTCATTCATCGCTCCGTTTCACTTTAGAAAGCCAGCTTCAAACCAAATTGCATGATGCGGGGATCGTGTGCGTCGACCGGATGCAGAAAAGAATTTCCTGCCACGCAGCTATCGGCGCCGGCAGAGTAAGCTGTGGTGACATCGCCGTAACAGTTCACAATATTGTTGCCGGTGTTGCCGGGATGGGTCGGATCGTAGATCCTGAACTGAGTGTGGTTGAAGACGTTGTAGACTTCGGTCCGGAATTCTACGTTCCGCTCACCGGACAGAGGAAAATGCTTGAGCAGAGACATGTTGAAATTGGTGCGGGCGGGGTTATTGAGGGCGTTGCGGCCCGAGTTGCCAAAGGTGAGGCCGCGCGGCGCCGCAAAGGCCGCCGGGTTCAGCAGCAGGGGACCAAAATTGGACCCATTGATTGCAACATTGGGTTTGACCCCGTGTGGGTTCCCTACCCGATCCGGATAGGAACCGAGACCGATGGCATTTCCTACGCCGGCATTGTCCGCCGCACCGGTGCCTGTGGCGCTACCCGCATTGACCACGCTGAAGGGCGATCCGGTCTGGTAAGCGGTAATGCCGGAGAGTTCCCAATGATCGAGCAGCGTTTTGGCCCAGAACTCATTCCGCCAATCCGATGAAGCCTTCTCCTGCTGATCCGGCCTGGCGTCGGCAGGTGATGGTTCTTCCTCGTTCTCGAAATGCATGAATCGGTAGAGCAACTGAATCAAAGGCAGTTGATAAATATAGTTGACACTCAATAGCTGCCTCTGGTCGAAGTCGGAACTCGCATAGTTCGACTTGAGATCCAGCGAGTTCACGAAATTGGCACTGGCGCGGTCAGAGGTTTCGTCAAGTGAGTGGCTGTAGGTGTAAGCCACTCCCAGGGTGAACGCTCCCTTTGTGCGGCGCAGAGTTGCCTGGAGTCCGTTGTAATTCGAGTTGGCTACATTCGCAATCGAGAGAATATTGCTGAAGCCGTTGTAAGGGCGAATGGTGTCGGCGCTGATTCCCAGCTTGATACCGTTCGAGACGAATCCTGGAGAACCGGCGCAGGCAACAACCATATTGAGGTAGCCGGGTTGATTGGGTCCGATGCCAGGGGAAGTCACCGAGCCGTTCCCCGAAGTTGTGCCGCCTACAGGAAACGTTCCAGCGGTTGCTCCGGCCTGACAAATATCGGAGGTGATGGGCTGCCCCGCGGGGAAGGGATTTTGTGCGGGGTCCAGCGGCTGCAATTGGTTGAGATCGCGTTCAGCCGTAAGATGCGTTCCCTTGCTGCCCACATAGGCAACAGAACCCACCAAGCCCTGGCTTAGCTCACGCTGGATACTGAGACTCCACTGCTGCGTGTAGGGATAAACCGCCTGAGTGGGAATGTTGGTCACGTTCAAGGGAAAAGTAACTCCGCCGGGATAGGACACGTGGCCGCATTGAGGAACACCCTGCTGACAAGAGAATCCGATGGTGTTGTATGCGCCGACATTGGAATTGTTGCTGACCTGCGACCCTCCGGTGGGACTGGGGAAGGACTGGGTCTCACTGAGGATGAGCGGCGCACCGCCGATGAGAGAACCGGTGTTGGCTTCACTGCTGGTGCCGTGTTCCCAAAAGAGACCATACCCCGCGCGGATGGAAGTGCGGCCATTTCCGAAGGGATCCCACGCAAACCCGACGCGCGGAGCAGGATTGAACACGTGGCTTTGCATGCAACTGCGGGGCACGCCGCCGACACCGCATTGCACCAGGCCATTGGTGATGACGGGATCAAGATTGTCCAGGTTCAGAGGAACAGGAGTGAGTGCGGATGCCGAATTGGCCGCAGTGGTTCGCACCAGGAATCCGTTGTTCTGATCAACATAGATGGATGCGCCTACAGACTGGTTGTAGGCCTGCGGTTCCCAGTTATACGCAGTGTTTTTGGCGTTGTACCAGGTGCCGAACAGACTGGCGCGGAAGCCGGCATTCAGCGTCAAACGGCTGGTCATGCGCCAATCATCCTGCACGTACAGTTCGGCCAGCTTGTAGCGGTCGTAGTATCGTCCCTGACCGCTGTCCTGTTGAAAGCTTTTGATGGCGGTGGTCTGGCTGCCGTATTCGGCCGTGGAGCCGCCGCCGCCGGGATACGGAACCAGGGGAGCAATTCCGGGACCGGCCAGAAAGTCCGCGAAGGCGTTGTTGGAAGTGTTCCTCGATTGCTGATTGCTGAAGGTGAGCAGGCCTTGAATATCTCCCGAATTGGCGCCGCTTACCGCGCTCAGTTCGTTCTGCTGAGCCAAGACCGCTTCAATGCCGAACTGAATCGTATGCTTGCCGAGGGTCTTGCTGACATCATCGCGCAGCACGTAGGTGGGGTTCGCCATGTTCCACGGGGCGTAACCTGTGTCCGCCGCAAAACCATGACCGCCGTAGGCGCCGTTGTTGCCCTGGAACTCCAGTCCAGGCATCTTTCCCCCGAAGCCATTGTTGAAGATATAGCCCATGGGGCACTCAGTAAGCACCTGCGCGGGATTGTCAGGATTAGGCGGCGTTGGAGAACCGCCGGTCACTGTCTGGCAGGGCGCATCGAGAATCGAGGGCCTGGCCAGCGAGGTCACTCCGGGGCCGGGCTCTGGAGCCAGGGATATGTGGGAAACCGAGTATGCCAAAGTAATGCGATTGAGAAATACGTGGGGCAATGTTTGCGTGAGGTTCAAAACCATATCCAGACCAGGGCCAATCAGCTGGTTCTCCACGGTAGGAAAGCTGTTTTGCACCACGCCCCACTGCGGGGTCAGCGTCGTCGTATTCCACGCATCGTGAATGTATCGGAAGGACAACTGCTGGCTCGGGGTCAGATTGTGATCGATGCGGAACAATTCTTCGCGCCAGTAGGTTGCGGGCGAGACGGAAGCGATGTAACAGCGGGCCAGCGCTGTCGAATTGGTTGTGTTGCAGCCGATAGTGGAATTCGGAAGCGGAATGGTATTGGTGGCGAGCATCGCGGCCGCCAGATAATTCACATTGGCGCGCGCGTAGGGAAAGCCCGGGTTTTGCCCAGTGCTGTCAGGCCCGAGGACCGGGCAATCGGGGTATTCCAGCGTGCCGTCGGGATTCTTGTATTTGTTTGAATAGGGATAATAAACGCCTGTGCTTTCCGCCGCGTTTGGCGGGCAAACATCGCTGAAGTCGCCTGAGCGCTCAGCTAAAGTGGGAACGGCCTGGTTATAGGCGACAGGAGTCTTTTCCAGGCGCAGTTCGTCGGAGAAGAAAAAAAAGGTTTTATCCTTCTTCGTGTTGTACCGGCCGGGGATGAACAGCGGCCCGCCGATGGTTCCACCGTAATCCTGCCTGCGGTAGAGCGGGGTGCGTCCGGGCGCGTCGAAGTAATTGCGTCCATTGAACATCTCGTTGCGGACGAACCCGTACATATTGCCGTGGAACTGGCCGGCGCCCGACTTGCTGGTGACCATGACGCTTCCGGATGCGGTCTTGCCGTACATCGCGCCATAGTTGGAGGTGAGCACCTGGATGTCCTGGATCGCATCGATGCTCGGGTAGACGATCAGCGGTTCGCCCTGCCCACGGCTGGCGTTGATCCCGGTGTTCAGAACGTCGCTTCCGTCCACCACGAAAGTGTTGTACTCGACGCGGCCGCCATTCACGCTGAACTTGGCACTGCCCGCGATGCCGACCTTGGCTTCGTCCTGGCCAGTCTGATTGCTGACGCCGGGTGTCGTTGTGATGAGCTGCGAGAAATTGCGCCCATTCAGGCCCAGACTCGTAACTTCCTTGTTCGAGATGGTGCCGGAGATGGTGGCGGTTTCCAACTCGATCTGGCCGCCACCTCCGCCTTCCACCACGACAGTGCTGCTCGCTGCTTTTACGGCAACTATCTGCTGGTTTATGGTGAGTGTCTGACCGGCGGCAAGCGTCAGCGGCGTCTGCGGATTGGTGGTTGCAATTTCGAACCCTTCCGCCGCCACCACAAGCAGATAGGCGCCCGGAGGCAGGTCGGCTACCGAATATGCGCCGGAAGCGTCTGTCTTGGTATCGCGCTGGAACGTTCCCTCCGGATTGACCACTTGCACCGAAGCACCGGAAATGGCCTTTCCCTGAGGATCGGTGACCTGCCCTGAAATACGCCCATACTGGGCATTTTCTGGTGCATTGCTCTGGGCACCGGCGGGCGCGTTGCTCTGGGCACCAGCGGATGCCGTGCCGA
>CAZNAW010000037.1:0-14716 GCA_964571165.1 uncultured Occallatibacter sp. | reverse complement strand
TTGCTCTGGGCACCGGCGGGCGCGTTGCTCTGGGCACCAGCGGATGCCGTGCCGAGAAGAATCAGCGCCGTCAGGACAGGAACAAAGATAGAGAACGGTCGAAACATTTCCTGGAACTCCTATTGCCTTGCGCTTTGCCGGAGGAATACAGTTCAGCATCCGGTCTGCTGTCCACGTTTACGTCTACTGGGGCAGGTAATACCGGAACGAGGTGAACCACATGTTGTCAATTGCCTTCGGAGAGCCGGTAATGGCGGGGGCGCCAGTAACAGGGTTTGCCGCGAGACCGACGCCCTGCCATGTGTGCCGGACAGCGTAGGAATACTGCAACCCCATCTGCAAGGTTCCCTTGGGGCCCTTGTAGAACCGGTACCACTCGCCCAAGGTCCCTTCCTGAATGTTGCGGTTGTCCGCCGTGCAACCCAACGCGGAGCCCGGTACATCGCCGCCGCCGTTGGCGGAAGAAACGGGCAAGACCTCCGTGGAGCAGCCAAGGACGATGTTGGTTGGAGCACCATAACCGTCGAGGATCGGCTGACCCAGCGGCGGGTCGGTGGAAAGCTTGGGAGGCGTGGTGACGAAAAGACCGGTCGGATAAAAGGCGCGCTTGACATATTCGCCGCCGTAGTAGGCATAGGTATCGAAGCGCGACGTAGCGTGCCATTCAAGAGACCCAAGAGCGGAACCGCCAGTCAGCAGCTCCAGAGTGCCATCGGGATGGGCCGTCGCGTCAGGAAGTGTGGATGTGCTGTAACGGCCCAGTCCATCTCCGGCCAGCCCATGAGCGCCAATCTCCAGCTTCTTGTCGAACGCGTGCACACGAGCGTTCAGGCCAAGTCCTCCGCCCGCGGTTTTGGAGGTGAATGCGCCCGCCGCACTCGGCGTAGTTGGGCCGTAAGAAGTGGTAGTCAGCTCGGGAAGCGCGTTCGGAAACGCACGGGCACGGAAGAAGCGCCCGATCGAGAACAACTCAAAATGACCGAAAGCCGGTTCGTAGGCGATCTTAGCAACCAGATCCGGGGCATAGTTGAAGGTGTAGTTGGCGGTGGAGTTGTAAAGGCCGCTACCGTTGCCGGCTTGTTGATAGAGCAGCGCGGGCAGGTTGTGGCCCCCGATGTTGAGCGTTTGCGCCTCTTCAACCGCAGCACCCGCCCAGAGCCTGTTATTCAGATTCTTGACCACGCGGAATCCATACTGACGCTCCCACGTGAAGCCTACGTTGTATTGTGCATCAATGGTGAGCGGGACTGCTTCCTTCGTATTGGTCAAACCGGATTTATATTCAGTTGCCAGCGACCACATTTGCCCGCCGGTGAGCGTCCAGCCGCTGTTCAGGTCTGCCTGCGCCCATGCCTGACGCTGACGAAGCGTATAGCTATTGCTCTGGTTGTCACTGGAGGTTGTTCCCGCGGAGAGGAAGTCTGCCTCAAAGTAGCCGCGCAATGTGCTATGAGCCATTTTCCCTTCGGCCAGCAGCGAGATGCGCGACTGACGGCCGCTGGCATTGAACTCGGACAGCATGCCGGCGCTCTGACCGGCGAAAGGAATGCTCGTGAACGCCGTATTCACGTCGCCACCGATGCCCCGCTGACGCGATACAGTCTCGCCCGCGAGAAACCCACCAGGCTTCAGGCCGATTCCCATGAAAGGAATGACATTCGGCGTTTCGGCCCTTTTCTGATCGGCCTGGATCGTATCGGCGAGAGAAGCGGAGTTCATCTTCAGATCAGAGACAGCGCTCTGCAAGCCAGTGATTGCCTCGTTCTCCCTGGCAGCGGACTCAAGCGTACTCTCCGTACGCAGCTTCTCCTGGTTGGCTGCGGCTTCTGCCGCTGCCTCCGCGGTGACCGCAAGCTTGTTTGCCGCTTTCAACTCCGCCTCGCGACGCTCGGCGTCGGCCTTGAACTGCGCCATTTCACGCTCAAGCCGATCGTACTTCTCGCTCAGGTTCTCAAGATCCTGCTCCAACTGCACCTGGGTCTTGTGCTTAACCTTGGCGGGCTTGGTGGTGGTTTGGTTGGTGGCGCTTTGCGCCTGCGCGCCAATCACGCTGGCAGCTAGCAACAGGATGCCCAATATTCTTCTGGCCTTAATCATCTAACGTTCTCCTTGATCTTGCCTCGTACCCACTCCGGGCCGGAACACCCAATTCCGGCGCCGGTTCACCACCCCAGCGACGAACATATGTCCCTGGGTACCCAGGTTCCCATCCGGCTTGAACGGGAGTTACCCGGCCCGGCACATCCATGCTGGCCCGTCACGGCTTCTTGCCGAGACTCTTCGTCTGCACACCCAGAGCCAAGGGCGTCACCACCGGAGTTGCCACCCCGATAAACTCCGTCACTGTGCTGCTATTCGTGTCGATCAGCACCCAGACATTGCCGGAATTATCCACGGCTATGCCGGCAGGGCCATCGCTGATATTCGGACCTACAAACCCTGGAGCGGATTGGTTCAAATTGAGAGACGTCCCCGAAGCGTTTAGCTCTGCCACCGCGGATGGTTCCCCATTGTTTGTGTTGGGGTAGGTCACCAGCCACAGGTGCCCCGATCCGTCGATGGCTATGGGCGCGTATACAGGCGCAATTGGCAAACTGAGCGATTGTCCAATTCCGCCGTCAGTCGCGGTCGATCCGCCGGCAAGGAGCTCATAGATTTGTGCGCTGCCACTCGTGTTGGGATTCGGAATGAAGACGTCCCCGGCGTTGTCAATCGCCATGGAATTGCCAAATGCGCTGGCGCTGAGGACGCTTTCGAGAGGGATCATGAGCTTGCCTGTCGTGGAGTTGACAAGGTATCCGAAGTCGGTCTGGAGCAGCGCGCCGTTTGTGCTGCTCAACTCTGCCGCAGCATAGTTGCCGCCATTCAAGACCCAGACGGTGCCCGAGCCATCGACGGCAATGGCCCCATCCGGGCTATTGATACCGTTCACATAGCCTCCGGCGGGAGACACGGGAGTTCCGTTGGCGACCGGGTTCCCATTGACCTCCGCGTCATATCCCGCGTATTCAGCCACGTCACCGGGAGAACCGATGTTTGTTACCCACACAAAGCCGTTTCCATCGATTGCCAGACCATTGCCGGCCATTGTGCCCCCGCCACTGAATGGACTGCCGGTCACTGCCTCGCCGGTGTATTTGAACTCGCTCAAAGAACTGTCACCATTGAGAGTCCAGGCGTTTCCTTGCGGATCGATGGCAATTTGCTGGGGATAATTCAAACCTGCGCCCGTAAATCCACCCGCAGAGGCAAGCGTTTTTCCCGTGGTGAATGGCGACAGGGGAGCACCAAGGTTGGACAATTCCGATACGCTCGAGATTCTTGTATTGGCAATCCAGACATTGCCGGACGCATCGATCGCCATTGAGGAGGATTCCGGACTGGCCCTCCCGTCGCCGCCCAGTCCGCCGCCGGTAAAACTCAGCGCGATGCTCCAGTCGTTCGGAGCCGCAGTCAGAACTGGAGTGAAGGGTGGATTCGCCATGGCGGATGCCAGGTTGTAGAGCGGTGTACCGCTGCTGGGCGCGCTATATAGATTGCTCGGGTATTGAGCCACCTCAAGCACGGCCTGAAGAATACTGGTAGGCGAATTGCCCGGAATTCCCATGCCCAAAGGGCTGACGTTGGATGCCTCGAAAAAGGCGCTGCAGGGACTGCCATCGCCCGGCGCTCCACCAACGGTTACAGCGCAGGTGTTGATGACATCGGCGAGGGTATTGATCTCAGCCTGGGGTACTGTGCCATAGCCCGCGGGAGTGACCGAGAAAGCCAGGCCCGTTGTGACATCCACCAGGTTGTTTACCGTCGCGAAAGCGTTGGCAAAACCATTGGTGTAGTTGGAACTGCCGGAGCCGATGTGGGCATAGTCAGTGCTAGTGAACGGCACCAGCGCCCATGTCGAAGCCACCGTGGTGACCTCGTTCAGAATGAGCGAGACCGACGAATTCAAGTTGCTACACTGACCAATCGCCGTCATTAGCCCCAATTGGGGATTGTTCGTTGTCCCGCCGGGAGCGCCACCCAGTGCCACGAGATACAGTTCCGTGGTTTGGGCGGGGCATGTGTAGCCGGCTGGGATGATGAAGCTTCCGTCTGTGCCGGTTGTGACGATCGTGCCGCCGTTCGAGATGACCAGCGGAGACGAAGCGGAACCGTAGCCCGTGGTCCCTGCGGCGAAGAGTTGAACGGTCGCTCCAGACACCGGCTGGTTACCGACCTGCACTTTACCGTTCAGAGCCACGCCGGTCACTCCGGACATATCGTTTGTCATGGCGATTACGGCGGCTGCGCTGGCGCTCTTGGTGGCAGTGGACGTGACCGTAACAGTCACATTTCCAGTGCTGGGAACCGCAGTGGGAGGCAGGTAGCTGACGGTCTGGCCGCTCGCGGCATGCAAGGTGGCTGAGTAAACGGGAGGGATGGCCTGCGTTGTAGGCGTAGCTGGAATTGCCGGGGTTACCTGAAATTCCCCACATGTGGACGCAGCAGAGCATACGGACCAATCCACACCTGCATTAGTTGCGTCATTGGCTGCAACGGCAACCAGATTGACGAGTATTGGCGAGGAGGGGTTTGCAACCGGAAGTGCGCTGGGAGCAAAGGGAACGAAGTGAACATAAGTGACTGGTGTTACGGAGACTGCCGTGGAAGCCGACTGCACCGGGGACGTTGTCTCGGAAGCCGTCGATGTCGCGGTAATCGTCACCGTGGTCGCAGGCAGCTGGATCGGGGCGGTATAGGTGATGCTGGCACCACTCGCGCTGTGATTCGGTGCACTTGGATTCCCGGAGTTGAATGTACCGCAGTTCGAGGCCCCGCAGTTGGTTGCCGTCCAATCCAGGCCACCTGGAGCAACATCGTTGGCGACGGTCGCGCTGAATGTCGCGGGCACGCCCGCTGTCACTGTGGATGGCTTCGCTGTAAACGCCACGGAGATGGTTGGGACAATGGCGATGGTGGCAGTTCCCGTCTTGGTGGTATCCGCGATCGAAGTTGCCTGGACCGTCACCGTATTGTTGGGCGGGGCGACGGCGGGCGCCGTAAAGGTTGTCGTGTAAGGCTGCGAAGTACTGGCGCCGGGGATGCAAGACCCGGGACTGCATTGCCAAGTCACACCGGAGTTGCTGTAATCGTTGGCCACTGTTGCAGTCAGGGTTGTTGACCCTCTCAACTGCATCGAGCTGTCCGTTGCCGCGACATTCACGGTGATCGGTGGTGGCACGTTGATCGTGACGGTGACGGTCGCATCCGCCGTGGGGTCGCCGGAGCAAGAACTTGGGTTCTGGTTGCAGAAGGTCGACGTGGCCATGACCGTCACCGAACCGCCGGCGGGAATTGATTTCGGCGCTGTGTAGGTGGCCGCAACTCCACTCGCAGTGTGCGCCGGTGAAATGGAACCGCATGCACCCGGCGTGCCGCAGACCGGTGCGCTCCAGTCGATGCCAGCGTTGGACGCATCATAAGCGGTTGTTGCGATCAAGGCCGTTGGAGCGTTCTCAGGAACAGTGATGGTTTGGGACGAAACGCTTACCGCGACGGGCATAATCGCAATCTTCGCGCTTATCGTCTTGGTCTGATCGTCGACCGAGGTCGCAGTTACGGTCACCGTGCCACCGGAAGGAATCGTGGCGGGCGCAGTGTAGGCCGTCGCGCTGCCACTGGCGGTCAGCGCGGAGCTGAACGAGCCGCACGAGCTGCTGCCGCAGGTAACCGTCCAGTTCACGCCAGCTGCGATGGGATCGTTGGTTACGGTCGCGGCGATCTGTGCCGTTGAAGGAAATCCCGTTTCACTGGCGCCCATGGCAGCCGGAGGCAGACTCGCACTAAGGAATGCGATAGTGATGGGCTGCGGCAGGATCGTTAGGGTGATACTCGACTGCTGGGACGGGTCGCTGGTCACCGCCGCAGTCAAAGTCACCGTATTTCCGATGGGGACATACGCCGGGGCGGTGTAAAGCATGTTGATGTTGCTGCCCACATGGACGGGATTCAACGTTCCACAGACATTCGTCGTGTAAGTAACAACGGAGCTGCCGAGACAAGTCAGGCTCCAGTCCACGCCCAGATTCGTGCCGTCTTCGCTAACCGGAACACTAACGGCCACAGTAGCATTAACGATTACTGAAATAAGTTGCCCCTGGACGCCTCCGCTGGGATCTGTAACGGAAATCGGGCCAAGCTGCGGCTTGGACAACGAGCATCCACTGAGTCCGAAGAAGACGAAGCACAGGAACAATGCAAGCAAAGCACTCGGCAACGCCATCGAGCCCGGCAAGAATCCGCGACGCATGTTAGAAACTGACTTGCCATCACCGTAAACGGCCAGGCAATCCGCACCAGGATTTGTACTTACCAGCGGTAAGATACTCTGTTCTCCGGGGACCCCGATTTCCTTGAAGCTTTTCAATTGATTTCCCTTTTGGATTTTCGAGCCGGTCGCCATCTCCAGCAATGCAAAGCCCTATAGTTCTAAACTCGGCGCCCTTCCTGTGACACCGCTTGCCGACGATGTATTCGCCAGTTTGGCAATTTGCGCCGGAGGTTCTTTTCGTCCCCTCGATGTCGCAGGATCAACACTGGCCTGTGTCGCAACGATGGTAAGGGTGACGCTCGAGGTGACCGACGGCAGGGCCGTGGCGTGCGCTGTGATGGTCACAGTCCCTCCCTTTGGGACTGTGGGAGGCGCATTGTAAGTGGTAATGATGCCTGTGGACGGGTAGAGCGGAACCGGGCCGCTGGCCGTTTGCGCGGGGTTGCAAGTGCCACAGGACGTGTCGATCGAGGTGCCGCCAGGGGGAACCTCGCTACCGCAACTTACTGTCCAACTCGCGCCTAAAAGTTGGTCGTCGTTTGTAACGGTCACAATCAGATAAACCTGTCCGTTGACAGCCAGTGACGTCACAGCTGGCACACTTACCCCGCTGGCGTTCGTAAATTCAATAGGCCCGATTTGAGGTTTAATCGTGCCGCCGCACCCGCCAAGCATCACAAAGACGAGAGTGAATGAAAAAAGCGTCAGACTGCGCAACGGCCGGAGTCTTGCGAATGCTCCGGAGCGGAATGCGGTAATCAATGGAACTCCTGACATAGCGATATGGACAACTGACTAATTGCTGCTTAAATGACGTTTGAAACGCTACTGACTGAGTGGCACGTTCCGTACGCGAACCGGAGTCCGGCACCAAAGACGCGCCGGGGCGAATCAGCAGTGCTGCGAGTGCCATGCGACTCAGGGGCGGCAGGGCGCACCCGCCCAGCCCAGCCGGTACTCTGGCAGGGCTGGCGCCGATGAGTGTGTACATTCTGCACTGGCCATCTTCCAGCCAGATGCGACTACTTGTCGTCAGAGCTCTTGCGGGCCCTGATGCGATTTCTGACCTGCACAAAGCCGAAGCTTGCAGCGCTCACAATGAGACCGAGCACGGCGGTTGGATTCTCAGGTGAGTCCGTGCAGCCGATTTGCGCATAAAGCGGCAGAGTGGTTGCGAGAATGAGCAACGCTACGGGAAGGATGTATCCGAACTTCTTCACAGTGGTTCTCCTTAAGAGCCAGGGTGAATACTGCCTTGGCTTTTGTTAGCGCCGGGGCCTGTTCTTCGAGATAGACCAAGCCCGCGTCGTGAATCTTCTCAGGTTGTCCCGGTCGACGTTTGAACCTGTCCGTCTTCCGGGAGAATCCGATTCACTCGTTTGGCGCACCGAGTAATTCTGACTACAGGTGCGCCAAACGCTGTTCCTATGTTTCAATCTGCAGGGGCAATCTAGACGGCCCCGACAGCCACGCAAATTACACCAGCATCCTCAACCCCCACTTAGGGTTTGGCGCCGTAGCTTCCGTTCTTTGCATCCAGAGAAAGGACTGGATTGACCGGAGTCGCCAGGCCGACAAATTCGGTCACATTCGAATCGTCTGAGCCGTTGCCCAGTTGGCCTGAAGCGGCAGGATTGCCATTGTCTTCGTTGACGACCCACACATTGCCCGATTGATCCACGGCAACCGCGGATGGCGAGCTGAGCGACGTCAAAGCGGAACCGCCCACGTAACCGAAGCAAGAAGGCGATACAAGAGAGCCGGTCGATTTAAGGACTGTCAGGTTGTCCGGACTCTCTACGCTGCACCCGGAGTTGAGAGCGCCCGCCTGGTTCGTCATGTAGAAATAACTCTTTCCATCCGCCGCGATGCCGGATGGAGTGCTCTCGGAACTTGGCAGATAGGCCGTGGGAATTGTGTTGATGGACGCAAGCGTCGCATTGACCGGTTGTATGTTATTCGTTCCGGCCAGACCCTGTGGGATCCACAAGATGTTCCCTGCGCCAAACGCCGCAGGACCACTTGGGCCGGAAAGATCGGCTTGACTGGATGAGGTATAGGCACCTCCCGTGTTCGTCAAGGCGCCGAAGTGGCCGTTCCCCGAGTCGACATACCAGACATTGCCCAGGTAATCCGGGCCAAGGAAGCCATCCAGGGCATCAAAGCCGCTGGTAACCGGGAAGCCGGAAACGCGAGTAACAGTGCTTCCGGAAACCGTAGCGGAACTTATGAACTGGCCCGCCTCAATCCATATCTGGTTGTTGCTATCGACCGCGACACCCGTTGTGCCGGTTTTCCCATCGCAAACCCCGGTGTAGGGGGTTGTGCTCAGCGGAGTGCCTGT
The DNA here is from genome assembly GCA_964571165.1 of uncultured Occallatibacter sp. GTDB lineage: Bacteria > Acidobacteriota > Terriglobia > Terriglobales > Acidobacteriaceae > Telmatobacter. The sequence goes on along the minus strand of CAZNAW010000037.1, from coordinate 6,062 downwards.
GGATTCGAACCCGACCAGGCAGTTCGACGCGTCGGCCACCCATGCGTTGCCATTCTGGTCGATCGCGATTTGGTTAGGCACAGACAGGAGACCGCTATACGTCGCGCCCCATCCGCCGAGGGCAATGGGCAGGTAACTTGGGCCCACGTCAGTGATGGTAGTGGTAGGCGAGAGCGGTGCTCCCAGGTTGTTCAGTTCGGTGACTGACACTCGGTCGCCGTTGGGGATCCAGACATTGCCCGATTGGTCGATCGCCATAGTCGATGCGCCCGAGCGGCTGTGCGAGTTGACTCCGCCCAGACCGCCGCCCGTAAAGTTGAGCGTCAGGGTAAAGTCGTTCGGAGCCTCGCCGAGCGTGGGCTGGAAGGGAGCTTGCGCATTCACCAGGTTGTACAACGCGGAGATTTTGTTCTGTCCGCCGTTGGGAAGACCTGGATTGTGCGCAATGTAGAGCGCCGCGTCGAGGGTCGTTTCATCTGTTTTGTTGCCCGTGATGGCAAAGAGGCTGGCGCAGGCGCCGGCCGTGCCGCCCTGGCCAACGGTGCTACCGCCGTCAGTATTGACGCAACTGGCCAGAACGTCCGCGAGGGTATTGATGGTGTCGTACGGAACGATGCTCCGGAAGGTGTCGGGGGGAGCGTTGGCAGGCGGAGTGGCGTAAGCCGACGTTACCGTGAGCGCGTTACCGGTATTCAGGTTCACCAGGTTGTTGAAGGTCGCGAAGGCATTTGTCAACCCGACTGTGTTCGTGCTGCTGGTTGCGACGTGAAGATAATCGCTCATGAAGCCGGCAAGCGAATATGCGGTGGCGACAGTTGTTACCTCGTTGATGACGACGAAGCCGACGTTTTTGATGTTGCTGCACGGACCCAACGCGGCCGCCAAGGCCAGAGAGGTGTTATCGGTGCCAGCCGAGATACCGGGGTTGCCGCCTGACGATACTACATAAAGCTCATCCGACGTGGATGCACAAGTATATGTGGGGTAAGTCCAGTTGCCACTTGTGTCCGTCGACGTGCTCACAACCGTTCCGGTCGTCGTTCCGTCCACTGTAACCGGCATGGCGGCAGCGCCATAACCGGCCCCTGCAGCTGAAACCTCGTAGATCTGCACCGCCGAGGTGGTAACTGCCTGCTGGCCGCCATGCACTACGCCGGTGATCCCACTAACTTCTACTGCGCCCAGCGGCTGCGAATGGCCGCCGGTAAATGCCGAACTGCACCCGGAGAGGAGCAGTACGCTCGAGGAACTTAGGAACACCACACCCGCAAGCAGAATATGGCGCTGAAAGCCCTTCACAAATGTCGGTATATTGGATGACTTGAGTTCAATCACAGATTAGCTCCTCACTTCAGTCGCAACTAGCCTGAGTAGGCCGATTTGGCTTATTCATCAGAGGATGGAATGGGTTCTTAGCGAATTGGACAATGCTTTGATGCATTGAGCCCAAACCACCGCTTGCGGGGTTTGCGTGATCGAGTGAAGCTTATCGGAGGACATTTCCCATCCTATATTCATAGTTGAAAACAAGCCTCCCAAGCTCCCCAAATAACCTTCTTCCAGGGCCAGCGCATGGGTTAGTGCAATCTTCACAAACCCTCCCTGTTGCACTCGATAACCATTCGAAACTTCCTGCGATGCGCCGATTGAAATCCTGAATTCATTATTTCGATTGAAACCCTGCTCGATTGGGCGGTGCGGCTCTGGAGAAGGCTCTTCTCTCGTCAACACGGCATCTGCAGGTCTAAGCGCAATACTACGTCGGCGGGTTTAAGCATGCTCGTGAAAATAGCATGAATTTCAATTCCATGTAGATGTCGAATGAAGTCGAGTCTGTGACAAATGTTTTTATTATTCCAGTAACAATTACGCAATCATCCATGTTGCATTCCGGAGAGTGAAAGTGCATCGACGCGTGCCGGAAATGAGCGCTCGCAGGTGCGTGTAAATTTTCAATGAATTACACCGAATTACACCGGAAATTCAAATGTTTTTTGGAGGTTGAACGTATAAGGGTTTCTGCGGATGTTTTGGGCATCGAGCCGTAGCGGTTCTGAGTTAGCCCTAGGTTTGTCATCAAGCGGTGTTCTCCTCCCCGCGTGAGAGCCGCGCAACACAGGCAGTACTAGGAGCAGCAGAATGAAAATGAAGCAGGCGCTAGTTGCAGTCGCTGCGATGGTTGTTTTCGTCGCGGCCAACCTTCACGCCCAGACGCTGCAATTGGCAGCGGCTGGTTCCTCGGCGCTGTGGCTGGAACTGGGGCAGGCGTCGGCCACCACCGCCGGCTGCAACTGGACGGCGGGCTCGGGCGTCATCGAGCTACAGGACACACGTGTTTCTACCGACAACACAGACTCGGCCAAGCCGTGGGTCACCTGGACTCCTGGCACCGTCGGCGGCAATACTTGCGCCGCTCCGGGCACTGATTCGGTGGTAAACATCTACCTCAACACTGACTCCGTGGTCGGCAACCGCTGCTTCTTCGCAAGTCCCCGGTGCACAATTGTGGTAAACGGCACTCCTGGCACCGGCGCAGGCAGCCTGGTGGGCTTTACCGACACCAATTTGCCCGCGTCCGTCATATCTGCAATCAACGGCAAGCCGGTCAATGTCGCCGCAACCGATATTCGTCCCGAGGATGCGGCCTTTGCCATGATGCGCGCTTTGACCGCCTGCGGGACTCCGGTTACCACAGGATCGCAGTATCTCGGCCTCGGCTATCAGGGTTCTGGCGCCAACCCGGAAATCGGGAACGACATTGAAGAAGCACCTCTGTCCGGCTCCGGCGCCTTCCACGCTTTCGGTTTCAACTTGACGGGGACTGATCCGATCAGCGGCGCCACCTTGCCCGGCACTTATACCGTGACTCCGGTGGGCGCCGTTCCCATCGTGGTTTTCGTGAACCCGTCGAATGAAGCCGGCTTTGGCAGCCTCCTGGTCTCGAATATCGACCGCGCCACCCTCGCCGGCTATCTGGACGGCACTTACGGAAGAACGTCCGACCTGGCGCTCCAGACTGCCGCAGGGATCAGCGGCTCAACCGTTTTTGTCCGCGAGCCCCTTTCCGGAACCTACAACACCATGGAATATGCGATTCCGAACAGTCTTGAACTCCGGACATCGCAGGATGTAGGGCTTGCCGCGTTTAATGCAAATACTGCCGGAGCATCCTTTCCCCCCTACCATTGCGCCTCAGGCGCGTTTAACTTGAATCCTCTCGTTGAAACAGCGGCGAGTTTGGGCCGGAAATTCAGCGGCAACACCAACACCAACGCCGGCCGCTATCGCGCCATCGGCACCGGCGACGAAGTCGCCGCAGTCCTCAACAATGCCGACAGTCTTGGTTACTCATTCTGGAGTGCGGCCAACTTCAAGAATGCTACCGCTCAAACCGGCAAGTACCTTACGGTTGACGGCGTCGATCCCATCCAGGAAACCTGGTCGGATGGTCTTATTCCCACCAGCAGCAACGAGTTACTGAGCAATGTGACCCTGTCGCATGTCAAGGATGGAACCTATCCGATCTGGTCTCTTCTGCGTCTGGTATCGGATCAAAGCGGCACCGGCTATAGCGCCGCGTCGGCTCTGGTTAGTTCGGCTGCGAAGTTCCTGTCGTCAACGCAACCCGACTTTGTGCCGGTTGCTCAGCTCCAGATCGTTCGCTCTCACTTTGCGCCTCCGAACGTCACCTTCCCGTGCTTCGGAACGGGCTCGGCCACAGGCCAGCCTGCCAACGGAGTGGGCTCCGTTGCTGAGTGCGGCGGCGACGTAGGCGGACTCGTTTACTCCGTCGGATCCGACAAAGAATACAACACCGACAATGCCACCCAACTCGGCAACACCGGAGAGCGCCAGTAACTTCGCACGCACCACTCAACGAATTATGGGCAGGCCGACTGAAGTAAGCCGGCCTGCCCATCTTCATTTACACTGAACACGAATCTCCTTCAACCGCGTCCGTTCAGGCGACTTTCCATGCGCAGATTCAACGCACCTGTAAGAGTTCAATCCCAACATCTCACGCCGAGGGTCCATGTTCCGTAGTATTGTGTTCCTCTCCATCTTCGCCAGTCTGACGGCAGGCAGTTGCGACGCACAACGAACAGATCAGTTTTCCTCCGCCGTTCCGGCAAAAGCTGCAAGCAGCTCATCCGCCGCGACGCCGCAGAAACGGCAAGCCGAGGACTGGACGAAACTGCCTGTAGATCGGTCGCTTCTCAAGCCGCTTCTCAACGGAGCCTTGCTGGGAAAGATGGACACCCCGACATACTCCCGCGAAGAGGTTCGTCTGGAGTGGCGGCGCGGCGATCCTATTGATATGTATGTCGTCAAACCCCATGGAGTGGAGAGACCTCGGGTCGTACTTTACTTGTATGGCTTTCCATCCGAAATCGATCGCTTCATGGACGATGGATGGTGCAAGCGCGCCACACGCAATGGATTGGCGGCGGTGGGATTTGTGTCCGCACTGACCGGCGAACGCTTTCGCGGCCGCCCCATGAGGGAGTGGTTCATCCCCGAATTACAGGAGTCTCTGGGCTCCTCTGTGCACGACGTTCAGTTGATCCTTGACTACCTTGCGCAACGCGGAGATCTGACTGCGAACCAGGTTGGCATGTGGGGACAGGGATCGGGCGGTTCGATTGCGATTTTGGCAGCGGTGGCCGACCCCCGTATTCGAGCGCTCGACTTGCTCAATCCCTGGGGAGACTGGCCCGATTGGCTGAAAACGTCGCCGCTGGTTCCGGAAGAACAGCGCGCAAGCCTTCTGACCTCCGACTTTTTGAACAAGGTTTCCATGCTCGATCCGGTCACTTATCTGTCCCAGCTTCAAGACCGCGCAGTTCGTGTCCAGCAGATCATGAATGATCCGGATACATTCCCGCCTGCGAGAGACAAGATCGCCGCGGCCGTGCCTCATGACCGGCTGGTCCAGTTCAAAGATGTGGCCGCTCACCGGGAGGCATGGAAGATAACCGGTTTATCGGGATGGATCGCAGCTCAGTTTCCGCCCGAGCCCCAGCCAGGCGCCCAAAGCGCTGGAAGTAATGCCCACTAATCCCACGGCGAGAACACCGCACAGCCAGACAATGCGGTCTCTGTTTCGCCCATGCAGGCATACTGGGTTGTACCTGTCACCTCACCTTTGGCCAGAACCATGCCGAACATATGGCACTGTAGCCAACCTATAGCGAAACCTTGCCACACAGGCTGTTGTCTACCACTCGGTGACAAATCCCGCTACTTACATCGACATCCGATCATGCCGGTTCGGATGCACCGCGCGGACTGGCAGCCAATTGACCTGATCCTCGGCCTACTGCTGCTCGACTGGTCCAGGTACTGGCTTTGGCGCACACGGCAGCGGGCCTAACATGCTGTTTGTCGGTTAAGTTCTGAATGGCGAGGAAAAACCCCAGAGCGGCAGCAGCCCTCAGATGGTCAACGCAAAGATCATAAACGCAAGTCGTCCGAAGACCCTGAGAACATGCTCATCAACTGAAGGAGGATAATCGGCTTGCTTTTTATGCAAAAGAACCGGAATCAAGAAGAGAACAACCAAGCAACCAGAGTACCGGTGCAACTACGGGCACGAGTTTGACCGGCCCATCCAGGATATTGAGGCCCACTACCCATTTTTGCCACTTAGTGCTCTTCATGATTTAATGTGGTATTTTTTTTTGGAAAGCTACGGTCTCATCGGAGAGTTGCTTGCCGAAATCAGCTTCGATAACTTCCTGGCTTGGTTCCAACCTGCAGGGCTTGCCTTATAACATCATAAAAACCAGTCTAGTTATCGGAACTCTGCCTGGCACCAATTGACGTGCTGCTTTGACCGGCGAAGGCCGCTTTCAATTTGACCGCGGTGCGATTGAGGGCATCTTCATACGCGGCGGGATTGTAGTTTCTTCCTCCCTTGATGAAGTCGTGGTCGGCTCCGGGATAGGTAACGAGTTCGAAGGGCGCGTTGTTGGCCTTGGCGCTCGTTTCAATAGCACGCGCTGTTTCGATCAGGCAGCAATTCTCAAAATGGTCGGCCTCTCCGGCGAACATCAGCACCG